>NZ_BAAAKE010000110.1:0-501 GCF_039527585.1 Saccharothrix xinjiangensis | reverse complement strand
CCGGCGCCCACGGCTCCCGCCACCGCGACGAGGCGTTCGGCGACCCCTACGAACTGCCCGCCGACCGCGCCTACGCCGAGACCTGCGCCGCCATCGCCTCCGTGCAGTGGAACTGGCGCATGCTGCTGGCCACCGACGGGACCCGCTACGCCGACGAGCTGGAACGCGCGCTGTACAACGCGGTCGCGGGCTCCACCTCGCTGGACGGAGAGCACTTCTTCTACTCCAACCCGCTGCACCTGCGCACCGGCCACGACGGGTCGGAAGAGGACGCGCCCTCGCAGCGCCTGGCGTGGTACTCCTGCGCGTGCTGCCCGCCCAACCTGGCCCGCCTGATCGCCTCCCTGCACGGCTACACCACCACGACCGACCACGACGGCGTGCAGGTCCACCTCTACTCGGCCGGCACGATCCGCACCGAGGTCGACGGCTCCGCCGTGGAGATCACCACCCGCACCGACTACCCCTGGCACGGACGCGTCGAGCTGACCGTCACCGCCT
>NZ_BAAAKE010000109.1:0-507 GCF_039527585.1 Saccharothrix xinjiangensis | reverse complement strand
ACCCGCCAGGGGCGATTGTCCAGGCCGTGGCCGACGGGCAGCCCGTGGTAGAGCGGCACGCCCAGCGGGGCCAGGGTCTCGGCGATGATGGCCTCCAGCGGGGTCGCGTCGAAGGCGCTGCACCCCTCGAAGGTGCCCAGGCAGATCGCGCCGGCGGCGTCGAGGGCGCCGCCGTGAACCAGCTGCCAGAGGGCCCGCTCCAGGCGGTAGTAGGGCTCGCCCACGTCCTCGAGCACCACCAGGGCCCCGGCAGGCGCATGAAAGGCCGCCGGTGTCCCCGCCAGGCTCGCCAGGGTGATGAGGTTGCCGCCCACCACCGGGCCCGCCAGGCGTGCGGGGGCCTCGCCCCAGGGGCGGAGGGGCAGGCGCTGTTCGGCAGGCCCGCCTATCAGCGTCAGGGTCTCCTCGAACTGTCGGCGGACAAGGGCGCGGGCCTGCGCGTCGTCCTCCAGGAGTCTGCCCGCCGCCTTGACCACCGGGCCGTGGATGGCCGGCAGCTCCTGGCCG
>NZ_BAAAKE010000108.1:0-509 GCF_039527585.1 Saccharothrix xinjiangensis | reverse complement strand
CGCGACTCGCGCCGCACGGCCATGAAGATGCGGGGCATGAGCGGGAAGTGGAACGCCATGTGGCACTCGTCCCCGCCCACCTCCGGGTTGCCGAAGTACTCGACCACGTCCGAGGGCCACTGGTTCGCCTCGGCCAGCAGCACCCGCCCGGGGTACTCGTCGTCGACGACCTTGCGGCAGCGCTTGAGGAAGTCGTGGGTGCGGGGGAGGTTCTCGCAGTTGGTGCCCTCCTGCTCGAACAGGTAGGGCACGGCGTCGAGGCGGAAGCCGTCGATGCCCAGGTCGAGCCAGAAGCGCAGGACGTCGAGCATGGCCTCCTGCACGGCCGGGTTCTCGTAGTTGAGGTCGGGCTGGTGGCTGAAGAACCGGTGCCAGTAGAACTGGCCCCGCACCGGGTCGTAGGTCCAGTTCGACGTCTCCGTGTCGACGAAGATGATCCGGGCGTCGGAGTACTTCTGGTCGTCGTCGTTCCAGACGTAGAAGTCGCCGTAGGGCCCGTCCGGGTCGGT
>NZ_BAAAKE010000107.1:0-513 GCF_039527585.1 Saccharothrix xinjiangensis | reverse complement strand
ACCGACACCCTGGCCGAAGGGGGGCGCGTCGAGATTCGAGGCTTCGGCAGCTTCTCGCTGCACTATCGGGAGCCGCGCATCGGACGCAACCCGAAGACCGGCGAACCGGTCGCGCTCGACGGCAAGTTCGTGCCACACTTCAAACCCGGCAAGGAGCTTCGCGAGCAGGTGGATGCCAGCCGCGCTCTGGGCTACTGACGCCGCTCCGGCCACTACTCTCTTCCATTCACAGGGGACACAAGCGCATGCGTTGGCTCAAAGGCCTTATCCTGGCCATCATTCTGCTGGTCGTTCTGCTGGTCGGCATCCTCTTTGCCGTCAACAACCAGCAGGCCATTCCGCTCAACCTGATCTGGCTGGAGCTGCCGGCAATATCGCTGTCCGTCTGGCTGCTGGCCTCCCTGGCCGTGGGCGTCCTGCTCGGCATGCTGGCCATGAGCGGCGTCTACCTGCGCCTGCGCACCCTGCTGACCCGTGCCCAGCGCCACAACCAGCAGCAGCGCAAGGAGCTGG
>NZ_BAAAKE010000106.1:0-515 GCF_039527585.1 Saccharothrix xinjiangensis | reverse complement strand
TTGATATCCATATCTTTTACAACAGTATCGTTGATGAAAATAGTAGCGGAGAAGAAAGCCGATTTATAAAACAGCTACAATTTGAAAGCAACTTCCATTTTGTCACACATACCCAACAACAGCCGATCCGATTCCAAAATCCAGCGCCCGAGCTGATTGTCCACAAACAGGGCGCTGTCTGGTCAAACATGTATGACAGCTATATCCTCGGAAAAAAGAAACTGTCTGCAACGGCCTTAACAACGTATTTGCAATCACCCTTACAATTTTTCCTAAAACATGTTGCAGAAATTAAGGAACCGCCCACCATCTCCTACGAATTCGAAATGAACCGCCTGGGCACTGTTATTCACGAGGTGATGGAACAATTCCTTAAGCCGTTCAAAGGCATAAAACAGTGGACATCAACTACGCAACTAAAGGAAAAATTAATGCTGGTGGATCAACTGGTCGCCAATGAAATCGGCCGACAATATCATACGGAGACTCCTTCCGTTGATGCACTGAACAGCATG
>NZ_BAAAKE010000105.1:0-519 GCF_039527585.1 Saccharothrix xinjiangensis | reverse complement strand
CTTTTCACGCAGTTCGTCGTGTGTCAGTGACGACAGCTTCTCGTACTCTTCTTTAATCTTGTCTACAATAGGTTGTATGGATTTGATATCTCGCTCAGACTTGCTGCCAAATAATTTGCTTAAAAATTTCAACATAATATTTTTTTATCTCAGTTTACCGCCGTGCAATAATGGCTCCAATCCTATTTTGCAGACATTTTGGCACTAATCGGGCAAATTTACTTATTACATGTGATAACTAACAGGATTACAAGTTATTTTTTTATTTCGTATGCTCAGGACAGTGGTCTTTTTGAAAAAGACTTTCTGCCCTTGCCATATGCATCGGATCCAACCGAACAATAATGCATTGGTCAATCAACGGTCTGTCAAAAACAGGTTGTTCCGTATTGCAGGGATTACACCCGAAGCAATGGCTCTGTCAAACATCTGTCCAATAGCTTTTCGTCCATCCGGGCCAAGATCTTCAGAATACGCGTTTACATAGAGTTCAATATGTTTATACATGACCGCTTCTTC
>NZ_BAAAKE010000104.1:0-522 GCF_039527585.1 Saccharothrix xinjiangensis | reverse complement strand
AACAAATTCCGGAGCAGGATATTGAAGATGTAGCTGTGTCTTCGTCACGGATTCGCGAATCTTTGATTAAAGGAGATATCGAAACCGCAAATAAATATCTCCGATACCCTTTTGAGTTAACGGGAACTGTGATCCGAGGTGACCAGATTGGACGGGAGATTGGTTTTCCTACCGCAAATCTAAATGTGCACGAAGCACATAAACTTATTCCAGCGTACGGAATTTATGCCGTGGAAGCGGAGATCTATCCGAATGTTCCATCAATTCAAACGGGTAATTACATACATCCCGAACCGGAACGCATAACTAAGGGTATGGCTTATATAGGCACACGCCCTACCGTGGATGGCATGAACCGAAAAATAGAAATTAACCTGTTGGATTTTAAAGATGATATTTACACCAAGACCTTGCGCGTAAAATTTCTAAAGTTTATCCGACACGACCGTTGGTTTGATTCACTAGAAGCAATGAAAGAACAGATAAAAGAAGATGAGGTAACCATTCGGAGCTATTTCGCTG
>NZ_BAAAKE010000103.1:0-536 GCF_039527585.1 Saccharothrix xinjiangensis | reverse complement strand
GGAGTTTATCATTTACGTCCCTTGGACGACAAATGGTCCATGCGGGCAAGTATAGGCATGGGGATATTTTCCCCTTCTATCGATTTATCTAAAATTTCTTTTAAAAATATGCTTGCAAGTGGGGGGCTTATTTTTATCCGCCACCTAAACCCAAATTTGGATATTGGAGGAGGTGTGGCGATCAATAGTTCGTTAGGTTATCCGATGATATTTCCGGCAGTCTATGTTAAATGGAAGCTCCATGGGAAATACGACGTAAATATCGAAGTGATCGAGGGGCTTGAATTATCGGCGAGTTATCAGTTTGGCGAGAAATTCAAATTGGCATATGCCCTGGAGATGAATGGACAGGCAGCCTTATTGAAAAAGGACGGCAAGGACAAGATATTTTCTCATCAATATATCGTTACCGGATTCCGTCCCGAAATAAAACTTGGAAAAAAAGGACTATCCGTGACGGCTATGGCGGGATTGAACCTCTACCGTCCCGCCGCATATAGTGACAGAACATTGAAAGGGGTATTTGCCAGTGATAA
>NZ_BAAAKE010000102.1:0-538 GCF_039527585.1 Saccharothrix xinjiangensis | reverse complement strand
AAACACAAAGGACAAGACTGAACTTTGGAAAAGCTACCCTATAATAAAGTGATATTTGACAAAAATTGTGAAAAGCTTTAATAGACAGATTCTTAGCAAAGGTATCTTATTGCTTATTGAAACCAAGCTGCTGCAATGATTTTAGTAAGTACATCTGATTTTTTGCACGGTCATAGTTTTGATTTTCGTACTTGATTTGATAATAGATATTTCCATTCAAATAATCTGTCAAAAAACGCAGCCCCATGATATAGATCATCATTCCTGCACCAAAGTGTAGTGAGGCGATTTCGTCTTTGGTCAATGTGTCTCTGCTTCCTTCAAGAAATCCTTCGTACAAAGCTTGGTATTTATCCACATTGACTTTAAGAGAATCAAAATCCAGGGAATTTTCATCCAAATTACAGGAAACAGTTCTCACCAAATCCCCAAAATCATTGAAAGCATATCCAGGCATCATGGTGTCAAGGTCTATGATTGCCTCTACTTTTGTCAAATCAGCTGAGAAAATCAGGTTATTGATTTTGGTATCATTGTG
>NZ_BAAAKE010000101.1:0-540 GCF_039527585.1 Saccharothrix xinjiangensis | reverse complement strand
AACCGCAGGAACGACTAGAGTACTTAATTTAAACAGATCTCCAAAGGGATTGTGACAAAAGTCTTGTCACAGTCCTATTCTTCCGAATAAACGGTGTTCTCCTGCCAATTCCGAATCACAAGTTACAATATTCATCAAACACGAGAAGCTATTTTTTGAAATTGTTCCTTGTGACTCGGAGCTGAACGGCAGGCTCACGACCTCTTGGTAAACGGTGTTCAAAAGCTTGCATCTGCGGTAATAAGTCCAACCAAGTCAAAAACATAAGAAGCTGTTTTTGTTTGGCTGTTCTTATTACTTGATGCAGGACAGCTTTTTCACAACCTCTCGATAAACGGTGTTCAAAAGCCAGTTTCTCGATATTAAGCCAAATTTATGCAAAAATGTGGAAAGCCATTTTCACAAAATTTTTCTTAATACTCGAAACTAAACGACTTTTTCACAACCTCTTTATTGCAAATCTAATTCTACTGGACAATGATCACTGCCCATAATGTCCGTATGGATCTTTGCATCAGCTAGTCTTGGCTCTAAATCTTT
>NZ_BAAAKE010000100.1:0-544 GCF_039527585.1 Saccharothrix xinjiangensis | reverse complement strand
TTAGTACATCTAAGAACCATGGGCTCGTCAATGCATTTAACAACGATACGCAGAACGGCACATCTACGATAGATACCCTGTACTCGAAAAACCAAGAAGACGCTACGCAGAACAACGGAGTGGATGTCAATTTAAATTACCACTCGGACAAACTCAACATAAATATTTCCAACCGGATGACCTACCGGAACCAAAAGCTGACAGACAGTTATCGGGATATCGACCTGGCAAGAAACTTCTGGCAAAACAATCTAAACGCAAATATATCCTACCGGATCAGCAATAGCAAAAGCGTAAACCTAGGCTATCAGAATAATACAAACGTCCCTAGCTTTTCGCAGTTGCAACCTCTTCAGCCGCCGACGAATGAGCTCTATAGACAACTCGGAAACCCGGATCTAAAAAGAGAAGTGAACAATACTTTAAATATCAACTTTAGTAAGTTTAGTTTGCTCAAAGCATCTTCTTTCAACGTAAATGCGTCAACAAGCTTCACAAACAATGCTATTGTGAATAACTCAATAACGGATAGCGTCGGAAGAAC
>NZ_BAAAKE010000099.1:0-552 GCF_039527585.1 Saccharothrix xinjiangensis | reverse complement strand
CTTAATTTGATCTTCCGACAAATCGGTGAACGATGTCATCACCATCTTGTTGTACTCCTCGAAAATCTGAACAGCCGTTGGATCTCCAGCAGCTACCATCGCTTGCGAGTTGTGAATCCACTTCACCAACCATTCTTCCGAGTGTCGTTCGGACATTCCCGCCAACGCCGGACCAACGACCTTTTTTGTCACACTGTGACAGGTTGTACATTTTGACTTAAAAAGCGTCTGACCTTCTTTAACATCTTGCGCATGCGCCATTGTAACGGCAAATAACAACATCAAGCCAACGGACATCGTCTTTGCAAGTCTTCCCAAAACGGATGAGATATTTCTCATATTTAGCACTTTATACTATTTATTTATGATATAAAACTTTTAAAATACGTCGTCTAAATGGTCTAAACCCTCCAAACAATGCACAAAAGTATAACTATTTAAGCAATCACTGACAATTTAATGACGCAAATTGTCAATTTAAAACCATTCTAAATAACTGGCCAAATGACCCCGTAAAAGCGGTTTTTGCGGGTGTCATGACGCAGATATGAC
>NZ_BAAAKE010000098.1:0-553 GCF_039527585.1 Saccharothrix xinjiangensis | reverse complement strand
TCAGTGTCGATTCCATGAGTGTCCGGGCCCGCCGGCCCGCCGCCGGAGCCCGGAAAAAAGGGGGTCGCGCGGACTGGGTCGAGGAGATCGCCGTCGACGGGGAATGCCTCGGACGCTCCCGCGGGGGCTTGACGACCAAGCTTCACCTGGCCGTCGACACAGCTGGTCTGCCGTTGGCGGTGATCCTCACCCCCGGTCGGGCCGGGGACAATCCGCAACTGCTGCCGCTGCTCGACGGGATCCGTGAGGTCGACGTGGATGGGCAGCGGGTGCGGTTCGGGCGGGTGATCGCCGACAAGGCTCACACCCACCCGAGCACCCGCGCGGTGTTGCGTGAGCGAAAGATCAAGGCCACCATTCCCGAACGCACCGACCAGATCGCCCGCCGCAAGGCCAAGGGCTCGGCCGGCGGCAGGCCACCGGCCTTCGACCCCGATCTCCACGAGCTCCGCAACGTCGTCGAGCGGTGCTTCAACAGACTCAAGCAGTTCCGTGGCCTGGCCACCAGGTTCGCGAAACGAGCCGCCTACCACCGAGTCGAGATCATCCTGGC
>NZ_BAAAKE010000097.1:0-569 GCF_039527585.1 Saccharothrix xinjiangensis | reverse complement strand
GTCACGTTCGGGTTAAGATTGACTGCATCTCGCGGAAAAACCAATGATTATGGAGAACGGGGCAATTCGGAAGATCTAGTGGCGACGCCGAGGCTGGGGCTGAGCTATGCCGTCGATACACATACCACATTATATGCACTCCATGATCAGAGCTATTTGCCTCAGGTAGGCCTATCGGTCAATGGAAATGCATTGAAGCCTCTTCGGGGGATTAACTATGAAATGGGAATAAAACGCGATTGGATGGATGGGGCATGGAACACCAGTGTCTCTATATATCATATCGAACGTAATCGTCTGATCACGCCAGATCCGACATCCAATCTGATTTATCAGACAGGAGAAAGCCAATCGAGAGGAATAGAATTTGATTTGAAAGGACGTTTGGCTCAGGGATTAAACGCGGTATTCAATTATGCGTACACAGACTCGAAGATTACTGCAGACGATATGATCCCCGCCCATGTTGGGATGGCCACACCCAATCGGGTGAAACACATACAGAACACATGGTTGAATTATTTATTACCCCTACAGTCCTTCAAGGGGTTTAACGTATCTGTCGGAAG
>NZ_BAAAKE010000096.1:0-581 GCF_039527585.1 Saccharothrix xinjiangensis | reverse complement strand
GCGATGGCGGCGCAGGTCTCGGCGTAGGCGCGGTCGGCGGGCAGTTCGTAGGGGTCGCCGAACGCCTCGTCGCGGTGGCGGGAGCCGTGGGCGCCGGTGATGTAGGTCTTGCGACCGAACGCGTCGTCCCACAGCCGCCGTGCCGCGGCCAGCAGTTCGTCGTCGTGGGTCTCGACCGCGACGTCGACCACCCCGGCCAGCAGGTACAGCTGCCGCACCGCATGACCGGCGACTTCCCGCGCCTCGCGGACCGGCACGTGATCCTGGAGGTAGGCGGAGCCGAAACGCTCGTCGTTGAGCAGGCCCCGGCCGCGCAGGTCGATCATGCGCCCGGCGAGGTCGAGGTAGGGGCGGTGACCGGTGACCCGGTACAGCTCCACCAGGGCGGTCTCGACCTCGGGGTGCCCGTCGAGTCCGTCGGGGCCGTCGGCCGCGCCGAACGTGTCCACCAGCAGGTCGGCGAACCGCCGGGCCACCGCGAGCAGCTCCGAGCCCACGCCCGCGCGGGCCGCGGCCACCGCGGCCTGGAACAGGTGGCCCGCCACGTACAGCTCGTGGCTGCGGTGCAGTTCCCGCCACCG
>NZ_BAAAKE010000095.1:0-599 GCF_039527585.1 Saccharothrix xinjiangensis | reverse complement strand
TAGCCAGTCAGAAGAAGACCGTATAAAGTTCTTACTAAATAATTTAGCGAAGATTCACGGCGATGTTGTATATAAGGAGTTTGTTACAGGCTATTCTTTTAGTTGGAGACAGAAGCCTTACATTGCTGGAGATTTGGCTGCTTTTAAAAATGAAGATATGACTCAAATCTATCCATATATTGCGACACCGGAAGGCAGAATCCATTTTGCAGGTGAGCATACATCTACTCACCCTGCATGGATTGAAGGAGCAGTTGAGTCAGGGGTTCGTTCAGCTTTTGAAGTTTATCAATCTTCAAAAAGTGACACCAACTAGAAAACTATTTCTTCCAAGTATGTGGTATTTGTTTATTATCAAATAAAACGATTGTTCCATCCGATCTTACATCATTGTCTTTCTTTAACTGGTCTTTGGTAAAGTCTTTAGTGAAGTTGTTCCCTAAATTTAACGATCCACTTAATTCTTTTATGTCAAGGCTATCTAGTCTGAATGATAGGTCTGCTAAGTCGAATTGTTCTAAATTTAAGTGATGAATTTCAATGTAAACATCGACTTTTTCTTTTTGTTGCAATGTTTCCTGTAGTCGGGCAATTTGCTG
>NZ_BAAAKE010000094.1:0-602 GCF_039527585.1 Saccharothrix xinjiangensis | reverse complement strand
GTGGCTATAGAGCTAAATTCGCTCAGTAAATCGTCCAACATGGCTGGTTGGCGCGTGGGCATGTTGGTTGCCAACAAAGAGCGGATCAGCGAGATTCTTCGTTTTAAAAGCAATATGGATTCGGGCATGTTTTTACCGCTACAGCTCGCCGCAGCCAAAGCGCTGAGCCTGGAAGCATCTTGGTACAAGGACTTGAATCTAGTATACGGCAGACGTCGCGAAAAAGTGTTCCAAATCATGGATATACTCGGTTGTCAATATGACCGGGCACAAGTGGGACTGTTTGTTTGGGCGCGCATACCTGACTCCTACCCTACGGCGTATGAGCTTAGTGACGAGGTGCTAAACGACGCGCATGTATTTATTACGCCCGGTGGAATTTTTGGCAGCGCAGGCGAGCAGTATATACGGATTAGCCTCTGTGCAAATGAAGACGTGCTGGAAAGCGCTATGGAGCGGATAATCAGTTCGCAGTCCTAACCGACGGGACTTAAAGAACACTATGCATTATTAATTTTTAGTTTGACATGAATATAGCCATTATAGGTATAGGTTTGATTGGAGGGTCGATCGGCATCCGTCTGAAAGAGACAAAATTTTGT
>NZ_BAAAKE010000093.1:0-616 GCF_039527585.1 Saccharothrix xinjiangensis | reverse complement strand
CTCGTTTTACCCGTTCGAGCACATCCGTGATGCCCTCTTTTTCTAGTTGATTGAATGTTCCGATCAGCACAATACCATTCAATACCGCTACCCCAAACAAGGCGATAAACCCGATACCCGCACTGATGCTGAAGGGCATGTCACGGACCAGAAGAGCGAACACCCCACCAATCCCACTCATCGGAATCGCTGTAAAAATAAGGATAGCCTGTTTTACCGAATGGAACGTGAAATAAAGTAACATAAAGATGAGCAATAGCGATATTGGTACCGCAATCAATAAGCGGGCACTGGCCTTCTGTAAGTTTTCAAACTGTCCCCCATATGTAAAGTAGTAGCCCGACGGTAATGTTACCTGATTTTCTAACCGCTCTTGGATATCGTTGACGACACTTTGCACATCGCGGCCCGCCACATTGAAGCCAATCACGATACGTCGTTTTCCTGCTTCCCGGCTTATTTGTGCTGGGCCTAGCTTGTAGGCGACTGTAGCCAATTGAGATAACGGGACCTGTACCCCGGTTGCTGTCGGTATCATCAGGTTGTTCACATCCGCTATGCTGCTCCGTGCGGCACTATCCAATCGGACAACCAAATCAAAACGACGTTCGTTTTC
>NZ_BAAAKE010000092.1:0-616 GCF_039527585.1 Saccharothrix xinjiangensis | reverse complement strand
CTCGCTGATCCGGTTCTCCAGGTCGTAGCGAGCGGGGATCACGTCGATCCGGGAGGCGTACGGGTCCGGCCAGCCGCACGGCACGAGCGCATCGGCGGCAACACCCTGGCCCGCGTTCTGGATCGCCTCGGAGACGGTGGTGCTTGGGTTCGTGGGGTCGAAGCGCCGGCCGAGCCTACGGGAAGCGTTCGCCTGCGGGTCGAGATCCACGACCAGGACGCGAAGCCCGCGTTCGGCCAGGGCCGCCGCGAGGTTCACCGTCCCGGCGGTCTTCCCAGACCCGCCCTTGTTGTTGCCCAGTGCTACTCGGATCGCCATCTCACGCGCCTTTCCGACTCACAGACTCTGTTACTCACAGACTCACAGACTCTGTGAGTCTGCTGGTCAAAAGGGGTCACGCGCCCTCCTTCGGCGCCGATCGCTTGGCGGTGGTCTTCTTCGCCGGGGCCTTCTTGGGCCGGACCTCCAGGCCCGCGTTCTCCAGCCAGGCGTAGAGGGTCGTCGGGCTCACCTGGGCAAGCTCACGCACCCGATTCCGGAGGGCGCCGGCCTTGATGGCCTTGATGGCCACCGGCTCCAACTTGTCCAGCAGCGAAGAGGCTTGCTCCAGCAGTGC
>NZ_BAAAKE010000091.1:0-620 GCF_039527585.1 Saccharothrix xinjiangensis | reverse complement strand
CCAATGTTTGCCATCTTTACCCACTATGACTGCCGGATCTATCGCATTAGTCATTGGGATATTGGTATTTGAAGTGACTACCAAGCCTTTTTCTTCCCAAGGTCCTTCAATATTATCAGAGGTCAAGAGACCAATAGCACTGAGTTTGAAAATCGGAGAAGATTGAGAATAATATAGTCTGTATTCATCTCCAATTTTGATAATGTATGGAGCCCATACATTTTCAAATGGTTCTCCTCCATTTTGACGGATATAATTCACAGCCTGAGTTGGACGACCATTGAATGCCCATCCCCTAAACTCCCAAGCCACCAAATCTCTGGACCTCCTGACTTGAATACCAACCCTGGAAAGAGGCTGACCATAGGCTACATCTGTCCCAAAACTATAATACCATTCCCCGTCTTTAATGACCGAGGGATCATGAGAATTGTAAGGCCCCCATTGACTTGCAAATTGAAAAGAGGAAATCTGACCATAACTATCTTGAATTTCAGATAATGGAACTGGAATTCCTTCGATTGGAGTTGGTCCTGTGGGGCCAGTCGGAGGCTCGGTAGTTTGAGGTGGCTCATCTGTACCTTCATTACAAGAAAACAGCACTCCTACTAGGAGAAACA
>NZ_BAAAKE010000090.1:0-637 GCF_039527585.1 Saccharothrix xinjiangensis | reverse complement strand
CCTGCTGGGTCGCCTCCGAGAGAACACCCGACAAGAGCTGCTCAACATCGGCACGGTCGTGCGGTACACGGCCGACCGCGAGGTGATAGAGCAGGACGCGAAGGACACCCACGCCCTCCTGCTGCTCGACGGCGTGGTGAAGGTGCAGACCACGGACGAGACGGGCGACACCGCCCTGCTCGCGATCAGAAGCGCGGGCGACCTCGTCGGCGAAATGGCCGCGCTCGACCAGAAGCCCCGCTCGGCCACTGTCGTGACGTGTGGCGACGTGGTCGCCAAACTGATCACGAGCGGTGAGCTGATGAGCTTCCTGCACCGGCGCAACGACGTGTTCGTCGAATTGATCGGAATGATCAACGACCGGTTGCGCTGGGCGAACCAGCGCAGGCGCGATTTCCTGTCCCACCCGGCCGCCGAACGGGTGGCTCGGGTGCTCGCCGAATTGGTGCAGACCTACGGCCGTGAAGAGTCGCACGGGTGGACGCTGGGAATTCCGCTGACCAAGGTCGAACTGGCCTCGATCGCCGGCATGAAGCCGAGGACCGCCGAGAAGGCGTTCTCCGACCTGAGGAAAGCGGGGGTGGTGGTCAGTCACCTGAGGCGTGACGTGCTGGTGCCGGACCTGGCCGGTTTGCGC
>NZ_BAAAKE010000089.1:0-643 GCF_039527585.1 Saccharothrix xinjiangensis | reverse complement strand
CAACAGGTTATAACCCGTGCCGAGAAACAGATTTTCCTAAAGTGTCACACCTGATTGGGTAGCGAACTGAAGTGGTCCAATTGGAGCGGACACCCCGATAAGCCTCATAATGGAGGCCATGGAGGTGTTCATGACCAAGAAGACTCGACGTCGGTATTCCGATGAATTTAAGGCGGATGCGGTGAGCCTGGTGACCGAACAGGGGTATGCCGTATCTGAGGCAGCCCGGCGGCTGGGGGTTGACCGTAGCCTGTTGGACCGTTGGTGCCGCAAGCACCGTCAGCAGGACTCTGGCATTCCGGCGCGGAAAGAGGACGATCGCGACGCCGAGATCAAGAAGCTCCGCGAAGAAGTTCGTAAGCTTCAGATTGAAAAGGATATTTTAAAAAAGGCGGCGGCCTTCTTCGCCAAAGAGTCGAGCTGAGATACCAGTTCATCGAGTCGGAGAAGGCCACCTATCCCGTGGCCCTATTGTGTCGGGTCATGCAGGTCAGCCGGAGTGGTTTCTATGCCTGGCGGCAACGTGACCCTGACGAGCAGCGCCAGGCCCTGCACCACGAAGTCAGAGAGATTCATCGCCAGAAGCGTGGCAGCTATGGAAGCCGCCGGATGGCCAGAGAACTGCGACGCCGCGGCTACGCTG
>NZ_BAAAKE010000088.1:0-647 GCF_039527585.1 Saccharothrix xinjiangensis | reverse complement strand
TCCCCGCTTGGTGCGGGTAGGGCGTTTTTGTTGATTTTTCCGTTGGGGGTGAGGGGTATTTGGTGGAGGGGGATGAGGTGGGTGGGGATCATGTGGGTGGGGAGTGTGGTGGTGAGGTGTTGGCGTAGTTGGGTGGTGGTGGGTGGGTTGTGTGGGTTGGTGGGGAGGTAGTAGGCGGTGATGGTGTGGGTGTTGGGTTGGGTGGGGTGGGGGTGTGTGGTGGCGATGGTGGTGTGGATGTGGGGGTGTTGGTCGAGGGTGTGTTCGATTTCGCCGAGTTCGATGCGGTGGCCGTGGATTTTGATTTGGTTGTCGGTGCGGCCGATGATGTCGATGTGGCCGTGGGGGTGGGTTCGGCCGAGGTCGCCGGTGTGGTAGAGGCGTTGGTGGGTGTGGGGGTGGGTGGTGAAGGTTTTGGTGGTGTGTTCGGGGTTGTTGTGGTAGCCGCGGGCGAGTCCGATTCCGGAGACGTACATGTGTCCGGTGACCCAGTCGGGGCATTGTTGTAGTTGTTCGTCGAGGATGTGGTATTGGGTGTTGGCGATGGGTGTGCCGTAGGGGATTGTTCGCCATTCGGGTTTGACTTGGTGGATGTGGTGCCAGATGTTCCAGAGGGTGGTTTCGGTGGGTCCACCCACACTGGTGAT
>NZ_BAAAKE010000087.1:0-652 GCF_039527585.1 Saccharothrix xinjiangensis | reverse complement strand
GAATACCAATACGTATACCAAGCCAGATTTCAGTAACGACGCAGTGTGGCCCATTTATCAACAGCTAGGAGGCCCTGTACCCACTATATTTCCGGCTGACGACATGGGAAGTATACAAGTTTATGGGAAAACTCAACTTGTGTACCGTGGATGGCCATTATACTATTTTGGACAAGATCAACAACGTGGGGATACCAAAGGCGTAAGCGTTCCTCGCCCCGGAGTATGGCCAATTGTCAACCAAGAGACGATTACAGCGCTCCAACCTTAAAAGCTATTTAGTACAACTACAGACATACATACCGTGAAAACAAAAATATCAAAACAGAAGGGTTCGCCTTGGCAACTGATATACGCAACGAGCCTGCCCATCATGATCTTTATCATTGCTCTTGTTAGCTGTACCAAAGATCAGGCGACGACGCCTACACCCGAAACGCCTAACGAATCAATAACCACAGCTAATGTCAGCTTTTCAAATTTCGCCAGGCAACTATTTCAAAGCAAGTGCAGTTCTTGTCACTCCGTTGGCTCGTCCGCTAGCGCGAAGTGGACCTACACCGATCTGCAGTCTATTCGCGATCATAAAGCACGCATTCAAAACGCGGTACTCGTCGCCCAAACCATGCCCCTCGGCGGAACAATTTCGGAC
>NZ_BAAAKE010000086.1:0-653 GCF_039527585.1 Saccharothrix xinjiangensis | reverse complement strand
CTGCGCCGTAGCGCCATACACGTATATCGCCATTATGAATTGAGATTTTTATTACAGAGTTTTTAATTAAGAACATGGGACATCAGTAGTTTGTCAGGAGACAAAGTCCTCTGCTCCAAGTGTTGTTGTGCTGTTTTGTTCGTTATCCAGGAAAAGAAAAGAGCCCCTCCAGTTTCCTGAAGGGGCTCTTGCTATAAAATTAGGCACCGACCTACTCTCCCACCTGTTACGGCAATACCATCGGCTCTGGCGGGCTTGACTTCTCTGTTCGGAATGGGAAGAGGTAGACACCGCCGATATAGGCACCTGAATATCGTTTTCGGATAAAGGGTAATCCGCCACCGATAACAACCCCGCAAACTGCTGGATATAACATCGGTAACAATCGGTAACCCTGACCGATATTGACATGCATTGAAAGAAAGAAGGGATAAGGAAGACAACAGCATCCTTCCGGCGTGGAAAGCTTCGGCCTATTAGTACCACTCGGCTTTGGTCTCTCAACCTTTACACCTATGGCCTATCAACGTTGTCATCTACAACGACCCTATAAGGAAGTCTCATCTCGTGGCTAGTTTCGCACTTAGATGCTTTCAGCGCTTATCTATTCCAGACGTAGCTACCCTGCCGTACACCTGGCGGCATAACAGGTT
>NZ_BAAAKE010000085.1:0-667 GCF_039527585.1 Saccharothrix xinjiangensis | reverse complement strand
CTAGGAGCTGTTTGAGGTTCGGATCATGTGGCTGAAGCCAGGGCTCTCAGCCACATGATCGCTCCTCGTAGATGCAGCCCGGCCTCGTAGCTCTCCGGTGTTTTGTCGTAGCGGGTGGCCAGGCCGCGCCATGTCTTGATCTTCTGGAAGCAGCGTTCGACGGTGTTGCGCCGCCTGTAGCGCGCGGGATCGAAGGACACCGGCCGCCCTCCGGCCGAGCCTTTCTTCTTGCGGTTGGCCTGCTGGTCGGTCTTCTCCGGGATCACGGCGGTGATCCGGCGGCGGCGCAGGTAGGCCCGGTTGGCCTGGGAGGAGTACGCCTTGTCCGCGGCCACCGCGTCCGGACGGGTGCGGGGCCGACCGGTCGGGCCGGGAACCCGGACCCGGTCCAGCACGGTCTGGAACTGTGGGCTGTCCGCGGCCTGGCCGGGTGTGAGCACGAACGCCAACGGCAGCCCGGCGGCGTCGACCGCGGCATGGATTTTGCCGCTCAGCCCGCCCCGGGACCGGCCGAGCCCGGCCGCCTCAGCCCGCGCCTTCCGACGCCGCCTGCGGGCGGCACGGTCCCGACCGGCAGACGTGCCCGCGCCGGACGCGTCAGGCGCGGACGGCGGCGCATCACCCGCAGCACGCTCTGCTGTGTGGGCAGCGGAGCCCCTTTTTCCTC
>NZ_BAAAKE010000084.1:0-697 GCF_039527585.1 Saccharothrix xinjiangensis | reverse complement strand
CGGTGCTGTACAAGGGGGCCTTCGGGCAGGCGGGGGGTGCGGAGTGAACGCCTCCCTGGCACACCGTGGCCGCCGGGCCTACCTCGCGGCCCCCGCGCTGGCCGGTACCGCCGCCTCGGCCGTCCTCACGATCGCCGTGGTCACCCTGTGGCTGGGCCCGCTGATCGGCACCTGGTTGGCGATGCTCATCGGCGCCGGATTCGATGGCGCCTGGCTCGCGGCGCTGGCGTACGAGCGGCGTCTCGCCGCCCAAGGCGATCACAACCCGAAGGTCACGCTGACCGGCTGGCTGTTCGGCCTCGCCGCGACGGGCCTGCTGGTGGCCCACGCGCTGACCGCAGCCGCCGGCACCTCCGCGTGGCTCGCTGTCAGCTGGCTGCCGCTCGCGGCGAAGGCGCTGTGGTGGCTCCACTCCTTGTGGGAGGCCACCGAGGTGAGTCCCCGGGCCCGGATGGAGATCTCTCGGGTCCTCCAGGACTCCCGCGACTCGGCAGCGATCTCCCGGGCGACCCTCAACGCCCAGGCGGGGATCGACATCGTCCGCACACAGGCCCTCGCGGCGGCCGATGCGGGGATGGCGAAGGCCCAGTCGAAGGCAGCCCGGAGGCTCGCGGAGGCCCGCACCACCCTGGAGAACACCGCCGGGGACGAGCGGGAGTACGAGGCGCTGACGGCGGTGGCGGCCCCGCGCTGGGAC
>NZ_BAAAKE010000083.1:0-698 GCF_039527585.1 Saccharothrix xinjiangensis | reverse complement strand
GCCTGCGTCAGAACAGGCGGTCTTTTGGTTGATTTCAGCATCAAAGAAAATCAATATCCCATCAATGTTCTCAACGCCCCCTCTCCTGCCGCCACAAGTTCGCTATCCATCGGGCAGACGGTAAGTGAATTGGCTTTGAAGAGGTTTTGAGGATAGAAAAGTAAGTTCGACCCCTATCGGGGTCGGCGATGGTTGGGATTTGGAGCATCGTTTTTCCACGGGTTTCACCCGCGGTTATTGAGAGGTTTGATCCCTTCAGGATCGGAAAATGACCATAAGAAATCTGCAAATTTCAATCTAAAAACCGACGGTGAAGCTGTCAAACTTTTCAATAGCCCTAGGTGAAACCTAGGGATAGGATGAATGACGATAAACAAGACAACCCCGTGAGGGGTTGAACTTTTATGTAGGGATTTCGACTTTTTCAGGAGAAAGATCCCCTCAAAAACTCCAAAAACCGCATTTCTGCCCAGGTGAATTCTAGACCTTTGACTAGGAAGCCGGTGTGACCTCCCCTTTTGGGCATTTCTAAAAAGATGTGATGTGATTGCCCGGCTAGTCTGATGGGATAGCAGCGGTCATGGATCAAGGGATCGTTGAGGGCATTGATGATTAAGGTTGGTATTTGGATATGTTCCATCCAATTGTCTGCACTGACAGACTTGTAAAAATCAGCTGCATCTTTAAAGCCATGAAGC
>NZ_BAAAKE010000082.1:0-711 GCF_039527585.1 Saccharothrix xinjiangensis | reverse complement strand
CTCGGCCCAGTCCCAGATGAAGCCGCCCTGGGTGGCCGGGTTGGCCCGGATGACGTCCCAGAACTCGCGGAAGTTGCCCAGGCTGTTGCCCATGGCGTGCGCGTACTCGCCGAGGATGACCGGCTTGGTGGTGCTCTTCGCCTGTTCCTCGAACCGCTCCGGCGACGGGTAGCGCGGGCCCCAGACGTCGGCGAACGGCGCGTCGCCGTCCGGGTTGTTGGACTGGTGGTACTTGGGCCGGGTCGGCTCGTTGGCGTCCAGCCACTCGGCCATGGCGTGGTGGTGCGCGCCCAGGCCCGCCTCGTTGCCGGTGTCCCACAGGAACACGCTCGGGTGGTTCTTGTCCCGCTGCACCATGGCGGTGAAGCGGTCCAGGAACGCGGCGCGCCACTCCGGCTGGTCCGCCTGGCACCAGCGCGAGCAGTCCTCGTGGTTGTGGGTCTCGATGTCGACCTCGTCGGCGATCCACAGGCCGTGGCGGTCGGCCAGCTCGTAGAAGTACGGGTCGGACGGGTAGTGCGAGGTGCGCACCGCGTTGACGTTGAGCTGCTTCATCAGCGCCACGTCCCGCTCCTGCGCCGCCCGCGGCACGTGCCTGCCGTGGTCGGGGTCGGTCTCGGCGCGGTTCACGCCCTTGAACAGGACGCGCTCGCCGTTGACCAACAACTGCTCGTCGCGGATCTCGATCTCGCGGAACCCGGTGGTCTCGGA
>NZ_BAAAKE010000081.1:0-724 GCF_039527585.1 Saccharothrix xinjiangensis | reverse complement strand
GCATCATCCTGGGGCAGCTGGATCCGTGACAAACTGACGCAGCTTCAACCCCCGCTACCGCGTTCGATGGGAACCTGACATGAGCACAGCACTGGAACACCCGACCTACAACTACAAGGTAGTTCGGCAGTTCGCGATCATGACAGTCGTGTGGGGCATCGTGGGCATGACCCTCGGTGTCATCCTCGCCGCACAGCTGGTATGGCCGCAACTCAATCTGGACCTGCCTTGGACGAGCTTCGGCCGTCTGCGTCCGCTTCACACCAACGCCGTGATCTTCGCCTTCGGCGGCTCGGCGCTGTTCGCCACCTCCTACTACGTGGTGCAGCGGACCTGTCAGACCCGGCTGTGGTCCGACAAGCTCGCCGCCTTCACCTTCTGGGGCTGGCAAGCCGTGATCCTGTCGGCGGTGATCACCCTGCCGCTGGGCTACACCACCACCAAGGAGTACGCCGAGCTGGAGTGGCCGATCAATATCCTGATCGCGGTGGTGTGGGTGACCTATGCCCTGGTCTTCCTGATGACCATCAAGCAGCGCAAGACCTCCCACATCTATGTGGCCAACTGGTTCTTCGCCGCCTTCATCCTGACCGTGGCCGTGCTGCATATCGTCAACAACGCCGCCATTCCGGTCACCGCCATGTACTCCATCTCCATCTACTCCGGCGCCATCGACGCCATGGTGCAGTGGTGGTATGGCCACAACGCGGTGGGCTTCTTCCTG
>NZ_BAAAKE010000080.1:0-734 GCF_039527585.1 Saccharothrix xinjiangensis | reverse complement strand
GGCGCCGGTACATCTCGGTGCCCGCCTACGACACCCGGCTGTCCAGCTCCTTCGGGAAGGCCGCGGACGGCGCCGAGCTGCTGGACGCCGTGATGCTGTTCACCCTGTCCAGCCGGGGCAAGACGAAGTTCCCCAAGCCCGTGCCGTACTTCTGGAAGCCCAACGCCACGGCGGAGGCCTACGCGAACCTGACCCCGGAGAGGGCCGCGTGCGAGGCCGTGCGCCTCCAGCAGATCCCCCAGCTCGTCTCGGGCCAGAAGCTCAAGCCCATCGTCAACATCGGGTGGCAGCGGCGCCTGGAGCCGCCCGAGGTGTCGATGGGGTGGGTGCACAAGTACGACCGGACGGCGGCATGGCTGTCCGCCTGGTCGAACACCCCGCTCGGCGTGGGGGAGCCTGTCCACCACCAGGACGGGTGTGCGTTCGACCCGAAGAAGGCCGGCCTGTGGCGCGTCGCCTCGGTGCCCGGGTTCGGCCTGCCCGGCCTGCCCAACTTCCAGCTCCACAAGGCGCCCGAGGGCGGCTGGTGGATCCGCTCCACCCCGGCGATGAACCTGCTGATCCTGGCCTACCCAGGCTGGGAGCCGGAGGTCCTGGAGGCCGTGGTGTGGCCGGACAGCCGCCGCGTGATGGAGGGCGGGTACGAGCGGATCCGCCAGGGACGGCTGTTCCTGCTCGGCGAGATGGACGCCGGGCGGCCTGCCGCCAAGCTCGCGAAGGCCCTCAACAGCTCG
>NZ_BAAAKE010000079.1:0-747 GCF_039527585.1 Saccharothrix xinjiangensis | reverse complement strand
GGTTGATCAGGGTGGTGAGCGCCTGGCGGTCCAGCTCGGCGCCGACGAAGGTCAGCGGCAGGACCAGGCGCACGGTGGCGTCCTCGTCGGACAGGTCGGCCGGGATGGTCAGCCAGTCCTCCATCCAGGCCTCCTCCGGGTTCGGCAGGGCGATCTGCTCGCGCAGGATCGGCCACAGGGCCGGGCCGTAGGTCGCCTCGTCGCCCACCAGGTCCCGCGCGACCCGCAGGTTCCACAGCACGTGGTGATCGCCGCCCATGAGGGTCCACTGGCTGACCCACACTCCGGGCAGACGGACCTTGACGATCTGGTCCAGGCCTGCGCGCTCGCGCTCGGTGCCCACGAAGGTCTTCGGCAGCTCCAGGCGGATCGGGTCGCCCGGGACGAACCAGGCCGGGACGGTCAGCCACTTCTCCCGCTTCTCGTCCTCCGGCAGCCGCAGGGCCATCCGCAGGAGGAACCACAGGTCGTCGGCGTACACCTCCTCATCGGTGGGCTCCGGCAGCTGCCAGTAGCCGAGCCCGTCCGGGCCGGTGGCGGCCACGCCGACGGCGACCAGGGCGACGGCGCCGGCGCCGAGCTGCACGCCGCCCGGGTAGGCGCTGTACAGCAGCGCGCCCCCCAGGGTCGCCAGGCGGGCGCACAGGACCCACGAGTAGGCCCAGCGCGGGTACGTCGCGGCGGACCGCCACAGCGCCCGGGGGAGGACCCACAGGCCCCGCCGGGCCCGGCCCGCCCAGCGGGCGG
>NZ_BAAAKE010000078.1:0-804 GCF_039527585.1 Saccharothrix xinjiangensis | reverse complement strand
CCGAACCCGGCCACCCCGACAACCGCCGAACCTGCTCCCGCAACGCCTCCGAGGACGCGGCAGACACCACCCACGGCACCGGACCACCCACAGGCGTCCGGGGCTCTTCAACCGCCGGGCCCTGCTCGATGATCACGTGGGCATTGGTCCCGCTGATCCCGAACGACGACACGCCCGCCCGACGAGGCCGGTCCTGATCGGGCCACGACACCGGCTCCCGCGCCAGCTCGACCGCGCCCGAGGCCCAGTCCACCACCGGCGACGGCTCGTCCACGTGCAGCGTGGAAGGCACGACCCCGTGCCGCATCGCCAGGATCACCTTGATCACACCGGCAACACCCGCAGCCGCCTGCGTGTGACCGATGTTCGACTTCACCGAACCCAACAACAACGGCTCGGCCCGCCCCTGGCCGTAAGTCGCCAACAACGCCTGGGCCTCGATCGGATCACCCAACCGCGTCCCCGTGCCATGCGCCTCCACCACGTCGACCTCGGCCGGGGCAAGACCGGCGTTGGCCAACGCCTGGCGGATGACCTCCTCCTGGCTCGGCCCGTTCGGCGCGGTCAACCCGTTGGACGCGCCGTCCTGGTTCACCGCCGAACCCCGGATCAGCGCCAGCACCCGACGACCGTGACGACGAGCCTCGGACAGCCGCTCCACCACCACCATCCCGACGCCTTCGGCCCAACCGGTGCCATCCGCCGCACCCGCGAACGACTTGCACCGACCGTCCGCCGCCAACCCACCCTGCCGCGCGAACTCCTCGAACAACACCGGCGACGACATCACCGTCACACCACCGA
>NZ_BAAAKE010000077.1:0-935 GCF_039527585.1 Saccharothrix xinjiangensis | reverse complement strand
GTGTAGGCGTAGGGGATGGAGACCGTGGTGGTGGACTTGACGTCGGGGCCGGCGGGGTTGGTGTCGCTGCCGGGGGCGGACCAGGTCGCGTTGTCGAAGATGTTGCCGCCGACCTGCCAGTAGCCGGCCTCGCTGGTGTAGAAGGTGCCCAGGGCGTTGTGGACGTCCTTGAAGTAGTTGTTGTCCACCCTGGCCCTGGCGCCGGCGCGGGAGTTGATGCCCGACTCGTGGATGTCGACGTAGTGGTTGTTGTACATGTGGCCGATGCCGCCCCGCAGCAGGGGGGTGCGCGAGTCGATGTTCTCGTACAGGTTGTGGTGGTAGGTGACGAACCCGTTGGCGCGGTCGCTCTCGCTGGACCCGACCAGCCCGCCGCGGCCGGAGTTGCGCAGGGTGCTGTAGGACAGGGTCACGTACTGGGTGTCGTCCTTCATGTCGAACAGGCCGTCGAAGCCCTCCGCCTCGCCACCCGACGCCAGCAGGGTGGCGTGGTCGACCCACACGTTGCGGACGCTGCTCTCCATGCCGATCGCGTCACCGCCGTTGGACGTGGGCGAACCCGACTTCTTGACGTTCTGGATCGTCACGTTCCGGATGATGATGTTGCGCGAGTCACGGATGTGGATACCGAGCTGGTCGAACACCGCACCGCCGCCCACACCGATGATGGTGACGTTGCTGATCTGCTTGAGCTCGATCACCCCGGCCGCGGTCGAGCAACTGCCACCCGAGACCTTGCCCGTGTTGCCGTGGTTGATCGTGCCCTCGACCTCGATCACGATCGGCGTGCTGCTGCTCGCCCGGCTGCACAGGGCCTGGTGGATCTGGGTCCCCGTGGTCGCCCGCACCGTCGCACCACCCCTGCCACCGGTGGTCCCCCCGTTCTGGGACGCGTAACCCGTCGCCACACCCGCAGGCGGGTTCGACGTGGTCGT
>NZ_BAAAKE010000076.1:0-983 GCF_039527585.1 Saccharothrix xinjiangensis | reverse complement strand
TCTGCGGTGAGGTCCGGCACCAACACCGGGTGCGGGCTGACCTCCACGAACACGGCCTCGCCCAACGACTCGACCACCGGGGCGAACCGCACGGTCTGACGAAGGTTCCGGTACCAGTACTCGGCGTCCAGGGTCGTCGCGCCGTCCACGGTCGAGTGGAACGGGATCCCTGGTTCCCTCGGTGTGATGCCGTCCAGCGCTTCCAGGACCTCGTCCCGCACCGACTCCACCTGTGCCGAGTGGGACGCGTAGTCCACCGCGATCCGCTTGCCGGGGACCTTTTCCAAGAGTTCGTCGATCGCCTCCGGATCACCGGACACCACCACCGAGGTCGGGCCGTTGAGCGCCGCCACCGACAACCGCTCGTCCAGCAGGCCGCGCACCCGTTCTTCCGGCAGCGACACCATCGCCATCGCCCCGAGCCCGGACAAGCGATCAGCGATCACCCGACTGCGCGACGCCACCACCCGCGCGCCATCCTCCAAGGAGAGCGCCCCCGCGACCACGGCCGCCGCGATCTCACCCTGAGAGTGCCCCACCACCGCATCGGGCTGCACACCGAACGACCGCCACAACTCAGCCAGCGACACCATCACCGCCCACAAGGCGGGCTGCACCACCTCAACCCGCTCATCGTGCAACGCATCACGCAACTCCAACCACGGACGCAAAGCGTTTGCGCACCGGTCCATCCACCCCGCGAACACCGGCGAGGACTCCCACAACTCCAACCCCATCCCGGCCCACTGCGAACCCTGACCCGGGAACACGAACACGACCTGGCCCACCGGCCGGGCCACACCCTCCACCACCCGACCACCCAACAACACCGCCCGATGAGCCAACGAAGCACGACTCCTGACGAGGGAGTAGCCGACGTCAACCGCCGAACCCGGCCACCCCGACAACCGCCGAACCTGCTCCCGCAACGCCTCCGAGGACGCGGCAGACACCACCCACGGCACCGGACCACCCACAGGCGT
>NZ_BAAAKE010000075.1:0-1078 GCF_039527585.1 Saccharothrix xinjiangensis | reverse complement strand
AGACCAACAACCCTCTCAACAGACTCATCAAGAAGTATTTTAGCCATCTCAGTGGTAAACGGAGCACAGCCAAGCAGCTCACTAGGGGAGAGAGTTGCACAATGCATCCTAGCAACCGACTTCTTGGGTTTTATCTCAGTCTCAACCCTCACCAAGTCCACTGAAGTATCGTCGCTAATTCCCTTAACGCGCTGTTCAATGCCCTTTTCGTAAACACGCAACATCACAGAAGATTGACGCGATCCAACGTATATAGACCTCCCCTCCTTGGCCCTATGATAATCACCCACATGACGAGTCTTGAGGTCGTACTTATCCGCCAAATTCAAAGCCATAGAGGACAGCGAGTCCCAGGCATCAGGAAGATCTATATCAATAGCAACATCAGCCCTAAGCAGGTGATGCTGAGGCCACTCAGAACGCACCAGAGAGGCTAGACGAGGCGCCTCAAATCCCGATGATTCAACCATCACCCTATCACCGGTATTGCCTCCCCACTGGACGCTACACAGCCTTCTATCGCCAATAACCACATCAGCAGCTTCAGCGTACCCGTGCCTCGGCCTTGAACTGACTACACTAGACATTTCAAAGCCACCCATTAAATGGCAAAGAATGTAATCAGGAGAATCACTTACGCCAGCTTTGTACCAGTCGAAATCACACCCCGTAGCACAACCCATCAGACCCCCTCCCTACGGGCTGAACGACCTCCTGAACTGGAATTTGAACTAGGGGTTACCCCCGTATTACAGGCTCGGGGGTTAATAGACTTCTCCATCGGCAAATCCATTTGCTCAAGTGCAGCCAAAACCATCGGAGCAAGAGTCCTCTCAGCCTCCTCAAGGTTCGCCGTGAACTCATCTATGTACCCACCCGACTTAGCACTCTCAAGCGCCCTCAGCAGCTTCGTTACACGCTCAAGCGCCGGAATTGAAGCGCCCAGCATTTCAGTCACTACCGTTGACTTAGAAACACCACGAAGCGCCGCTAATTCAGAAACTACGGCATGATGAGAAGGCTCAAGAGTAATCGTTAAACGAGGCTTAGATGTAGCCATAGTGATGCACCTTTAATG
>NZ_BAAAKE010000074.1:0-1347 GCF_039527585.1 Saccharothrix xinjiangensis | reverse complement strand
ATGAGGTTCACCCCGAACGGTGGACAGGGGCTTACGAGATTCAGGCAGCTGCTCGGAGTGACTTCTCATAGTCGTCGGGACTACGCATCCCGAGCTTGGAGTGCCGCCGCGTACTGTTGTAGAAACGGATCCAGTTGTCAACTACGGCAACGAGTTCCGTCTTCGTGGCGTAGGCATGTCGGTAGTAGTGCTCGTGCTTGAAGGTCGACCAGAACGACTCGGCGGGGCTGTTGTCCCGACAGATCCCGGTCGCGCCCATCGACCGGCGCAGCCCGTGCCGCAAACACGCTTGTGCGGTCAGGTTTGCCGTGTACTCGCCGCCGCGGTCGGAATGCAGCACGGTGCCACGAACCGCGCCGCCGCGGACGGCCACGGCTGCCTCGATGGCGGTGGTGACCATCCCGGCGCCGATGTGGTCCGCGACGCTGTAGCCCAGCACCCTGCGGGAGTGCCCGTCACGGATCGCGCACAGGAACATCTCGCCCTCACCGCAGGACAGGTACGTGATGTCGGTGAGCCAGACGGCGTCGGGGCGGCCCTGGTCGAACCGACGGTCGACCAGATCCGGCGGGAACGACGCGGACGGGTCGGCCACGGTCGTTCTCACCCTGAACGTGCGGGGGCTGACGCCCTCGATCCCGATGTCGGCCATGACCCTGGCGACGGTCTTGGCGCCGACCACCTCGCCCCGGTCCCGCAACTCCGCGGTGATCCGGGGCGATCCGTAGGTCCCGCCGGAATCCTGGTGCGCCTGGACGATCTTCACCTCCAGATCCGCACGGCGCTGCTGCCGCGGCGTCAACACCGTTGCCGCACAACGCTTCACGTAGGCGTAATAGCCGGAGGCGGACACCTTCAACAGGCGCGCCATGCGCCGGACCGCGAACCGGTCGCCCTCGGATACGGCGACACCGGCCACTCCGGTGATGTCGTCGGGACCGGCGTACTTCGCCATCAGAGGGAACCGGGCCGGTTCTTCTGCATCGCGGCGAAGTACGCCGAGGCTTTTACCAAAAACGCGTTGTCCTTCTCCAACTCGGACACCTGCCGGCGCAACCGCTGCAACTCGGCCCGCTCGGCCGCCTCCAGGGGCTGCTCTCCATGGACCTCGGCCGCGGCGATCCGGCGCCGCTCGTCCTTGACCCAGACGCTCAACATCCCCGCGTCGATCCCCAGCTCACGGGCGACCTCGGTGATCGTACGACCGGAATCGATCACCCGGTGCGCGGCCTCGACCTTGTACTCAGCCGTGTAGGAACGGCGCTTCCGAGGCGGCATGAAGACATCCTTCCAGCAGAACCCTCGGTCCTGCTAACTCGGTGTCCACTGCCCAGGGTGAACCTCACC
>NZ_BAAAKE010000073.1:0-1425 GCF_039527585.1 Saccharothrix xinjiangensis | reverse complement strand
CATCCGAGAAGCAGCCGCGTTCGTCCGGTGCAGAGCGGTCCGATCCGGCGCCGCGCCCGTCGCGGCGAGCGTTCACCGCCGAGTACAAGCTCGCCATCGTCGCCGAGTACGAGAACGCCCCGAACGGGGAGAAAGGCGCGATCCTGCGACGCGAGGGCCTCTACTCCTCCCACGTCATCGAGTGGACTCGGGCGCGCGAGGCGGGTCGGTTGGGCGGTGGGCCGGCGGAGTCGGCGGCACCGGCGACACGAGGACGCCGATCGGCCGAGCAGATCGAGTTGGAGAGGCTGCGCCGGCAGAACGAGAAGCTGATCTCCGACCTGGCCAAGACGCGGATGGCACTGGACATCATGGGAAAAGCACACGCGCTCTTGGAAGAACTCTCCGAGAGCACGGACGAGGACAGGCCGCCGACGAGGTCCTGACGGCCGCGTTCACCGAGTTGCGCGCCGCTGACGTCCCGGTGACCAGGTCGTGCGTGCTGACCGGCAGGTCCCGGGCCACCCACTATCGCCATACCGGCGTGACGGGCCCGGTGCACGGACCCCGGCCGCGCCGCCGACCACCGCCACACGCCCTGGACGACACCGAACGCGCGACCGTGCTGGAGGTGTTGACCAGCCCCGCCTACCGGGACCTGGCGATCCCGCAGGTGTGGGCGCGGGAGTTGGACGAGGGCCGCTATTGGTGCTCGGTGTCGACGATGTATCGGATCGCCCGTGCCGCCGGGCAGGTCCGGGAACGCCGCCGCGTCGCGACCCACCCTGCACGGGTGCGGCCGGAGCTCCTTGCCCGCGGTCCGAATCAGGTGTGGTCGTGGGACATCACCGCGTTAAAAGGCCCGGTGAAGGGGACCTGGTACCGGTGCTACGTCATCCTCGACATCTTTTCCCGCTATGTCACCGGATGGCTGGTCGCCGCAGCGGAGGACGCGGTTGTGGCCAGGGACTTCCTCGCCGACGCCGTCGCCCGCAACGGCACCGAACCGCACACGATCCACGCCGACCGCGGCGGCGCCATGGTCTCCAAGCCCGTCTCCGAACTCCTGGTCGACCTCGGCGTGCTCCGGTCGCATTCCCGTCCTCGGGTCTCGAACGACAACCCCTACTCCGAGGCCCAGTTCAAGACGATGAAGTACATGCCCGACTTCCCCGACCGGTTCGGCTCGCTGGAGGACGCCCGCGCCTTCTGCGAAGAATTCTTCCTCGCCTACAACCACGAACACCGCCACTCCGGCATCGGCATGCACACCCCCGCGTCCGTCCACTTCGGAACCGCCGACCAGACCCGCGACCAACGCCAGGACGTCCTCGACCGCGCCCACACCCGACACCCACAACGCTTCGCGCGCCGCCCCCGACCACCCCGACTGCCCGATGCGACCTGGATCAACCAGCCCGTCGAGCAACCGCAATCGACCCCTTA
>NZ_BAAAKE010000072.1:0-1440 GCF_039527585.1 Saccharothrix xinjiangensis | reverse complement strand
TGAGCTTCCGACTTGTATGTAGGTACCGGTTGGGCTGGCTGGGTGATCACTGGTTGTAGCCTGCCGGAGGCGCTGGGCCGGGCTCGCTCGTGAGCTTCCTGCCGCCCCGTTGGGCTGGCTCTCCGGGGGTTTGCGGCCCGGCCCGGCGCCGGCCGCGGTCTGACTCAACAGAGGAATGGGCTCCACACGCTGAAAGTCGGAATGTCGACCGTGGCTTTCCTTGTCCGATAAGGGAAAGGATCTGCGGTCGATGGTCGTGATCGGGGTTGACCCGCACAAGTCCAGCCACACGGCGGCGGCGCTGGACTCCGACACCCACAGCACGCTGGGCACCGTCCGTGTGGACGCCACACTGGTCGAGTACCGGCGGCTGCTGACCTGGGCGCGACGGTTCGGCGAACGTCGGTGGGCGGTGGAGAACGCCCGCGGCCTCGGCCGGCACCTGGCGCAATGGCTGATCGCGCGAGGCGAGACCGTGGTGGACGTCCCGCCGACGGCCACCGCCCGGGTGCGGGAGCTGTCGCGGGGCGGACGCCGTAAGAACGACGTGCTCGACGCGGCGGCGGCGGCCGGCGTGGCCGCCCTGCGCGGCGATACCGCTCCCGTCGCGGCCGAGGACGCCACGACGGTACTCGCAATGCTGGACGAACGACGCGGCAACCTCACCCAGCAGCGCACCCGCACGGTCAACCAGCTGCACGCGTTGCTGCGCGACCTGCTGCCCGGCGGCGTCTCCACCGACCTGACCGCCGATCGTGCCTGCGCGGCGCTGACCGGGATCCGGCCTGCGTCACCGGTGGAACGGGCACGCAAAGAACTCGCCCGCGAGTTGATCACTGACATCCGCGCCCTGGACGCCCGCCTCAAGGCCAACACCCAACGCATGCGGGACGCGGTCGCCGACTCCGGAAGCAGCCTGACCGACATCGTCGGGGTCGGCCCGATGGTGGCGGCAAGGTTGCTCGGACGCACCGGACGCGCCTCACGCTTCCCGACCTCGGCGGCGTTCGCCGTCTACGCCGGTGTCGCCCCGATCGAGATCGCCAGCGCGAACAAGGCCCGCCACCGGCTGTCCCGCGAGGGCGACCGCAAGCTGAACAACGCCCTGCACACCATCGCCCTGACACAGATCCGCATGCCCGACAGCCGCGGACGCTCCTACTACGACCGCAAGACCGCCGAGGGCAAGACCCACAACGAGGCCATGCGCTGCCTCAAACGCCGCCTCGCCGACCACGTCTGGCGCCTCATGCTCGCCGACGAACCTCGACAAGCCAGGGAAGCGGGCCCGGGAGGACATTCGGGGGCGACTCTGACATCCAGCGCGACCGGCACAACCCCGACAGCCGACTCTTCGGAAAAGTCACTTCCCGAACCCGCCAAACCAAAGCCTACAACCGAGCCCGACCCAACGCCTTGACAAACACAGAGGAACCCCCG
>NZ_BAAAKE010000071.1:0-1460 GCF_039527585.1 Saccharothrix xinjiangensis | reverse complement strand
CCCCCGTTACCTTCTTCGTGGTTCCTGATCAAGGAGCTGTGGTCGCCGGGTCCGGCATGACTTACGCCCCCAGTCGAAGGCATGATCCGGGGGGTGGTGTCACCGGACCCGGTGGCATCGCCGGACCGCTGATAGGGACACGGCCGCCTATGGGCAGGTCTCGTCGTAACGTGGCTGCCGGCCGACGATGCCCGACCTGCGACCACCCGGCACGAGACGGAAGACACCCAGCATGACCAGCGGCTACCAGGTGTTCCTCGGCCTGGACGTCGGCAAGGGCGAACACCACGCCGTCGCCCTGGACGCCACCGGAAAGCGACTGCACGACGCACCGTTGCCCAACAGCGAGCCCAAGCTGCGGGCGGTGTTCGACAAGCTCGCCCGCCACGGGACGGTGCTGGTCGTGGTCGACCAGCCCGCCACCATCGGCGCCCTGCCGGTCGCGGTCGCCCGCGCGGCCGGTCACCAGGTCGCCTACCTGCCCGGCCTGGCCATGCGCCGCATCGCCGACCTCTACCCCGGCAACGCCAAGACCGACGCCCGCGACGCCCACGTCATCGCCGACGCCGCCCGCACCCTGCCCCACACGCTCCGCGCGGTCGACACCGGCGACGACACCCTCGCCGAGTTGGGCGTGCTGGTCGGCTTCGACGACGACCTGGCCGCCGAGGCCACCCGCATCTCCAACCGCATCCGCGGCCTGCTCACCGGCATCCACCCCGCCCTCGAACGCGCCCTCGGGCCACGGATCACGCACGCTGCGGTGCTGGAGATCCTGTCCCGCTGCGGCGGCCCCGCCGGCATCCGCAAAGCCGGACGACGCAAAGTCGCCGCGATCGCCACTGCCCACGCACCCCGCATGGGCGACAGGCTGGTCGAGCAGATCTGGACCGCCCTGGACGAACAGACCGTGACCGTTCCCGGCACCACGGCCGCCGACACCGTGCTGCCCAGACTTGCCGACAGCCTCAAGACCGTGCTGCACCAACGCAGAAGCGTCGCCGACGAGGTCGAGGGGATGCTTGATGCGCACCCTCTCGCCCCGGTCCTGATCTCGATGCCCGGCATCGGGGTCAGGACCGCAGCCCGCATCCTGCTCGAGGTCGGCGACGCCTCCGGCTTCGCCAGCTCCGCCCACCTGGCCGCCTACGCCGGCATCGCCCCGGTCACCCGACGCTCCGGCTCGTCGATCAAAGGCGAGCATCCGGCCCGGACCGGCAACCGCAAACTCAAACGGGCGTTCTTCCTCGCCGCGTTCGCGGCCCTCTCCGATCCGACCAGCAGGGCCTACTACCAGCGCAAACGCGACCAGGGGAAGAAACACAACGCCGCACTGATCTGCCTGGCCCGACGACGCTGCGACGTCCTGTTCGCCATGCTCCGCACCAAGACCCACTACCGACACCCCGACACCGCTCCCACGCCGGCTGCGGCTTGACAACCACATAGGGACACCCCCC
>NZ_BAAAKE010000070.1:0-1676 GCF_039527585.1 Saccharothrix xinjiangensis | reverse complement strand
CTGCATCGTCCTCCACCTCAGATGAAGATCCACAGAACACGCCCTAGCCGACCTGCTGTCCGGTTTCAGGACTGACGTTCCGGCACTGGCAAAATCTGGTCATTCCGGTTTTCTGGAACAGTAGGTAGCGTCGTGGTCACACAGCGGTCACTCCTGAAGGGGCGGAATGCGACGCGACGAGCACACCAGCGGCGATGGCACCGATCCGACAGCACGGACGGGCCGCGGCATCAGCCGTGCGACGTTCCTCAAGGGGGCCGCCGGCGCACTGCTCGGCGCCGGCGGCGGGCTCGGCGCCGCGACGGCCAGCGCAGCCGGCACACCGCGTGCCGGCTACCTCAAGGACCTCACGGGCAACGAGACGGCCCGGTTCGGCTTCCGAGGCACCGACCTCGGGTTCACGGCACGGACCAACCACGGTTACTGCATCTCGATCTTCGGCGACACCTTCGACCAGCCGGTGCCGGTCAACGTCACCGGGTGGCGTTCGCCCGTCGGGCTGCGCCAGTCGAACACCGACCTGCAGAACGGTATCCGTTGGGACAACGCCATCGGTGGCTCACGGGCCAAGGAGTTGATCCCCTATCGGCACAACGATCCCGACTACGCCAGGAACACGCCGGGGCAGGTCGTCACCGAGATCCCCAACGACCTGATCCACCTGCCCGACGGCCGCTACATCATGACCACGTTCGGTGTGCGGGACTGGGCGATCCCCGAGCAGGGCGGCATCCCCAGTGCCGGTGGCAGTTGGCGCACCTGGTACTCCCGGCTGTGGACGTCCACCGACACCAACGCGGAGAACTGGACCACCACGTGGAACCTGGAGACCAACCGGGAGAACATGGACTACTGGAACAGCGGCGACATGAGCCTGTTCCAGAACAACACCATGATCATGTGGCCGGGTGAGAACTTCGTCTACGTCTACGGGACCAACGAGGGCCGCTGGAATGGCGGTGGCATCCACCTCATGCGGGTGCCGTGGGACAAGATGTGGAACTACAGCCAGTACCGCTTCTGGGGCGTCGACGGCTCCGGTCGCTGGGACTGGCGCCAGTACGGGCCGATCACGCCGATCATCAACGCACCGAGTCGCAACGAAGCCATCGGCGAGTTGTCGGCACAGGTCATCGAGGGGCGGGTCGTGTTGTCGTTCCTCAACGGCGGCCGCGGCGCGGTCACCCAGACGGCGACGTACCCGACAGGCCTGTGGACCGCCCCGAAGACCCAGGTGACCTACGCGCAGGCCCAGAACATCTACGCGCCGATCGTGCATCCGTACTCGACGTTGGCGAACTCCCACATCCTGTTGTCGCAATGGGTCGGGTCGGAGTACTACGGCGTCCGCCAGTGGACCGGCAACATGTACGGCACCGTCGCGGCGCGTGGCCCGGTCGGTGCCACGCTGGCGGTGACGAAGGACGAGCCCGCCCTTCCCGGGCACGTCGGGCCGGTGTCGCCGCAGTGGCAGAAGCTGCCGCTGGCCGAGCAGATCGCGGTACTCGGTGACAATACCGACAACCGCGTGAGCAGAGCCGACATCGCGGCGGTGACCAGGTCTGCGGCGAGCGCCAACACCGGGGTGTCGGCGGCACGCCACCGAGCGGGGGCGATGGCGCCGACAGGCTAGGGCGTGTTCTGTGGATCTTCATCTGAGGTGGAGGACGATGCAT
>NZ_BAAAKE010000069.1:0-1913 GCF_039527585.1 Saccharothrix xinjiangensis | reverse complement strand
GCCTCATCGGCCGCGTCGCCGTTGGCGAAGAGCGGCTGGCCGAGCTGGATCAGCCGGGACGCGAAGCTCTCCGGCTGGCCCGGGGTGATCAGCGACTCGTTGGAGCTGTAGACGGTCAGGCCGTGGTGGGTGCCGATGCCGATCTTCCGCTCGCCGTCCCGGCCGAGCCGGGGCCGGCGGGCGCCGACCAGGGTCTTGGAGACGAACTCCTGCTTCTGGCGCAGGGTCATCCCGGAGGAGGACCACTCCTCGCGCCCGGCGGTCAGGTACCGGATCTCCTGCAGCAGGTCGAACCAGGCGTTCCCGGTGGTGTTCATCCCGCCGAAGATCTCGCCTGCCTCGGTGTTGTCGCCCATTAGCCCGGCGCCGACCTTCTGCGCGCTGGACTTCCCCTTCTGGCCGGTGCCGTACAGGTTCAGGGCAGCGCTGTTCACTCCCTGGCAGCAGGAGGCGAGGATGCCGCCCATCCAGGCCGCCACGGCGAGCGTGGTCCGGTCTGCCTGGCTGGCCAGGGTCATGATGCGCCGCCACGCGGCCATGGCGGCCTTCTCGTCGGGGTCGCCGAGCCGCAGGTACCCGGAGGTCTGGGAGTCCGCCTCGGGCAGCAGGATCCCGCCGTCCTTGTCCTTCACCGGAACGGCCGGCATCTCCGGCGCGGCCAGCACCTCGTCGCGCATCACCTGCGCGAAGGCCTGCCGGGCGTCCGCGCCGACCGGCCGGGGCTGGCCGAGGGCGTCGGCCCAGGTGCCGTCCAGGAGCGCGGACATGGACACCACGCGGCGGTGACCCTCGTCGTCCAGGAGCAGGACGGAGAGCTTGGTGTGCATGCGGTTCGCCATGCGCCAGGTGATCCGGCCGAGCACGGGCGGCACCACACCGACCGGCAGCGGCACATCGTCCTTGCGGGCCTGGTGGAAGATCTCGCGGGTCTCGGGGTTGAACGACCACCCCGGCTTGATCCCCGGGATCGGCAGGAGCCTCCGGCCGGGGCGGATGTTGGTCACCGTGGCCTGCTTGGGCACGGTCGGTGACTTCTTCTGGGTGGGCACGTAGGCCTTTCCGGCCGGTGCCCGTGGTCGGGGAGAGTTCTCTCCCGTACACTCGGCACTGGCCTAAGCAGCTAACGCGAAACCCCTTCCGGTCCACTAGGCGCCAACCTTGTGGAACAAACCCGGTGGGGGTTTTCGCATGTCTGGGGTCTGTTGATCTATCGGTGCGTGGTGCGACATTACGCGCTGTCTGGGGCGGCTGATGGCCGCTTTCACCCTTGGGAGCGTTGGGAGTTCAACTCTGTGACTCTGTGACTCTGTGACTCTGTGACTCTGTGACTCTGTGAGTCCGCAGGTGGGGCGCTATGTGCTGCGAAGCGCGGACTCGGTGAGCTGTTCTTCGGTGTCCCCGTGGAGACGGTCGGCGTGGGCCAGGAGGAGGTCCACGGCGATGCGGAGCAGGGTGTTGTCGGTGATGGTCTCGGAGCGGTCGGTGCGGGAGCGAGCCAGGCGCCGCCGGAGGTCCGCGAGCGCGGTTGCCTGGTCGGGGCGGAGGCGGGCTTCCTTGCGGACGAGGGTCAGGTACCGGGGCTGCTCGGAGGGCTCACGGACTGACAGAGTCTGTGACTCTGTGACTCTGTGACTCTGTGAGTCCGCAGGTGGGGAGGGGTGCGTGTCCCCCACCCGGAGCGGTTCGACGTTCGGAACGAGGGGTGCTCGGGTGCCGGCCAAAGGCGAGGTCGCCTCGGGCCGGGCGCGGACGGGCTTGCGGGCGGCGCTCATACGCCGATCTCCCGCACGAGTTGGTCCGCCAGCTCGGCGTAGAGGTCGGCGACCTGTCCCGCCGCGCTGCCATCCGAGAGACGGAGCGGGAGTGCCGCGTCCCCGGCGTCCTTGATGGCGACGCGTTCAGGGATGTGCGGG
>NZ_BAAAKE010000068.1:0-2061 GCF_039527585.1 Saccharothrix xinjiangensis | reverse complement strand
GGCTCGATCAACGCCCACTCGGCATCGGTCAGATCAAAACGCGCCACACCCGTGTTCTACCAGCCCCACCAGCACACCACCGGACCCCACCTAGATCCGAACCCCAAACAGCCCCTAGGCCCTGTCCTCAAAGCAGGTGTGGTCGATCTGCTTTGATGTCGGGTCGTGATTCGCAGGCACGAGTTGACCGATGAGCAGTGGCGGGCGATCGAGCCGTTGCTGCCCGCTTCGGGCGTGAAGGGGCGTCCGCGGGTGGACGACCGTCGGGTGGTCAACGGGATGTTGTTCAAGGCGAAGACCGGCGTGGCCTGGCGTGACCTGCCCGAACGCTACGGGCCGTGGAAGACGGTCTACAACCGGTTCTGGCGCTGGTCGCGCAACGGCACCCTCACCACGCTCGTGTCGAAGGTGCGGGTGATCGCCGAGGCGATCGACGAGCTCGACCGCGAGGTCGCGGTCGATTCCGGCATCGTGCGCGCCCATCAGCACGCCGCCGGCGCCCGTCGCGCGACCGTGTCCCACACGGGGGGCGGTCGGGTCGTGCGGCGGGCACAGCGAGCCAGGTGATCATGCCATCGGCCGCTCCCGAGGCGGACCCAGCACCAAGATCCACCTCGCGTGCGACGGCCGTGGCAGACCCCTGTCGGTCGTCCTGACCGGCGGCAACGTCAACGACTGCACCGTGTTCACCCGGGTCATGGCCGGTATCCGATTCGACCGGCGGGGACCGGGACGGCCCGCCACGCGGCCGAGCCGGGTGATCGCGGACAAGGGCTACTCCAGCCGCGCCATCCGCACTTACCTATGTAAACGCCGCATCCCGGCGACCCTTCCCGAACGGCGGGACCAGCAGGCCAACCGGCTGCGCCGTGGCCGGGCCGGTGGTCGCCCACCGGCTTTCGACCGCACCGCCTACAAGCGCCGCAACGTGGTCGAGCGTTGCTTCAACCGGCTCAAGCAGTTCCGCGCCATCGCCACCCGCTTCGACAAGACAGCCACCTCCTACCGAGGCATGATCGACCTCGCCACACTGCTCATCTGGCTTTGAGGACACGCCCTAGCCGCTGGTCGACCGCCGCGTCGGGATCGTCGACGAGGTCGCGGAGGAAGGCGACCGCCGCGACCGAGTGCGGGCCGCGCAGCCGGGTGGCCAGGGCCGTGGCGGCCTCCACCCGGGATGTCCACGGCGCCTGCCCGGCGCGCACCAGACCGGTCAGCCAGTCGACGAGGCCGGGGTGGTGGGTGGCGCGGCTCGCCTGGGCCACGATGGCCAGGGCGGGGCTCCTGGTCGTCACGGCCCAGTCCCGGGCGGTCGCCAGGAAGCCGTCCAGGAAGCGCCTGCTCGCCGGCGCCCGCCTGGCCAGCAGCCGCGCCGCCAGCAGGTGCTGCTCCGCGTCGCCAGCGTGCAGCGACCCGAGCAGGGCGTCCGCCTGGTCGGGTCGCAGCCGGGTGTAGTGGAGCAGCACGGTCCGGGCGTGCTCGCCGCGCTCCTCGGGTCGGGCCGCGTGGAGCAGGTGCGCGAACTCGTCGTGGTCGGCGGAGAACCGCTCGGGCAGCAGGCGGGCCCGGGCGGTGGCGGCCAGGTGCTCGGCGAAGCTGTGGTGCAGGAAGCGGAGCTCGTCGTCGTGGCGCACCAGCGGGCCGACCGAGGCGAGGAAGGCGACCGGGTCATCGCGCCGGGCGCCGACGCCGAGGTGGGCACGGACCCAGTCGTGCGCCGCCCCCGCCAAGGAGTCGTCGGTCTCCAGGCGGGTGCGGCCGAGGTGCTCCAGCAGCGCGTCGCCGTGCTGCTCGAACGGGCTCGTGGACGTGCGCGCCGACTTCAGGTAGGCCAGGTAGGCCTCGTACAGCTCGTACTGGTTGTCGGGCAGCGGCCGGTCGCCCTGTTGCCGGAACACGATCGCCGCGATGGTGGCCAGCAGCGGGACGCGGACCAGCTCGTCCAGGTGCGCCTCGCGGACCTGGAGGAAAAAGGGGCTCCGCTGCCCACACAGCAGAGCGTGCTGCGGGTGATGCGCCGCCGTCCGCGCCTGACGCGTCCGGCGCGGGCACGTCTGCCGG
>NZ_BAAAKE010000067.1:0-2523 GCF_039527585.1 Saccharothrix xinjiangensis | reverse complement strand
AACTGGGCGGCGACTCGCTGACCGCCACCCGACTGGTCTCCCGCATCCGCGGCGAACTCGACGTCGACGTGGCCCTGCGCGACGTCTTCTCCGCCGGATCGGTGGCGCGGATGGCCACGCTCATCGACCGCAACCGGCTCGCCGGGGGCATCGCGGACGACACCCCGCTGCCCACCGCGGTGGTGGGGTCGGCCGACGACCGGTACGAGTGGTTCCGGCTCACCGACACCCAGCAGGTCTACTGCCTGGGCCGGTCGGCCGACTTCGAGCTGGGCAACGTGTCCACGCACGTGTACCTGGAGTTCGAGGCCACCGGCCTGGACCTGGCGCGGTTCGAGGGCGCGTGGCGCGGGCTGGTCGAGCGGCACGACGCGTTGCGCCTCGTGGTGGACGCCGAGCTGGGGCGGCAGCGGGTGCTCGCGGACGTCGGCGAGTGGTCGCTGACCGTCCACGACCTGCGGGGCGCCGACGACGACTCGGCAGCGCGCGAGCTGGCCGCGCTCCGCGACCGGCTCTCCCACGAGATGCGCCCGCTGGACCAGTGGCCGCTGTTCGACGTGAGCGCGACCGCGCTGCCGAGCGACCGGTGCCGGGTCCACGTCAGCCTGGACGCCTTGATCTGCGACAACACGAGCTGGCAGGTGCTGTTCGACGAGCTGTCGCGGCTCTACGTCGAGCCGGGCGCCAGGCTGCCGCTGCCGGAGGTGTCCTTCCGCGACTACGTGCTCACCGAGGACCGGTTGGCGGGCACGGAGCTGGCGCGGCAGAGCGAGCGGTACTGGCGGGAGCGGGTCGCCGAGCTGCCGCCCGCGCCCGGCCTGCCGCTGGCGATCGACCCGCGCGAGGTGGCCGACCCCCACTTCACCCGTCGGAACGCGACCCTGTCCGGTGACGAGTGGTCGGCGTTGCGCGGTGCGGCGGGCGTGCGGGGCCTGTCGCCGTCGGGCCTGCTGCTGGCGGTGTTCGCCGAGGTCCTGGGCCGGTGGAGCGAGAGCAGGCACTTCACCCTCAACGTCCCCCGGATGAACCGGCTACCGGTGCACGACGACGTCGACCGCGTCGTCGGACAGTTCGCGTCCTTCACCTTCGTCGAGGTCGACAACCGCGAAGCCGCCCCGTTCGACGTGCGCGCACGCCGCCTCCAGGAACAGCTCTGGCAGGACCTCAGCTACCAGCACGTCTCCGGCGTCTGGATCCTCCGCGAACTCATGCGCCAACAAGGCGGCTTCGACCGCGCCCTGATGCCCGTCGTCATGACCAGCGCCCTGGGGCTCGCCACCGGGCGGTCCACCGCGCTGGACGAGGTCCTGCGGCCGGCCTTCGCGATCTCCCAGACCTCCCAGGTCTGGCTGGACTTCCAGGTCAACGAGCGCGGCGACCGGCTGGAGCTGCACTGGGACGTGGTGGAGGAGCTGTTCCCGCCCGGCGTGGTCGAGGACATGTTCGCCGCGCTCACCACGGCGCTGCGCCGCCTGGCCGACGACGACGCGGCGTGGTCGGACGACGACGTGGTCGGCCCGGTGCCGGGTCGGGTCCTCGCGGGCCCGGACCGGGTGGTCGAGGACGACGCCCTGGTCCAGGACCTGTTCCTCGACCAGGTCGGTGTCCGCCCCGAGCAGATCGCGGTCGTGGCGCCGGACCGGTCGCTGACCTACGCCGAACTGCACGACGCCGCCCGCCGGGTCGGCTGGTGGCTGCGCGACCACGGGGCCCGGGTGGACCACCCGGTGGCCATCCTCATGGACAAGGGCTGGGAGCAGTTCGTCGCCGCCTACGGCGTCCTGTACAGCGGCGCGCCATACCTCCCGGTCGACGCGGCGAACCCCGCCGAACGCATCCGGCGCGTCCTCGACAACGCCGGCGTGGAACTGGTGCTGACGCAGACGACCGTCCTCGACCGGGGCCTGGTCCCGGACGGGGTGGAGGTGCTGTGCGTGGACTCCCCGCTGCCCGACGACAGCGGCCGGGGCGCGCTCCCGGTCGAGACCGACGGGCACGACCTGGCCTACGTGCTGCTCACCTCCGGTTCGACCGGGACGCCCAAGGGCGCGATGATCGAGCACCGCGGCGTGGTCAACGCACTGCGCGAGACCATCGACGAGTTCGACATCGGCCCGGACGACCGCGTCCTCGCGCTCACCGGTCTCCACCACGACATGTCCGTCTTCGACGTCTTCGGCGTCCTCGGCGCGGGCGGCACGGCCGTCGTCCCCGAACCCGCCGGCACGCGGGACCCCGTGCACTGGGCCGAGCTGATCACCCGACACGGCGTCACCCTGTGGAACTCCGTCCCGGCCATGATGGTCATGCTGCTGGAGAACACCTCGCCCGGTCAGCTCACCACCCTCCGGGCCACCCTGCTGGGCGGCGACAAGATCCCGCTCAGCCTGCCGGGTCACATCCGCCGGAACGCGCCCAACACCACGATCACCAGTGTGGGTGGACCCACCGAAACCACCCTCTGGAACATCTGGCACCACATCCACCAAGTCAAACCCGAATGGCGAACAATCCCCTACGGCA
>NZ_BAAAKE010000066.1:0-2602 GCF_039527585.1 Saccharothrix xinjiangensis | reverse complement strand
CCAACACCAACCGCTGCTGCGGATCCATCCCCACAGCCTCACGCGGCGAAATCCCGAAAAACCCCGCATCAAACCCCGCCACATCATCGACGAACCCGCCGAACCCGGACCCCCACCCCCGGTCCGCCGGGAAGTTCGAGATGACGTCCCGCCCCTCGGACACCAGGTCCCACAGGTCTTCCGGGGACAGCACACCGCCCGGCAGGCGGCAGGCCATGCCCACCACCACGACCGGGTCGTCGTCGACGAGGGCGAGGCGCGCCACCTGGTCGTGCTTCGGCGTCGTCTCCAACAACCGGTCGGCGACCGCCTCCGGTGTCGGGTGGTCGAAGATCAGGGTGCTCGGGAGGGTCGTGCCGCAGGCCGCCGCCAGCCGGTTCCGCAGCTCCACGCCGGTCAGCGAGTCGAACCCCAGTTCCCGGAACGCCCGGTCACGGGCCAGGGCCTCCGGCGACGGGTGACCGAGGACCGCGGCCGCGTGGGCGCGGACCAGGTCGATCGCGGCCTGCCGCCGCTCGGGCTCGGGCACGTCCGCTAGCGCCCGCCCGCGGCTCGCCGTCGTGCCCTCGGCCAGGTCGCGCAGCACCGCCGGGCCGGTGCGCAGCAGGCGCGGGTCGATCCTGGTCGCGACCACCGAGGGCCCGCTCGCGCCGAGGGCCGCGTCGAACAGGTCCAGCGCCTGCGCGGTGGGCAGCGGGACCACGCCGGTGCGCGCGAGCCTGCGGCGTTCCACGTCGCCCACGCCGCCGGTCATGCCGCTGCGCTGCTCCCACAGGCCCCAGGCCACCGACACGGCGGGCAGGCCGCGCGCCCGCCGGTGCGCGGCGAGCGCGTCGAGGAACGCGTTGGCCGCGGCGTAGTTGCCCTGCCCGGGGGTGCCGACCACGCCCGCCATGGACGAGAACAGCACGAAGTGGGACAGGTCGCCCGCCAGTTCGTGCAGGTGCCGGGCCGCGTCCGCCTTCGGGGCCAGCACGGTGTCGAACCGCTCCGGGGTCAACGACTCCACCAGGCCGTCGTCGAGGACGCCCGCGGTGTGGACGACGGCGTCGACGGGGTGGTCCGCGAGCAGCGCCGCCACCTGGTCGCGGTCGGACAGGTCGCACGCGACCACGTCGACCTCGACGCCCGACCCGACCAGGTCGGCGAACCGCTCGACCGTCGCGGTGCGGCTCGCCAGCACCAACCGCCGGACGCCGTGCGCGGTCACGAGGTGCCGGGCGACCAGGCCGCCCAGCGTCCCGGTCGCGCCGGTGACCAGCACCGTGCCGGTCAGGGCCGGGCCGGGCTCGGCGGAGGTCCGGCGCAGCCTCGGCACCAGCACCGCGCCCGCGCGGACCGCCAGTTGCGGCTCGTCCAGCCCCACCTCGTCCGGTACCGCGCCGTCCTCGTCCACGTCGACGAGGACGAACCGGTCGGGGTGCTCGGCCTGCGCCGAGCGGACCAGGCCCCACACGGAGGCGTGCGCCAGGTCCGGGTCGGGCCCCGTGGCGTTCCTGGTCACGAGGACCAGCCGCTCGTCCGCCCGGCGCCCGGCCGCCGGCCAGTCCCGGATCACGCCGACGACCTGCGCCAGCAGGTCCCGCGTCGCGGTCGACGGCGGGCACGTGAAGGTGGTCGTCGCCGCCGGCCGCCCGATCGCGGGCGCGGGCCGCCAGTCCAGTTCGTAGAGGGTGCGGCGGGCGGTGTCCACGGGTCGCAGCGACAACGACTCGACCGAGGCCACCGGGTTGCCGTCGGTGTCGGTCACGGCGACCGCGAAGGCGTCGGGACCCGCCGGGGTGAGCCTGACGCGCAGGGTGGTCGCCCCGGTCGCCGCGCAGCGGACCCCGGTCCACGCGAAGGGCAGCCGCAGGCCGCCGGCGTCGAGCAGCAGCGGGTGGAGCGCCGCGTCGAGCAGGGCGGGGTGCAGCCCGAAGCCCGTCAGGTCGGGGCCCCGGTCGACCTCGGCGAACAGCTCGTCACCGCGCCGCCAGGCCGCGCGCAGCCCCCGGAACGCGGCGCCGTACTCGAACCCGGTCTCGGCCAGCACGTCGTACCGGACGTCCAGCGGCGTCGCGCCCTCCGGCGGCCACGCCAGTCGACCGGGCGACTCCGGCGCCCCGGTCCCGGTCACCGTGCCGGTGGCGTGCCTGCGCCACTCGGGGTGGGCCGCCGTGCGGGCGTGCACGCTCACCGGTCGGCAACCGGAGTCGTCGACCGCGCCCACCAGCACCTGCACGTCCACCACGTCGTCCGCCGGCAGTTCGAGGGGCGTCTCCACGACGAGGTCGCGGACTCCCGCCCACCCCAGCCGGCCGCCCGCGTGCGCCACCAGCTCCAGGAACGCCGTGCCGGGGAACAGGACCACCCCCGCCACGACGTGGTCGGCGAGCCAGGGCTGCGCGCGCAACGAGAACCGCCCGGTGGACAGCGATCCCGCGCCGTCCGCGAACTCGACCTCGGTGTCGACCAGCGGGTGAGTCGCGTGCGCGGACGACCTGACGTCGAGCCAGTAGTCCCGGTGCTGGAAGGGGTAGGTGGGCAGGTCGACGAGCCGGCCGCCGTCGAGCAGGGGCGTCCAGTCGACTTCGACGCCGTGGACGTGCGCTTCGGCCAACGA
>NZ_BAAAKE010000065.1:0-2652 GCF_039527585.1 Saccharothrix xinjiangensis | reverse complement strand
CGCCGTGGCCGCTGCGCACCCGCGAGGACTTCGCCCGCCGGGTGGTCGACGTCCCCGTCGACAGGCTGCCGACACCGGGCATGACGCTCGGCGTGGCACTCCTGCTCGGCGCGGCCGGGCCGGCGCTGTCGTTCCGCCGCACGACCGAGTTCGCCCGGCTCGACCGGCGCTACTACTCACCGCTGTGCCTGGGCCTGGCCGCGTCCTGCGCCGTCCTCGCACTGTCCTGACGCCGGCCCTCGATCAGCGGCAGGTGTGAGGGCGAGCCGGGTTGGGTAGAGGGATCCCACCGAGGACGAGACAGGGGTTCCACATGAGCGAAGCAGATCACGTCTGGCGTGTCACGGTGGCCGAGCGCGAGCACGAGGTCGAGATCGACCACAGCTCGATGACCGGCAAGATCCTGGTGTCCGTCGACGGCGAGCAGGTGGGTGACGCGCGCCTGTGGTTCAGCAAGAAGGAGATCGACTTCCAGGTGGGCGGGGTGCCCGCGAAGATCAAGGTCGACTACGCCTACTCGGGCCTGGCGGCCAAGAGCAGCCTGCACGTCGACGGCAGGTACGTCGAACCCCTGCGGTAGGGAGGGAGCGGCGCACCGCCCGGGTTCCGGCGGGGCGGAAGGGCCCGGCGGCACCGGCACGGAAACGCCCGTGGGCGGCGTCCACAACGGACGCCGCCCACGGCTCGTCCACCAGCACCACACCCCTCCCACCGTGATCGAAACTGATCGTAATAAATGAACCGATCAGTATTGCCCTTCTTTCTTGCCTGATATTGACTGCTTCTCGTCATTAGACGACGAAACGATCAGCAAGAGGAGGGCGACGTCCGTGGAGCAGCGCTATGCGACCGCGCCGCAGCAGGTGCCGTCGATGACGACGGAGGAGTTGCGGGGGCACTACCTGGTCGAGGACCTGTTCGTCGCCGATGAGGTGCGGGCGGTGCACAGCCACCACGACCGGGTGGTGCTGGTGGGCGTGCTGCCGCGCACCGGTCCCCTGTCCCTCCCCGCGTTCCCCGAGATCCGGGCCGAGCGCTTGTTCGACCGCCGTGAGGCCGGGGTCGTCAACGTGGGCGGCGCGGGGACGGTGACGGTGGACGGCGAGGAGCACCGGCTCGCCCCGACCGCCTGCCTCTACATCGGCCGGGGCGCCCAGGAGGTCTCCTTCGCCTCCGACGACGCCGACGCGCCCGCCGCGTTCTACCTGTTCTCCGCGCCCGCGCACACCGCGCACCCGACGGTGCTGGTCGAGCCGGGCGGCGGCACGGTGCGCGAACTCGGCGACCCGCTGACGTCGAACCGCCGCACGCTGACCCAGTACATCCACGAGAACGGCGTCCGCAGCTGCCAGGTCGTGATGGGGGTGACCACCCTGCACCCCGGCAGCATGTGGAACACCATGCCCGCCCACACCCACGACCGCCGCATGGAGGTCTACCTCTACTTCGGCCTGCCCGAGGACGCCCGCGTGGTGCACCTGCTCGGCGAGCCGCACGAGACCCGGCACCTGGTGGTGGCCGACCGGCAGGCGGTGATCTCCCCGCCGTGGTCGCTGCACAGCGGTGTGGGCACCGCCTCCTACGGCTTCGTCTGGGCCATGGCCGGGGAGAACCAGTCCTTCGACGACATGGACCCCCACCCCGCGGCGGTGCTGCGATGAACCCCGAGGTGGCCGGCCTGTTCGACCTGACCGGCCGGACCGCGGCCGTCACCGGCGCCGGCCGGGGCATCGGCCTGGCCGTGGCACGGCTGCTGGCATCGGCGGGCGCCGACGTGGTCGGCATCGGCTCGTCCATGCCCGAGGGCCCCAGCGCGGTGCGCACCGCCGTGGAGGGCCGGGGCCGGGTGTTCACCCCCGTGCGCACCGACCTGGCCGACCCCCACCAGGTCGCCGAACTCGGCGCGCTGCTGGCGGGGAGGGAGGTGGACGTGCTGGTCAACAACGGCGGGACGATCCGCCGCGCACCGGCCGCCGAGCACAGCGACGCCGACTTCGACCACGTGCTGGCGGTCAACCTGCGCGCGACCTGGACGCTCTCGCGCGAGGTCGGCCGGGCGATGCTGGCCCGCGGCACGGGCCGCATCGTCAACATCGCCTCGATGCTGAGCTTCCAGGGCGGCGTCACCGTGCCCGGCTACACCGCGTCGAAGTCCGCGGTGGCGGGCCTGACCAAGGCCCTGGCCAACGAATGGGCCCACCGCGGCGTCAACGTCAACGCCGTCGCCCCCGGCTACGTCGCCACCGACAACACCGCCGCGCTGCGCGCCGACCCGGACCGCAACCGGTCCATCCTCGACCGCATCCCGGCCGGGCGCTGGGCCGACCCCGACGACATCGCCGGCGCGGTGCTGTTCCTGTGCTCCCGCGCGGCGGACTACGTCCACGGCGCCGTGCTCCCCGTCGACGGCGGCTGGCTCGCCAGGTGACGAGGTCGGTCAGACCGGGGGCGGGGCCGTCGAACCGCGCACCCGCAAAGACGGGGTGATCACCACCCGGTGCGTCGGCCGGCCCGGGTCCTGCAACCGGGCCGCCAACAACGACACCGCCGCCCGCCCGATCGAACGCCGCGGCGGGCGCACGGCCGTGAGCGCCGGGGTGAACAACGCCGCCACCTCGTCGTCATAGGCCACCACCGACAGGTCCGACGGCA
>NZ_BAAAKE010000064.1:0-4785 GCF_039527585.1 Saccharothrix xinjiangensis | reverse complement strand
CCGAACCCGGCCACCCCGACAACCGCCGAACCTGCTCCCGCAACGCCTCCGAGGACGCGGCAGACACCACCCACGGCACCGGACCACCCACAGGCGTGTGCGATTCCTCAACCGCCGGAGCCTGCTCCAAGATCACGTGCGCGTTCGTCCCGCCGATCCCGAACGACGACACGCCCGCCCGACGAGGCCGGTCCTGATCGGGCCACGACACCGACTCCCGCGCCACCTCGACCGAACCGGTCGACCAGTCCACAAGGGACGAAGGTTCACCCACGTGCAGCGTGGAGGGCACGACCCCGTGCCGCATCGCCAACACCATCTTGATCACACCGGCAACACCCGCAGCCGCCTGCGTGTGCCCGATGTTCGACTTCACCGACCCGAGCAACAACGGCACAGCACGATCCTGACCATAGGTCGCCAACAACGCCTGGGCCTCGATCGGATCACCCAACCGCGTCCCCGTGCCATGCCCTTCCACCACGTCGACCTCGGCCGGGGCAAGACCGGCGTTCGCCAGCGCCTCCCGGATCACGCCCCGCTGCGCACGACCGCTCGGCGCGGTCAGCCCGTTCGACGCGCCGTCCTGGTTCACCGCCGAACCCCGGACCACCGCCAACACCCGACGACCGTGACGACGAGCCTCGGACAGCCGCTCCACCAGCAGCACCCCGACGCCCTCGCCCCAACCGGTGCCGTCCGCCCCGTCCGCGAACGCCTTGCACCTGCCGTCCGGCGCGATCCCGCCCAGGCGCTCGAACTCGGCGAACGCGCCGGGCGTCGCCATCACCGTCACCCCGGCGGCCAGGGCCAGCGAGCACTCACCGCTCCGCACCGCCTGGCACGCGTTGTGCAGCGCCACCAGCGCCGAGGAGCACCCGGTGTCGATGGTCACCGCCTGGCCCTCCAGCCCGAAGGTGTAGGCGATCCGGCCGGAGAGCACGCTCCCGGTGCTGCCGGTGGCCAGGTAGCCCGCGAAGTCGGCGGGCGCCCGGTGCATGCGGGGCCCGTAGTCCTGGGCCAGCGCGCCGACGAACACGCCGGTCCGGCTGCCGCGCAGGGACGCGGGGTCGATGCCCGCCCGTTCGAAGACCTCCCACGCGCACTCCAGCGCCAGCCGCTGCTGCGGGTCCATGGCGGTCGCCTCGCGCGGCGAGATGCCGAACAGGCCCGCGTCGAACTCGGCGGCGTCGTGGAGGAACCCGCCCGTGCCGGACGCGGCCCAGCCGCGGTCGGTCGGGAAGTCGGAGATCGCGTCGACCTCGTCGGCCACCAGCCGCCACAGGTCCTCGGGCGAGGCGACCCCGCCGGGGAACCGGCAGCTCATCGCCACGATCGCGATCGGCTCGTCGGCGGCGGCGCGGGTCGCGGTCCGCTCCGGCGCGGGACCCGCGCCGAGGTAGTCGGCGAGGGCGGCGCAGTTCGGGTGGTCGAACACGACCGTCGTCGGCAGCCGCGCGCCGGTCGCGCCGGCCAGCCGGTTGCGCAGCTCGACGGCCGTGACCGAGTCGAAGCCGAGGTCCTTGAACGCGCGCCGGACGTCGACCGCGTCACCCGACTCCATGCCCAGCACGGCCGCCACGTGCGCGCGGACCAGCGGGAGGGCGTCCGCGACGACCGGGTGCGGCGCCTCAGGTCCCTCGGCGGCGTCCGGCGTGAAGACCTCGTCCAGCAGCGGCCGCCGGCGCGCGACGGCGTAGCTCGGCCCGAACGCCGACCAGTCGATGTCGGCCACGACGACATTGGGCTCGTCCAGCTCCCGGAGGGCCCGCACCGCCACCAGCGGGTCCATCTCGACCACCCCGAGCCGGCGGAACCGCTCACCCGCGGCGCCGCTCGCCATGCCCTCGCCCGCCCAGGCGCCCCAGGCGATCGACGTGGCGTTGCCGCCCTTCGCCCGGCGCCGCCGCGCGAGCGCGTCCAGGTGGGCGTTGGCCGCCGCGTATGCGCCCTGCCCGCCGCCGCCCCACACGCCGGCCCCGGACGAGAAGAGCACGAAGGCGTCGAGCGCGTCGTGGTCGAGCAGCGCGTCGAGGTTCTCCGCGCCGACGACCTTCGCCCGCAGCACGTCGTCGAGGTCGTCGATCTCCGTCACCGGGGTGCCGTGTTGGCCGACCCCGGCGGCGTGCACCACGGCCGTCAGGCCGGGCAGGGACGCCAGCAGGTCCCGCACCGCGGCGCGGTCGGCCACGTCGCAGGCCGCGACGGCGACCCGGTCGCCCAGCTCGGCCACGAGTTCGGCCACACCGGGCGCGTCGGGGCCGCGGCGGCCGGCCAGGACCACCTGCTCGGCTCCGTGCCGGACGAGCCAGCGGGCCACGTGCGCGCCGAGCCCGCCCGTGCCGCCGGTGACCAGCACCGTCCCCCTCGGCCGCCAGGCGCGTCCGCCCCGGTCGCGCGGCGCTCGCACGAGGCGGCGCGCGTAGGCGCCGTCGGCCCGGACCGCCACCTGGTCCTCGTCGCCGGAGAGCACCGCGAACAGCCGGTCCCGCACCTGGTCGTCCACGACCTCGGGCAGGTCGACGAGGCCGCCCCAGCGGTGGGGCTGCTCCAGCCCGATCGTGAGCCCGAGGCCCCACAGCTGGGCCTGCCCCGGGTCGCGCACGACGTCACCGGGCGTCGCCGCGACCGCGCCGGAGGTGACCAGCCACAGCGGGACCACGACGTCCGCGCCGACCAGGAGCCGGAGGGCCGTCAGGGTGTCCTGTGGCGCGAGGAACGACAGCACCCCGTCGACCTCGCCGCCGCCCAGGCGTTCGGCGAGCCGGTCCACCTCCACGATGTCCACGTGGGGCCCGAGCTCCGGGATCACCGCGCCGTCGGCGGGCACCACCGCGAGCCAATGCCCGGTCGGCGCTCGCCGCGCCTCGGTCACCCGCCGCCAGGCGACCCGGTAGCGCCAGTCCTCGGCGGTGAGCGCTTCGACCCGGGGCCAGTAGCGCTGGTGTTGGAAGGGGTAGGTGGGCAGGTCGACGAGCCGGCCGCCGTCGAGCAGGGGCGTCCAGTCGACTTCGACGCCGTGGACGTGCGCTTCGGCCAACGAGGTCAGGAAGCGGTCCAGGCCGCCGTCGTCGCGGCGCAGCGAACCGACCGCGTCTGCGGTGAGGTCCGGCACCAACACCGGGTGCGGGCTGACCTCCACGAACACGGCCTCGCCCAACGACTCGACCACCGGGGCGAACCGCACGGTCTTACGGAGGTTCCGGTACCAGTACTCGGCGTCGAACGTCGTCGGGCCGGACACCGTGGAGTGGAACGGGATCACGGGTTCCTGAGGGGTGATGTCCTCCAGCGCTTCCAGGACCTCGTCCCGCACCGACTCCACCTGTGCCGAGTGGGACGCGTAGTCCACCGCGATCCGCTTGCCCGGGGCCTTCTTCACGAGTTCGTCGATCGCCTCCGGGTCACCGGACACCACGACCGAGGTGGAACCGTTGAGCGCCGCCACCGACAACCGGTCGTCCAGCAGGTCCCGCACCTGCTCTTCCGGCAGCTGCACGGAGGCCATGGCACCCCGGCCGGACAACCGGTCGGCGATCACCCGACTGCGCGACGCCACCACCCGTGCGCCATCTTCGAGCGACAACGCACCTGCGACCACGGCCGCCGCGATCTCACCCTGAGAGTGACCCACCACCGCATCCGGCTCCACGCCGAACGACCGCCACAGCTCAGCCAGCGACACCATCACCGCCCACAAGGCGGGCTGCACCACATCGACTTGCTCATCGTGCAGCGCACTTCGCAGGTCCAACCAAGGCTGTAGAGCCGTCGCGCACCGGTCCATCCACCCGGCGAACACCGGCGAGGACTCCCACAACTCCAACGCCATCCCGGCCCACTGCGAACCCTGACCCGGGAACACGAACACGACCTTGTTCACCGGCCGGGCCACACCCTCAACCAGCCGACCACCCAGCAACACCGCCCGATGGGCCAACGAAGCACGGCTCTTCACCAACGAATAACCAACGTCCACCGCCGAACCCGGCCACCCCGACAACCGCCGAACCTGCTCCCGCAACGCCTCGGCAGAAGCAGCGGACACCACCCACGGCACCGGACCACCCACGGGCGTGTGCGATTCCTCAACCGCCGGGCCCTGTTCCAAGATCACGTGCGCGTTCGTCCCGCTGATGCCGAACGACGACACGCCCGCCCTTCGAGGCCGGTCGCGGTCGGGCCACGACACCGACTCCCGCGCCAACTCCACCAGACCGGCCGACCAGTCCACCTCGGGCGACGGCTCGTCCACGTGCAGGCTGCGGGGCACCACCCCACGGCCCATCGACAAGATCATCTTGATCACACCGGTGACACCGGCCGCCGCCTGCGTGTGCCCGATGTTCGACTTCACCGACCCGAGCAACAACGGCACAGCACGATCCTGACCGTAGGTCGCCAACAGGGCCTGGGCCTCGATCGGATCACCCAACCGCGTCCCCGTGCCGTGGCCCTCCACCACGTCGACGTCGGCGGACGTGAGGCCCGCGTTGGCCAGCGCCTGGCGGATCACGTCCTCCTGGCTCGGCCCGTTCGGCGCGGTCAACCCGTTGGACGCGCCGTCCTGGTTCACCGCCGAACCCCGGACCACCGCCAACACCCGCCGACCGGCGCGGCGAGCGGTCGACAACCGCTCCACCACGAGCACGCCGACGCCCTCGGCCCAGCCGGTGCCGTCGGCCGCGCCCGCGAACGACTTGCACCGACCGTCCGCCGCCAACCCACCCTGCCGCGCGAACTCCTCGAACAACACCGGCGACGACATCACCGTCACACCACCGA
>NZ_BAAAKE010000063.1:0-5147 GCF_039527585.1 Saccharothrix xinjiangensis | reverse complement strand
TGAGCGCGTGTTCTTTGAGAACTCAACAGCGTGCCGAATAGCCAGTAAATTTATGATCCTCGTCAAGAGGATTCCTTTGAGATTGTTACTGGACAGCTGACAAATTCATGTCAGTGTTGTTCGGAGCGATCGAACTCATTCCTTATTGGAGAGTTTGATCCTGGCTCAGGACGAACGCTGGCGGCGTGCTTAACACATGCAAGTCGAGCGGTAAGGCCCTTCGGGGTACACGAGCGGCGAACGGGTGAGTAACACGTGGGTAACCTGCCCTGTACTCTGGGATAAGCCTGGGAAACTAGGTCTAATACCGGATATGACCTGCCTCCGCATGGTGGTGGGTGGAAAGTTCCGGCGGTACGGGATGGGCCCGCGGCCTATCAGCTTGTTGGTGGGGTGATGGCCTACCAAGGCGACGACGGGTAGCCGGCCTGAGAGGGTGACCGGCCACACTGGGACTGAGACACGGCCCAGACTCCTACGGGAGGCAGCAGTGGGGAATATTGCACAATGGGCGAAAGCCTGATGCAGCGACGCCGCGTGAGGGATGACGGCCTTCGGGTTGTAAACCTCTTTCAGCAGGGACGAAGCGCAAGTGACGGTACCTGCAGAAGAAGCACCGGCTAACTACGTGCCAGCAGCCGCGGTAATACGTAGGGTGCGAGCGTTGTCCGGAATTATTGGGCGTAAAGAGCTCGTAGGCGGTTTGTTGCGTCGGCCGTGAAAACTTCACGCTTAACGTGGAGCCTGCGGTCGATACGGGCAGACTTGAGTTCGGCAGGGGAGACTGGAATTCCTGGTGTAGCGGTGAAATGCGCAGATATCAGGAGGAACACCGGTGGCGAAGGCGGGTCTCTGGGCCGATACTGACGCTGAGGAGCGAAAGCGTGGGGAGCGAACAGGATTAGATACCCTGGTAGTCCACGCCGTAAACGGTGGGTGCTAGGTGTGGGGGGCTTCCACGTCCTCCGTGCCGCAGCTAACGCATTAAGCACCCCGCCTGGGGAGTACGGCCGCAAGGCTAAAACTCAAAGGAATTGACGGGGGCCCGCACAAGCGGCGGAGCATGTGGATTAATTCGATGCAACGCGAAGAACCTTACCTGGGCTTGACATGCACCGGAAACCTGCAGAGATGTAGGCCTCTTCGGACTGGTGTACAGGTGGTGCATGGCTGTCGTCAGCTCGTGTCGTGAGATGTTGGGTTAAGTCCCGCAACGAGCGCAACCCTCGTTCCATGTTGCCAGCGCGTAATGGCGGGGACTCATGGGAGACTGCCGGGGTCAACTCGGAGGAAGGTGGGGATGACGTCAAGTCATCATGCCCCTTATGTCCAGGGCTTCACACATGCTACAATGGCCGGTACAGAGGGCTGCTAAGCCGTGAGGTGGAGCGAATCCCACAAAGCCGGTCTCAGTTCGGATCGGGGTCTGCAACTCGACCCCGTGAAGTCGGAGTCGCTAGTAATCGCAGATCAGCAACGCTGCGGTGAATACGTTCCCGGGCCTTGTACACACCGCCCGTCACGTCACGAAAGTCGGTAACACCCGAAGCCCGTGGCCCAACCCGCAAGGGGGGGAGCGGTCGAAGGTGGGACTGGCGATTGGGACGAAGTCGTAACAAGGTAGCCGTACCGGAAGGTGCGGCTGGATCACCTCCTTTCTAAGGAGCATCTGCATCGGGGTTCTCGGACTTCGGTGGAGGCCACGCCGGCGGCGAATGATCGTCGGGTGGAGCTCATATTAGTGGATGCTGGCTAATGCATTCGGTCTTGTTGCTGCGCGAGTTAGTACTGCTTCTTCGGGAGTGTGGAAGGGTCGTGTGGGGGCTTGGTCTAGTGTTCGGTACGCTGTTGGGTCCTGAGGGAACACGTGAGTGTCTCTTTCAGCGAGTAACGACAGGGCGATCTCCGTCTTCGAACCGTTCGACTTCGGTCGGGTAGGCGTGGGCAGTGTGGGGTTGTGTCTGGTTGTTCTTTGAGAACTGCACAGTGGATGCGAGCATCTTTGTGGCAAGTTATTAAGGGCACACGGTGGATGCCTTGGCACCAGGAGCCGATGAAGGACGTAGGAGACTGCGATAAGCCTTGGGGAGTTGTCAACCGAGCTGAGATCCAAGGATTTCCGAATGGGGAAACCCGGCCCCAGTCATGTGGGGTCACCCATACCTGAACACATAGGGTATGTGGAGGGAACGCGGGGAAGTGAAACATCTCAGTACCCGCAGGAAGAGAAAACAACCGTGATTCCGTGAGTAGTGGCGAGCGAAAGCGGAAGAGGCTAAACCGTATTCGTGTGATACCCGGCAGGGGTTGCGTGTACGGGGTCGTGGGACCTGTTGGCCAGTTCTGCCGGACTGGCAAGAAGTCATAAAACGGTGTCGTTAGCGGAACGTGTCTGGAAAGCGCGGCCGTAGAGGGTGAAAGTCCCGTACGCGAAAACTCACCGTCTTCTTACAGTGCTCCCAAGTAGCAGCGAGCTCGTGGAATTTGCTGTGAATCTGGCGGGACCACCCGCTAAGCCTGAATACTCCCTGGTGACCGATAGCGGACTAGTACCGTGAGGGAAAGGTGAAAAGTACCCCGGGAGGGGAGTGAAATAGTACCTGAAACCGTGTGCCTACAATCCGTCGGAGCCTTTAGGGGTGACGGCGTGCCTTTTGAAGAATGAGCCTGCGAGTTAGTGCTGCGTGGCGAGGTTAACCCGTGTGGGGTAGCCGTAGCGAAAGCGAGTCCGAATAGGGCGTTCATAGTCGCGTGGTCTAGACCCGAAGCGGAGTGATCTAGCCATGGCCAGGGTGAAGCGTGGGTAAGACCGCGTGGAGGCCCGAACCCACCAGGGTTGAAAACCTGGGGGATGAGCTGTGGTTAGGGGTGAAAGGCCAATCAAACTCCGTGATAGCTGGTTCTCCCCGAAATGCATTTAGGTGCAGCGTCGTGTGTTTCGTGCCGGAGGTAGAGCACTGGATGGTCTAGGGGGCCCACAAGCTTACCGAAATCAACCAAACTCCGAATGCCGGTACGTGAGAGCGCGGCAGTGAGACTGCGGGGGATAAGCTTCGTAGTCGAGAGGGAAACAGCCCAGAACGCCGGCTAAGGCCCCTAAGTGTGTGCTAAGTGGGAAAGGATGTGGGGTCGCCCAGACAACCAGGAGGTTGGCTTAGAAGCAGCCACCCTTTAAAGAGTGCGTAATAGCTCACTGGTCAAGTGGTCCTGCGCCGACAATGTAGCGGGGCTTAAGCACACCGCCGAAGCCGTGTCATTCAGATGTAGGTCTGGATGGGTAGGGGAGCGTCGTTCAGCCATTGAAGCGCCGGAGGAATCCAGGTGTGGAGGCTGGACGAGTGAGAATGCAGGCATGAGTAGCGAAAGCAGAGTGAGAAACTCTGCCGCCGGATGACCAAGGGTTCCTGGGCCAGGCTAATCCGCCCAGGGTAAGTCGGGACCTAAGGCGAGGCCGACAGGCGTAGTCGATGGACAACGGGTTGATATTCCCGTACCCGTGTGGATGCGTCCCTGGCGAGGCTTGCGATGCTAACCGCCCAAAGCCTCTGGTGGACCTTCGGGTCTGTTGGATGTGTGGAGCGCGGGAACCGAGCTTGTAGTAGTCAAACGATGGGGTGACGCAGGAGGGTAGCTCCGCCAGTGAGTGGTAGTACTGGTGTAAGCGTGTAGGCCGGTGTGTAGGCAAATCCGCACGCCATCAAGGCTGAGACGTGATGCATAGCCGATTGAGGCGAAGTAGAGTGATCCCATGCTGCCGAGAAAAGCCTCTAGTGAGTGTTCACGCGGCCCGTACCCCAAACCGACACAGGTGGTCAGGTAGAGAATACCGAGGCGATCGGGCGAACTGTGGTTAAGGAACTCGGCAAAATGCCCCCGTAACTTCGGGAGAAGGGGGGCCAAAGGGTTTGAAGCCCCTTGCGGGCTAGGACCAGTTGGCCGCAGAGACCAGCGAGAAGCGACTGTTTACTAAAAACACAGGTCCGTGCGAAGTCGCAAGACGATGTATACGGACTGACGCCTGCCCGGTGCTGGAACGTTAAGGGGACCGGTTAGCTCTTCGGGGCGAAGCTGAGAACTTAAGCGCCAGTAAACGGCGGTGGTAACTATAACCATCCTAAGGTAGCGAAATTCCTTGTCGGGTAAGTTCCGACCTGCACGAATGGCGTAACGACTTCTCGACTGTCTCAACCACAGGCCCGGCGAAATTGCACTACGAGTAAAGATGCTCGTTACGCGCGGCAGGACGGAAAGACCCCGGGACCTTTACTATAGCTTGGTATTGGTGTTCGGTTCGGCTTGTGTAGGATAGGTGGGAGACTGTGAAGCGTCGACGCCAGTCGGTGTGGAGTCATCGTTGAAATACCACTCTGGTCGTACTGGATGTCTAACCTCGGTCCGTGATCCGGATCAGGGACAGTGCCTGGTGGGTAGTTTAACTGGGGCGGTTGCCTCCCAAAGAGTAACGGAGGCGCTCAAAGGTTCCCTCAGCCTGGTTGGCAATCAGGTGTCGAGTGCAAGTGCACAAGGGGGCTTGACTGTGAGACCGACAGGTCGAGCAGGGACGAAAGTCGGAACTAGTGATCCGGCCATGGCTTGTGGAAGCGTGGTCGCTCAACGGATAAAAGGTACCCCGGGGATAACAGGCTGATCTTGCCCAAGAGTCCATATCGACGGCATGGTTTGGCACCTCGATGTCGGCTCGTCGCATCCTGGGGCTGGAGTAGGTCCCAAGGGTTGGGCTGTTCGCCCATTAAAGCGGTACGCGAGCTGGGTTTAGAACGTCGTGAGACAGTTCGGTCCCTATCCGCCGCGCGCGTAGGATACTTGCGGAAGGCTGTCCCTAGTACGAGAGGACCGGGACGGACGGACCTCTGGTGTGCCAGTTGTCCTGCCAAGGGCATTGCTGGTTGGCTACGTTCGGAAGGGATAACCGCTGAAAGCATCTAAGCGGGAAGCTCGTTCCTAGATGAGGTATCCCACCCTTTGTGGGTTAAGGCCCCCAAGAGACCATTGGGTTGATAGGCCGGAGATGGAAGGTCGGTAACGGCTGGAGTTGACCGGTACTAATAGGCCGAGGACTTGCTACGAAGACGCTACGCATCCACTGTGCGGTTCTGAAAGAACCGACCGGACCACCCGTGTCCACC
>NZ_BAAAKE010000062.1:0-6529 GCF_039527585.1 Saccharothrix xinjiangensis | reverse complement strand
GCCTGGACCGGCACCTGCCACACCTGCCGACAACCGGTCCAGGCCACAACACCACCCATAAAACCGCAGGTCAACACCACCTAACAAAGTCCTACTACTGGTACGCCCGGAAACAGTTTCGCGCTGGCACCGGGACCTCCTCGCGCGACGCCACGCAGCCAGGTCACGACCCAAGCGCCCGGCCGACTACGCACCATCCGCTCGATCCGACTTCTGGTGCTGCGCCTGGCACGAGAACCCACCCGGGGCTACCGCCGCATCCACGGCGAACTACTCGTACACGGCATCACGGCGCCTCCCGCTGCCCTGCCTGTGCCGTGAACTGCAACGACACGATGAAGATGACCCGAGACCCAACACCCCTGAGCGGTACACAACCGCGACACCTGCGAAGTGCTCTGCACCCACATCATCGGCGGACTCATGAACGAGGACAGACACGCCGCTTGACCAGCAGCGATGACCTTTCGAGCGGCGTGTGGCGCGTTACAAACATTGACGAGAATCACCCGAATTAGTGGAACCTCTTGAGGAAACGTGTTACGCCGCGTTAGCATCGGATACTGCATGTTGACGGCATTATCCCATTCAGCCGACCGATGCAGAGGGTTCAACTATGGTGCAGGAAGCCAGGGTCGACGTCAAGACCACCGCCCCGGAGAACGTCCAGGAACTGTCCAATGCGGATCTGACCGCGATCGCTGGATCGGTAACGCCGGGACCGTGGTTCGCCACCGAGTTCGGCACCGGCGAGACGCGTAGGGAAGCCAACGATACGTGGGAATTGCTCAGTACCACGCCGAAGGCCCCTGGTGGAACCGCAGCCGTGTACTACGCCGATGGTCACTCCCGACTGACTCGACCGATGATTTTCGCGGACGGTTTCAACTATGGACCCAGCGATCTTCCCGGCCTTTTCGAGCATCTCAACTCGCCCTACAACGCCGACGGGGAGCGTTTCCTCGGTGAGGTTCTGGCCGCCGGGATCGACGTCGTGCTGCTCGGTTTCGACCAACGTCACGCCGACATCCGAACCAACGCGGGCGTGGCGATCAACTGCATTCGGCGGGCGATCGCGCAATGTGACAACGATGACGTCTCGCTGATCGTCGGCGGCGTCAGCATGGGCGGCATGGTGACCCGCTACGCGCTCGCCTCGATGGAGGCCAACGAGGAAAACCATCGCACCGGCACCTACCTGTCCTACGACACCCCGCACAACGGTGCCTGGATCCCGCTGATCCTCCAGCAACTCGCTTACTTCTTCGAGGAACTGCCCGTCGGCGATCCCGACGCGCCGACGCAGGCGGAACTGATCCGCAGCGCCGCCGCGCAGCAGTTGCTCTGGTCGTGGGTGCCGAACGCCCTGTACTCGGGGCCGACCGCCACCGCGAGCACGATGCGCACCGAGTTCCTCGACGATCTGCGCAAGATCGGCTGGTTCCCGAAACGGCCGCGCACGTTGGGTGTTGCCAACGGTGCCGGCGACGGCATCGGCCGAGACCTGCCGCCCGGCACGATCGCGTTCGACTGGAAGGCCAGCGTGCTCGCCAGCGCGACCGCGCGCTTCCAACCGGACAACGGCGTGGAGCAGGCGATCGGCGGGATGAACTTCGGGACCACGATCCGCCGCCCGTTCACCAGCGCCGTTCCCGCTCTGGACGGAGCACCCGGGGGGATCTTGGAATCCTTCGGCCTGGTCGCCGACAAGCTGAACATCACGATCGGCGAGGAATACCGCAGCAGTTGCTTCGTCCCCGTTGTGAGCGCGTTGGCACTGGACTTCGACCCGGTGAAATGGGACATCGACCCGTACACGCCGCTCCGGGAGGTGCGGGCGGAGCAAAGCCAGCTCGACGAGTTCCAGTGGGACAACGGCAACACCCCGCACGGTGTGATCACCGAACCGCTGGCCCGGTGGATCCTGGCCCGCATCACCGTCTGACCCGAACCGGCCTTGGCCGGCACGTCGGCGGAAGAGCCGCCGAGTGCCGGCCCCGGGCTGTCGCATCCCGCGAAGCCCACTCCTGTCCACTATGGACTCCGAGTATGGCGGCATCACTCCGATCGAGGCCCGTGGGGTGACGCCATCTGCCGCAGCCGATCCAGCACGGCCCGGCAGTCGCCCTGGGCGCGGTGTCCGCCCTCCAGCTTGTGGGTGCGGTACCGCCGCCCTGGCCGTTTGACTCGCCGACCCAGGCGGCGTGCCGACGCATCGCACATTCCCACGGTTGTAGCAGCCATTCCGGCAGCGCCGTGCCGCCGACGACCCGCTGATGTCCGGCGCGCAACCGCGCCCGGTCCGAAGGGGGCGTTCCACGCGATCACCGTCCTGCCCTCCAGGACCTCCTCCAGGCGTGGCCACACCTGCGCCATCGTCGGCGCACCGGCCAGCATGGCCACGGTGATGCCGTGTTCGCGCTGCGCATGGTGGTTGATCGGCGTGCCTTCCGTGTCGACCAGTGTGCTCAGCACGACTGTGCCGTCGGTGGCTAGCACGGCGATCTCGATGACCCGGCCTGTGAAGTCGGTCAGCTCCGTGTCCAGCACAACCGCGTCACGGCCTTCGAGAACGTCGCGAGCCCAGACCGCGGCGTCGGACCACGAAGACGGCGTGGCGCTCGCCGCAGCGCGTGGAGTCGTGACCGGCGGCACCGGGCGCGATGCGGAATTCGGCAACGGCTTGGCCGACCGCAAGTCATAGAGTGTCGTGCGCCATACGTCCCCCTCGAACACCCTCTCCAACAATCCCTCGGTTACGCGGGGATCGCCCGGTTGCTTGCCCAAGGACTGCAACTGCGCCGCCGTCATCAAATGCGCGGGCGTCTCTTTCCGGTACACCGTGCTAAACCGCTGGTCCTCCTCGACACACTCGCGATGTGGCATGCAGCATGCACCCGCACACCCACGGCGACCGGCGATACGCCGTCTCGTCGCTCATATGTTCGACCAAAGAGTGATCAGCCTGCAGGTTCCGTCGACGCGGCGGCTCAGCCCTCCGGACCGCTGAACGCCAAACCCGGCACGATCCCCCCTCGTAGTTCGGCCGCTAAGCCGGTAGCTCGACGCTGGACCTCGACGCCACGACGGACGTGCAACGCGCAGTTACTAATCAGCGCCGTCCTGGAAAAGCAACGGCACGCCTTCTTCGGGGATGCCGTGGGGTGAGTCCAAGCCCTTGATGATCCCGTCGCGGTTAGCCAGCTCGTGCACCTTCTGCAGTCCCCGGACCTTGGGGCGGTCGTTGTCGACGATGATCAGCTGGAAGGGACGTTCGAACTTTCCGTCGCCGATGGTGCCGCGGGTCTGGAGGGCGTCGAGGAACTTTTGGTACACCCGTCGCGCCAGCTCACGACCGGGAGTGTTGGTGCCGAGGTTCTTCTGCGGCGAGTCGATCATCAGCAGGGCCAGGATGCTGGACTGGTCAATCTGCAATGTGTAGCTGAGCAGCGTGAGGCTGTATGCGACGGACACGGCCACACGGGCGCCACCGCCGCGTGAGTGGAAGGGTTGCTCGTCCACCCAGGGCAGCAGTGTGTCGGCGTCGATGCGGGCACGTCCGGTCGCGTTGAGCAGGCCGATGTCGGCGACGGTGCGTCGGAAGATGTCGGTCAGGGTCTCGGCGACCCACTCGTGGTGCTCGCAGTCGGACTCTGCGATGCGTAGATCCTCGTAACGCTTCCGCTGCTCGGCCTTCAAGCCGTCGATCGCCCGCCGCTCCTCCTCCAGCCTCGCCAGCGCGGATTCGACCTGGCGCAGGTCGGTCAGCCTCTGACGCACGGCGGCGAGTTCACCCGTTGCAGCGGCGATGGCGTCGAGGTGCGGAGCCACCGGCGTAGCCGTTTGCTCATGCCGGGCAGCTATGAGGGTGGTGTCGATGGCGACGGTCGCCCGGCCGTCCACCAGGGTTGCGCGACCCACTTCCAGGTCACCGCCGGTGATGATGTGGACGGTGCCCGTCGGGATGAACGGGCCGCCCTTCACCTCGACCCGGGCGGAGGCGTCGCCGCCCGGGTCAGGGTGGCGGTCGTGGTGCTCTGGGCGAGAGTCTCGCGCGGCACGGCGATCGTGTTGACCTGCTCGACGTGGCCCGCGTGGTCGACGGTGCGGTACCGCACCGTCGTGGCGACGTCGCCGAAGGTCAGCGGCGAGGTGTAGGGCGTTCACGCCGAGTCGCCGAGCCGGTACTCGACCCGGGCGACGCCGGAGGTGTCGTCCGCAGCGGCTGGCGGATTGGGCCGAGACCCACCACATCAGCTACCTCCTGTGGACCTGAACCCCGTGGGCTGCCGCCGAGAGGCTGCCGGTTGCGACCAAAGGCTTCCCGGCCCACGTGGATGCCGGCCACTGCCCGATCATCCTGCGGCTCGCGGCAGTGGCCGGCTCGTTGTCAGATCAGCTGGATGTAGTCCAGTTCCGCGTACCCGGTGCCACCGGCGAAATGGGGAGAGCCCTTCGCCAGGCGGATCGTGTTGTAGCCGGCGTTGAGGGTGACGGTGGTGTTCACTGTGCTGAACTGGGCCCACCCGGTGGTCGCCGGGTAGCTCACCGTCGACCAGGGGCCGCCGTTGTAGGCCAGGCCCTGCGTCGCGGTCGCCCCGGTGCCGTTGGCGTACCCGATGGTCATCGTGTAGCTGCGGGCGGTGGGTACGTTGACGATGAAGTCGACGTAGCTGTCGTTGCGCGGGTCGCCGGTGTTGTCGATGCGGCCGACGTGGCCGCCGTTGGACGCGTTGCCCGCGGAGAGCCGCTCGGCGCGGAACACCGAGGCGTTCTCGGCTTCGTACCGCTGCTGGTAGGCGGGCACCCCGCTGGTCGGCTCGACCACGAGGTGGTACGAGGCGGTGGCGGACATGTTCGGCACCGGGACGGTGATGGCGCCGTTGGTGACGGTGTAGGTGGTGTTGGCGAGCGTGGTCGGTGCGGCCACGTTGGTGAAGCGGCCCGAGCCCGGGGTGGACTCCAGTCGGACGCGGACCGTGCTGCCGAACCCGCCCAGACCGGTGACGCGCACGTTGTTCGTCCCCGACTCGTCACCGAAGACGACGTCGACGCGGCGGCGGGTGCTGTCGTAGGAGGCGAAGCCGTCCAGGCCGGTCTGGGCGCGCGGGGTGGTGCGAACCATGTTGCCGGCCATGTCGCCGTACCACTTGTACAGCCACCAGGAGGCGGTGGGCTGGTTGTTGTGGGTCAGGCCGTTGACGGTGCCGTACTCGTACCAGAACGCCCGGTCGGCGGCCCAGACACCGGCGCGTTCGAGCTTGGCGATGTAGTTGGTGACACGGCCGGGCACGTCGATCTCGTCGCGCTCGGCGTACTCGTTGATGAAGATGCGGCGCGGGCTGATGCCGAGCTCCGCTTCCATGGCCCGGTAGGCCGCGACGTTGGCCGCGATGTGCGGCGACGTGTGCCCCAGCTCGTGCCACACCACGATGTCCGGCAGGGTGTTGGTGTTGCGCGCGTTGGTCAGGAACGCGCGCATCCGGGTCGGGTTCCAGTGTGAGTCACCGGGGCCCGCGACGGGGGTGACGGTGTCGCGGGTGCGGATGCGCTGGACGGTGCGCGTCCACCCGGCGTTGAAGTCGCCGGCCGCGGCGGTGTTCCAGGTCCAGTCCGCCTCGTTCCAGATTTCATAGGCGGTGATGTTGCTGACGGTGGTGGCGGCCAGCCGGTCGTTGACCATCTGGTCGACCTTGGCCAACCAGTCGTCCCAGCTGACCCACCGGTAGGGGAAGTCGCGGTAGATGTCCGGCATCCGGATCACCTGCGCGGCGCCGACGCGGTCGGCCTGCGGCGCGACCAGGAGGGCGTCACCGCCGGGCGGCTGGCCGTTGGGCGCCTGGCCGACCCTCGGCGGCGGCTGGGTGAGGGTGTGCATCTTGATCGGCAGCAGCAGCGAGTCGGCAGGCCTGTTGCCCTCGGCCAACGCGTACAGGCCACCGGAGGCGGCGTGCGTGACCGGTCGGAACGGCACGGCGGCGTCGACCACCAGCGTGCTGCCCGCCGCGGAGGCGGCGAGCGGGGGTAGGGCCACCAGGGTGGCGGCGGTGAGGGCGGAGACCGCTATCGCGGTCCGCAGTGTCGGCTTTGGCACCGTGCACCTCGTGTGTGGGGGTGTGGGAGAGGGAGGTCTTGCGTCATCCCGTGGCGGTCGGCACCCAGACCCGCATCGGTCCGGGTGTCCGGTTGCCCCACAGGAAGTAGGGGATGGCGGCGAAGGTGATCGGGGTGGAGCCGCTCACCGGGGTGTCGGCGGTGTAGAGCTCGTCGGCGGCCGGCGGTTCGACGGTGCCGCGGACGGTCAGCGCCTGCGGGATGCCTCGCAGACCCGTGACCGCGGGGTCGGAGGGGTCGATCCGGACGTCCTCCAGCACGACGCCGGCGGGCAGGTCGGTCTGCTCGACGCAGTAGACGAGAGGCCCTCGGGCCAATGCGACGCAGCCGCGGATGGCGTCGATGCGGGGGTGCGGTCGCACCACGCGTACGGGCATGTCCAGGTCGAGTACGACGGTGGCGCCGGCCGACCAGT
>NZ_BAAAKE010000061.1:0-7225 GCF_039527585.1 Saccharothrix xinjiangensis | reverse complement strand
TGTAGGAACGGCGCTTCCGAGGCGGCATGAAGACATCCTTCCAGCAGAACCCTCGGTCCTGCTAACTCGGTGTCCACTGCCCAGGGTGAACCTCACCAGGCATCCCGGCCGCAAACCTGCTGCTTGTGGGAGTCGAGTCACTTGATTCGAGCTACGCAAAAGGTAACGGTGGTAGCGAGGGCTATGGGTCGGAGCGCCATGGCGCTCCCCGTGCTCCTTGCTCCTCACTGTAGGAGGTTGTTCGAATATGTGAACCGATAATGAGAGAATTGAGACGTGGGACCCGTGGACCAGTACGCATCTTTGGTGGACGAGATCCGGTCGGCGCTAGTGCAGAGGTGGCCTGGGCCGTTGGTGCGTCCCCGTGGGTACCTCCGGGCTCCGCGAGGGCAGTGCCTGGGGTCGACGTTGTCCGAGGCTCGTGTCGAGGTCTTCGAGGCGGTACAGGGTATTAGGTTGCCGCAGCCGTACCGGACATTCCTGACCTCGGTGGGGGACGGTGGGGTAGGTCCCGGGTACGGGCTTCAGGAGCTCAGCAGGTGGCGCAGCGTCGAACTGCCGGGTGGTCTGGCCCGGGTCGAGTTGGGCGACGCGCCGGCCACGGGGCTGCGGGTGGTCGACGCGGGCGGGATCGAGGCGACCGTCCTGCTGGTGACGGGGCCGTACTCGGGTCGATTGGTGGACGTGGGTGCGGGCACCTCCGCGCGGCTGCGGCCAGAGGAGGACTTCCTGACTTGGTGCGCCGCCTGGTTGGAGCCTGCGGATCTGTCGGGTGTCGCGCCTCGTGGGGAGTCGGTGCTGGTCGAGTTGCTGTCCACCGCCGATGAGGCGGAGCGGGTTCGCGCGGTGCACGAACTCGGGGCGCTCGACGCGCTCTCCGACGGCACTGTCAAGTTGCTCGGATCACTGGCCCTGCGCGATTCGAGTTCGAAGGTCCGCTACCAGGCGGTCGAACTGCTCGGGGAGTTGGGAGGTGAGGGGGTGGACGCCCTGGTCGGAGCCGTCGGGGATGGGAAGCGCTCGGTCAGCCGCCGGGCGATGGTCCACGTCATGCGCCTGGCCGGCGCCACGCCCGCGTGGCAGGAGGCCCGTGGCATCATGCGCTCGACCGGGGACGACGTCGGTGTGCGAATCGCCGAGGATCTGGAGAGCCGCCGGCTTCTGGGGGCTGTGTTGCCGCCGGGCGGGGCGTGACGATGCTTGAACTACCGCCGGCCATGCGGAAGAGGAAACTCCGCCAAGGCTGTGCTGTCGGCGGATGCCGAGTCGGACGACTGCTGCTTGATTTACGCTCAACTGCGCGGTGTCTGTGTGCGCGACGTGTGATGGTCTATTCGGTGGCTTTGGGGTGGGCGCCTGCGTACTGCACCCATACGGTGTGCTTGTCCGTGTCCAGCAGGTACCAGATGCGGTCGCCGCCGGTGACCTCAATCTGCCACTGTGGCAGGGTCTTCCCGTTGTGCGTGCCGTGGGCCAGGCTGCCTTTGAGCTGGTGGTGACGGCTGGTCGGCTTGCCCGGACCCGGGCCTGGGTCGTTGCGCATGGTCTCCCAGGCTTGGCGCAGGTTGCCCGATGCTCGGGTTTCGAGGTCCTGCCAGCCTTTGACCGCCTCGGTGGTGCAGTAGCGGATGCGCCACTCGTCCCCGATGGCGGGCGGGGCGACCGGGTCGCCTTTCTTCGGGCTCACGCGGTGGCTGCTCCCGGTGCGGGGACGTCACCGAGGTCGTCGCCGTCCTGGCGGAGGATGGCGAGGAGTCGTGGGTCGGCGTGGACTTCGGCGGTGTGCTGCCACTGGGTGATGAGTTGTGTGACCGGGGCGGGGGTGCCCAGCGAGTCGGCGGCTTGCAGGGTGTCGACGAGTTCGACGACGAAGGCCCGCATGTCCTCGCGGGGCAGGAACCGCACCCAGGGGAAGGCCGTGGGCATCACGTCGGTGACCAGGTCTCGGACGCTCTCGCTGTGCTGCATCAGTGCCACGAAGAGGGCGGTGGTGGTCGAGACGACCTCGCGGACCTCCTGTGCCCGGCTGGCCGTGGTGAGGACCAGGTCCTCCTCGTCGCCGCGGCGGTGCACGAGCAGGGTCCGGCTCGGCGACTCCTGGAGCTTGCGGACGGAGTCGGCCGGCTTGTTCGACAGATCGCTGAAGTTGATCTCCGATGCAGCGATGGGCATAGTTGCAAGGTACCTTAAAACTCGCAGGGGTGCCAGGTTGTTCCGTCCGTGGCTGTCGAAGCGACTGTCACAGCTCTTGCCCGCGGCGATGCGGCCCTCGTTGATCGAGTTCGCTGGTGCGATGGCCGCTGGCACTGCGGCGATGGCGGCGTTGGTGAAGGTCGGTCACTCGATGGGCGCACAAGTGTGCGATGTCCACACCGGTCGATATGAGCTCGCCGTGGGAGGAGGGTGGGAGGAAATTGGGAGAATTCAATTTGAATGAACTGGCGTGAGTTGCGCCGGAGTGCGTTCAACTGCACCTTCGCTACCTGCTGATTTGCTATTTCCGCAGGTCGGGGCAAGATTTGGGCAATTCTGGGGGTCAAGGGGTCGCAGGTTCAAATCCTGTCGCCCCGACGGCCAAGAGGGTCTTCGCAGGTCAGACACTGCGAGGGTGTGCCTGCCGAAAACGTCGTCCATGCAGGTCAGGCGGCGTGGGGGTACTCGTTGAGGATGTCGCCCAACCGCCGTCGTTGGCGGATGTCGAGGTGGGTGAGCGCTGCTTGGTTCGTGATGGGTTGCGGCAGAACGCGTAGTGGTCGGGCGTTGGTGATGCCTTGGTGAGGTCGGTGGGTGTTGTAGAAGTGCTCGTACTCGCGTAGGGCGTGGAGTAGGTGCTTTTGGTTCCAGACGAGGGTGCGGTCGAGGAGTTCGCGGCGGCAGCTGCGGATCCAGCGTTCCATGATCGCGTTCATGCGCGGGATGCGGACGCCGCTAAGGAGGACTTGGATGCCTGCGTCGGCGAGGACGGTGTCGAACAGGGCTGGGAACTTCCCGTCCCGGTCGCGGATTAGGCACCGCACGTGTCGGCCCTCGCCTTCGAGGTCCACGACGAGGTTCCTGGCGGCCTGGGTGACCCAGGCCGCGGTCGGGTGCGCGGTGGCGCCCAGCATCCGGATCCGGCGGCTGGAGTGCTCGATCACCGCGAGCACGTACGGGCGGGTGCCGCTCAACGTGGAGGTCTCGAAGAAGTCGCAGGCCAGCAGGGCGCTGGCCTGCGAGTTGAGGAAGGCCGACCACGTCGTCGTGGTGCGTTCGGGGGCCGGGTCGATTCCGGCGTCTTTGAGGATCTGCCAGACGGTGGATGCTGCGATCTTGATGCCGAGTACGAGGAGTTCGCCGTGGATGCGGCGGTAGCCCCAGGTGGGGTTCTCTCGTGCCAGGCGCCGCGCCAAGAGTCGGATCGAGCGGATGGTCCGGGGTCGGCCGGGCCGCTTGGGACGGGATTTGGCTGCGTGGCGGCGTGCGATGAGGTCGCGGTGCCACCGCAGCACCGTCTCTGGACGGACCGGCAGTCGGAGCCGACGAAGCGTGGCGACGGGAAGTCGGTGCAGCAGTGCCGCGAGGAACGCCCGGTCGCTGGGGGAGAACCGCGGACGGCCCTTGCCCAGTTCGCGTTCCAGGATCGTGATGTGCTGCCGCAGCACCAGGATCTCCACGTCCTTGTCCCGATCGCTCAAGGGCAGCAGGCGTAGCAACGCGAACGCGTTGGTCACGCCGAGGTAGGCCAGTCGGAGCAGCACAGCCGGTCATCATGCCGCGTCAGCCGACGGCACTGCGGATGGCAGCCGTCCCCGTGAGCGCTTGACGTCTCCTGGGCTTATACGTCCTCTCCTGCATGGATGAGGTTCTCGGCAGGCACAACGCTGCACATGATCGAGCGCCCGACGGCGGCGTCACGTTCACCACAGCCCACCGCGACGACTGCCCGTTCATCATCGGCACCGGCACCCGGCCCTGCGACGAGAACTGCACTTCCCCCGCCGCACCGACCCGCCCCGAGCCTCACGGGTGAACCGCATCACCGGTCACAGCAGACAGCCTCACCGGCACCCCGCGACAGGTCGTCGGGTCGGTGCCGCGAGCTGTCAGCGCAGGGTGTCCAGGAGCGGTGCGAAGTAGCCACCGTCGCCTTCGGCGAACGCCGTGAGCATCGCGGCGGACGCCGCCCGACCGGCTTCGTCGACGTCCTCGCCCGCGGCCAACTCCGCTTCGAGCAGCCAGACCTCGAGCATGACCGCGTAGCCCAGGAGCACGTCGGGCCCACCCGCGTCCTCCAGGACGGATCCGGCGATCCGGGTCACCACCTCGCGCAGCGGCAGGCGCTCCTCGGGCTCGCCCGGCGCGAAGGCCATCTTCACGACCTCGTTGAGGTCGACCGCGACAGGGGCGACGACGGCGAACTCGAAGTCCAGCAGCGCCACCACCCGGCCGTCGTGCCACAGCGTGTTCGGCGCGCAGAGGTCACCGTGGTTCACCACCCGCGGCACACCCGGCAGCGCCGCCCGGAAACGGTCCAGCACCCGGCCGAGCCCCTTGGCCTGCGCCGGGGTGAGCTCTCCCGCTTCGACCAGCCGGTCGAGCGACGCGGTCGCCTCCTGCGCGCTGTCGGGGAAGAACGGCGAGCGGGCGCGGGCGTGCGGCGCGGCCACGGCCGCCTCCACGCGGTGCACGTGCCGCGCCCGCTCCCACATCTGCCCGACCGCCCGCACCCGGGCATCGTGGTCCAACGACGGCCAGACCTCTTCGAGGTTCTCCCCGGCCACCCGCCGGGTCAGCACCCACTCGTACCCGTCCCGGACACCCGCGTCGACGACCTCGGGGTAACCGACCTCCGCCGGCAGCAGCGCGACCAGCCGCGTCTCACGCAGCAGGTCCGACGAACCCGGCTCGCGCGCCACGCGGACGACAAGCCCTTCGGTCAGCCACGTGGCGTTGGTCCAGCCCCGCCCGCGCGCGGCGGAACCGAAATCCGCCCCGTGTCGTCCGAGGACTTCCTCCGCCACCCGCCGAGGACCGGGGCCAACCGGGCCGGTGTGCGTCACGCCGCGATCGTATTCGATCACGAGCGCGGGTGTGCCCGCACGGCTCACCGTGAGAGCACATCCGCGCAGCCGTACCTGCGGCTCTACCGTTCCGGATCGGCCGTCGCCTCGGCGGGGGCGAGGGAGTACTTCTTGGGCTTGTCGCCGGTGCGCACGGCATAGCCGCCCTCGACCAGCTTCTCCAGCGCGTTGTGCACCGCGCCCGCCGACCGGTTCAACGCCTTGCCGACCGCGTTCGGGCTGAAATCCTTCCCGGAGTGCCCCCGCAGGTAGTCCTCGACCATCCCGCGCAGCGCACCCGGAGCCAACCGCCCGCCGCCGGACCGCGTCTCCTCGTCGGTCCGTGCCGCGTCCGGTACAGCGGACTGGTCGCCGCCGGGCGCGCACCGCCGTCAACGGTTCCGGCGGTGCGGGTGACCAGGCCGTCGCGCTCCCAACGGGAGAGGATCTTCGGAGCGGTGGACTTGCCGATCCCGGCGGCGGTCGACAGCGCGGTGGCGGTGCCGCCGGGATGGGCGGACAACGCCCGCCACAACTTCTCCTCGGTCTCGGTACGCGGCTTGACCGGGTCGGGGACGACGCGCAGCACGGGCGTGGTGTTGGTGGACATGACTACCTCGCTGAGGGTGATGTGTTCGTGTGGGTGGTCATGCCCCGGCCGGAGCGGGCGCGGCCCCCGGTGCGCATCCGGTGATGTCGGGCCACACCACTATGAACGCTTCCTCCATCCCGTGTCGTCAAGCGTCCATGCAGGTCGGTCGTCCACCGGCGGACGAACCGACCTCGAAGGGACACCGCCACCATGGCCGCAGACATCACTCCCCGGACACCGCCCGAAACCACACCCGACACCGCCACCACCGCGCCGAACGGCGATGCCGGACACGCCCCACCAGAACCGACGCCCGTCACGACGCACCGCGACGACGAGGCGAGGATGCTGTGGCGGGAAGGACTTCCGCCCGATGCCGTGATCCTCGTCCCGTCCCTCGCGGCCGCGCCGATGCGCCGGCCGGAGAACACCTGGGCGATGCTGGTGCTGGCCGCGGACGTGCTCGACGACACCGACCCCGACCGCGACGGCGAAGTCGCCCTGTTCGCCGGCAGCCGGCTGCCCGACCGGCCGCCCGCCGCCGGGTGCGAGGGCGATCTCGCCCTCGTGCCGACCGCACCCCACGGCGAATCGCCCCCGAACGACCTGGTGGACGTGGAGATGCTGCTCGCCCACCGCAACCGATGGCTGCGCGTCGGCGAATGGGAAGCGCTGGACCCGCGCTGGCCGTGGACGGTCGCCATCACCGCCTCGGCGATCATGGCCCTGCACACCGAAACGACCGACACCGCCCCGCCCGCGCCCCACACGCCCGCCGAGCGACGACCTCTGCAGGGCTGGGGCGGCAACGGCGGCATCACCGACCTGCTCACCGCCCGGCTGGTCCGCGCGGGGGAGGAGTTCCTCTGGAACCGACGGTCCCGTCGTCGGTCGAGGACTGGGTCAGGACAGTGCGAGTGCGGCGCAGGAGGCGGCCAGGCCGAGGCACAGCGGTGAGTAGTAGCGCCGGTCGAGTCGGGCGAACTCGGTCGTGCGGCGCGACGACATCACCAGTCCGGCCGTGCCGCGCAGCAGGAGCACGGCGGCGACGCCCGCCGCGCCCGCGGTGGGGAGCCATGACGGTCCTGGTGCGGCGACCAGGTCGGCTCGTGCGGCGATCAGGTAGGCGGCCGCGCCGAGCAGCAGGGCCACGCCGAGCGTCATGCCCGGTGTCGGCAGCCTGTCGACGGGGACGTCGACCACCCGGCGGGCGAAGTCCTCGCGGGTGCGCAGCGGCCACGGCGAGAACGCCCACACCACGTGCAGCGCGCCTACCAGCACCAGTGCCGAGGCAGTGAGCACGGCCAACACGGTCATCACGACCTCCCCCTCTTCCGTACACCCCTGTACGGTCTTCCGTACAGTACCGTATGGAAGGTGGCGAAGCAGCGGCTCTCGAAGCAGGACTGGCTCACCGCGGCGCTCACCGCGCTGGCCGGGGGCGGGGTCGGCGCCGTGGCCGTCGAGCCCCTCGCCCAGCGGCTCGGCGTGACGCGCGGCAGCTTCTACTGGCACTTCGCCGACCGGAACGCCCTGCTGCACGAGGCGCTGGAGTGGTGGGAATCGCAGGGCACCGAGGCCGTCATCGAGCGGG
>NZ_BAAAKE010000060.1:0-7419 GCF_039527585.1 Saccharothrix xinjiangensis | reverse complement strand
AGCTCACGAGCGAGCCCGGCCCAGCGCCTCCGGCAGGCTACAACCAGTGATCACCCAGCCAGCCCAACCGGTACCTACATACAAGTCGGAAGCTCAGTACGGGGTTCGCGGGCGCGGTGGGCGCCGCGTCACGTTTCCTGCCAGCACACGGGAGACCGTGTGGCGGTCCGGCGGCGCACGGGCCGGCTAGGACGGGTCGAGGGGATGTAGTTCGGGTTGGTCGGCGGGCAGTACGCCGTGACCGGCGAGGTAGGCCGCCAGCAGCGCTTGTACCGTCGCCAGTGGCACCTGCTGTGCGGCGGGTACGAGGTGTTCCTGGCCTTGCAGGTCGTAGACCGCCATGCCGGTGGCCTGCGGGTCGCCCTGGGTGGCGCGGGCGGTGCCGCCGGGCGGCAGGTACTGGACGAAGCCGCGGTCCCGACCGATGCCCGCGTACAGCACCGGCGAGCCCCAGGGGTCCTGCGCGAGGGTGAACTCCACGACCGGCGGGTGGTCGTGCTCGGCGCTGTCGGCGCGGACGCGGTCGACGAACCCGGTCAGCTCGTCCTGGGTGTGGATCAGGACGGGCTCGATGTCCGGCCCGGTGTCGTGGATGGCGTTCAACGTTGCCACGGTGGCCGCTTTCCTCCGGTGAAGATCCGCTGGTAGCCGTCGGTGCCGTACACGGTCAGGCGGCTGCCTTCCGGCAGCACCACGCCGAGCAGGTTCTCACACCCCCACATCAGCCGGCACGGCGAGTGGTTGACCACAACGACCGCGTCGGTGATGCCGTCCCGGCGCATGCGGGCGGCCACCTTCATCTCCACATGGGTGGCCACGACCGGAGGCCCCGGCAGCGGGTAGCCCCGGTCTAGCAGCGCGTCGTGGACGGCTCGGGTGTCGGCGTCATCGCCGCTGACCACCGCCTCCGCAGGCCCGTCACCGACCATCAGCCGTCCGTGTGTCTTCTGCCCGGAACCGGGCCGCACCGGTGGGGGCAGCTCCCGCCGCAGCGCCTCCACCCGCCGTTCCATGTCCTGCGGGGCAAGGCCTGTGTCGGCATCCGGCGGGGTGACGGGTCCGGCCGCGTGTGTGCCGGACCCGGGTGCGCCGGGCGAGTCCACGCCGAGGGCGACCAGCAGGGCGTGCAGGGTGGTCGCGGCGGCGTCCAGGGCACGCAGCAGTCCGTCTGGACCGGTGACTGCGGTGGCCACCTTCTCGAACCGGGCCTGCGTGGCCCCGGCCTCCGGGTCGGTGCGCGTGGTCCCGGCGCAGGCTGCCGCCCAGCAGGTGCGGGCCTGCTCCGCCGCCTCGACCGCGCGACGCAGCGCCTGACGGCTTTCCCCGATCTTTCTTGCGATCGCGCGCAGGGCGACGCCGACCTCCCCCAAGGACGCCACAACATCCCCCATCCCACCCGGTGTCTCGGCACCAGCCAAACCTGCTGCCGGAGCCCGCGGCGAGCACCATCACCCGATCCGGTGAACCACGCCGCGACGACGTCATGCGGCCCCGGAGAGGAGAGACCGGGGCTCTGGACGAACCTGGCAGCCGGATGGGTGTCGACGAGAGGGAGGCGCAGGCGTCCTCACACCGCAGGGTTGACGATCAGGTCGATCTCGGTCGTCACGACGGCGGACCTCGTCGGTGGCCCGGACTGCTCCTGTCCCGCCTGGGAGCACCGCGTGCTGGTCGAGCCGTTCACCGGATGTCGCCGTACCGGGTTCCGGCCACGGGCATCGAAGCTGCTCGCCGCAGAGCTCGCCCCGCTGAGATTCCCCCGGTAACCCGACTCCGAAGAACCAGGGGAGGATCAGATTTTTGGCTCTGGCGCACTTCCGGTGGTGACAGCGAGTAGCCGGTCGGTTCGTGATCCCGTGGTGGATGCTGTTCCCCTTGCGGGGATAGTATTTCCGGACTGTCGGTTCCGATCATGGAGTGCGTATCGGAGGGCGGTGGTCGCGTCCGCATCCAGGTTGTGGCCATGCCGTCCGGTGCCCGGGGCTGCAATGACGAAGGCGTCGACAGCCCGAAAACACCTTCCCGGCAAGGGAATCCATCTCCATCGCAAGGTCACGCCGCGACCGGCTACTCACCGTCACCACCGAAAGTGCGCCAGAGCCGATCACGAGATAGACCCGACCCACCGGGCGCCATCGGCTTCTACCGATGGGCGGACGGGTCGACGCGGCTGCCAGCCGGTCCCGTGACGACCGAGCATGAGCGGATTTGGGGTTGATCACGGTTGTCTGCAGATGGGCGGCGAAGGCTCGCTGCCCCCGGTCGGTCGGACGTTGATGGGGCGTGAATGGTCTGAGTGGGTGGTGTATCGGTTCGAGGGCGCTTCCTGACGGAGTTGCGGCCAGACTCAAGGCTCATGATCGATGGTGGTGTCAGCAACGACATGGGCGGCACGGTCCACGGGGTGTTGGTGCAGGCGGGCCGGGTCGATCAGGTGGTGTTGCCGTCTGCTCCGGAGGCCGCGGTGGTGCCGCGGCAGTTGCCGGCCGCGGTTCCCGATTTCTGCGGGCGTGATGCTCATGTCGCCGCTCTCGACGCTCTGCGGGCGGAGGTAGAGCGAGATGCCGGTGGCGGGGCGTTGGTCGTGGCGTTGGGCGGATCGGCGGGCGTGGGGAAGTCGACCTTGGCGGTGTGGTGGGCACACCGTGTCCAGGACCATTTCCCGGGGGGCACGTTGTTCGTGAACCTGCGCGGTTACGGTCCGAGCGCCCCGTTGCCCCCTCAGGTGGTGTTGACGGACTTCCTCACCTCGCTCGGTGTCGCGGAGCGGCGGGTTCCCGAAGGTGTGGAGGCGCAGGGCGCGTTGTTCCGGTCGTTGGTGGCGGCCCGGCGGATGTTGGTGGTGTTGGACAACGCCGGGTCTGCCGAGCAGGTGCGTCCGTTGTTGCCCGGTGCGGCGGGATCGCTGGCGTTGGTGACCAGTCGGGGCGCGCTGTCGGAGTTGGTGGTGCTGGAGGCGATCCGACGGGTCGCGGTGAACGTGTTCGAGACCGTGGACGCCGTGCGCCTGGTAGAGGGGGTCGTGGGCAGGGCCCGGACCGCCGCGGAGCCCGACGCGGTGGGGGAACTGGTGGGGGTGTGTGCGGGGTTGCCGTTGGCGGTGCGGGTGGCGGCGACGCGGGTGGCGTCGCGTCCGTTCCTGTCGGTGGCCGACGTGGTGGAGGAGATCCGGGAAGAGCAGCGGGGGCTGATCGGGGTGGAGGGGGCGTGGCGGGGGTTGGGTGGGGTGCGGTCGGTGTTCGACTGGTCCTACACCCGGCTGGACGCGGTGCACGCGCGAGTGTTCCGGTTGGTGGGGTTGCACCCGGTGCCGGAGTTCGGGGTGCACGCCGTCGCCGCTCTGGCCGCGCTGGATCTTCGTTCCGCGACGCGCGTGCTGGAGGAGTTGGCGGAGCAGCACCTGGTCGAGCCGGTGGCCCGTCGGCGGTATCGGGTGCACGACCTGTTGCACGACTACGCCGCCTACCGCGCGGACCTGGACGAGACACCCGCGGCACGGGAGGAGGCGGTGACGCGCCTGGCAGAGTGGTATGCCGGTGTCGCGGTGGCGGCGGACCGGTGGCTGTTTCCGCAGGCGAGGTCGGTGCCGGTGCCGGTGGAGGCTCGGGGCGTTTCGGCGCTCGTGCCGGATCGGGAGCAGGCGGTGGGTTGGTTGCGCCGGGAACGGACCGTGTTGTCGGCGGTGCAGCGGATGGCCGTGGAGCGGGACCTGTACCCGGTGGTGGTGGCGTTGGGTGTGGCGTCGCGTCATCTGTGGTCGGGTCCGCGGGCGTGGTGGTCCGAGGGCGTGGAGGCGGTGTCGCGGGGCGTGGATGCGGCGGTGGGCTCGGGGGACGTTCCGGCCGAAGTGCTGCTGCGGGACCTGAAGGGGCACAGTCACCGGGGTGAGGGGGAGTTCGAGGCGGCCGAGGCGGAGTACCGGGCCGTGCAGCGCGCGGCGGAGCGCTCGGGCAATCCCGACTGGCACCAGTGGGCGTTGTCCGGGCTCGCGATCCTGCGCCGGGACCAGGGACACCTGGAGGAGGCCGACGGGTTCTACCGGGCCTCGTGGGAGATCGCCGTGCGGGTGGGCGACGAGGTGGAGGAGGCGATGGTCCTGGGCAACCTGTCCCTGGTGGCTGCGGCGCGGGACAGGTTCGACGAGGCGTTGGACTACGCGCAGCGGGCGTGGGAGTGGCGCAGCCGCAACGGCGACGTGTTGACGATCGCCTACGGCCGGCACCAGTTGGCGACGGCGTGGCAAGGGCTGGGCGATCACCATACGGCGATGGGGCTGTGGGAGCAGGTTGCAGAGACCTATACCGCGCACGAGGACAGGAGAGCGGACCTGGCTATGGCGCTGGAGGCGATGGCCGGATCGTTGGCAGCCACCAGCCGGCCGGATGCCGCTGTGGACGGGTTGCGGCGGGTCGCCGGGATCCTGTCGGATCTCGGCGACCCGCGCGCCGGTCAACTCCTGCACCGAGCCGACGAACTCTCCTCCCACTGACCCGTCGGGGCCAGGGCGCAGCGGTGGGTCACGCCCTGGTGCGGCCGCAGGCCGGGCAATCCGGGTCCGGGTCCTCGTGGTCGTCCTCGGCGTTCCGCAAGGTGACCAGGTTGTAGGTCACCCACCGGGTGGCTCGGATTCGGGGGATGCCGGTGATCAGGCTCATCACGGCGTGCGCGGACAACAGCCCGGCAATCCCGGCCGACACCGCGTTCACCGCGTGCACCCCGCCCTCCCTGACGTTACCGGGCCGGAACGCGACCGGAACGGCGGCACGCGCCCGCGCGGCGGCGCTCCTGCACTCCCGACACCGGCCGCGGCCGGGCACGAACACGCCGACGCTCACACGGGCCCCGCGGTAGCCCCCGTCGACCCAGGCGGTGCCGGTGGACAGACACGCCCGGTTGGTCCACGACCGGATCACGCCCGGGGTGTCCGCGCCCATCAGCAGCACGTCGCACCCGGCCGCCAACCGCCGTAGCACCCCCACACCGTCCACGGTGGTGCGCTCACCGGTGACCTCGACGCCGCTGTTGTGCCGCCGCAACGCCTCCATGGCGACGTCGACCTTGGGGCGGCCCAGGTCGTGCTCGGTGTAGAGGACCTGCCGGTTGAGGTTGGACAACTCCACCACGTCCGGTTCGACCAGGTGCAGCGCGCCGATCCCGGACTGGGCCAGGGCGAGGGCGGCGGTGCTGCCGACCCCACCGACGCCGACGACCGTGACCCGCGTCTGCCGCAGCGCCAGCTGGGCGTGCCAGGACGTGGCCCGCGGTGCCGCGTCCATCGACCGCCACAACGCCCGACCCCGCCCGTACCGTTCCCGGTCGGCGTCGGTCAGTTCCTCGGGCTCCGGCGCGTCGGCGTCCTCCAGGTAGCCAGCGGCGGCCAGTGTGTCGATGGCCGCGCGGACGGTGTCAGGCGGCTCGTCGGGGTGGCAGTGGACCAGGTCGGCGACCGCCTGGTCCACCGTGCGGGACCCGTCGAGGAGGATGAGCAGCGCCCACACCGTGCCGTCCGGGTCCGGGATCGTCGCGGCGATCCCCGGCAGGGAACCACCGATCCGCACCAGGTCCTCGCCGAGACGGACAGGCCAGTGCTCGTACTTGATGCGCGGACGCAACATCACACTTCATCCTTTCCGCACGTGTCAGCCGTTGCTGGTCGTGTTGCCGTTGGTGCCGCCGAACTCCCGCGTCACCGGGATCAAGACGATGACCATGTCCTCACCCCCTCCCCTGCCGGTCGAGGCGGAACGGGGCGGGAAAGGGCAGGCATGGACGCAGCGGCTGTACCTCGTCCGGCGGTGGGACGTGGAACCGAAACGGGCGCATCCCTGGTCCTCCTCTCCTGTGGCGGCCGGTGGATGGCCAGCCGAGAAGAGGATGCGGCGCACCCCGGGACAGAACCGGGGACAACCGACGGGACAAGACCGGGACAACGACTCACCCGAAGGAGTGATCCTGTATCCGCTGTACTGCGGACTCTACGGTTCGGCCAAATGCCACACTCCGGTCAACACGGGTCCGACAGGGGAGGACGCGGGGTGGAAATCCGACTATTGGGCGGGGTCGGGATCTACAGCGCCCAGGGCGAACACAAGCTGTCCACGGGCACCCAACGGTGCCTGCTCGCGGCGTTGGCGCTGCAACCGGGCACCCCGATCAGCGTCGGCAAGCTGACCGACTACCTGTGGTCACCCGACGCCCCGGAACGCAGGCAGGCTGACAATCCCGAATCCACGATCGGCAGCTACGCCAAACGCATCCGTAGGGCCCTCACCCTCGCCGGCGGGGACGGCGCATGGCTGGACGGCCGGTCGCACCCCGGCTCGTACGTGCTCGACATCGATCCCGAACTCGTGGACTACCACCGGTTCCTCCGCCTCGCCCACACCGCACAACAGGCCCGAGACCCCCATCGGCTCGCCCAGGCACTGGCCCTGTGGCGAGGAACCCCGCTGGCCGGACTCGACGGCGACTGGGCCGAACGACGCCGCCACGACATGACCGTCAAACACCGCGACGTCACGCACCACCACCTCCGGGCACTGGTGGACACCGGCCACGCCGACCGGGTGATGGACGAGTTGGCCGTGCTGGTCGAACGCGACCCGACGACCGAGTACGCGTTGCTGGGTATCCGTGCCCTGGACGTGCTCGGACGGCAGACCGACATCACCGCCTGGGTCGACCGGCTCACCGTCCTGATGCGACAGCACTTCGGAATCGACATCCCGGCCGAAGTCCTCACCGAGGCTGGCCGCCACACCACCACGGACCGGACCTCGCCACCCACGCCCTCCGCCGCGGCGGTACCCAACAGCCTATTGCGCGACCTGCCCGAGTTCACCGGCCGCAGGAACGAACTCGACGAACTGCTGGCCGCCGTCGACCGGACCGCGGGCGAGGGGGCGACCGCGATCGCCATTCACGCCATCGACGGCATGCCCGGCATCGGCAAAACCACCCTCGCTGTCCACAGTGCACACCGGCTCGCCGACCGCTTCCCCGACGGCCGACTCTTCCTCAACCTCTACGGCCATACTCCGGGTCAGAAACCCCGCACCCCATTCGACGCCCTGCACACACTGCTCACCGAGATCGGCGTACACCACAGCGTGCTGGCCAACCAGAAGACCACCGACGAACGCGCCCGACTCTGGCGCGCCCTGGTCGCCGACCGCAGGCTCCTGCTTCTGCTCGACGACGCCGCCAGCCACGACCAGATCACTCCGCTGCTACCTGCAGCCCCCGGCTGCCTGGTCCTGATTACCAGCCGCAACCGACTCCCTGAACTCGACGGCGTCCGCCACCTCACCCTCGAAGTCCTCCGGTAGTTGTCAATTCGGATGAGACAGGTTGTGTTTAAGGGGTCGATTGCGGTTGCTCGACGGGCTGGTTGATCCAGGTCGCATCGGGCAGTCGGGG
>NZ_BAAAKE010000059.1:0-12056 GCF_039527585.1 Saccharothrix xinjiangensis | reverse complement strand
AAGCTCGGGATGCGTAGTCCCGACGACTATGAGAAGTCACTCCGAGCAGCTGCCTGAATCTCGTAAGCCCCTGTCCACCGTTCGGGGTGAACCTCATTTGGCGGTTCAATAAAATATGATCGCGTCGCGGAGCGGTCGACTCTCGGTCGCCGTTCGTTTACACGTGTTGAAGGAAAATCGCGGCAAGCGATGAACCACAAGGAGTTGCAGGTGGCGCAGCAGACTATCGTCACGTTGATTGACGATCTGGACGGAAGCGAGGCGCAGGAAACTGTCGCCTTCGGTCTCGACGGTGTGGAGTACACAATCGACCTCTCCACGGACAACGCCGCCGAACTACGTGAGCGACTCTCGGGGTTCGTCGAGCGTGCGCGGCGTGCGGGCGGACGGAAACAGCGACGGCAGGATGCCGCGCGCAAGCCGGCAACAGGTGATCGAGAGACGAACCAGGCGATCCGCGACTGGGCCAGGCGCGAGGGACGTCAGGTCTCGGATCGAGGCCGCATCCCGCAGGACCTGATCGTGGCCTTCAAGGAAGCGCAGCCTGTCTGACCCACGGTCCCGGTGCACCGACAGGACCTCCGGCATGCCCCGAACCGCCGCCGCGGTCCGCACGGCAGGATGGTGACGCAGCGCGTCACCATCCTGCTCGGGAGCACAACTCGCCGCTCGTGCACACAGTCCTGGCCGATTTGGTGCCACAGGACGCACCTGCGTTGGATCAGGAGCAGCATGGAGCGAACCAACGACCGTCGGCGCGTAATCCTTCTCCCGGCGAGTGATGATGCGTTCTCGCGCGCCTGGATGCTCCTGTGCTCGCGCCGGCTGTGCGACACGAGGGATCAAGGGCGAGGCTTCAGGCCGATTTCGCCTTGTCGAGGTTTGATCGAATTGTTCTGGTTGTGGGGTGGTCTGGGCCTAGTACTCGCGCACTGTCGGCGAGGGTGGTTTCGAACAGCGAGATCGCCCGCCCTAGATCACCCGCAGACTGGTAGGCGCCCGCCAGGTTGTTCCGCGAAGTCAGTGTGTTCGGGTGGTCTGGACCTAGTACCCGCTCGGAGTCGGCGAGGGCGGTCTCGAACAGCGGGATCGCCCGCCCTAGATCACCCGCAGACTGGTAGGCGTAGGCCAGGTTGTTCCCCGAGGACAGCGTGTCCGGGTGGTCTAGGCCCAGCACTCGCGTGCTGTCGGCGAGGGTGGTTTCGAACAGCGGGATCGCCCGCCCTAGATCACCCGCAGACTGGTAGGCGTAGGCCAGGTTGTTCCGCGAAGTCAGCGTGTTCGGGTGGTCTGGGCCCAACACTCGATTACGGTCGGCGAGGGTGGTTTCGAACAGCGGGATCGCCCGACCCAGATCACCCGCCGCACGGTAAGCGCCCGCCAGGTTGTTCCGCGAGGACAGGGTGCCCGCGTGGTCGGGGCCCAGCACTCGCGTGCTGTCGGCGACCGTGGTCTCGAACAACGGGATGGCCCGACCCAGTTGGCCCACCGACTGGTAGGCGCCCGCCAGGTTGTTCCGCGAAGTCAGTGTATTCGGGTGGTCGGGGCCCAGCACTCGCGTGCTGTCGGCGAGGGTGGTTTCGAACAGCGGGATCGCCCGACCCAGATCACCCGCCGACTCATAGGCGCCCGCCAGGTTGTGCCGCGAAATTAGTGTATTCGGGTGGTCTGAGCCCAGCACCCGCTCGGAGTCGGCGAGGGCGGCCTCAAACAGCGGGATCGCCCGACCCAGATCACCCGCCGACTCATAGGCGTAGGCCAGGTTGTGCCGCGAGGACAGCGTCCTCAGATGGTCTGGGCCCAGCACTCGCGCGCTGTCGGCGAGAGTGGTTTCGAACAGCGGGATCGCCCGACCCAGATCACCCGCCGACTCATAGGCGTAGGCCAGATTGGCGCGCGAGGACAGCGTGTCCGGGTGGTCGGGACCGTTGAGGCGTTGGAGGCTGTGGGTCGCGCGGCTGTGGTAGGCGATGGCTGTGCTGACGTCGCCTTGGCCTTCAAGGTAGCGGCCCAACTCGTTGAGGAGTCGACTGGTTTGTGTGGTGTCGGTGTCGGGCGTGGTGTGCTGAAGCAAGGTCCGTGCCTGGGATAGGACAACCCGGTAGGCAGGCCAGCCGACGGGATTGTGTGGGTGCAGTTCGGCGAGGGCGGTCGCCAACGTGCTCGCGGCGGTGTCGCGTGCGGTAGCGATGTCGGCGGGCTGTCGGTGAGGGTCGGTCGGGTCGGGGGTGCGGGTGACCGCCTGGACCAGGCGGTGCACGGTGACAGCGTCCGCGTTCAAGGTGATCATGCTGTAGGCGGCCAACCGGCCCAGCGCCTCAGACAACTCCGGTTCCTCGCCCGCCCCGCCCAACAGTGCCCGAGGGATCCCGTCCGGCGCGTACCACGCCAACTGCCGCAGCGCCCGCCCCGCAGCAGGGGTGTCAGCCAGGCGGTCGAGGGTAACGTGCCAGACCCGTGCCATCGTCCGCTGCGCGTCACCACCCTCCGCCGTCGCGGTGAACATCCGCGCCGGAAACCGCGCCAGCAGATCAAGGTAGGCAGTGGGGGTGATGCGGGTCTGGGCGAGGTAGGCGCCCGCTTGCTCCACCGCCAGCGGCAACCACCCCAACTCCGCGCACAACCGGTCCCCACCGTCCAGGTCGGCCTCCGACCACTCCGACCGCACCAGTCGGGTCAGCAACTCCAGCGCCTCGCGCTCCGAGAGCACGTCCAACGGCACCGTCTCCACCGCCCGCCAGCCCGAGCGCTGACGACTGGTTATCACCACCGTGCCCGTCCGCACACGAGCGAACAACCCCGCCACGTCGCGAGGGGTAGCCACGTTGTCCAGCACCAGCAACCAGTCGCTATGGGTCGCCAACCAACGCACACCCAACTCCACGCGCTGCTCCGCTGGCAACATCGTCGTCTCCGGCGCAACTGCGGCAGCGAGCTCCGCCAACCCCGCCTCAATCGCCGGCAGCGAATCCGCCGTCACCCACCACACCGGCGAAAACCGCGCCGCGTGGGCCTCGACGAACCGGGCCACCAGTGTGCTCTTACCGACACCGCCCAACCCATGCACCGCCACTACCACGGCGCGCCCACCCGACCCGGCAACGGCGGCCTCCAATCGCGCCAACTCACGCGACCGGCCCACAAACACACCAGATCCGACCGGAACACGACCCACACCCTCAGCCGCCGCGAGCGACTCCATCACCGGCACGCCCGGGCCACCATTGACCACGAGGTCGCCCTGCACAACGCCCACAGCAGAGCCGCCGACGGCACGCACGCCGCCCTCGACCGACACCGGTCCGACCGGCAGGCCCGACGCGGGACGGCCTAACCTCGCGCCGGCGACGAAGGGTCCGGTGGCGTCCCGCCGATCTGCCCGAAGTTCACCCCCACCGTCGGGCCGGAACCGGAACCCGACACACCACCGTTGAGGATCACACCCTGATCAGAGACCGTCTGCGAACTTCCAGACCCGACGACAGCAGGGACATCGGCAACGGTCGCACGCCCCTGCCGCATCGCCACCACCAGCGCCCCCACCCCGACCAGCAGGCCGCCGATACCCGCGGCCCAGCTCAACCCCTCCACTACCGGCCGAGCCCTATGCCCCTCATCACCCAGCCACACCAACCACCCGAATCGAAGCACCGCCCACACCACGACACCACCCACGACTGCGCCACCGGCAGCCGCCAACCACCGAACACGCCTTCTTCCAGCCACACAACCCCCTCATCCAAGCTACAGCGCAATCATCCTGCACCCGACTTGTCGCGGACCAGCAGCCGACTGCTACCAACACCTGGAATTCCACGGCAAGGTGAATACACTTGCATGCCGCGAAGTGTGAAGGGTCACGCGAAGACGTCCCGCTTGCGTTCTGCGTCATCGGAATCCCCACCCGCCAGTGGCCAGGGCGCAGCCGTATCCAGCACCGGGATTTTACCGGCTTGCTGATCCGAGCCTTCGAGGAGTGGGCAAACCCGACTCACTAATGCATCGCCGTAAGGCCAACCGTGAGAGGACATCGTTCGCATTCAGGGACAGTCGGTCTCGTCGACCGAGACCTTTTCCCACCGCTCGACATTGCGCCATTCGGGTGAACTTGCACGTTGCGCACGTCGTGTAGCAACGATTCGATGACAGCATCTGCGCTGGCAGGAGCGGGTGACGAGCGAGTCTTCTGGCAGAGGGTTGGATGGTCACCATGATGACCAACCGACAACATTGCTGCCGGTGAGTGCCACTGTTCCGGATTTGGCTGCCTGACGGTTGCGCCTCCACATCACGGCCGGTGGCGTTGCGGCGCCGGTTCTATTCCACCAGGAATGAAGGAGGGCGGCCCTCGTGGCACAAGACGTCATGGGGGTCGCCCCCTTGCCTGGACGGCGATGTCAACACTCGGTGTCCACGCTGCCTTGGACCACTTGGCGACATGCCCGGAACCTCCCGTGCGGACCGCGGTATCCGCATCTGCTCCGACTACGCACACGACGAGGCTGTAGGGCAGGCGGTCGGCTTCCCGCCCTGTCCGCCTGCGTTGTGGCCAATCGGTTACCACCTCAAGGGCTGGTGACCGGTCGCCCGAACCACCACGTGCACGTTGCCCGCGGCGACCTCTCGCGCCCGAGGCCCGCAGGTAGCCCAAGGGATAGGACGTCATAGGACGTAACGGGTGGCGCAGTTGTGCCACCCCAGCCCCGGCACAGCCTTGCCGTCCCAGCCCCGGCGCAGCTACGCCACCGGTGGCAATCTGCCGGGGGTGGCAACTTGCCGGGGGTGTGGACAACTCGGGTCGGCGCGGCCGACCGACTGTGCGGAGGCAGCCGCCCTGCGATATCGGTTTCACGCACCGAAATACCGGGAGCACATTTCTCCTCGCGGGCGGTTTCATTCGTTGAAAACTTTGACACCCCGGACGATCAATGTGACGATGCCCTGCGGAGCGAACCGGGGGACGTGAAGTCGGATGGCGACAACAGGGCGGCGGCGATTTACCGCAGGAAGCTCCTGTCGGCGGGCTACGCGCACGGAGAACCGGTGTGGGTCGTCGATGGGAGAGGAACCCGCGAAGTGCGGAAATTCCGTCGGCGGCCCATGCCGTCGGTGACACCGCATGAGCATCCGCGTGATGACCTGGGTGTGGGAACACGCCGAGGCCGCAGGCACCGACCTGCTCCTGCTGTTGGCGATCGCCGACTCGGCCGACGACCAAGGACGCAACGCCTGGCCGTCGATCGCTGATCTGTCCCGCAAGACACGACTGGACGAGCGCACCGTCCAACGTCGCCTCAAACGCCTCCACGACCAAGGCCGCATCGCGATCGAGATCGGCGGCGGACGGCGACGTAACCGCTACGCCATCCTCATGAACCCGCGACCGGCTCCGCCAGGAATAGAGCGGCAACCCCAGAATCGACCCGCGGCAGCGGTCGATCGCCGGACTACTGCACCCTCGCAGCGAGGGCGTGTCCGGGAGCACGACCGGAGGCCCGACCGTGTGGACTGGCCGCAATGGTGCGGGCGCTGCGATGGCCCCGCGCCGCACGAACGCTACGTCGACAACGGCTCGGGCGTCTTGGTCCCGTGCCCCCGTTGCCACCTCAAAGGACGTGATCGGGACGTTTGATCCTCTAGAGGTCAGCGTCGTCACGCACGTCTTTTGCGCGAGGTGGCGCCGCAGACCGTCACTGGGCCTGTTCGGGCGTCAGTTCGCGGGCAGTGTTGGCTGACGGATCACGACGCCGTCGAGGTTCGGTTGTCGTTCGGCAGGGCGCTGCAACGACCACACCGTGACCTCCCGACGGCGAGGGTGCGCGCCAGCCCGGACGACCCGCCAGCCCTGGCTCCGGTAGTACCGCAGAAGGCCGCGGTTGTCCTCACCGATCGTCAGGACTCCGCGGCGAACCCAGTCACGACCCTGCCGCGCGGCGTGATCCAGGGCCCAGAACGCGATCAGGATGCCCAACCCGCGGCCTGCGTGGCGGGGGTCGGTGACCGTCGACTGGAGGAACACCGCGCTCTCCGCCCGTTCATGCTCGCTCCAGCCCAACAGCGGCGTGTCCTGGGCGGCCGTGGTGATGCCGACGGTGCCGTCCTCGGCATCGCACAGCACCCACGTCGGCCACCGCGGGTCGCCGAGCTGGACGGCGAGTTCCTCGGCATTGCGATCCCACCCGGTCCACCGGCGGTACCCACGGTCACGCATCCACGCCGCACGAGCACGGATCATGTCGGCGACCTCGTCGCGATCCGCAGTTCGCCCCTGCCGGATGAGGTACCTGGCTTCCGTGGCCACGACAGCTTCCTCCGATCGAATCCTCACCTCGGCTAGGGTGCGGCCGTGCCCCGCACCGGAGTAGCGGCTCCCGACCCGCCCGACCCTCACGACATCGTCGCCCTGGTGTCCCGCCACGTCGTGCTGTGTCCCTTCACGGCAGGCGTTCTGCGGGGCACCTGTCCGTTTTGCGGCTCCACCGCCTTCCAAGTGCGTCCCGGCCACGGCACATACTGCTGCTTCCGATGCGGCGCAGGCGGCGACGCCCGCCAGTTCGCCACCGCCATCGACCAGCACCACTGACCCGGCGGCACTACACCCACCCTCGTTTCGTTCGCACGGCCGATTCTTCGCCGACCACGTGCTGATCGGCGTAGCCGATGCGTCCGGAGTCAACTGGCCCACCGTCCGTCGGTGACCCGTGCGGACCGGTTCGCCGACCACCAACCACGGTGAAGACAGCCCTGCGGCGGCCCCAATCCGACGAAGGCCATGAACGCTCCGCGCACGATGAGGAGTCGGGCGACACGGTCTCGGACCGGGTGTACGGCCGGGGCACGACCGTACTACCGGCGCGCCCTGAACATGGAGGTGATCGGCGCGGCTTCGCCGCTCAGGATTCGGCGGTCCACGGGGGCAGCGGGGACGGCACCCGAGCGCGGATGGGGGCGAGTGGACGTGTGTCGAGCCCTGCCTGGGCGGCGTGCTGGACGATCGTGTGGCAATCGCCGAAGGCCACAGTGTGGGCGGGGCAGTTCGAACACGGCTCGGTGTTCGTGCAGGCACTGTTGTCGTCGGTCTGGTTGCGGATGTGGTTGAACGCGCTGATCGGGTCGTCGGCTCTGACCAGGAACCAGGTGCCGGCGCGCTGGTCGGTGGGCAGTCCGGCGGTGGCTGCGGCGCTGCGGGGTGGGTCGATCCGGTCGCCGTGGCGACGGATGACGAAGTGGCGATCCAGCGTGTCGACCTCGTCGTCCACGGGTCGGTGGGCCTCGGCCCAGGCTCGCGCATGCTCGACGGAGCCGGGTCCCCAGAGCAGTTCCACCGGGTAGCGGGTGGTCTCGAACTGGGGATCGAATCCGAGCAGCTCCTGCCGGTCGGCGATCTGTGCGCGGACGAGCAGACAGGTGGCGTCCACCTCCATGTCCGCGGTGGGCACCGAGGAGACGTCACCGATCTCCACGCGCCCGGTGTCGTCCCAGACGATGAGCTGCACCGACCGGTACACGGGCGCAGGGTGCAGGCGCCCACCAGGCGTGCGGGTGCCCCACAGGCAGTTGATGATTTCGGCCAGGTCGCGGATGACCAGTGCTGCGTCGACGGGTGTGCCGAGGTGATAGGCGGAGGGGTGCGCAACCATGTTGCGCAGCTCGACCTGCACGGACTGCATGCTCCTGGCCCGTTGACCCGGCAGCAGCCCTTCCGCGCGAGCCCAGTTCCACAGAGACGTCAGCATGCCGTTGAATTTCATGGCCGCGCCGGAGCCGGTCAGTTTGAGCTTCCACGCGCCGCCATGCTTGAAGGCGGCGAGGACGTCATCGAACGAGTCGACCTGTGCGATGCGTTGCAATCCAGTGGAAGTGTTCACCAGGACGATGCGGTGCTCGTAGAAGGCCAGAAACCGATCGCGCAGGGCGTGCTCGACGACCAGGCGGGCGTACTCGCCGGCGACGGTGAAGAACTCGAAGTCGAGCACGCCGTGCAGGTAGAGGGTGCGTACGCGCTCGAAGCGCAGCCGGGTGCCCTCGGCGACCTCGTCCACCAGGTCGGTGCCCGCCAGCATCGTGTGCTGGTGGTCCAGGGCTGCCTCCGGCGTGAGCATGTGGGTGATACCCAGTCCGTGGGGTGTGAAGTGCTGCGTGCGCTCGTCTGGCGTGCGCAACTGCTCCAGCGTGCGGGTGATCACCGACCGGCTCCTTCCTCGCGTGCTGCCGACCGAGGTGGGCAGGCCGACCGGGAAGCCAGCCGTGCAGAATGCCACACCACGCGCCGCTCCCGCTCGATGAGTTCAAGGCGATGACTCGTTCTTAGAATGTGCGAGCATCACTCATTTGTCGTGGCGGGGGTCACAGTGACGAAGACCGGTGACATCGACGTGGACCGATTGGACCGGGAGGCGCGAGAACTGTTCAGACAACTCACGCCCGGCCCCGCCGTCGGCCAGGACAAGGACGGTCGGACCATCACGATCCCGGTTGGTGAGCGCATCGTCGAGATCACTCGTCGGTCGCGGATCATCGCTGTCAGTGACACCCTCGCCCGCGCCGTCGTGGAGTTGCTCACCCGCCTGGGCCACGTCGCCTCGATCGGTCATGTGCAGGTAGACCCGGCCGCAGAGGGCAACGAAGAAGTACTCGGTCTCGTGATCGACTTTCACGACCGACGCGCTGTGGTGCCACTGCGCCCCGGCACCCGGCACCTCCGGATCTACCCCGAGATCGACGGCACCGATCTCACCGGCCACGAGCCGCTGCTGACGTTCGAACTGCCGGTCGACGTCGTCGAGGAGGACGGCTGGGTCAAGGCCGACGTCATCGCCACCGCCCTCGCCGAACACCTCTCGCCAGCGGTCTGACGTGCCCCTCGCAGCCTCATGCTCGCGGAACCGAGATGGCAGGCGGTTCGCGGCCCGCGACTCCAGCCTGACGGGCTTCTCTCACTCCGCGATGTTCCTGAGGCGGAGACGATCGAGAACAGCGGGCGTGGCCGAACCACAGCTGTCCGCCGAAGTAGTACGAACGGGTGAACAAGGGGTGACCCTGTTTCGTGATGCGGGCACGCGGCGATAGTCGGGCAGGCACCGGGGGCACGCCCCCCGACCCCCGGTGCTTACCTTTCGAGATCGGCCGGTCCGGGTCGGCCGCTCTGTCGAGGCAAAGACGGAATCAAGGCGAACTACGCCTGCCGCTGTCCGGTCGAACACGTGTCCGCATCACGCGGCGAACCGACAACGGGCATACGCCTCGTATTGTGACCGGCACTCTATCGCCGACGTGGAAGCACCATGTCGACCAAGCGATGCCCGACAGCGACACCCGCTCCCGCCAGTAACGCCGCCACCGCCGGTGAGAGGTTCGGTAGCCGGTACCGTCCAGCGGCAGGCGGGCGCTCGTGTCGGGCACCGTCGTCGGATTCAAGGTTCGTGGACGGAGCGCCTTGCGCTGTGGCGGATTTCTCCACACGTGGCAGTTCGCGGATGTCGTCGGCGGCCTCGGCCAACCTGGTCGCAACAGGTTGGCCCTGCCACACCAACAGGTCGATCTGGGTGCTCTCGACGTCGGCGAGGATGGCGAACGCCTTGTCGCCGGAACAGACTGTGAACCTTGAACAGCCGTCGGCCTGCATACGACTCGCATGCCTGATCAGCGCGTTCTCCGCAGCATCCGGTCCAGGCGCCACCCGCAGCGGCGCCACGCCGAGGGCGGCGAGGACCGACGCGGCCATGTCGCCGTCGTCCTCGGACGCGGCGTAGGCGACCACAGCATGGTGATAGGGACCGGCAGCTTCCATCAGCGCCGTCACCCTGGACCGCAACACCGGCGTTCTGGGGTTGGTGCCGACCATGTTCTCCAGGTCGATCAGCACCACCCTCTCGTCAGGCCGCATCGCCCGGTGATCCGGTGTCGCAGATCCGAGCACCCGACTCGGCGCCCCAACTCGACGCGGTGTGCGGTGACGGTGTCGGCTGAAGCGTCATGGTCGGCAACCGTAGCGCCGCCTTCCGCGACACGAACGAGTGATCACCACGGCAGGCCACGCGCGGACTTCGACAGCACCAACTGCCCGCCCCTCCCCCGAGAGGCGGGGGAGGGGCCAGCGCGCCGGCAGATACGCCGCACCATAGGGGTGGAACCGAACTCGCGGATCGAGGCGGCCTGTCGCTGCTGCGCAAGGCTCGCCCAGTCGGTGCGGATCACGATCCTGTGCGAGTCGTGCCGGTCCTTACCCGACGGCAGGCGGAAGAATCGATGGTGTGACCGATGCCTCGCCGCAGGATCCAGACCCCGACAACATGATCCTGTTCTGCCGCGAACTCCTGCCGGAGATTCTGGTCAAGGCATGCCTGGTGAAGCCGTCCGAAGCCGCGGCGGTCGGCGAGGACGTGCTGGCACGGGCGACCGCCTTCGCCGCCCTCCCGCAGCAGACCCAGGACGTCCTCGTCGTGCCGTTCGCGGAAGAGGTGTTCGATCACGAGCCCACCACCGCTCCGCTGGACATGCTGGCTGCCACGACCGTGGTGGTGCGCAACAGCAGGCTCGAACACTCCCACTTCTCCGGCCTGGTCGAGCCCGGCACCCTGCGCATCATCACCAAGACGGCGTTAGTACTGCAACGGCACTTATGTGAGTGGGTAGCCGCGTCGTTTGTAGTGGCTGAGGCGGGCTTGGTGTTGGCGTCGTCGTCGCCAACACGACCAGGACCAGACGTGCTCGACACTCGTCGCAGGACGCAGGACCAGGTTGATCAGCAGACGCCGGATCTCGGGTAACGTGAAGCCGATCATGTCCGTGCGGCTGACGCCGGTTCCCCTTTTGCCACAAGGGATCGCGTGACGGCGAGCCAGGCGTGGGCGAGCATCGACAACGTGATGTGGGCATACCAGGCCCGCCAGGAGCGGACCTGGTAGTGGTCGAGTCCGGCCTCGTTCTTGGCCTGTTGGAAGCATTCCTCGATGCGCCAGCGGGCACCGGCGATCCAGGCCAGGTCCAGCAGGGTCGACCGGCGCGGTCCGTAGCAGACGTAGTAGGCGACGTCGGTCGGGTCGGCGATCGAGCGGCGGGCGAGCAGCCAGTGCCCACGGCCCGGTTCCCACAGGATGCGCAGCGGCACCCTCGCCCAGTCGTACTCGCGCGGCCCGTGCGCCCCGGCACCCACCGACAACCGCCGCCAGTCCCGCGCCGGCAGCCCGGCGACGAGGTCGTCGGCGCGGACCTGGCGCAAGTCGGTGGTGACCAGCGTGTCGTTGACCCTGGTCGCCACCACGTGCGCGATGTCGTGCCGCTCCAGCCAGAACCGCAGGTACTTGGCCTGCCCGTAGGCCTCGTCCGCGGTCACCCACCCGAACGGCACCCCGGCGGCCAACGCCCGCTCGATCATCGCCATCGCCCGGCGCGGCTTGGTGACGAACCCGACCTCGTCGGGCACGTCGGCCGCCCGGCACCGATCCCGGTCGTTCGTCCAGGACTCCGGAAGGTACAGCTCCCGGTCGATCAACGCGTGGCCGCGGTCGGATGCATAGGCCAAAAACACCCCGACCTGGCAGTTCTCCGTGCGTCCGGCGGTGCCCGAGTACTGCCGCTGCACCCCGGCCGAGCGGGTGCCCTTCTTCAGGAACCCGGTGTCGTCCACGATCAACACCCCGTCCTTGGCACCGAGACGCTCCACGACGTAGTCGCGCAGGTCGTCCCGCACGCCGTCGACGTCCCAGTCCGCCCGCCGCAACAACCGCTGCATCCCGTCCGGCGACACCTCCCCGGCCCGCTCGGCCAGCGTCCAACCGTTCTTCCGCTCCAACCCCGCGGTCAACCCCAGCAGGTACTCCCGCGCCCGCGACCGGGGCTCCGACCTGGCGAACCGACCACCGATCCGGGCATGCACCCGATCCAACTCCGCCACAGCGACATCAACCACCACGACGAACATGATCCACTACCGAACAAGCAAGTGCCGTTGCAGTACTAAGGGGTCGATTGCGGTTGCTCGACGGGCTGGTTGATCCAGGTCGCATCGGGCAGTCGGGGTGGTCGGGGGCGGCGCGCGAAGCGTTGTGGGTGTC
>NZ_BAAAKE010000058.1:0-12413 GCF_039527585.1 Saccharothrix xinjiangensis | reverse complement strand
GGGCCGCGGCGCGCAGGGCCAGCGCCTGGCCGTCGCCGCCGGGGAGCGGGCGGGGGACGTGCGCGGCCCGCCGCATCTCCAGCACGGCCTGCCGCTCCGCGTCGGTCACCTCCGGCCGCGGCACGACCCGGTCGCCCAGCCGCGCGGCCAGCGCCCGGCCGTGCTCGCGGTGCGCGTCGGCCGCGGCATCGGCGCCGGCGAGCGCGGCGAACAGCTCCGGGCACCCGCCGGCCAGCCACAACCGCACGGGCAGCCCGGCGAGCCGGAGCAGCACCACGGGTTCACCCACGGCCCGGCTCCGACGTGCCCAGGGCCTCGGCCAGCAGCATCTGGCGCTCGGCGGACAGCGCGGCCCGGTTCCAGTGGAAGACGACGTGGAACGCGAGCGCGTGCCGGGGACCCGCGCCGGTGTCGCGGCCGTCGAAGAACCCCGCCCGCCACCGCGCGCCGACGTCCAGTGCCCGCTCCCGGTGCCGCGCCACGACCTGCCGCGCCCAGTCCGGCAACGACCCCACGAGCCGGTCCTGGTCCTGCCACAGCAGGCGGATGCCGCGCACCGCGGTGTCGAGCCCGGGTTGACCGCCCACGCCGTCCGGCAGCCGCCGCCCGGCCTCGGAGCGGACCCGGTCCCACACGTCCCGGTCCTCCCACCCGACGACCGACAGGCCGTCGAGCACCGCCCGCACCATCGCCAGCGACACCACCCACGCCGGCACCCCGCCGCGGTGGTGCACCCGCAGCCAGGCCAACGAGTCCGCGGTGAACAGCTCGTGGGCGTACGGCATCGAGGACCGCCCGCCGAACAACCCGGCCTCCGCCTCGTACACCGCGGGCACGACGGTCCTGGTCACGCCGCCGGCGGCCAGTCGGTCCGCCCAGCGCAGCACCCGCTCGCGCAGCGCCTCGCGCCCGCCGGGCGGCGCCTGGAACCGGACCCGCAGACCGGGTTCCTTGTGCATGAAGAAGAAAGCGGTCGCCGCGCCGCCGTCCAGCAGGTCGCGCGCGAAGTCGTGCAGCTCGCCGCACAGCGGGGCGCGGTGCTCCGGCGCGGGCGACAGTCCGACCTGGACCCACCGGCGCTCCCGGGCGGGCGCCGCCAGCGCGCCGAGCCCGGCGGCGAGGAACGCCCGCTGCGCCTCGGCCAGCTCCGGGTCCGCCGGTCCCGGGTCGTTCCCCTCGATCATCCGCAGGCACCCGGCGAGCAGGTCCGCCAGGGGAACCGACCGCTCGCCCACCGGTACGGCGGCAACGCGCGGAGGAGCGACCCGGGCCGAAGTTCGGGACAGGAGGCCAGGCGACATCTCACACCCCTACGTAGGTTGTGTGACGGGGAATACAGCGTTGACGCGGCCTTGAAACGGCGTGCTCCGACCTTCACTGCATCGGGTGGGTTTCTCACTCGGTCGGGAATACGAGGATCACTCGACCGATGAATTGACCCGCCGGCGCCCGTCGGACGGTCACGATGGCGGCGCGCACCGACCGCGCCGCGGCCCGACACCCGGGAGGGTGAGGCGACCCGACTGGCTGGTCGGGGATCCGAGCGCCGAGCAGGCGCTCGACGGGATCGGCGAGGTTCTTCTCGTCGGGGAAGGGGCGCCGCACCCGGGCGGGCACGCGCTCGTCGACGAGGGGTCGCGGGTCGGCTACCGGATCGGCGCGCACGGCGGCGCGCCGGACCTCGCCCCCGTCGCCGAAGCGGTGTTCGACGGGTCGGGCGAACCACCGGCCCCCGTGGTCCGCGAGCCGGGCGGCCCGCCGGGGTCGGCGACGGTCGGGGCCCGGGAGGTCAGGCCCGCCAATCCGCGCCGCTCGTGACCTCTTCGCCGCCACCGAGGTGGAACAGGCTGGCGCGGGCGGCGATGAGGGCGGCCCTGGTCGCGTCCACGTCGCCCGTCACGGCGTGGGTGAAGGCGTTGCCCAGGTAGCCCTGGGCGATCTTGAGCACGCCGCGGCGGTCGTGCGCGGCCAGGCCCGCCAGGTCGCCCTGGACCGGGGCGACGGTGAGGGCGAAGTCGGTGAGCATGGGCTCCAGGGCGTCCGCGCGCGCGGTCGGGGGCAGCGCGGCGATCGCGGCGTCCACGGCGGCGGTCAGCACCGGGAGGGGGTCGCGCTCCGGGCGCGGGCGGCAGACCGTGGCCGATCCGGCGCGCGTCTGTTCCGGAACGGGGACCGACTGCTGGTCGAAGCTCACGTGGTGAGCTTAGAGAGGCCGTCGAAGCCTTGCGCGACGTGCATCTGCACGTGCACCCGCACGGGCTAACACCGGCCGCGCTGATACGGCTTCAAAACCGCTGTGACCTCGGTGTCCGCACCCGGCGCACCGGTCCGAAACCCACGCGGACGTGTCGGGACCGCGCCTCGCTGCCCGAGCACCCGGCGGTGGTCGACGCCGTCCACTCGACCCCGACGCCGCCGAGACGGCCGTGGGCGGCGTGGTCGAGGCGGACCGGGCCGGGAAGGGCCGCACCACTTGAGAGCCAACGCCACCTGAGAACAGGCACCACCGAGAACAGGCACCACCGAGGACCGCTCCCCCGGTGCGCGCGGAAGTCGACCGTCCTGCGCACGCCGGGCGGCTCGTCCGCTCACCGGTCGCGGTGATCGAACCTGGCATAGATTGAGTTCCATGAGTGGCGATGCCTCACTTTCCGCGGCCGAGAAGACGCTGAGCGTCCTGGAAGCGCTCGCCGACCACTCGCGCATCGCCGACATCGCCGATGCCTCCGGGCTGCCGAAACCGACCGTGCACCGCATCCTCCAAACCCTGGTCCAGCGCGGTTTCGCCCGCGCCGACGGCCAGGGCGGCTACCTGGGCGGCCCGCGCATCCTCAGCCTCGCCGGGCGCTTCCTCCAGCGCCTGGACATCACCGAGCACGTCCGCCCGACGCTGCGCGACCTCCAGGAGCGCACCGGGTGGACGGTCCACTTCGCGCTGCTGTCCGGTGACGAGGCGGTGTACGTGGCCAAGCTGGAGGGCGTCCGGCCCTACCACCTGGCTTCCCGCGTCGGCATGAGCCTGCGGCTGCACTGCACCTCCATCGGCAAGGCGATCCTGGCCGCGCTGCCCGACGACGAGGTGCGGGCGCTGGCCCGGCGCACGGGGCTGCCCGCCCGCACCGGGCGCACCATCACCGACGTGGACGCCCTGCTCGCCGAGCTGACCGAGGTCCGGGCGCGCGGTTACGCCGAGGACCACGAGGAGAACGAGGCCGGGGTGCGCGCGATCGGCGCGGCCGTGTTCAACCACACCGCCGAGGTGGTCGGCGCGGTGTCGGCGGCCTCGCTGGTGGACTTCGCCGAAGCGCCCGGCGACCTGCCCGCGCTGGTGGTGAGGGCGGCCACCACCGTGTCGCGGGCGCTGGGCGCCGACTGAGCTGGGCGCCGACTGAACCGAGCCAGGTGTGTGACCCGCTTCACGAACCGGGCAATTCGTGCCATGGTGAGGACATGGCGATGGAACTCCGTTCCGTCAGGCGGAACACATGAAGGTGACGTCGAGCGAACTCCACAAGCTCGCGGTCCGCGTCCTGCTCGACGCCGGGACGACCCTGGTGGACGCCAAGACCGTCGCCGGTTCGCTGGTGGAGGCGAACCTGGCAGGCCACGACTCGCACGGCGTGCGCCGCCTCGTCGACTACGTCGAGCGCATCCGCGACGGCCGGATCGACCCGCGCGCCCGCCCCGGGGTGGACCACCCGCGCCCCGGCACGGTCGTGGTGCGCGGCAACCGGGCGCTGGGCCGGATCGCCGCCGGTGTCGCGGCCCGCGAGCTGCGGGCGGTGGCGCGCACCCACGGCAGCGGCGTCGCGGTGATCCGGGACTGCAACCACGTGGGCAGGCTGGGCGAGTACGTCGGCTTCCTGGCCGAGCACGACCTGGTCGCGCTCGCGTTCGGCAACGCCGACCCCACCGTCGCGCCCTACGGCGGCCGGGCCCGCAGGCTCGGCACCAACCCGCTCGCCTGGGCCGCGCCGCGCGCCGCGGACCGACCGCCGATCGTGGTGGACTGGGCCAGCTCCGGCGTCGCCGAGGGCAAGCTCGCCCTTTCCCGCGACCGCGGTGAGCGGGTGCCCGAGGGCCTGGTGCTGGACGCCCTGGGCCGGCCGACCACCGACCCCGCCGACTTCTACGCGGGCGGCGCGCTGCTGCCGTTCGGCGCGCACAAGGGCTACGGCCTGAGCGTGCTCATCGAGGTCGTCGGCGGCCTGCTCACCGGCATGGGCATCGGCAGCCTGCCCGGCTACGGCGGCGGGTTCGGCACCGTGCTGGTGGCCTTCGACATCGGCTCCCTCACGCCGGTCGAGCGGTTCCGCGAGCAGGCCGAGCTGTTCTGCCGCGAACTGGCCCGGACCCCGCCGTCCGAGGGCAGCCAGGAGGTGCTGGTGCCGGGCGAGCCGGAAGCGCGCACCCGCCGCGCCCGGCTGCGCGACGGCATCCCGATCGCCGAGGAGACCTGGCGCGAACTGCACGCCCTGCTCAAGACCGGGGAGGGGAGGGCATGACCGGGACGACCGGGCACGAGCCCGCGACCGACGGGCGGCGGCTGCGCCGCGTCGTGGGCGCGTCCGTCGTGGGCACCGCCCTGGAGTGGTACGACTTCTTCATCTACGGCTTCGCCGTGACGCTGGTGTTCAACGAGCTGTTCTTCGTCACCGAGGACCCCGCGACCGGCGTGCTCGTCGGGTTCGCCACCTTCGGCGTCGGCTTCGCGGTCCGACCGCTGGGCGGCTTCCTGTTCGGGCACCTGGGCGACCGCATCGGCCGCCGGTCGACGCTGGTGCTGACCACCCTGGTCATGGGCGTCTCGACCGGGCTGATCGGCCTGCTGCCGACCTACGGGTCCATCGGCGTCGCCGCGCCGATCCTGCTGACCGTCCTGCGGATGTGCCAGGGCCTCGGCGCGGGCGCGGAGTTCGGCGGCGCGTCCACGCTGCTGGCCGAGCACGCGCCGGCGCGCAGGCGGGGCTTCTTCACCTCGTTCGCCCAGACCGGCGTCCAGATCGGGCTGCTGTCCGGCACGCTGGTGTTCCTCCTGGTCGAGCTGCTGCCCCGGCAGACCGTGCTGGACTGGGCGTGGCGCATCCCGTTCTGGTTCAGCTTCGTGCTGATCGCGGTCGCGCTCTACGTGCGGTTGCGGGTCGACGAGTCGCCGGTGTTCCAGCGGATGGCCGCGCAGCGGACCACCGTGCGGCTGCCCGTGTTCGACGCGCTGCGCCGCTACCCCCGCAACTTCCTGATCGGCATCGGCGCGCACATCTGCGACACCGCGATCGTCTACATCTACGCCACCTACAGCCTGGCCTACATCACCAAGTCGCTGGAGCTGCCCCGCTGGGTCGGGCTCACCGGCGTGGTGCTGTTCGGCGTGTTCGTCATCGCGCTGCAACCGGTGTACGGCGCGCTGTCCGACCGGATCGGGCGGCGCCCGCTCAACCTGTTCGGCGTGGTGTTCACCGCCGCGTTCGCGTTCCCGTTCTTCCTGCTGCTCGACACGCGCGAGCCGGTGCTGATCTGGGTGGCGCTCGTGGTGGCCACCTCGTTCGGCCTGGCGCCGATGATCGCGGTGCAGCCCGCGTTCTACGCCGAGCTGTTCGGCGCGCGCGTCCGCTACACGGGGTTCGCCGCCTCCCGCGAGATCGGCGCGGCGCTGGCCGGGTTCTCGCCGCTGGTGGCCGCCGCGCTGGTCGCCCAGGCCGGTGGTCGGGGCTGGCTGGTGGCCGTGTGGATGATCGGGACCGCGGCCGTGTCGTTCGTGGCGTTCCTGCTGTCCGCGGAGGGCAAGGACGTCGACATCACCGCCCCCGACGTCGCGGGGGTGTCGCCCCGGTGAGCAGGCCGCGCCTGTCCGCCGCCCGGCTGCCCGCGCCGCTGGCGGCCGACCTGCCCGACGGCGGGGTCGGCATCGTCCACCTCGGCCTCGGCGCGTTCCACCGGGCGCACCAGGCGGTGCTGACCCAGGAGGCCATGCGCGTCGAGCCGGGGCCGTGGGGCATCTGCGCCGCGGCCCAGCGCGGCGGGCGGGTGCGCGACGCGCTGGCCGAGCAGGACCACCTGTTCACCGTCACCGAGCGGGACGCGGCCGGCGAGCGGCTGCGCGTGGTGGGCAGCGTGCGCGAGTCCCTGGTGGCGGTCGCGGAGGCCGACCGGTTGGAGGAGGCGCTGGCCGGGCCGGGCACCCGGGTGGTGACGCTGACCGTCACCGAGGCCGGGTACCGGCACGACGCGGTCACCGGGCGGCTGCGCGACGACGACCCGGACGTGGCCGCCGACCTCGCCGGCGGGCCGCCGCTCACCCCGGTGGGGCAGCTGGTCGCCGGGCTGCGGCGGCGGCGCGAGCGCGGGCACCCCGGGCTGACCGTCATCTCCTGCGACAACCTGCCCGACAACGGCAGGCTGGTCGGCGGCCTGGTGCGCGAGTTCTGCGACCGGCGCGGCGAGACCGGCCTGACCGACTGGGTCGAGGAGCACGTGCGGTTCCCCTCCAGCGTGGTGGACCAGGTCGTGCCCGCCACCACCGACCGGGACCTGGCCCGGGTGGCCGAGGCGCTGGGGTTGGAGGACCGCGCCGCGGTGGTCGGCGAACCGCACCGCAGGTGGGTGGTCGAGGACGACTTCGCCGCCGGGCGGCCCGCCTGGGACGCGGTGGGCGCGGAACTGGTGGCCGACATCGCGCCGCACCAGGCCGCGAAGCTGCGACTGGTCAACGGCACCCACTCGGCGCTGGCGCACCTGGGCCTGCTCGCCGGGTGCGGGAGCACCGCGGCGGCCCTGGACCGCCCGGAGTTCGCGCGCTACGCCGAGCGCCTGCTGCTCACCGAGACCGGCCCGTCGCTGCGGCGCTTCGGCGCCGCGCCGGGCGGCCGGGAGGTCGAGGCGCTGCTGAACCGGCTGGCCAACCCCCGGATCACCCACCGGCTCGACCAGATCGCCCGCGACGCGCCGCGCAAGCTGCCGCAGCGCCTGCTCGACCCGGCGGTGGACCTGCTGGTGGTCGGCGCCGAACCGCGCCTGATCTGCCTGGCGGTCGCCGGTTTCCTGCACCAGCAGGGCTTCCCCGCGCTGCCCCTGCCGCTGCCGCTGCGCCAGTCGCGGGTGTTCCGCCGGCTCATGGCCGACGCGGTGCGCCGGATCGACCAGGACGGGGTGACCGCCACCCTGAGCCGGATCGGGAGGAACTGATGGAGCTGCGCGGGAGCGTCGCCGTGGTGACCGGGGGCGGCACGGGCATCGGCCGCGCCACCGCGCTGGCCCTGGCCGGGGCCGGCTGCCGCGGCGTGGTGGTCACCTGGTCCCGCTCGGAGGCCGACGCGCGCTCCACCGTCGCCGACCTGGCCGAGGCCGGGTGCGAGGCGGTGGCCGAGCGCGTCGACGTGGCCGACGACGAGCGGGTGCGCGCGCTGGCCGAGCGGGTGCGCGACCGGTTCGGCCGGGTCGACGTGCTGGTCAACAACGCGGGCACCACGCGGGCCGTGCCGCACGCCGACCTGGACGCGCTCACCGACGAGGTGTTCCACCACGTGCTCGACGTCAACGTGGTCGGCCCGTTCCGCGTCACCCGGGCGTTCACCGGGATGCTGCGGGCCTCTCGCGGCGCGGTGGTCAACATCGCCTCGATCTCCGCCTACCGGGCGGGCGGGTCGTCCATCGCCTACGGCGTGAGCAAGGCCGCGCTGGCGCAGCTGACCCGCAACCTCGCCGCGGCGCTCGCGCCCGAGGTGCGCGTCAACACCGTCTCGCCGGGCACGGTGGCCACCCGGTGGCAGACGGGCCTGCACGGCGAGGAGGGCTTCGCCGAACGGGCCGGCGCCGAGCGGCGGACCGTGCCGCTGGGCCGCACGTCGGGGCCGGGCCACGTGGCGCAGGCGGTGCTGGGCGTGCTGGCGATGGACCAGGTCACCGGTGAGTCGGTCATCGTGGACGGTGGCAAGCACGTCGTGTACTAGACCCGCACGGGTGACCGACTTGTCAGGCAAGTCGTCACTTGCCTATTGTGGGGGCCATGGCGGACGACCTCTTCAAGGCGCTGGCCGACCCCACCCGCCGGCGCATCCTCGACGGGCTGGTGGAACGCGACGGCCAGACGCTGTTCGAGATCTGCGCACGACTGTCGACCCGGCACGGCTCGGAGCTGACGCGCCAGGCGATCAGCCAGCACCTGGCCGTGCTGGAGGCGGCGGACCTGGTCCGCTCGCGCCGCGAGGGCCGCTACAAGTTCCACGACCTGAACACCGAACCGCTTGAGCAGATCGTGACGCGATGGCTCAGGCCCACACCACCGGAGAACACCGCATGAGGATCCACCTGACCAGCGTCTTCGTCGACGACCAGGAGAAGGCGCTGGGCTTCTACACCGACGTGCTGGGCTTCGTGAAGAAGACCGAGGTCCCGCTGGGGACGGACCGGTGGCTGACCGTGGTCTCGCCCGAGCAGCCCGACGGCGCCGAACTGCTGCTGGAGCCCGACCGCCACCCCGCCGCCAAGCAGTACAAGCAGGCGCTGCTGGAGGACGGCATCCCGGTCGCCGCGTTCGCCGTGGACGACGTCCGCGCGGAGTTCGACCGGCTGCGCGGCCTCGGCGTGGTGTTCACCCAGGAGCCGCTGGAGATGGACACCGTCGTCACCGCCGTGCTGGACGACACCTGCGGCAACCTGATCCAGATCGTCCAGCACAAGTAGGACCGGTTCGGCCGCCGGGGGGCGGTCGGCGGGGGGCGGTCGGCGCGACGCCGTCGTGCCGCCGCTCCAGCCGGGCGCGGTCGATGCGCGCGGCCCGGGCCGCCCACCCGGCGGAGCCGGCGCGGGTCGTGGGCGGGACCGTGGCCGCGCCGGTCAGCCCGTCCCGGTCGACGGCGGCCGGTGGTGCCCGTAGGGGACGGCCTCGACCAGGGTGACGCGGACCGTGCTCCCGCCGGGCACCCGGTAGGTCCGCTGCTCGCCCGCTCGTGCGCCGACGAGCGCGGCGCCCAGCGGGGACTCCGGGGAGTAGACCTCGATCTCGCCGTGCTCGACGGCGCGCATGCCCAGCAGGAAGGTCTCGGCGTCGCCGGTGTCGTCGTAGCGGACGGTGAGGACCATGCCGGGTTCGGCGACCCCGTCGTCGGGCGGGTCCTCGCCGACCACGGCGTTGTTGAGCAGGTCCCGGATCTCGCGGATGCGTTCTTCGCGCTGCCCGCGCAACGCCGGGCCGTGCTCCTCTGTCGCCTCCGGGGCGGTGCCGGTGGCGAACAGGTCGGCCAGTTCGGCGCGCAGCCGTCGGTGGGCTCCGGGCGTCAGCCAGACGGGCCGGGCGCCGGGGCGGGTGCTGGTCATGGTGTTCCTCGCGGTGGGGGTGAACGGGTGGGTGCCGCCAGGGCGGCCGGGGATGGACCGCCCTGGCGGCGGAGGTGTCCGCGTCACCGGGCGACTGGGACGGCACCGGCGCCGCGGACGCGGTGGTGGACTGGACAGGCCTCGATCGGCTGTGGTCGACCGGTCAGGGCTCGACCGGTCAGGGCTCGCTCGGTCGGCGGCGGCCGAGGATCACCTCGACGTCGTGGGCGTAGCCGTCGGCGATGCGGGTGAGGACGTCGCGCTGGACGCGCAGGAACGCGTTCTCCGCGCGCAGCCAGGTCAGCTCCTCGCGTTCCTCGTCGGTGAGCGGCCCGGTGGGCTCGGTGGTGTCCACGTGGCGCCTTAGCGCAACGGGCCGAACGCCCGCAACGCCCCGGGCTGCTTGCCGGTGGTGATCCGCGCCGGCCGGGACAGCCACGTCCCGGTGGCCACCTCGGCGTGGACGGCGGCGCCGTTGCGCGGGTGGACCGTGACGCCCCTGCGGCAAGGGCGGATGTCGTCGACCTCGACCAAGCGAATCGTGGTGCCGCGGGCGACCACCGACCGGGCCGGCGCCTGCGCGAAGGCGCCCGCGCCGACCACGACCGCCGACCGCGGTCCGCCGTCGATGCGCTCGACGTCGACCATGACCACCTCCACCCGGACGAGCTGCTGTCGGAGCCAGCTTCGCCCGGAGGACCTCCCCCGCCGTTGTCCGCCGCCGTCAATTTCGGGGTGTGGTTTTGTCGGCTCTCGACAACGGCAGGGTTCAGTCGTCCCCGGTCACGGCGAGGTCGATGATCATGGCGAGCCGCTTGCGGGCGTCGTCGAGGTCGAGCGGCGCCACCTCGGCCATCTTGCGCAGCCGGTAGCGGATGGTGTTCGGGTGCACGCCGAGCCGCTCGCCCGCGCGGGCCAGGTCGCCCTGGGACTCCAGCCACGCGCGCAGCGTCGGCACGTAGTGCGTGGCGTGGGACTCGTCGTGGCGGCGCAGCTCCGCCACCGGCCCCCGCGCCGGTGTCCGCCCGGCGCGCGCGGCGGCGCGCAGGCGTTGCAGCAGGATGTCGTCCCACGAGTCGTCGTAGGCCGGGTACGGCGCGTCCGGCGGGCGGGCCTCGTGCAGCGCCAGGCACTCGTCGGCCTCCTGCCTGCTGGCGGGCAGGTCCGTCGCCGAGCCCGTGCCCCCGATGCCCGCGGTCACCGCCACCTGCGCGGGCAGCGCGGTCCGCAGCGCGGCCACCCACTCGCGCGCGGCGTCCGCCCGCTCACCGGGCAGGACCGTGTAGAGGGTGGTGCCGGCCAGGGTGCTGCGCCCCGGCCTGGACCAGCCGAACCCGGTGGTGGCCCGCTCGAAGGCCAGCAGCAGCGCGGCGTGCCGCTCGGCGGCGATGTGCGCCCGGACCGCGATGACCCGCAGCGGCCCCGGCGGCAGGCCGAGCCGGCTGACCACCGTGGCGGCGTCCGCGGTGCCCTCCAGCAGGCGCAGCGCCAGTTCGCCCTCGACCTGGCGCTCCAGGTCCGCGCTGGCCCGCCAGCGCAGCAGGTGCAGCGCCACCGTGCGGGCGCCGTCGGCCAGCGCCGACCGCCGCGCGCCGGTCAGCGGGCCGCCGCAGGTCACCCACACCGACCCCAGCGGCTCCCGGCCGGCGCGCACCGCCACCGCCATCCGCCCGGACAGCCCGTGCTCCGGGTCCGGCTCGACGAACAGCGGCTCGTCGCGGGCGGCCAGGTGGGCGAGCACACCGCGGTCCTCGAACAGCTCCCGCAGCCGCTCCGGTGCCCGCCGGCCCAGGATCGTCTCCAGCCGGGCCCGGTCGGCGCCCTGCTGCGAGCCGGAGTAGGCCAGCACCCGTGAAGACCGGTCCTCGATGGTCACCGCTCCGCCGACCGCGTCGGCCAGGCTGTCCGCCAGCGCGAACAGGTCGGTGGGACCCCGACCGGACTCGGTCTCGCGCCCCTCCAGCACCAGGCCGTAGACCACGCCCGCCAACTGGCTCCACGACACCTCGGGGTCGACCACCAGCACCGCGACGCCCGCGGCTTCCCCCAGCGCGGCGGCCTCGTCCCCGACCCCCGGGTCCCCCGCCCCGCCGTGGACCAGCACCACGCGCGCCCGCGCGGCCACCGCCCAGCCGACGGCCTCCGGCACCGAACCGGCCCCCACCGCCAGGAACACGTCCCCGTCGACCGCGCGGGCGTCGGAGGACTCGTGCATCACGACGCTGCGCAACTCCGTCGACCGCGGCGCCGGGCAGCACGCCAACCGGACCCCGTAGCCACCCAGCACGTTCACCAGGCGGTCCAAGACGATCATGAGCACCCCTGTCCGACGCCGACCGCCCACCGTAACCGTCCGTAGTGGAGGTCGGGTCGACGGGCACGCGGACCGAAGCGAGCGGGAGGGTCCGGCGCCACCGGACCCTCCCGCTCGGACCAACTCGGCTCAGGTCAGCCGGCCCTGCAGGTGAGGGAAGGCCAGTTCCAGTTGCCGCCGTGCTGGATGGTGAAGCCGAAGCTGTTGCCGTTGCCGTTGGGACGGGCCGTCATCACGTTGGCCGATTCCCACGTCGCACTGGTGTTCCAGGTGGCGATGATCCGCTGCGGCGAGCTGACGGTGACCGTGACGACCCAGTTGTCGGTGCCCGAGACGGTCACCTGGCCGTTGAAGCGGTCATTCCACTTCTGGCCCTCGGAGTAGGTCGCGGTGCAGCCGCCGCCCGGGTTCTGCGGGGTGGTGCTGGTCGGGTCGGTGGTCGGGTTCGTCGAACCCGAGCCGCTGTTCAGGACGTTGAGGACGGAGTTGTAGGCGGCCTTCTTGTTGCCCGAGCCGTCGAACAGCAGCGGCGTGCCCGAGGCGCGCCACGAGTCGCTGTCGCGGATGCCCCACACCGTGATGCCGGTGCAGCGGGCCACCGACAGGCAGGCTTGCACGACGCCCTGGTACTGCTGGGCCTGGCTGGAGCCGGAGCCCTCGATGTCGAGTTCGGTGATCTGGACGTCGACGCCGAGGTTGGCGAAGTTCTGGAGGGTGGTGTGGTAGTTGGACGGCACGGGGTTGCCGCTGTTGAAGTGGGCCTGGAAGCCGACGCAGTCGATGGGCA
>NZ_BAAAKE010000057.1:0-14962 GCF_039527585.1 Saccharothrix xinjiangensis | reverse complement strand
GGCCTACCTGCGCCGCCGCCGGATCACCGCCGTGATCCCGGAGAAGACCGACCAACAGGCCAACCGCAGGAACAAAGGCTCCGCCGGAGGCCGCCCGGTGTCCTTCGACCCCACGCGCTACAGGCGGCGCAACACCGTCGAACGCTGCTTCCAAAAGATCAAGACATGGCGCGGCCTGGCCACCCGCTACGACAAGACACCGCAAAGCTACGAGCCCGGACTACATCTACGCGGAGCGATCATGTGGCTGAAGACCATAACCCCAACCACATGATCCAAACCCCAAACAGCTCCTAGTGGTCGCGCCCGTTAGTTCGTCGGGGGTTGTCGCCAGGCGGTGATGTCGTTGAGGTAGAGCCGGCAGGCGCAGTCGAGTGCTTCCTGTGGTGTGCCGGAGGGGTGTCCGCTGGGCAGGATCGAGTTCTCGTAGTCGTCGTGGCTGGCACGGTAGATGGCGAAGCCCCAAGTGGTGGCGGACCCGTGGTAGCGCAACCTGAACAGGGGCAGGACGGTGCCGTCGGGGAGTTCGCCGGTGACGTAGGCGAAAGCTCCATGGTGGCGCACTTTCACCGTGGCCAGTTGGGGCCAGCGTTCCCGGATACGGGCCAGCAGGCGTTGGCGCAGCGAGACTTTGGTCGACTCGGGCGGGGAGGCCATGGCCGCGATCCTGCCCGATACCGTCCACCCTCCATAGTCGATCTTGGAATGGGTGTGTTGGTGGCCGCACGAAGCCCGTATGTGATCACGCTCGACACGACGGATCGGCAGGCGCTGGAAGCTCTGGCACGCAGTGGTCGTACCGAGCATCGCCGGGTGCTGCGTGCGCGGATCGTGTTGGCCGCCGCAGACGGGCGGTCCAACGCCGGCATCGCCCGCGAACTGCGGATCGTCGAGGACACGGTGCGCAAGTGGCGCAGGAGGTTCCGCCATGAAGGGCTGCCGGGATTGGCCGACCGGCCGCGCAGCGGGCGGCCTCGAGTCTTCCCTGCCGCGGTCGTGGCGGAGGTCAAGGCAGTCGCCTGCGAGTTGCCCACGCTAGGCGACGTGCCCTTGGCGAGGTGGAGCTGCCCGGAGTTGGCCCGCGAGGCAGTCGCCCGCGGGGTCTGCGAGCGGGTGTCGGCATCCATGCTGCGCCGCTGGTTGGCCGCCGACGCGATCAAGCCGTGGCAGCACCGCTCCTGGATCTTTCCGCGCGATCCGTACTTCGCGGTCAAGGCGGCCCGGGTGCTCGACCTTTACGCCCGCGTCCGGGATGGAGAACCGTTGGGCGAGAACGACTTCGTGCTCAGTGCCGACGAGAAACCCGGCGTGCAGGCGCGGTACCGGCTCCACGACACCCTGCCCGCCGGTGCCCGCCGGCCGATGCGGGTGGAATCCGAGTACTCCCGTGGCGGCACGCTGGCCTATTTCGCCGCCTACGATGTCCACCGCGCCCGTGTGATGGGCCGTTGCGAGCCCACCACGGGCATCGTCCCGTTCTCCCGCCTGGTCGACCAGGTCATGACCACCGAGCCCTACACCGGCGCCCGCCGCGTGTTCTGGATCGTGGACAATGGGGCGTCCCACCGCAACTGGGCCGCCGCTGCCCGAATGAACGACGCCTTCCCCAACGCCCACATGGTCCACTTACCGGTACACGCCTCGTGGCTGAATCAGGTGGAGATCTACTTCTCCGCAGTGCAGCGCAAAGCGCTCAACCCAGACGACTTCGGCGACCTCGACGAAGTCTCCGAACGGCTGCTGTCCTTCCAGGAGCACTACAACGCCACCGCCCAGCCCTTCGACTGGACCTTCACCCGCCACGACCTCAACCGGCTGCTCACGCGGATCGGCCGCCATGATCGCCATGCACCACAACCACTGACAGCGTGATCATCCCCGACGAACTAACGGGCGCGACCACTAGCCTTCGGACCACAGCTCAACGTGCTCCTGCCCCGAAGGGTTCAGGCGGAACGGACACTGATCGCTCCAGCATGGCGGTGTTCGGACCAAGCTCGTGCGGGGCGCCCGTCATGTCAACAGGTCAGTAGTCGGTGAAGCACCCCTGCGGTGACCAGCCCAGGCTGCCGTCGGTAAAGAGGATTCGAACCCAGCCGTTGCCGTTGGTTACGCCGCACGCGGTGTACCGACGACCGAGGTCGTAGCCCTCGATGCAGCCGACCAGGTCGTTTGCTTGGATGTGGCCGATGACCCGGGTGCTGTTCCAGCCGCTGTAGACGTTCGTGTTGTAGTCCGCCCACATGAGGCCGTTGGGGCAGTGTGCCAAGGCTTTTGGTGCGGCGGCAGGAGGCGCGGCGGCAGGAGGCGCGGCGGCAGGAGGCGCGGCGGCAGGAGGCGCGGCGGCAGGAGGCGCGGCGGCAGGAGGCGCGGCGGACGCCGTCAACGGCGCCATCAACATGAGCGCGGCTGCGACCGCGGAAACAATACTGATCCTGCGCATGATTTCTCCTTGTCCATATGAATTCGTGACCGGGAGAACGCTTTCCCTTAACAAAACAACAGCACCACGTGCACGGAATCTGCCTGCCGAACGGCAAATACGTGCCGACCCTCCCGGCTCGTTCTTTTATTTCTGCGTACGATTCGACCAGTCTACGACGAAACGTCAGGCATGCGCAATGGTTCTTTTGGGTGAGGATATTAACGCTAGTGCGTGGAAGTTCAAGGCGTGCGCCAAAAATCTGACCTACTCCGACCTAGGCTTTTTAATCTGTTCGGCGGAACTTGGTGCCCTTATCTTGCAATGGGCTGGCCGGGTGTGCCTGACCGGTGCGCAGGAGGAGTCCGATGTCAAAGCGTTGTGCGACGCTACTTCTTCAGCAGGGCCTGGGATTCGAGCCCTTCCACGACAAACTCGGCCGCGATGCCCCACAGTGAACCTTTTTCATCCTGATTTGGATGTGTTGGTGCGCAAGGGATATCGATCACAAGCTGGCGGTAGTCGGCGTGTCGGCGCCTGGACATGGCGAAGCCCCTGGTAGCAGGACTCTCGACCAAGATCGTCCAGCATGCACAGGGGCTTCACGTGCTGTTCTACCGTGCCGCGCTGCCGTTGTCACATCGGACCCTGACCTTCGTCTCCGGCCTGGTCCGCGCCCATCGCCGACAGTCCGGCTCGGTGTGGCGCAGGCTCAATCCCGGGCAGCAGGCCCTGTTGGTCCTGGTCTACCTGCGCAAGGGCGAGACCTTCGCCGAGATCGGTGCCGGCTTCGATATCTCCACCACGACCTGCTGGCGCTACGTCAACGAGACCGTCGAACTCCTGGCCGCGCGGGCACCGAAGCTGCGGCAGGCGCTGCGCACGGCGAAACGCCGGGACCTGGCCTACGTGATCGTGGACGGCACGCTGATCCCGATCGACCGGGTCGCCGCCGACCGGCCGTTCTACTCGGGCTGTGATGATTGTTGTGTGCTGCCTCGGGCCGCAGCTTGACCCGTACTCTGGTTGGCCTTGTTGCCTTGTGTTTGATCTGTCGGCCGTGGTCGGAGGTGGTGCTTGCTGCCGCCGGTCCGGTGGGGCGTGTCCCGACAGGGGCCTCGCAGTCCAAGGCGCCGTCACAGTCCTGACCGCCCACACCGGCCCGGCGTCGGCCATCCGTTCCCACGCCGATCAGGAGTCAGACCATCATGACCTGCATGCCGCATTCAGAGGTGGCGGGAGGTGATGCCACCGCTGACAACGTGGTGGTACTGGGTGTCGACACGCACAAGGACGTGCATGTCGCCGCGGTGATAACAGCGCTGGGTGTGTTGCCGGCTAGCCGATCATTCCCCGCAACCGCTGCAGGATACGAGCAGATGCTCGCGTAGGCAGGCGTGTTCGGGACAGTCCGGCAGGCCGGGGTGGAGTGCACCGGCTCCTACGGCGCGGCGCTGACCCGGTACCTGCTGGCCCACAACGTCTCGGTCATCGAGATCAACCAGCCGGACAAGGCCACTCGACGCAAACGCGGCAAGACCGACACCGTCGACGCCGAGTCCGCTGCGCGAGCCGTGCTCTCCGGCCGGGCCACAGCCATCCCGAAAGCCGGAGACGGGCCGGTGGAGATGATGCGGATGTTCAAGCTGGCCAAGACATCCGCGATCAAGGCGCGCACCCAGGCAATCAACCAGCTCAAGGCCGTGCTGGTGACCACGGACCCTGCACTGCGCGAGTCGCCGGCCGGGCTGAGTCGCTGGATGCTCGTCCGCCGATGCGCTGAACTCGACGCCACCGACCCGCAGGACACCGTCGCTGCGGCGATCTACACATTGCGTCTGCTTGACCGGCGCATCCTGCGCCTCGGCGAGGAGATCCGCGACCTCGAACAACACATCACCACCGCGATCAACGCGTGCGCCCCTGCTCTGCTGCACCGCCGCGGAATCGGCCACGACAGCGCCTCGGCCCTCCTGCTCGCCGCCGGAGATAACCCCGAAGGACTCGACACCGAGGCGTCGTTCGCGGCCCTGTGTGGCACCAGCCCGATCGAGGCGTCATCCGGCAAGACCCGACGACGCAGGCTCAACCGTGGCGGCGACAGGCAAGCCAATGCAGCCCTCTACCGCATCGTGCTCACCCGCCTGCGATGCGATCCGTCCACTCAGGAATACCTTCAACGACGCCTGGCCGAGGGCAAGACCCGCCGCGAGGTGATCCGCTGCCTCAAACGCTATGTCGCCCGCGAGACCTACCCTCTTCTACGACAAGTCTGGACCACCCCGGAACACCAAGCCCTCCCAGCTTGACAAGCATAGGGGCATCAAACACCACCGCCACGGCGTCAACGTCCAGGTCCTCGCCGACCCGGCCGGTCGGCTGGTGTGGGCCTCGCCGACCCGGCCCGGCGCCGTGCACGACCTGACCGTGGCCCGAACCCACGGCCTGATCGATGTGCTGACCGAGCATGAGGTGACCACCTTCGCCGACAAGGCCTACCAGGGTGCGGGCGGCACGGTGCGCACCCCGTTCAAGCGCCACGCCACCAGACCGCGGCTGTCACTAGGCCAGAAGGCGGTCAACCGGGCACAGGCCCGCATCCGCGCTCGGCGAACGCGCCGTCTCGCTGCTCAAGGGCTGGAAAGTCCTGACCAAGCTCCGCTGCTGCCCACGCCGGGCCACCGCGGTCATCGCGGTCATCGCGGTCATCCTCGTCCTGCACCACATCGAGACCCGCCGCCAACCACGATGAAAAAGACTCGGTGTCCGCACCATCGCCGAAAAGGGCAATACATTGGCGGACCATGGGGCGCGGACAGTGCAGGCGTGTACCGCGGCGATGACGACGGCAGGGGTCCACCCCGCCGCTGCTACACGGCCTCTCGCTCTTATCGGCGATGCCCCAATCGTTTGAGCTCTGCTACGCCTGCGCGCAGCTGGTCGTGCGCGGCCACGACGGCGAGCGCCCGCTTCGGCCCGGGTACCTCGTAGTGATAGGTGATGCGGAGCAGGTAAGTGCACAGCGCGACGTGCCACTCCCAGTGGTGGGTCTCGAAGCCCTCGTCGGTGGCGATCGGCGGACACACCTCACGCAGGTGCGCAGTGATCCACCGGAGACCCGTCAGCGCCGCAGTGGTCGCCGGGTCGGAGGTCACGGCTGACAGGTCGGTGGACAGAACACCGATCTTAGCGGCGAGTCGGCGCCAGGTGTCGAAGCCCGTGAAGAACATGGACTCCGCACCGCTGTCCACGATCCTCATGAGCAGGTCCACGGCAAGTCTCGCGACGTCGACCGCCCAGTGCGCCTCGCCGAAGTACCTGAAGTCGATGAGCGCGGGAGCCGGGTGCTTGCCCTGGTAGAGCAGGATGTTCCCACCGTGCAGATCGCCGTGCACATGTGTCGCCTGAGTGGTCCGCGGCACTTGTCTGGCGAGCACGCCGTTGAGCCGCGCCTCGGTCACAAACGCGATCAGGTCGTCACGGATGCCTTCCACAGTGGTGAGGCCGCCGCCGTCGGGCCTGCTGAGCGTGGGCAACAGCTCATCGATCGCCTGGAGGACGAGCCGCTGCTTGTAGTGGCGGATCTTGAACAGCGAGAGCGGGTCGACGTCCTTGGTCTCCAGGTTCCCGGCGTACAGCGGTCCCAGGCACTCGGTGAACAGCACCTCGAACAGCTCGTCGGTCACTTCCGGACCAGGGCCTTCCGAGAGCCACTTGCGCAGAGTCACGACCTTCTTGTCGGTCGCCGACCCTGTGGCGTACCAGCCGTTCACCGGCCCGACTGGGTACTCGGGCGAACTGGTGACGACGAACCGCGACTGGAGCAGCTGACGGGCGTGCAGGGCCCGTTCCGCCTCGGTGGCGAGGTCGTCGCTGGCCCGGCTCACCTTGATCACGTGCCTCACCACCCGCCCCCTGCCGAGGTTGGAGGTGGTCTCGCACACCGACGCACCGGAGGCACCCGGTGAGAGGAAGCGGACGCTGATGTTGTCGGTCGTGTCGCTCGTGACGGCCAGGACCTGCCGGTGCAGCTGGGCCAGGGTGGAGCTCTTGACCTCGAAGAGCAGTGCCTGCACAGCGGGGTCGTTCGGATCGGCTGCCTCCACTCGAACCTCGGTCACCGTGCCGTTGTCGAGCAGGTGAGCGCGGATCGCCGCAGCGATGGCCTTGGGACCGTTGGCAACCGACTCGACGCTGAACTCCGCCCTGCGCACCACCCGGTCCGCACCTCGTCGCCCCGCCTCGGAGAACAGGTCGTGCCGGTTGGTGTCACCGTTGCTGATGGCGAAGATGAACGAGTGCCGGGATGCCGCGCGCGCGGACTCGATCAGCTCCAGTCCGCGCGCCTCGTCACCATCCATGTCAGGGCGGTCGAACAGCAGGTCGACGACCACGAGGTCGAAACGCGAGGAGCCGCGCAGGACCTCGTGGGCGCTGTCGGGATCGCCCATCTCGGTCCACTCGATCGTCCACCCCTCGGCCCCGAGGTAGTGGTTGAGCCTGGTGGTCACGCTGCTCAGGTTCTTCGGGCTGTCGTCCACGATCAGCCCGCGGATGCTGTGGGTCATCACGCTCCTCGCCACAGGGGAAAGGCGACGGTCGAGGTGAACGTCCACCTCCCGCCGACCTCGGGACGCCCCGTGACGGAGCCCCCGAACGGACGTGCCTTGTCGTTGAGGGCCGGCAGCCCTCGCCCCGGCCGAGGACTGGGTCGTGTCCCGCTGTTGCGGACGACGATCTCCATCATCCCCTCGACCAACCGGTACTCGACCTCGACCCGCTGCACGGCACCACGCACCGCGTGGTGGGTGATGTTGTCGCGCAGGTGCGCCAGCACGGTGTCCAGCAGCGGCGCCGGGCAGAACATCCGGCGGTCGACGGCATCGGGTGCCTTCAGCACGGACAGCCCGGGAAGTCTGCTGCCCAGCACCCGGGTGACCGTCTCGAACGGCGAGGCCGGGACCGAGCCTATGAGGTCGACCACCAGGGCTGCCTTGCCGCTGTCCGCATGCGGGGTCATGAACGTCCGGTGCCACCAGCGCAGCTCTTCGAGCAGTTCACTGCGCTTCGCGCGCCAGTCCGGGCTGCCCGGTTCCCAGGCGCGTCCGGTGATGGCGTGCAAGCGCTCCAGCACGCCTTGCAACTCATTGACGCCTTGGCTGTTGACCACAGCGAGCAGCCTGCGCTGCTCCTGCTCCCCGATCCGGTCGGAGACGTAGTCGCCCGCAAGGATGTCCGTGAGCCCGGACAGGTGACCGATCACCCGCTCCCCCAGCTGGGTGCTGCAGGTATCCCAGTCCGCCAGCGCCTCACCGGTCCTCTTCTCCGCAGGCGGCGCGACCTGGAGGTCCTCAACGAAGTCGCGAACCCTGAGCAACATGGCTTCCATGCTGTGCGTCTCCACGTACCGCTTGAAGTCCTCGCGGAGGAGGCCCCACGTCTCCTGCGCATCGCGCGGGATGGCGCGCATCCTGCCCTTCAGCAGTGCCAGCAGGTGTTTGAGCACCCGGAGGTACTTCTTGACGGCCGCAGGATCGTGGTCGTACAACAGCAGTTCGAGGCGGTCACGGCACTGCACCAAGGACCGGTGCATCTCCTGGGGGTCGACCGGCGAGTCCAGCAGCGGCCTGCGCAGCTGCCGATAGCACTCCAGCAGCAACTGGTTGATCATCACCGGTTCGTCGACCGTCCTGGCGATCAGCCCCGGCAGTATCCGGGCCAGCTGGCTCGGCTCGGACGCCGCCAGCACCATGACCGCCTGCATGCGCAACCACGCCATGGTGGTGGGCGGCTCACGCAACACGGTCGTGCACATCCGGGCGAGCAGTTCCCGCCCGACCGCGTAGCGCAGGGGCGGAAGCTTGAGCCACTGCTGTTCGGCCGCGACCAGGCGCAGCAGGTTGTTGCGCGTCCAGTGGGTAGGGCCGTCGCCGACCACGCCACCGTCGGTCAACACGCGCAGTTTGTCGATGACCTCCTGCCGAGCCGCGGTGACGCGCATGGCGCGCAGCAACAGCCCCCTCCAGCGCAGGTAGTCCGCGAGGTCGTGCCCGTTGATCGGCACGTTGAACACGTCGGTGGCGGGCGACCCGAACGGCTTCTCCCCCGCTCTGAGCCGTGTCCGGTCGCGCAACTGCTCCGCGTGCGGCCGGAGCGCGGGTGGAATCTCCTCGATGTTGTTGTTGACGAACTCGCCGATGTCGCACAGCGAGCAGTTCCGACGTGAGACTCCTCCCAGGCTGCTCGTGGCGAGGAACCGCACTTGCGCGGGTATCCCATCACCCCACTGGCGGATGTGCAGCGCGCTGATCGCGCGCAGCGCCCCCGCATCCTGCTCGTCCAATTGGTTGAGCATGATCAGAGCGAGTACCGCGGTGGCACCGGATTCCGCCGCGACCCGCAGCATCTGCTGCACCGAGGCGGAGCTCAGCGCTCCCCAGTCGACCACGATGACGGTCCCCGGCCGAGATCCGAGGTCCAGCCGGTCCGGGAACGCCCATCGGGTGCCCGCGACCGCGCGGGGGATCGGTCGCACCGCGGATACCTGGCGACCGTCCTCCCGCAGCGCGTCGGAGACCAGCGTGACGAACCTGCCCGCGACGCTGTCCGCCGAACCGGGGTACCAGAGTTCCACGGAGGCGAGGCGTTCCCCGCCCTCTCGCCACTCCGTGGCGACGCTGTGGATGGTCGACCGGACCGCCTCCCGGAGTCGCTCGGCGATTGCCGACACGGATACCAGTCGTTCCAACTGGAGGTATGCGCTGAAGTGGCGAGTCCTCCGCATGCTCTCGAAGTGGCCCAGGCGCAGCCAGTCGACGCCCTTGGCACACCACTCCAGCAACGTCTCCTGGTCGACGGGGTCGGCGTCGGTCGGCGCAGACGTGTCGTTCACCGGCTTGAGCAGCAGCGGATCTATGCCGACCGGTGGCCCGGACTCGCCGACAGGCTCGGTGTCCGCCTCGGTCAGCGCCAGTACGGGGATGTCGCGATTGAAGATCTGGACAGGTCCACGCTCGGATCGGGTATCCGCCACGCAGAGGATCGCCACGGGCACCGCGTCCCTGCTCACCACAGCGGCCGCCGCCCGGCGGGAGGTGTTCTCCGTCGACAGGATCTCCGAGCACAGCACGACCCGCGCGCCTCGGGGCACCTGTTCGCTGACGGGGACGCCGTCCAGGTCCAGCTCGGCTGGCATCGCGTAGATCCGGGCGCCGACGGACAGGCATTCGCTGACCTGGCGCACGATGGACTCCATCGCCCCGCCGAACCTCGCCACGGACATCGGCTGGTCGACCGCGCCGACCGCGTCCCACTCCACTTCGAACGCCCTAGCCAGCAACCACCCCGCCAGCGACGCACCGACCGTCTCCTCGATCAGGCGCCTGGCTTCGATCCACCGGCCGGTCCTGCGCAGGGCGGGACCGAGGAAGTGCCCGACGTTGACCCCGGCCCCACCTTCTTCGACCTCTTTTCGCAGTCGTGCGTGAACCGCCTGCCGGAGGGCGCGGACCGCGTCCTCCGGTGACACGGTCAGCGCCGCCTGGCCGGTCGCGACAGACACCAGGTGCGGATGGTGTCGCAACACCTTGGCCAACCGCTGCGCGGCGCCCGGTTGCCCCGCCCAGATTTGCTCCAGGGCTTCCAGTGGCACCGCTTCCCGTGCCGATGTGAGGCTTTCCAGCACCTCGCGCGTCCAACGCGCCCCACCGCACCACAGGGGCACCGCGGCGGAGCCCATCACCAGGATGGGATCGGACCCGAGGTCGCCCGGTTCGAGGCACCGATCCTCCTCGGCGTTGATGCCCGCGACGCTGAGGTCGAGGATGCGCGGGTCGGTGTCCGGGAAGACCACCGTCACGGAGATCCGCCGCTGTATCGCACCGGCGGCGTCGAGGACGCGGGCGAGCACCGCCTGCATCGCGCCGTCGGACAGGCGCACGCCGGATCCCCGGATGGGGATCGTCACCACGACGCCCTCTACCCCCTGCCCGGTCTCCGTCAAGCGCGCCTGGCTGTGCAGGTGTTCCCAGTCCACGTCACTCAAGCCGGTCTCCGAGTCGAACGCGCAGGCGATCACGGACAGGCGGACGGCGTCACCTGTCCTGGTCCGACTGCGCCAAGGGGCTGTCACGTTCTTGGCGGAGGGACGTTCGAGGACCAGGGTGGCTTCGACGACCGCGCCCCGCCCGACGGCAGGAAAGTCGTCGGCGACGTCAACCAGGTCGCCGGCGGTGTAGACCTTCCCCGCAGACCTTCCCGCAGTGCTCACCGTGACCGCGCCCCGATAACCACGTACCAGGTGCGCCACCTTCCACAGACCGCTCGCATCGCGCCGCGTCGCCTCGTGCGCTGCGGGCATCCGTTCGAAGGACGAGAGAATCGCCTCGTGGATGTCACCCCTACCGCGGTCGACGAAGCCACGACCGGAGTCTCCGACGAAAACCTCCAAGACGCGGCGGCCTCCGTTGTTGCCCAGTGACTCGGTGAGCCTCCCGGCGAGTTGGGGCAACTCGTCGCGACGGGAGACGTAGAGCCGGCCGTCGACCAGCACCGACGCGACGAGCGCATGGCGAGGCGTGGTCTCGCCAGCGGCCGCGTGGTAGTGCACGTTGTCGACCAGTTCGGTCATCATCACGTGGGCGACAGCTCGTGAGTCGGCGGCGGAAAGCCCCATATCGGACAGTCGTCTGGTAGCGCTGGTCAATGCGTGCTGCAAACCGGACCCGATGCCGTATTCGTGGTGGACCCAGTGGAACGGCAGGATGCGCCGCCGGCGGAACGGCTCGCTTTCCACATTCACGGGCTCACCGACACCGCGTCCGGCGTCATTCCGGTTTCCCGGTCCGTCGGTGACGATGACCGCACCGTCCGGCCAGTGCGCCGGGCGCAAGGCCGCGACGAACCCCACGTCGTGCATGAATGTCCTGGCTTGGGCGCGGAGCCGGGCCTGTCTGGCCACGTGCCGCTCGAAGGTCTCGGGTACCTGTTCCCCGTTGCCCGCCGGGTCACCTTGCGGGAAGCCTCCCGTGGGCAGGACCACCGAAGCCGGGATGCCCTCTCGGACTGCCGCGTCGAGCAAGAGCAGAGCTCGGCCGAGAGCCCCGATGTAGGCGAACTCGACCGCGCCGAAATCCAGGTGGACACCCTCCTCCACCGCTGACCTGCTCCAGTTCCCGTCGCTGGTCAAGACTCCGCACTTCAGAAGCGCCCGGTCCCAGGCGACGATGGTCAACCTGCCGGGCAGTCGTAACGCGCTCATCGACGCGGCACCTGGAGCAGCGCCGGCCGGACCGTCGAAGTTCCCCCCTCGCGCAGTGTCATGCCCCAATCATCTGCGATGTGGCGCAACCTCCGGAGAAGTTCACTCCAACGTCAGATCGGCGGCGGCAGGCGGTTTTCGCACACCTCACCGGGAATAGCCGAATTGGCCTGCGGTGTGGTGGATACCACCTCGACCGGTGAGCTGCGACGATGGCAGGCGATCCGCAGGAATGATCTCGCGAGGCGTGGCGCTGCGACGATCTTATCGGATCTTCGCGTAGATCGTCGGATGGTCCGGTTGCGCTCAGCCGCACCGACGGCGATGCTCCGCGAAATAGAGCAGCTATCGGTTTACACCGGTTTCACCACGTCATCGGTGTCCATCGCGAGGTGATCGCGCCGCACCTGGGCTTCGCGCGTTCGGTCGCCGAGGGTGCGGAACACGTCGAGCGCCTGTCGATACGACTCCGCGGCGTCCGCACGGGCACCCAACAGGCCCTGCACGCGGCCGAGCGCCGCGAGGGTCTTGGCCTGCCGGTGACGATCGCCCAGGTCTCGTCGTATCGCCAGTGCGTGCGTGAGCAGCGCATGGGCTTCCTCGTGCCGTCCCAAGGCGGTGCAGGCGACTCCGTTGTTGTGGAGTACCTTGCCCATCCGTTGCGGGTCTTGGACCGTCTTGAGCAGTTCGGCCGCTTGTCGGTAGTGCTCGATGGCGTCCTCGTGGGCGCCCGCGGCGTAGCAGGTCAGGCCGAGGTTGTTCCGCACTCTCGCCGAACCGAGGCGGTCTTCGGTGGTCCTCCAGATCCGTGCCGCCTCGTCGAGCAGATCGATCGCCTCGTCGAAGCGCCCGCGTTTGCGCAGCGCGATCGCCAGGTAGTTGAGCGTCTCGGCTTCACCGACACGGTCGTCGAGTTCCCGGAAGTGCGCGAGCGACCGCTGGTGGCAGTCGATCGCGTCATCGAGGCGGCGCACATCCCGGTAGGCGATGCCCAGGTGGTTGAGGATCCGGCTCTCCGCGTGCCGGTCGCCGACGCGTCGGGCCGCGGCCAGCGCCACCCCGTCGATGACGATCCACTCGTCCCAGCGTTTGCGGAGATCCAGGTAGCGGTGCAGGGCCTTCGCGGTGCGCAGCACCACGTCGTCCATACCGGCCTCGTTCGCCCCGAGCACCGCACCCACGATGTTGGGCAGTTCCACGTCCAGGCCGTCGAGCACCTCGTCGGGAAGCAGGCCTACTGGTGACTGGATGGCTTGGGTGAGCAGGCGGTCCGTAGTGGTGCACAACGCCGAGTAGTAGTTGATGATCCGATTGAACGCATCCGCGCCGCCCTCATCGCCCCCGACCAGTTCCCGGGCGTAAAGCCGGACCAAGTCGTGCATCCGCCACCGGCCGCGTGCGGAACCTGGTTCGACCAGGTGAGCTCGGCGCAACCGGTCCAACAACCTGCGGGCGCTGCCGGACGCACCCGTCGCGACCTGCGCGATGCCCGTCCCGAACTCCGGTGATGGGTTGAGCGCGAGCAGTCGGAACAGTCGTGCCTCGGGTTCTCCGAGATTCCGGTATGAAAGATCGAACGCGGAGCGGACGGCGAGGCTGCCGTCGTAGTTCAGTTCGTCGAGCCTGCGGTGCTCGTCGGCCAGCGTGGCGCTCATCTCCGACAGCGGTTGGTCCGGATCTGCGGCCAGGAGCGCAGCCGTGATCCGCACGGCGAGCGGGAGTCCCCCACACAGCCGCCCGATGGTGTCGGCTTCGTCGGACCGGGTGCGGACGCGTTCGTCGCGCGGGTTGGTCACGGCTAGTTGACGCCGGAGCAGGAGTCCCGCGTCGACGGAGGGCAGCACGCCAAGCCGGACCAGCCGCGCCCCGTCGAGTTCCACGAGGCTGTGCCTGCTAGTCACGAGGACACCGTGCGCGGCGGTACCGGGCAGGAGCGGACGGACCTGGTCGGCGCTTGACGCGTTGTCGATGATGACGACCAGGAACTGGCCCGCCGCTGCCTTCTCCGCCAGCACCGTGCGCCAGAGGCGCTCCCGGTCCGCTGTCTGCGCCGGGACGTGCTCACGGGGTATGCCCAACGCGCTCAGCAGACTCGCCAACGCCGACCCGGTGGGTACGCGGTGCTCGGGCACGTCATAGCCGTGTAGGTCCACCATGACGGAGCCACCGGCGAACCTGCCCTTCGCCAGGAGATCTTGGGCCGCCTTGACCGCCGTCGACGTCTTGCCGACCCCCGCCAGTCCTGCGATGACCACCAGCGGACTGCCGCCCGAGATGTCCCCGTATGAGGTGAGCGCCCGCTGCACCTCGGACAATTCGTTCTCACGGCCGACGAAAACGGGCAACCGCGGTAATCCGCTGACCGCCAAGGGCATAGGTCTGGGCAAGACCGTCTCGACGGACCGGGCCTGGATGACGTTGCCGACCACCACGCCGCTGACATCGTTGCGCACCTGTTGTGAGTTCAACACGCATCGATTATGCGACTACTCGGCACGTCGTCCCCCAACCAGTTCTCGGGCGCACCAGTTCACATGATCGTCTGTTCCAGGTCTCCCACATGGGGAGGTAAGCGGCATCGACCCCAAACGGAGTCACGGGCAACGTCACCGCGTTCACCACCCGTGCGCTCGCCGAGATGCGGACCATTGCCACCCTCAAGGCCATCGTCGCTGGTAGCGCAGCACATACCGGCGCTTGAAAAGACGATCCGATGATCACTCAAGAGGTCGAACAGCGCCTCGCAATTCCAAGCTCAAGTGGAATGACCGACGACAGCACGAACACACACCAGCGCGACGGCTCTTTGGGCACTCGTGCACACGTTCACCCGATTGAGCGATCTGCGATCGTCGGCAGTCCTTAGGGTTCCTAACAGAATCGTTGGACGTGGCGGTAGCAGATGATGCAGGTAGCGAGGCTGAGGAGGGCTTCGTGGATGTCGTCGCGGCGTTCCCAGCGGATGCGTAGCCGTTTCATGCCGTGGTACCAGGCGATCGTGCGCTTGACGACCCAGCGGACGGTGCCCAGGCCGGAACCGTGGGGTTCACCCCGGCGGGCGATCTGGGAACCGATTCTCCTAGGGGCTGTTTGAGGTTCAGATCTAGGTGGGGTCCGGTGGTGTGCTGGTGGGGCTGGTAGAACACGGGTGTGGCGCGTTTTGATCTGACCGATGCCGAGTGGGCGTTGATCGAGCCGCATGTGCCGGTGGCGGCCACGGGGCCGTTGCCGCGGCGGGTGCGGGAGCAGTTCAACGGGATCCTGTGGCGGTTTCGCACCGG
>NZ_BAAAKE010000056.1:0-23158 GCF_039527585.1 Saccharothrix xinjiangensis | reverse complement strand
CATGGCCACGGGCTTGCCGTCCTTGGCGTAGATGCCGTCGGAGCCCTTGGCGTAGCCGGCGGACTCCAGCGCCGCGGTGGCCTTGGCCACGTCCGGCCGCATCGGCGCGGCCCTCTCCCGGAGCCCGGTCGAGATCTGGGCCTCGTCCCGGCCGAGCAGCGCCGCACCCGGGGAGATCTCGCTGGAGGTGTTCTCGAACGCGAGCGCGTTGACCTGGGTGCGGTTGATCGCGTAGTAGATCGCCTTGCGCACGGCCACGTCGGTCTGCGGGCCCTGGCAGCCCAGCGCGGCGTTGGAGCACGTGAACAGGGCGGTCTGGTTCATCGGGACGGTGATCGCCTTGTAGCCGGGGTAGTTCTCCTCGACGTTGGCGATGTCCGGCACGGGGCCGGACTGCCAGTCGATCCGCCCCGCCTTGAGCGCGTCGGCGATCGCCTGGTTGCCGGACAGCGAGATGTAGCGGACCTTCTTCACCGCCGGCTCACCGCCCCAGTAGGTGGGGTTGGCCCTGAGCGTGAACGCCTGCGCCTTGAACTCCTCCAGCACGAACGGCCCGGTGCCGACCGGCTCTTCGAGGGCTTCCGACGCCGGGTCGGCGTAGCCCTCCCACCGGTGCCGGGGAACGATCACGACCTTGCCGAGCACCTGCGGGCCCTCCAGGTAGGACGGTTCGGGGAATTCGATCGACACGGTCGTGTCGTCGACCGCGGTCGCCGTGCCGCGGTAGCCCGTGCCGTTCATGCCCGGGTTCCTGGTGATCATGTCGAAGGTGAAGACGACGTCCGCGGCGGTGAACGCCCGCCCGTCGCTCCACTTCACACCGTCGCGCAGCTCGACGTCCAACCGGGTGCCGTCGGCGTTCCACCGGAAGGATTCAGCCAGGCGTGGCCTGGGCTCGACGTCCCGGGTGTTGTTGAAGAAGAACAGGGGTTCGAAGATCGTGCCCGGCCCCTCCAGCAGGGTGGGCGAGAACGGGTTGAAGTTCAGCTGGAAGTCGCCGGCCGCGCCGGGGAGCACCAGCGTGTCCCGATCCTCGGCATCGTTCGGGGCCGACCCGCCGCACCCCGCCAAGAGCGCGGCGACCGCGGACAAACCGGCCACCACCGTGCGAGTTCGCGAGAAGCGCCCTGCCCTCAGGACCATGACCGATCCCCCTCCCGACCCGGGACCGGGCACGGCTCCGGGTTGTGCCACATTGTTAAGTCAGTGAAGAAACGAAGTCAACACCTGACAGCCACTGCGTCTCACGTGATCCGGGGTGGTCCGCGCCGGCGCGGTGGTGTCGCAGGGGGCCGTTCGGCCCTGGGGGACTCGACCGCGCAGACCAGTCGCAACCCCTGCGGGCACACGACCCGAGCGACTCAGGCCCAGGCCCCTTCCGAAAGTTTTCGCCGAGGCTGTTGACACCGGAACCGCGACGTTCGTACGGTCTACCCCAGCAGCGATGGCGCTCGAACTCCATAGGCGCCAACGAAATCGAACGATGACCAAAGCCACCCGAGGGATCTGGCGGCTGAGGCGTCACCATGTGGATAGCGCTTTCCCGGAGTCATCGCTGTAATTGAATCGTTTCACAACCCACTCTGGCGTCATCCCTTCGGGCGTTGCCACCGACAGGATGCGCCCAGTCACCTCTGGGAGCGTTCCCAGACTCTGCGACGGAGGAGCAATGGTGCTCACCGACTTCGGTCAGGGTGCAGGCTGCTGCCGTGACGACCTCATACCCCAGGGACCGCCGGACCTGCCGGCAACGCCCCGACGGCACGGTGCCCACACCGCCTTGTAGCGCGCGGTCGGTCGGCCCGAGCACTCAGCCGACCGCCACCGGTCCGCGCACCGGCATCCCCGTGTCATCCGACTTCCCTGCTGGAGGTTCGTCATGCTCGTGAACAGAAGGCGGCGCGCCGCGCTGCTGGCCGCCGGCGTCGCCTTGGGCGTCGCCGGCGGCGGTGTCGTCATCTCCCCGGCTTCGGCCGCTCCGACCCGTTACGAGGCGGAGAGCTCGCCGGCCACCTGCGCCGGCGCCATCGAGTCCAACCACGCCGGCTACTCCGGCAGCGGGTTCTGCAACGCGGACAACGCGGTCGGGTCGGCGGCGCAGTTCACCGTCACGGCGGCCGAGGCGGGTTCCACGACCATCGCCGTCCGGTACGCCAACGGCGGGACCGGCAACCGTCCCGCGGACGTGCTGGTCAACGGCGCGGTCGCCCACCCCGGCACCGCGTTCGACCCCACCGGCGCCTGGACCACCTGGGTCACGAAGGCGCTCACCGTCCCGGTGAACGCCGGCGCGAACACGATCCGGTTGAGCCCGACCACCGCGGAGGGCCTGGCGAACGTCGACTACCTCGAACTCGACGCCGCGGGCGACCCGCCTTCCGGCAAGCAGATGGAGGACCTCGACCGGGGTCTGGTCAGCGTGCGCTCCGGGTCGGGCAACCTGGTCTCGTGGCGGCTGCTCGGGACCGAGTCGGCCTCGACCGGGTTCAACGTCTACCGGGGCTCGACGAAGGTGAACGGCTCGCCGATCACCAACTCGACCAACTTCCTGGACGCCGGGGCGGCGGGGGACGCCTCGTACACGGTCCGCGCGGTCGTGGGCGGGGTGGAGCAGGCGCCGTCCGGCCCGGCGCTGCGCTTCACCGGCGGCAACCACCTGGACGTGCCGATCTCCCGGCCGGGGAGCACCTACACGGCCGGTGACGCGAGCGTCGGCGACGTCGACGGCGACGGCCAGTACGAGATCTTCCTCAAGTGGGACCCCAACGACCAGAAGGACAACTCCCAGTCCGGCCGCACCAGCAACGTCTACATCGACGCCTACCGGCTCAACGGCCAGCGGTTGTGGCGCGTCGACCTGGGGCGCAACATCCGCGCCGGCGCGCACTACACCCAGTTCCAGGTGTACGACTACGACGGCGACGGCCGGGCCGAGCTGGCGGTCAAGACCGGTGACGGGTCGCGCTCCGGCACGGGCCAGGTGATCGGCGACGCCAACGCCGACCACCGCAACTCCGGCGGCTACGTCATCACCGGGCCCGAGTACCTGACGGTGTTCAACGGGCTCACCGGCGCGGTCGCGTCCACGGTGCCCTTCGAGCCGGCCCGCGGCAACATCTGCGACTGGGGCGACTGCAACGGCAACCGGGGCGACCGGTTCCTGGCCGGCACCGCCTACCTGGACGGGCAGCGCCCCAGCATCATCATGGGCCGCGGCTACTACGAGAGGAGCACCATCGCGGCGTGGGACTTCCGCGACGGCGCGCTCACCCTGCGCTGGAAGTTCGACTCCCGCAACGCCGGCAGCCAGTGGACCGGCCGCGGCACCCACTCGCTGTCCATCGCGGACGTCGACGGCAACGGCACGGACGAGATCATCTACGGCGGCATGACCATCAACGCCAACGGCACCGGTCGGTACACCCAGAACTTCCGCGCCCACGGCGACGCCCTGCACGTGGGCGACTTCATCCCCGGCCGCCCCGGTCAGGAGATCTGGCAGATCCACGAGCAGAGCTCCGGCGCCGCCGCGACCCTGCGCGACGCCAACAGCGGCGCCACCATCATGCAGAAGAACAACACCTGCAACTGCGAAGGACCCGCTCGCGGCGCGGCCGGCGACATCCACGCCGGCAACCCCGGCGCCGAGTTCTGGGGCAGGGGAACCGGGTTGACCAGCCTGTTCAACGGCTCCGGCGGCAACGTCGGGCGCTCGCCGGGCAGCGCGAACTTCCTCGCCTGGTGGGACGCCGACCCGGTGCGGGAACTGCTGGACGGCAACCACGTCGACAAGTACGGCACCGGCGGCGACACCCGCCTGCTCACCGGCTCCGGCGCGCACTCCATCAACGGCACCAAGTCGACCCCGTCGCTGTCCGGCGACCTGTTCGGCGACTGGCGTGAAGAGGTCATCCTGCCGCGCGACGACAACGCCGCGCTGCGCATCTACTCGACGACGACGCAGACCGACCGGCGGATCCACACCCTCCTGCACGACGCCCAGTACCGCGTCGCCATCGCCTGGCAGAACACCGCCTACAACCAGCCGCCCCACCCGAGCTTCTTCCTCGGCGGCGGCATGAGCACCCCGCCCCAGCCGAACATCTACGTCCGGTAGACCGGACCCGTGGGCGGGCCGGTCGACCGAGCCCGCCCACGGACCCCGAATGCCGAGCACCGGGCACGTCCGGGCCCTGGTGGTCCGGACGTGCCCGGCGTCCCGTGCGCAGGGGGCGGACAACGCTCGAACCCGCCTCGCCGCGTCAAGGTCCTCCCCGCCCCGGTTCCACCCGTGACGACGGGCCGCGTGCCGCGCACCACGCCGCCGCCACCACTCAATTCGACGAACCAGGGGTAAACGTGGCCGCACTGAGAAAACTCGCCATAGCACTGTTGACCACCGTCGCCGTGACGGTCGCGGTGGCGCCGCACGCGTCGGCCTACCCGGCACCGGGTCGCGTGACCGGTGACATCGGGGTGCACGACCCGAGCGTGGTCAAGCGCCCCGACGGGAGCTACCTGCTGGCGCACACCGGGAACGGCATCGCGCTGAAGACCTCCGCCGACCGGACCGCGTTCCGCAACGCCGGTTCGGCGTTCCCGGGCGGTGCGCCGTGGACCACCACCTACACCAACGGCAACCGCAACCTCTGGGCGCCGGACATCTCCCACCGCAACGGCCAGTACTGGCTGTACTACTCGGCCTCGTCGTTCGGCTCGAACCGGTCCGCGATCTTCCTGGCCACCAGCCCCAGCGGCAACTCCGGCACCTGGACCAACCGGGGCCTGGTCGTCGAGTCGCGCACCAGCGACAACTTCAACGCCATCGACCCCGACCTGGTCGTGGACGACCAGGGCCGCTGGTGGCTCAGCTTCGGCTCCTTCTGGTCCGGCCTCAAGATGATCGCGCTCAACCCCTCCACCGGCCTGCGCTCCGACTCCACGATCCGCTCCATCGCCGGGCGCAACGGCGGGCCCATCGAGGCGCCGAACATCGTCAAGCGCGGCTCGTACTACTACCTGTTCGCGTCGTTCGACTACTGCTGCCGCGGCGCGCAGAGCAACTACCGGGTCGTGGTCGGCCGCTCCACCAGCGTCACCGGCCCCTACGTGGACCGCAACGGCCGGGCGCTGACCTCCGGCGGCGGCACCGAAATCCTGGCGGGACAGGGCAGCATCCACGGACCCGGCCACCAGGACGTCTTCTCCGACACCGACCACGACATCCTCGTCTACCACTACTACGCCGACAACGGCGCCTCGCTGCTGGGCATCAACTGGCTCGGCTGGGACTCCGCCGGCTGGCCCTACGCCCACTGATCCGGAGCGGTCAGGCGCCGTGGTCGAACCAGTCGAACGCGGCGGAGCCCTCCGTCACGCACATCCCGACGACCCTGCCGGTGAACCCCGTGGCGACCTCGGTGGACAGGCAACGCCCGTCCAGTTCCGCCACGGGACCGGGATCGTCGTCGACACGGAAAGCGATCGTGTCCGGCCCGGAGGGCTCGACCCCGGCGAAGTCGTCGGTCGGCCGCACCGACGACGGTCGCAGCAGGTCGGCGGTGCGGGTGGCGATGGTCAGCGTGACGGGACCCGGGCGGAGCGAGCGGCCGGCCACGACCTGGCGCGCCGGTCCGACCCGCACCACCACCTCCACCCGGGGCGGTCGAGGGTGCCGCCCGTGGCGCGGTACTCCCCCTCGTCGTCGGTGTGACCTGTGCCGGCGAAACCGCCGCCGCAGGCCATGAACGGCGTGTTCGCCAGCGGCGGCTCGGACGGCCGGCGGAGGCCGTCGGCGTTCTCGTCGATCCACGCGGAGCCGGTGACCACACCGCCCCGGAACCCGAAGTCCACCCCGGTCACGGCCCCGCCGCCACCTCTACGCGCGGCGTTCCCTCTGCGGTGGCCAAGTACTCGTCCGCCGTGGCGGTCACGCGAGCCCGCCCTCCAGCCGGGCCGGTGGCGCGCCGAGGCAGGAGTGCGCGCCGCGACCGAAGCCCAGGTGGGTCGGGTCGCGGGTGACGTCGAAGTCGTCGGGGTCGACGTCGTCGAGCAGGTCGCGGGCCGGTTCGGTGATCCGCCCTCGGCGAAGATGTGGATCCGGCGATCCGCTCCGGCTCAAGGCGCGGCGTCACCGCTGTGCCCGCCGAAGACCGCGTGTACCCCTCCTCCGGAGGAGAAGACGTCCAGCAGCGACGGCGAGACGCGGCCGTTGTAGCCGGCCAACCGCCCGCCGCAGAAGATGGCGCCCAGTGAGCGGCGGAGCACGCCGGACGGCGTCGTGACGTACTGCGACCGCACGAATTCCTGGACCAGCCACCCGTGCCGCACACCCGTGCCGACGATGCGGCGCCACTCGGACGGGTCGTGCTCGCGGCCGATGAACACGCTCCTGCCGAGCGCGTCGAACGGCGCTTTGAGCACCAGGTCACCCTGCTGGTCGGTCGCCTCGCGGGCTGTCGTGCCGTCACCGAGCTTGCGGCTCCGCGGAACGGTGGCCCGGATCGCCGCGAGCTGGTCGGAGGTGAACAGCCGGTGGAACCTGGGATCCGACAGCGCCGCGGACACGAGTTTGTTGCCGCCGATCATCCGGCCGCGGACTCCGTTGAGGACGAGCAGCCGCCCGGACGCGATGCGTTCGAGGAGCGGGGCGTGGCGGTCGGGTTCGGCCACCAGCGACTGGGTGATGTGCGCCAGGAAGCCGACTGGCGGCACGTCGTCACCCAGCCGGTCCGGGACGAGGTGGACGGGTGCGCGCCCGTGTTGTCGGATCTGTGCCTCGATGAGCCGCATCTCGGAGAAGGAGCGGAGCTCGTCCTCGCACAGGACGGCGATGCGCCGGATGCCGGCGGGGTCCCGGCCCTGTCGTTCCGCCAGGTCCAGCAGTTCCGACACCATCCAACCCGGGGTCTCGCAGCGCGCCGGCCGGTACTGGTCGGTGAACCACCGCACCGCGTCCACCTGCCGCCAGCACCGGTTGAGCAGGCCGTGCAGGGCGGACACGGGGCAGTCCCCGCCCACCTCGAAGATCCGGACGTCGTCCAGCCGGTCGCCGCCCAGGTCGAAGCGGCAGTGGTCGACGTGGCGGCCGACCCGGGTGTCGGCGAGCGCGCACGCGTGGATCAGCGGTGGGAGGTCGAAGAAGCGCTGGACCTCCTCGTCGTCCGCGTAACGGTCCGCCAGGGTCTGCACGGCGTCGAGGACGCGGGTGAGCCGCTCGACCAGGACGCGTTCCGCTCCGGGGTCGAGCCCGGTGAGCACCGGCGCGTGCGGGAGCAGTCGCCGCTCCTCCTCGGAGACGATCGCTTCGCCGTCCAGCACGCTCTGGAAGTTCACCCAGCCGGGTGGGTCGGCAGCGGTGCCCGTCGGTGGTCGCCCGGTCGGGAAGCACACGTCGAAGCGGACCAACGACGTGGCGGCGCCGGTCGGCGCGAGGTTGCCGTGCGGCATCTGTGATCCTTCCCGGGGTCGCCGCAGCTCGGCCGGCCGCCCTCCGGGGAAGGGCCCTTGCGGCGCGAACGCAACCGCATTCTCGGCAGGACGCCGGGGCAACTGCCACGTCAGTCACTCGATGGTGTCGTTCGGACGTGACCCGCGTGTGCCGCGGGCGAGGATGGGCACCCGGGATGGAGGCGTCCCGCAGGGGGCGCCTGCACGATGTCCAAAGAGGAGAGTCGCTCATGGATGCTTTCGACGTCGAGCCTTTCGAGGAGATCACCCCGACGGAGCCGGAGGCCGTTCCGCTCACCGTCACCGTCACCCTGGTCGCGAGTGACGTCGACGATCAGCCGGAGGAGTGATACCGCCGCGTGCGAACGTCTCAGCGGTGATCGGACCCGTCGTCCTGTCGAGGGGTGGCGGGTCCCGCCCCTGCCGGGACGTCCTCGCGACGGCGGGAAGAGGTGCGGTGTCGAACCGGTGGAGGGCTGCGGGGTGTTGAGGCGGCGAGTCGATGCGGCGACGCTGGTTCCGCGCGAGGACGTCCGCTTCCGGCGTGCCGCGGACCACTTGTACGTGTTCAGCAGCGAGGGTCCGGCGCTGCGGCTGCGGACGACGTGCTCCGGCGACGACGGGGTGGTGGACTGGCGCGCCCTCCCCGAGGACGCCCTGTCGGCGCTGGCGGGCCGGGGGTTGCTGGTCCCCGCGGACGAGCCGTTGCGGCGGCACCCGTCGTTCCGCGCCGGCGCCGGCTCCGCGCACGTGGTGGGCGACGAGCCGTTCGCCGCGTCCGTCGCGGGCGCGTTGACCCGGGCCGGGGTGACCGTGGTCCCGGACCTGTCGACGGGGGCGTCGGTGGTCGCGCTGGCGTTGACGGCGTCAGAGGACGACGTGCGCGAGGTCGCCGCGTGGGCCGTGCGCGAGGAGGGGACCGCGGTGGTCTTCGCCGTCGCGGGCGCCCGGGTCCGCTTCGCCGTGCTGCGCCCGCCCCGGACGGCCTGCCCGCTGTGCCTGGAGCTCAGGGTGCGGGCCACCCGACCCGACACCGCGGTGTCCCGGCTCCCGATGCGCGTGCTGCTGGGGACGTCGTGCGACGACGGCTGGCCGAGCAGCGGTGCGGCGGCCGGGCTGATCGCCCACCAGGTCGTCAGGGCGATGGCGGCGCCCCCGGACCCGGTGCGGCTCCTGCGGACCGCGGACCTGGTCGAACTCGACCTCGACAGCTGCGAGCGGGTGGTCCGCCCCGTGCTGCACCTGCCGTTCTGCCCCGTCTGCGCGACCGCCACCGCCCGCCTCGCCCCTCCGGCGCCGCCGGAGGGGCCGCCCTCCGCGGCCGAGAGCTGGCGGCGGATGCGCGACGCGGTGGACCCGCTCACCGGGATCGTCGCCGGCATCCAGGTGTACGAGCCGGGTGACGGGGGTCCGCGCAGCGGCTCGACCTGCGCGTGGAACCGGGGCGGCACCGACACCAGGTGGTTCTCGCCGGTGCGTGCGTCCTGCGTGGGCGGTGCGACGAAGGCCGACCCGCTCGAAGCCCGGGTCTGCGCGCTCGGCGAGGTGCTCGAACGGTACGCGGCGGGCGTCTACGACCCCTCCCGGTTCGTGCGCGCCTCGCTGGCCGAACTCGGGTCCGCCGCGATCGACCCCCGTGACCTGCCCCTCGGTTCGGCCCGCGACTACCAGGCCGCCGACGGCGCCTTCCTCCCGTACGAGCCCGACCTCGTGATCGACTGGGTGGAGGCGACCGACCTGGCCGACGGTGCCCGGCGCCTGGTGCCCGCCATCGCGGTGCACGTGCCGTACCGGCCACCGCGCCGCCGCGAGCAGCTGCTCGCGCCCAACTCCACCGGGCTCGCCGCCGGGAGCACCCGGGCCCAGGCCGTGCGCGGTGGTCTGCTGGAAGTCGTGGAACGGGACGCGGCGGCCATCTCCTGGTACCACCGGCTGGCAGTGCCGACCCTGGACTGCGCGGACCTGCCCGGAGGACCGGCGCGCGTCGTGCTGGAACGGCTGCGGGCCCGCGGGATCGAGGTGATCGCCAAGGACCTCACGACCGACCTGGGCATCCCCGTCGTCGCGGCGATGGGCCTGTGGCGGACCCCTGAGCGGCCGGTGGTGCTGTTCGGCTACCGGGCTGATCTGGATCCGCACGCCTGCCTCCTGGGCGCGTTCGAGGAACTCGACCACGTCTTCCGCATGTACTGGCGCTCCCAGAGCGCCGGCGACGCCCCGGAGGTGGCGGACGTGCCACGCGACATCTGGGACTTCGCCACCCACTACTGCCACGAGCGCCGAATCCAGGCACTCGACTTCCTGCGCGGAGGGCCGGTGCGCCGGCTCCCGGACGAGGCGGGGCCACCCCTGCCCGACACCGAGGCGGTGAGGCGCCTGGTCGAGCGGATCACCGCGGCCGGCCACCGCCCCCTCGCCGTGGACATCACCCCGGTCGACGTCGCCGAGTGCGGCGTCACCGTCGTCCGGTGCGTCGTGCCGGGCCTGCAACCGGTCGCCTTCTCCACGACGTTCCGGCGGCTCGGCGGGCATCGGCTCTACCAGGCCCCGGTGCGGATGGGGCTGCGGGACGCGGCGCCCACCGAGGACGAGTTGAACCCCGAACCGCTTCCGATGGGATGACGGCTGTGCGACCAGTGCACCTGTTGTGCAGGACCGGGGGCCCGCACCGGGTCGAGATCGGTGGCGTCCTCACCTCCACCGGGGTGCGGCGAGGACCCCACACCCTGACGATCCTGCCCTCCGGGTCCTGGACCCTGCGGCCCGGCGTGAGCGGACCCGTCGCGGCCCGGTTCCCCCGGTCACTGGTCGCACCGGCCCTGCACGACGCCCACGTCCACCTGAGCGCCGGCGCCGACCTCGCCGAGTACGTCGCCCACGGCGTGGGCCGGGTGCGCGACCTCGGCTCCGTGGTCGGCACGGACCAGGAGGTCCCGCTCGCCCGCCGGTGCACGGACCTGGTGCCCGACATCGTCCTGGGAGGACCGCTGCTGGACGGGCCCGGACGGCGACAACGCCTCCCCTTCGCCGCCGAGTGGAGCGGGCCGGACGACCTGCCGTCCCTCGTCGACGCCGCGGCCGGACGCGGCGCACGCTGGCTCAAGCTGTACACCCGCTTCCCCGCCGCGCTCTACGGACCGGTGGTGGCCCACGCGCACGCCCGTGGGCTGGGGGTCACCGCGCACCCCGGCCCCGGCGCCTTCCCGGCGGCGGTGCGGGCGGGGGTCGACGAACTCCAGCACCTGGTCTGCCTGACCCCGTTCGACGACAGCGGCACCCACGCGCTGCACAAGCGGTGGGCCGGTCGACGACCGGAGGACGGGTGGCCCCACCTGCCGGCCGGCACGGCCGTGTGCCCGACGCTGATCGTCCACCACCGCCTCCTCCAGGAGGCGGAGCGGGGCTGGGCCTTCACCGGGCACGACCCCGCCGTCGTCGAGGTCTGGCGCACCATGCCCGTCGTCGCGGAGCCCTGGACCGACGAGGAGTTCGCCGCCGCGCGCGCCGCGATCGCCGCGATGTCCGCCGCGGTGCCGGACCTGCACCGCGCCGGGGTGCGGTGGGTGATCGGCAGCGACACGCCGAACCCCGGCGTGCCGGCCGGTCGGAGCATGTGGGAGGAGATGAACCTGCTCATCGCGGCGGGCTTGGACAAGGCCGACGTCTTCGGCTCCGCCGCAGTGGCCGAGGACTTGTCGGACCGCGGCGACGACATGCTGATCGTGCTGCCCCTGTCCGCGTTCGACCCGGGACCCTTCCCGGTCGGGCCCGTCACGGCCGTCCTCCAGCGGGGCTGCCTGTTCGTCACCGAGCGCGAAGCGGAGGTCGTGACGCGGACGCGCTACCGGCGCAGCCCGTGGGTGTACCTGGACTGGGGCGACGAGCACGGGGTCGTGGCCGTGGACGCACGCTCGGACCGCCGGTTCCGGGTGAGGCCCGACGTGCTGTCCCTGCTCACCAGGCTGTCCACGCCCACCCCTCCGGACGACGTGGAGCTGCCCGGCTACTCCCGGGAGCGACTCGCCGAGCTGCTCCGCGGGCTCACCGACGTCGGCGTCGTGCACGTGGTCGGCGACGACGACCCCGGCACGCGCGCGGAGTGGACGCCGAGCGAACTGGCCGTGCACGCTCAAGCCGGACGCGGCGGCAAACCCAGGATGCGCGCCGACGACATCCCGCCGGCGCGCCTGATCCACCACGGCGCGACGCGGACGATCCACCTGGCGGAACCGGCCCTGCCGAGCCGGACGCTGGCCGAGGTGCTGGGAACCCGGCAGAGCACCCGTGACTTCGACACCGCCGCGCTGCCCCTGGCACAGCTGTCGGCCTTCCTCGGTCGGGCCGCGCGGGTCCGCGGCCGGCTCGGACCGGAGCTGTGGCAGACCACCAGGCGTCCCAGCGCCTCCGGGGGCGCCCGGCACAGCACCGAGCTCTACCTGGTCGTCCGCGACGTCGACGGCCTGGAGGCGGGCGCCTACCACTACGACCCGTTCGACCACGCGCTGCACCAGCTGCAACCCTGGACGCCCGAACTGCACCAATTGCAGCACAGGCTGCTGTGCCGGCCGATGATGGTCGACGCGCCACCACCGGTCGGCCTCTACCTCGCGTCGTACTTCCGGCGAATCCAGTGCAAGTACGGGGCGATGACCCTGAGCCTCATCTACCGCGAGACCGGGTGCCTGCTGCAAACCCTCTACCTGGTGGCCACCGACCTCGGCTTGGCCGCGTGCGCGACCGCCGCCACCGAAGCCCACCCCACCCCGGGCTTCCTCCGCGAACACCGCGACGACCTCGTCCACACCGCCAACTTCGCCCTGGGCCTGCCCGCCACCGACCAACCCAACGCCGTCGACTTCCACCCATGGGTGGGAGAAGCGAAGGCATAGCTGGTGGGCGCCCGGCCTGCGGCGACCACGGAACCCACAAGACCTCCGGGCGCTCACCCGATTCTCCGGACGAATTCCCGGCGAAGGCCGCCAGAGATTTGGGGTGCTGCGCCGTCGGTGCGGTTGCGCGCTTCGTGCGAGCGCGATGACTCGTCCACGTGGTGCGCTGTTGACGTCGGCACACTGGTCGCATGACAGGTCTCACCGCCGAACTCGTGGTCGATGGTCGTGTCCCGCGAACCCCGGCTCTCGCTCCGAACGGGCGTCTGCTCTGCTACGTCCTCAGCCCCACCAGCCAAACCGGTGACCACCTCGACACCTCACTCCGGCTCGCCGACATCGGAGGCGACGGGGTGTGGCGTCGGGCGACCACCGACACCGCGACGGAGTCCCGGCCTCGCTGGTCCGCGGACTCGCGCACGCTGTACTTCCTGTCCGACCGCGCCGAGCGCGGTACCGCGCAGGTGCACCGGCTTGCTCTCACCGATGACCTGGTGATCGCGTTGACCGACTGGCGCGCCGGCATCATCGACCACCTGCCGCTCGCCGATCCCGACCTGGTCGCCCTGCTCGCCGAGGACGAACCCACCGAGGAGGACGCGCGCCGCGCACGGGACCGGGACGACGCCGTCGTCGTCGGTGAACGCGAACCGCGTGCCCGGCTGCGCCTGCTCGACCTGCGCACCGGCCAGGTCACCACCCCGGACGTGCTCGACGGGCGGCACGTCGTGGAACTGCGCCAACGACCCGACGGTGGCCCGCTCGCCTTGCTCACCCGGGCCGGCGCCGACAAGGACTACGGCCCCCGCACCGGTCGACTGCACCTGTTCGACCCCGCAACGGGGACCGCGGAGGACCTCGGACCGGTCGAGGCCGACGCGCACTCCCTGGCCTGGTGGCCGGGCGAAGACGGTTGGCACCTCGGTTGCATCGCCCTCACCCCGCCGGTCCTCCAAGCCGGCACCGCCGTGTTCGACCTGGCCCTGGGCAGTCGCGCCCGCCGCAACCGCACCGCCGGCCTCCCGATGTGCCCCACCGAACTGCACCAGACCGACGCCGCCCCACTGGTGGTGTTCGCCGACGGCCTGAACACGACCCTGGCCCGGCTCGACCCCGACGGTCCCGCGGCGCTGTCGCGGCACCCCGGCCGCCTCGACGCCCTCACCACCACCCCCGCGGGCACGGTGATCGCGGCACTGACCGGCGCCCGGTACCAACCCACGAACGTCCACGCAGGGCCGCCAACCGGGCCGCTGCGGAAGATCACGGACATCCGCCCCGAACTGGACGGCATCGCGTTCGGCAGCCAGCGGCCACTGGCCTACCGCGCCGCCGACGGCCTCGACCTGGACGGCCTGCTCGTGCTGCCGGTCGGGAAATCCGCTTCGGACGGCCCGTTCCCGCTCGTCACGATCGTGCACGGAGGCCCTTATGACCGGTACGCCGATCGCCTCCAGTTGTTCTGGTTCCCCAGCGCGCAGTGGCTGGCCACCGCCGGCTACGCGGTGTTCCTGCCCAACCCGCGCGGCGGCCAGGGCCACGGTCACGAGTTCGCGGCCGGCGTCGCGGGCAGGGTCGGCCGGGAGGAGTGGACCGACATCCTGACCGGCATCGACCTGCTCGTCGCCGAGGGCATCGCCGACCCCGATCGGCTGGGCATCGCCGGCGGGAGCCACGGCGGGTTCATGGCCGCCTGGGCGATCGGGCAGACCGAGCGGTTTCGCGCCGCGCTCGTCAGCGCCGGCGTCACCGACTGGGGGATGCTCGCCGCGACCGGGGAGAACGGCCAGTTCGAGGCCGCGCTCGGCGGCAGCACCGGGTGGGACGGAATCGGCCCGCACCCGCACGACGCGGTCAGCCCGATCTCCTTCGCCGGCCGCGTCCGCACGCCGGTGCTCATCCTGCACGGCGCCCAGGACACCAACGTCCCCCTCGGCCAGGCCGTGTACTTCCACCGGGCGCTGCGCCACTTCGGCGCCGAGCACGAGTTCGTGATCTACCCCAGGGAGGGCCACTCGATCCGAGAACGTCACCACCAGCTCGACGTCCTGCGCCGCACCCGTGCCTGGTTCGACCGCCGGCTCCGGCCCTGATCGGGAGGAACGGGTGGCGGCCTGTTCCGGGCGCCACCCGTCGGGGACCGCCGCGTGCCCCGGAGCGCTCCGGACCGTGCCCCGTCAGCCGTTGATCTCACGTGCCACGGAGAGCTGGTGATCCTTGTGCCGCGCCTCTCGGGCCACGTCGGCGCCGTGCTGCCGGATGAGTTCGCCCTGCACGGCGCGCTCGACCGCGACCCACGTCCGGACCCACTCGACGCGCTCCTTGCACGTCACGTCGCGGGTGGCGACGGAGACCTCGTGCCGGGACGGCCGGCCGGCGCGGAAAGCGGGGTCGTTGACCGCGGCGTCCGGGTCGGCGTAGTCGAAGCGGGCCTCCGCCATGCACCGCGACCACGCCGCCGCGGCCTCGACCACCGGCGGGGCGCTCCGGGTGATCTCGTGGCTGCGGTGGCTCAGCGCGAAGCTCACCGGCTCCTGACCCGGTCTCGCGTCGTCCGCGAGCGTCCGGTCCGCCTCGCCCGCGCAACCCCCGGACGGCACCTCGTGCCCGCCGACCACTCCGCCGCCGGCACCCGTGATCACCGGGACGACGTCCGGTGGCGGCTGGTCGGCCGTCTTGGCGGCCGCTCGGCGCGGCGTGAACACCGCGGGGTCGCGGTAGCCGTACGCGGCGGCTTCGCCGTCGTCGACGAGACCGTGCCGCCTCGGCTTGACGGCGTCCCGCGCGGGATCGACCGCGGGGAAGGTGTACGTGAGCCCGTGGTTCGCCAGGCATCGCTCCATCACCGCGTTGCGCGCTCTGACGACCTCCAGCTCCTCGACCGGTGACAGCAGCGACCGGTCGAGCGGGAGGTCGAGGCCGCGCACCGACGACACGTCGGCGGGAACCCGCCCCAGCGCCGCGTCGAGGTCGACCGCGCCGAAGTCGGGAGTGGCGGTGGGCGGCGTGGAGCAGCCCACGAGCGCGGCCAGCGCCGCGGCCGCGAGGGAGCCGACCGCGCGGCGCGGCGGGTGGGGTGTGACCACGGTTGGGCCTCCGGTTCGAGGGCGGGGTCACGCCGCGCGGGCGTGACCCCGGTCCGTCCGACTAGAACTGATCGCGGTCGGCGCAGTCACCGCTGCCGCCGGCGCTCCCGGGCCACTTGAAGCTCGCGTTCTGGTTCTTCATGGTCGCGGTGAAGTTGGCCTTGCCGTAGGCGCCGAAGGACTGCGACGCGTAGCTCCCGTTGCAGCCGCTGTTGTAGTAGACGACCGCGGTGTAGGACCAGTTGTTGACGGCCGAGGCCGCGTTGTTCTTCACGACGACGCCGAGGCCGTTGGAGCTGGTGCCGACCTTGTTGAAGAGCTCGTTGGAGAGGTTGCCGTCCGAGTGGAAGTAATCGGCGTGGGCGCCCTTGAAGTCGCTGTTGAAGTAGAAGCAGAAGTAGGCCTGCGGACACCCGTTGATCGTCGCCGCCGAGGCCGCCGGGGCGGCGAGGGCGGTGCCGGTGATCGCGGCGATGGTGGTCGTGAGGCCGAGGAGCGCTCGTCGTGCGCGCATGAGGTCGCCTTCCGTCGAATTCCTGCCTGGACGGGCACCACCGTGTCGCACCCCGTCCTCATCGGGTCCTCACGCCGTCATCGCGGTGTCCTCCTCGATGTCTGGGCCCGCCGCGACCTGCACGCTATGCTCCGAACCGTCACTGTCGGCGAGGGGGAAGCCGGGGGGATGGAATTCCGCGTGCTCGGGGGGCTTGAGGTCCGGACGGGACGAGAGCGGCTGGAGCCGACCCGTCCCCGTCAGCGACGGGTGCTGGCCGCGTTGCTGCTCTCGCCGAACTCCGTCGTGGCGCTGCCGAAGCTCATCGAGGCCGCGTGGGACGACGAGCCACCGGTGACCGCGGCCAAGCAGGTCCGCAACTGCGTCTCGGCGCTGCGGGAGCGCCTGGGCGACGCGGACCAGCGGCTCATCGTCACCGACGCTCCCGGTTATCGGATCCGCGTCGGCGAGGACCGGCTCGATTCCCTGCGCTTCGCCAGGGGCGTCGCCGACGCCCGGCGGTGCGCCGAGGAGGGAGCCCTCGACCGGGCGGTGGGAACGGTCCGGTCGGCGTTGGGCTTGTGGCGCGGTCCCGCGATCGACGGGCTCGACCACACGGCGCTGGCCAGGCACGCCGTGCGCTTGAACGAACAACGGCTCACCGCGATCGAGTCGTGCGCCGATTGGTTGCTGGAACTGGGCGAGCACCGGCAGGTGGTGGACGAGCTCTCCGACGTGGTCCACGAGCACCCGCTGCGCGAACGGCTGCACGCGCAGCTGATGCGGGCGCTGGACCGCGGTGGCCGGCGAGCGGACGCGCTGGGCGTGTTCCACCGGCTCAGGCTCCGGCTCGCCGAGGAGCTCGGCGTCGATCCCGGGGCCGCCGTGTGCCGGCTGCACGAGCAGGTCCTGCGCGGGTCCCACCCCGGCGCGGCAGGCCTTGGAGCCGCGCCTGCCCCGCACGAGCAGGTCGCGCCCCGGCCCCTCACCACCGTGCCACCCCCGCCGCCCGTGCCGCGGCAACTGCCGCCGTCGATCCACGACTTCACCGGCCGGACCGACCACCTGACCGCGCTGGACGCCCTGCTCCCACCCGACAGCGCCCAGCACGTCGGGCACGCCGTGGTGATCTCCGCGCTGGACGGCTCCGGGGGCGTCGGCAAGACGACGCTCGCGGTGCACTGGGCCCACCGCGTGCAGCACCGGTTCCCGGACGGCACGCTGCACACCAACCTGCGCGGCTACGGTCCCGGCCGGCCGGCCCACCCCGACGAGGTCCTGGACGACTTCCTGGTGGGGTTGGGCGTGCCGGCGGCGGCGGTGCCCGCGGGGCCCGGCGCCCGCTCCGGGCTGTTCCGGACGTTGCTGGCCGGACGCCGGGTGTTGGTCGTGCTGGACAACGCCAACAGCGCCGAGCAGGTCCGGCCGCTGCTGCCCGGGACGTCGGGGTGCATGGTGGTGGTCACCAGCCGCGACAGCCTCACCGGCCTCGTGGTGACCGACGCCGCCCACCGCCTCACCCTCGACGTGCTCACGCGACCCGAGGCCGTGAGCCTGGTCAACGGCATCATCGGCCACGCCCGGGCGGGCGCGGAGGCCGCCGCCGTCGACGAGCTGGTCGAGCTGTGCGCCCGGCTGCCCCTCGCGCTGCGGATCGCCGCCGGCCGCGTGGCCGCCCACCACCACGTCCGCGTCGCCGACATCGTCGCCGAACTGGTCGAGGGGGATTCCCGCCTCGACGCGCTGAGCTGGGGCCAGGACCCCCGGGCCGCCGTCCGCAAGGTGCTCGACTGGTCCTACGAGCAGCTGCCCGCCGACCAGGCGTTCCTGTTCCGACGCCTGGGCCTGCACCCCGGTCCCGACCTGTCGCCGCCCGCGGCGGCGGCACTCGCCCGTCTCCCGCCGCGCCGGACGCGCTCGCTGCTCGACGCCCTGGCGGACGCCCACCTCGTCGAACCCGTCGCCAAGGGCCGCTACCGCTTCCACGACCTGCTGCGCGCCTACGCCGCCGACCTGGCCCGCGACCACGACACCGCCACCGACCGCCTCAGCGCCACCGACGCGTTGCTGACCTGGTACAACCACACCGCCCACGCCGCCGACCGGCAGCTCTACCCGACCAACACCCGCCTCGTGGCGCACCTCGCCGAACCCGACCACCCCCACCTCGTCGCCGACCGCGACCAGGCCTGGGCCTGGTTCACCGACGAACGCGCCAACCTGGTCGCCGCACTGCGCCACGCCGTCGACCAGGGCTTGGACCACCAGGCCGTCCACCTGGTCGACGCCTTCGGGTTCCTCATCCTGATGGGCGGCTGGGAGGAGCGGATCGAGACCGCCGGCACGGGGCTGCTCGCGGCGCGGCGGGCCGGTGACCGCGCGCACGAGGCCAACGTGCTGCTCGCCCGGGGGGAGGCCCTGGGCCACCTGCACCGGCCAGAGGCCGAGGCCGACCTGACCCGCGCCGTCGCGCTGGCCCGGGAGGCCGACAACACCCACATCCGGATCGCCTGCCTGAACGAACTCGGTCAGCTGCTGCGCCGCCAAGGCCGTTGCGCCGAAGCGCTGCACCGCCTCCACGACGCCCTCGTGCTCAGCCGCGGCTTCGACTCCGGCCGTTGGGAGGCCGTGGTGGAGGGGATGATCGCCGCGGTCCACGTCGACCTCGGCGACCACCGGCGGGCGATCGGCCACGCCGAGCGCAGCGCGAAGCTGCGCCGCCGGATCGGCGACCACGACGGTGAGGCCTGCGCGCTCACGGTCCTGGCCGAGGCGTGGCAGGGCGTCGACGACCACGCCACCGCGATCGACCACTGCCGGCAGGCGATCGCCCTCGGCCGCCGCTCCCTCGGGAGCCAGGACGAGACCCTCGCCCCGCCCCTGGCCGTCCTGGCGACGTCCTTGCACCACCTGGGCCACGTGGACGAGGCCGTCGACTGCTGGCGGGAGGCCGCCACGATCTACTCCGACCGCGGTCTGGACGCCGACGCCGCGACCACCCGCGACCGCATCCGCGCGGCGCGGTCCGCGACGGTGGCGGCTCGCTGAAGCGCGCGGTGGACCTGTCGATCAACCACCGCGCCACCGGCTCCGCCTTGGCCGCGTGAGCGGGGGTGACCCCGGCCGCCGCGGCGGTACGCCGTTCCCCGCGGTCTTTGCCGGGTGCGGCGGGGGGCGTTAGCTTCGGCCGGGTGAGCACCCATGCCTGCAAGACGCCGCGCCGCGACACCACCCCGAAGATCGACGAAGTGGAGTGCACGACCCACGTGCCGATCCTCGAAGTCATCGGCCGCCGTTGGATGGCGTCCACCCTGCTCGCCGGGGCGTTCGGCGCGGTCCGGTTCAGCGAGTACCGGGAGGCCGTCGTCGGGATCTCCGACCGGCTGCTGACCGTGCGCTTGCGCGAGCTCCAGGAGCACGGGCTGATCCGGCGCGAGGTGATCCCGACCACTCCCGTGCAGGTCCGGTACCGCCCCACCGAGGAGGGCCTGGAGTTGCTGCGGGCGATCCAACCGCTGCTGGACTGGAGCAAACGCCCTGCTCAGCAGCAGGAGCGGCGCACCGGCTGACCCGTCGTCACGACACCCGCTTACTTCGGGTAAGTCGCTCACCGGTGCGTTGCCGCGCCACCGCGGCAGCGGCTGACTGTGCGGCATGTCGACCACATCAGCGTTCACCCCCACCACCGCCGGGCGCACCCGCCTGCGCAACCGCCTGGTGATGTCCTCCATGACCCGCAGCCGCGCCACCGCCGACGGCCGGGCCACCGCCGAGACCGCCGAGTACTACCGGCAGCGCGCCGGCGCCGGGCTGCTCGTCACCGAGGCCACCCAGATCAGCCCCCGCGCGCAGTCCTACCCGACCACGCCGGGCATCCACACCGCCGAGCACGCCGCGTCGTGGGAGCAGGTCGTCGAGGCCGTGCACGGCGCGGGCTCGGCCGTCCACCTCCAGCTCTTCCACGGCGGGCGGATCGGCGACGCGTCCATGCGGGGCGGGCTCGCGGCGCACGCGCCGTCGGCGGTGGCCGCGCCCGGCAAGACCTACACGCCCGCCGGGCTCGTGGACCACCCGGCGCCCGTCGCCATGACCGACGCGGAGATCCGCGCGACGATCCGGGAGTTCGCCGACGCGGCCCGGCTCGCCCTCGGCGCCGGGTTCGACGGGGTGCAGCTCCACGGGGCGAACGGCTACCTGCCGCACCAGTTCCTGGGCCGGTCCGGCAACACGCGCACCGACGACTGGGGCGGCACGGCCGCGGGCCGCGTGCGGTTCACCGTCGAGGCGGTCCGGGCGATGGCCGACGCGGTCGGCCCGGACCGGGTGTCCCTGCGGATCTCCCCCGCGGCCGGCCTCCAGGGCGTGGACGAGGACGGCACGGACGAGCTGTACGGGGAGATGCTGTCCGCGCTGGACGACGACGGGCTCGCGTTCCTCGACGTGGTCGAGGCGCCGGGGCGGCGCGACCTGACCCTGAGTCTGCGCAAGAGCTGGAGCGGCGTGTTCGCGCTCAACCCGCACCGGGACGCCGAGCCCGCCCCGCCGCACGAGGTGGTGCCGGACGCGCTGGCCGCCGGCGCGGACCTGGTGGTCCTGGGCAGGGCCTGGCTGGCGAACCCCGACCTGGACCGGCGGATCGCCCGCGGCGGCCCCTACAACGAGGCGGACCCCGCCACGTTCTACGGCGGCACCGCGGCCGGTTACCTCGACTACCCGCTCCTGGAGGGCTGATCCGTGGCGGATTCGACGGGGGCGCGGCTGGCCGGGAGGACCGCAGTGGTGACCGGCGGCAGCGCGGGCATCGGGCTGGCCACCGCGCGCCGGTTCGTCGCCGAGGGCGCGCACGTGCTCGTCACCGGGCGGCGCGCGGACGCGGTGCGGGCGGCGGTCGCGGAGCTGGGGCCGTCGGCGACCGGTGTGCCGGGCGACGCCGACGACCCGGACGACCTGCTGCGGCTGCGCGACGCCGTGCGGGACCGGGGCGCGGGGCTGGACGTGCTGTTCGCCAACGCGGGCGGCGGGTCCGCGCAGCCGGTCGGGCAGGTCACGCACGCGGACTTCGACCGCACCACCGGGGCGAACCTGCGCGCCACCTGGTTCACCGTGCAGACCCTGCTGCCGGAGCTGAACCGGGGCGCTTCGGTCGTGCTCATGTCGTCCATCGCCGCCACGGCCGGGCTGGCGGGCCTCGGTCCGTACGGCGCGACCAAGGCCGGCATCCGGTCGCTGGCCCGCACCCTGGCCGTGGAGCTGGCCGAGCGGGGCGTGCGGGTCAACGTGGTCAGCCCCGGCTACATCGCCACCAACCCCGACGACCCCGGTCAGGCCGCGTACCAGGCGGCCGGCGTGCCCCGGGTGCCGCTCGGCCGGGTGGGGCGGCCGGAGGAGGTCGCCGCCGCGGTGGCGTTCCTGGCCTCCGACGACGCCGCCTACGTCACCGGGAGCGAGCTGCCCGTCGACGGCGGGCGCAACCAGGTCTGACCGGGAACCGGGACCCCAGCCCGACTGCCGCCCCGGCACGCACGGGTCCTGAGCCGTTGCCGGTGGTCTCACCGGGCCGGCTGCCACAGCGGATCGACAGGTCCCCGGCCCTCTCGGTCCGCAACCCGCGGGGGCCGGGAACAGGGTCAGCCCGCGGCGCGGACGACGAGCTTGACGACCGCGTCCAGGCACGAGACCGCCACGTCGGCCGCGAACTGCCGCCGGAAGAGCGACGGCTTGATGGAGAGGTCCTCCAAGCCGTCGGGCAGCAGGACCGGAGCCGGCGTCTCCCCCGGCGTGCTGCCGGGGTGCTTCGCGGCGAGCTGTGCCGCGGCCTCGCCCTTGGCGGGGGCGAAGGCGGCGACGCGCACCAGCGCCTTCACCTTCGGGGAACGCGCCTTCACGTTGGTGATGACGGCGCCGCCGTAGGAGTGGCCGACGAGCACCACGGGCCCGTCGAGGCCGGCGAGGCGCGCGTCGAGGGCGTCGGCGTCGGCGCGGACCCCGCGCAGGGGGTTGGCCACGGCGACGGCGGTGAGTCCGGAAGCGCTCGCCAAGGCCGGCAATCCACCGAGAGGAACTGCGACAGGCCAAGCCGTCACCCAAGTCCCGCCGATCTTGGCTCCACCCCTGTACAGCCTTGCGGTCAGCCAGAATCAAGTATCAGTCGCCCCGAGCGCGGGTAAGACAGGAAGCGTCATCACGTTCGGGACGCCTGATCGCCTCCTGGGTAGCTGTTTCCGAGCTATTGGTTTTGGGCGAGTCTGCGGGTGGTGACGCGGATCATGGACCAGCGGACCATGGCCTCGTGGTGGTGCGGGAGTCGTTCGCAGTCGCGAACGCCGCGGCGGTGTCCGGTGATCCACGCCAACGTCCGCTCCACCACCCGCCTTCGGGGCAGCACGGTGGAGTACGGCACCTGCGGGCGTTGGACGATCTCGACCACCAGGTGGAGTGCCTTTCGGGCCCAGTCGATCAGTGGGCCGGTGTAGGCGCCGTCGGCCAACGCGACCCGCCCGCCGCCGGTGCCGCGCATCCGGCGCAGCAGGCTGCGGGCGGCGACCCGGTCCTGCGTCGACGCCGGTGTCACCGACACGGCCAACAGCACCCCCATGGTGTCCACGACGATGTGCCGCTTGCGACCCGGGACCTTCTCACCCGCGTCGCAGCCGCGGGTCGCGCGGCCGACGGTCTCGGCGGCGCGCACCGATTGCGAGTCCACGACCACCGCCGACGGTGCCGCCACCCGACCTCCCGCGAGCCGGGCCCGGTCGCGCAACCCGTCGAGCAGCCGCCGCGACGCCGCGACCTTCGAGGGCGTGTCCTGTGGTTCTTTCTCCTGATCGTGCGCAGATGATGAGGCGTGGTAGGACGTGGTGAGCTGACGGATAAGGCGTGGGCGAGGATCGAGTCGTTGTTGCCTGCTCAGAGTGGGCGGCGGGGTGGCCGGTGGCGTAGTCACCGGCGGGTCATCGACGCGATTTGCGGAAGGAACGCACCGGTGCGCCGTGGCGTGATTTGCCTGAGCGGTACGGGCCGTGGAAGACAGCGCATGAACGGCTGCGGAAGTGGACCGCGGACGGGACGTGGGACCGGATCCTGGAGCACGTGATCGTCAAGGACGACTCCCCTGGGACGTTGGAGGAGAATGTCGCGTTCATGGTCAGTGTCGATTCCATGAGTGTCCGGGCCCGCCGGCCCGCCGCCGGAGCCCGGAAAAAAGGGGGTCGCGCGGACTGGGTCGAGGAGATCGCCGTCGA
>NZ_BAAAKE010000055.1:0-24558 GCF_039527585.1 Saccharothrix xinjiangensis | reverse complement strand
CCCCCCCCCCCCCCCGGCCCCCCCCCCGCCGCTTCCCCGAGCGGCCCGCGACGCGCGCCGCGGCGTCGTGGCGGCCGCCGGCCGGCTCGACGAGCCGCTGATGAGGGACCTGGCCGGCACGCTCGTCGCCGAGCACGGCGTCGTCGCCGCCTGGCAGCACGTCTTCACACCCACCCTGGCCGAACTGGGCAGGCGGGCCGCCGCGCGGGGCGCGGGTGTCGAGGTCGAGCACGTCACCAGCGCCGCGGTCCTGCACGCCCTGCGCGGCGTCCCGCTGCCCGCCGAGGGCGGCAGGACCGCCGCGCTGCTGGCGTGCGCGCCGGACGAGCAGCACACCCTGCCGCTGGAGGCGCTGGGCGCGGCGCTGTCCGAACGCGACTCGACGTGGCGCAACCTCGGCGCCCGCCTCCCGGCCCGCGCGCTGCTGGCCGCGGTGGACAAGATCCGCCCCGCCGCCGTGGTGGTCTGGGCGCACCGCGACGACCTGGCCCGCGGGGTGCCGCTGGACGAGCTGGTGAACGGCTCCGACGCGGTGGTGGCGGTCGCGGGCGCGGGCTGGGCGGAGGTCGCCACGCCGCCCGCGGTCGAACGGCTCACGTCGCTGCGGGACGGGGTGCGGGTGGTGCTGAGGGCGGCGGGACGCGGCGACTGACCTGCCGCGGGTCGGGGGGACCGAGGGCAGCCAGGGGGTGGAGGTGGCCGGGGTGGCTGGAGTGGTGGGAGGGCCGGCCGGGGTTGGCGGGGGCGGCTGGAGTCGGCCCGGAGTTGGCCGGGCCGGTCGGAGGTGGTCGGGCACGATGGGGATCAGCCGGGTTCGCCGCGCGGTCCTTGCCCGCATCGACGACCATGGCGACCGTGGAAGTCAGCACACGGGCACCGGGCCGAGCGTCCGCCGAGGTGGTCTGGGAGCGGTACGCCCGGATCGACCTCTGGCCGGGGTGGGCGCCGCAGATCACCGGCGTCGAGGCGTCGGCGCCGCGCCTCGCGCCCGGCGTGACCGGCGTGGTCCGGGGCCCGCTCGGCGTGCGCGTCCGCTTCACCGTCACCGACGTGGACGACACCGCCCGCACCTGGGCCTGGCGAGCCCGGCTCGGCCCCCTGCGGCTGACCCTGCGACACGGCGTCGACCCGGACGGCGGCACCTGGCTGACCGTGCGCGGTCCGGCGCCGGTCGTCCTCCCGTACCTGCCCGTCGCCCACGTCGCCCTGCGCTGCCTCACCCGACCGTGAACCCGGCTCGCGGGTCGCGCGATCGGCGCGGGCACGTGGTACTCGTTGGAGGGTGAACGACACCGCCCCTCCCGGCCCGTCCCCGCGCTCACCCGCGAGGAGAAGGTCGACCTGCTCGACGGCTCCGACTTCTGGCGGACGAGGGCCGTGCCGAGGCTGGGCATCGGGCGGATCATGCTGTCCGACGGGCCGCACGGCCTGCGCAGCCGGCCGGAGGACGCCGACCACCTCGGCCTGCTCGGCGCGACCCCGTCCGTCGCCTACCCGGTCGCGGCGGCCACCGCGTGCTCGCGGGACGTCGACCTGCTGCGGCGCCTCGGGGAGGCGCTGGGCGAGGAGGCGCGGTCGCTCGGCGTCTCGGTCGTGCTCGGGCCCGGCGTGAACATGAAGCGGTCGCCGCTGTGCGGGCGGAACTTCGAGTACTTCTCCGAGGACCCGCTGCTGGCGGGTGAGCTGGGCGCGGCCCTGGTCGAGGGGGTGCAGGCCCGGGGCGTGGGCACGTCGGTCAAGCACTTCGCGGCCAACAACCAGGAGACCGCGCGCATGTCGGTGTCCGCGGAGGTGGACGAGCGGACGTTGCGCGAGGTCTACCTGCCCGCGTTCGAGCGCGTGGTGACCAAGGCCCGGCCGTGGACGGTCATGTGCGCCTACAACCGGGTCAACGGCGAGTTCGCCTCCCAGCACCGGTGGCTGCTCACCGAGGTGCTGCGCGACGAGTGGGGCTTCGACGGCGTGGTGGTCTCCGACTGGGGAGCCGTCCACGACCGCGACAAGGCCCTGGCCGCGGGGCTCGACCTGGAGATGCCCTCGTCGGGCGGTGTCGGGCGGGACGCGGTGCTCGCCGCCCTCGACGCCGGGACGCTCGACGAGGCCGACGTCGACCGCGCGGTGACGCGCGTCCTCGGCCTCGTCGCCAAGGCGCGGCCCGCCCTCGGCGAGGGGCAGACCTGCGACGAGGCCGCCCACCACGCGCCGGCCCGCGAGGCCGCGGCGGCGTCCGCGGTGCTGCTGAAGAACGACGGCGTGCTGCCGCTCGACCCGGCGGGCGACGTCCCGCTCGCCGTGATCGGCGAGTTCGCCCGCACCCCGCGCTTCCAGGGCGGCGGGTCGTCGCAGGTCACGCCCACCCGCGTGGAGGACGCCCCGACCGCGCTCCGGGCCGCCGTCGGGCGCGAGGTCGCGTTCGCCCCCGGCTTCACCCTCGACGGCTCCGGCGACACCGCCGCCCTGCTGGCCGAGGCGGTGGAGACCGCCCGCGGCGCGGTCGCCGCGGTGTTCCTCGGCCTGCCCGACTCGTGGGAGTCCGAGGGCTACGACCGCGACCACCTGAGCCTGCCGCCGGAGCAGGTCGCCGTCCTGGAGGCCGTGGCGGGCGCCGCCGAGCAGGTCGCGGTGGTGCTCTCGAACGGGTCGGTGGTGGAGGTCGAGCCGTGGCAGCGCCACGCCGGCGCCCTGCTGGAGGCGTGGCTGCCGGGCCAGGCGGGCGGCGGCGCGATCGCGGACCTGCTGCTGGGCGCGGTGAACCCGTCCGGCAAGCTCGCCGAGACCGTGCCGGTCGCCCTGGCGGACAACCCGACCGTGGGCAACTTCCCCGGCGAGCACGACGTGGTCCGCTACGGCGAGGGCCTGCTCATCGGCTACCGCTGGTACGACGCCCACGCGCTCCCGGTCGCCTACCCGTTCGGCCACGGCCTGTCCTACACGTCGTTCGACTACCGCGACCTGGAGGTGGAGGCCGAGGGGAACACCGCGACGGTGTCCTTGACCGTCACCAACACGGGTGACCGCCGCGGCGCGGAGGTCGTCCAGGCGTACGTGTCGGACCGGGAGGCCTCGGTGTTCCGGCCGGAGCGCGAGCTGAAGGCGTTCGCGAAGGTCGACCTCACGCCGGGGGAGTCCGCCCGCGTGCGCCTGGCGCTCGACTCCCGCGCCTTCTCCTACTGGCACACCGCGCTGCGCCGCTGGGTCGTCGAGCCCGGCGCCTTCGCGGTCGAGGTGGGCGCGTCGTCCCGGGACGTCCGCCTGCGCGCCGTGCTGGAACTGGCGGGCGAGGCGGTCGTGCCGCCCCTGTCGGCGGACTCGACGGCCGAGCAGTGGCCGGCCCACCCCTGGGCGGCCGCGCGGCTGCGCGAGGTCATCGCCGGCACGGGCACCGACGCCGTGCTCACCGACCCGGAGGCGGGTCGGATGGTGCGGGCCATCCCGCTGCGCAGGCTGGCCAGGTTCCCCGGGTCGCCGCTGGACGAGCGCCGGCTGGAGGAGACCGCGGCGGTCGCGAACGACCACTGACCAGGGCGGAGCGGCTGACCAGGGCAGGCAGGCTGATCAACGCAGTCAGGGCAGGAGGGCGGGGCAGGGCGAGCGGGCGGAGCAGGGCGGCTGACCTGGGCAGTCAGGACAGGCGGGCGGGGCAGGACAGCCAGGACCGGGCAGGGGCCCTCCCCGCCTACCTCCTCCTGGCGCGGTAGGCCGCCACCGCGATCCGGTTGCCGCACGTCGTGCTGCAATAGCGGCGCGAGCGGTTGCGCGACAGGTCGAGCACGAGGCCGTCGCACGCCTCGTCCGAGCACACCGACAGCCTGCTCATCTCGTCCGCCCGGATCACGTCGATCATCGCCATGGCGGTCTCGGCGGCGATCCGGTCGGCCAGCGGCGTGTCCGGGTGGACGACGTGGATGTGGTAGTCGAGCCCGTCGTGCCGCACCAGCCTCGGCACCGCCCGGTGCGCGGCCAGCACCTCGTTGACCAGCTCGACCGCCGTGTCCCGGTCGCTGGTCAGCAGCTCGCGCAGCAGGGCGCGGAGGGCGCGGACCGCGTCCAGCTCGCGCGCGTCGCCGGCGCGCGACCCGGTGTAGCGGTGCCGGGCGTAGAACGCGTCGAGCCACGCGACGGTCAGCGTGTCCGGCTCCACCGCCGTGTTCACCAGCTCGACCGCCGCGAGGAGCGACGCGGTCGTGTCATGGGTGAAGACCATGTTGACAGATTACTCCTCCATCCATAGCGTCATGCGCCATGGCCTTGATGACTCATGACAACCGGGTGAACGGCCGACTGGGGGCCGGGCTCGGCCTGGCGCTGGTGTCCGCGTCGTCGTTCGGCCTGTCCGGACCGCTGGGCCGGGGGCTGATGGAGGCGGGCTGGTCCTCGGCGGCGGCGGTGGCCGTCCGGGTGCTGCTGGCGGCGGTCGTGCTCCTGCCCGTCGCGGTGGTCCAGCTGCGCGGCCGGTGGCGCCTGCTGCGCGACAACGCGCCGGTGATCGCGGGGTACGGCCTGGTCGCCGTCGCCGGGTGCCAGCTGGCCTACTTCAACGCGGTGGCCCGCATGGACGTCGGCGTGGCGCTGCTGGTCGAGTACACCGCCCCGGTCGCCGTGGTGCTGTGGCTCTGGCTGCGCCACCGCCAGCGCCCCAGCGCGTTGACCGCCCTCGGCGCGGTGCCGGCCGTCCTGGGCCTGGTGCTCGTGCTCGACCTGGTCTCGGGCGCGGCCGTGAACGTCCCCGGCGTCCTGTGGGCATTGGGGGCCATGCTCGGCGCGGCCGTCTACTTCGTCCTGTCGGCGCGGGAGGAGGGCGGTCTGCCCGGCACCGTGCTCGCCGCGGGCGGCCTCCTGCTCGGCGGCCTGGTGCTGCTGCTGGCGGGCGCGGTCGGCGTCCTCCCGTTCACCACGACCACCCGCCCGGTCGCGTTCGACGGCTTCACCGCGCCCTGGTGGGTGCCCGTGCTGCTGCTCGGCGTGGTGACCGCCGCCCTCGCCTACGTCGCCGGCATCGCGGCGACCCGCCGCCTGGGCGCGCGCCTGGCCTCGTTCGTGGCGCTGACCGAGGTGCTGATGGCGCTGCTGTTCGCCTGGCTGCTGCTCGGCCAGCAGCCGCGCCCCGTCCAGCTCGTCGGCGGCGCGCTCACCCTGCTCGGCGTCGTGGTCGTGCGCCTGGGCGAACGCCGGACGTAGGCGCGGCCGTCACCGGGTGGCGCGGAACTCCCCGAACAGCTCGGGCAGGTAGAGCAGGAGCAGCTCCACGGTGCCGATGGTCCCGGAGATCGGGTCGAGCCTGGCGTAGGAGTAGGCGATCGCGCAGCCCTTGTAGGACGGTGCCGACTCGCTCACGTCGGTGAACCAGTCCAGGAACGACACCCGCCCCACCGCCAGCTGCGGGTGCACCAGCACGCCGTAGAGGAGCAGCAGGTCCTGCGCCACCGGGCGGTTGCGCAGCGTCCACCGGTACAGCTCGGAGAACTGGAAGAAGCGGCGCTCCACTGTGGTGGGCCGCAGGCCGTGCACCCGCTCGGCGAGCGCGACGCCGTGCTCGGTGGACGCCTGCTCGGCCTCGCCCCACGCCCGGTCGTGCGCGTCGCGGGTGGTCAGCTCGCCGCGGCTCAACGCGGTCAGGTAGGCGGCCCAGCGCGCCGAACCGGGGTTGCCGAACCCGTCGGTGGAGCGGCCGAGGGCGATGGCGATCCCGCGCTCGACCCCCTCCAGGATGGCCGCGTCCACGTGCGACACCCAGGTGCCGGGCGCGCCGAGGCCGCGGTCCCGGAAGAACGCGATCACGCCTTCGATGTTGCGCCACCGGTCGGACGCGCCCAGCTCGGCCGCCGGTCCGCTCTGGAGGGCGCGCAGGAAGTCCAGCCGCTGGGCCATGGTCATCAGGTCGATCTCGGCCGCGGTGCAGTCCAATTCGGTCGCGCACCGGAGGGGCTCCCGCGCCGCCGCCGACGCCTGGACTGGCGTGGTGAGACCGGTGAGGAACACGAGGGCGACGAGCCAACCGAACCGCTGCACACCGGGAAGGTAACGCCTGGGGGCCGGTTGTCACGCCCGAAACCACTCGTCCGGAGGAGTGTGGTCCGAACCAATCAAGATGGCGCTGCTCCAGGTGCCGTGATCTTCACTCCGCTCAGCCGATCGGGACGCGCGCCAGCGAGCCGCTCTCCAGGGCGACCCACAGCGCACCGTCCGGACCGACCGCGATGCCGTGCGGTTCGGAGCCGGGCGTCGGCAGGTCGTGCGCGGTGACGACCCCGGCCCCGGTGATCGAGCCGACCCGGTTGGCGCCCCACTCGGTGAACCAGCACGCCCCGCCGACCGCGGTGATGGCGTGCGGCCGGGCCGCCCGGTCCGGCAGCGGGAACTCGGTCACCTCGCCGTCCGGCGTGATCCGGCCGACCTGGCCCGCGGCGATCTCGACGAACCACAGCGCGCCGCCGGGCCCGGCCGTGATCCCGACCGGCGCGGCGCCCGGGGTGGGCAGTCGGTGGAGGGCGACCTCGCCCCCGGTCGTGATCCGGCCGATCGCGTTCGCCTGGTTGAGCGTGAACCACAGCGCGCCGTCGGGACCCGCCGTGATCGCGGCCGGGAACCCGCCCGCCACGGGCAGCGGGAACCCGGTCACCTCGCCGGAGACCGAGACGCGGCCGATCCGGTCGGTGGCGGACTCGGTGAACCACAGCGCGCCGTCCGGGCCGGCGGTGATCCCGTAGGGGCCGGACCCGCGCGCCAGCGCGAAACCCGAGACCTCGCCGCCCGTGGTGATCCGCCCGATCCGGTCGGCCCGGTGCTCGGTGAACCACAGGGCGCCGTCCGGGCCGGTGGTGATGACCGTCGGACCGGCGTCCGGGGCCAGCGCGAAGCTCGTGACCCCGCTGCCGGTCACCCCGCCGCCCGTGTCCCCGCCGCCCGTGTCCCCGCCGCCCGGCGCGAACCGCCCGATCCGCCCGCTGCGGACCAGCGTGAACCACAGCGCGCCGTCCGGGCCCGCGGTCACCCCGTACGGGCCGCCGTCCTCCACCGCGTGCTCCTCGACCACCACGTCGTCCTCTCCCTGAGCGCTCGGTGATCACGGTAACCGGATCGCCCCTCGCCGGGCACCTTGACCTGCGGTGATCTTTATATCTTCAGTGTTGATAAAATTCAGGTGGCGGCACCGCGCCGGGCGGCGGTGGTCAGCGCCTGGTCGAGGATGTCCAGGCCGCGGTCGAGTTCGGCGTCGGTGATGGTCAGCGGCGGGGCCATGCGCAGGACGCTGCCGCTGCCGGGGAACTGGACGATGTTGAGGTGCAGGCCCAGGTCGAAGCAGGCTGCGGTGACCGCGGCCCCGAGCCGCTCGGCCGGGTGCTTGTCGGCGCGGTCGGTGACCAGCTCGATGCCCTGCAACAGCCCGCGGCCGCGGACGTCGCCGATGTGCTCGTGGCGGGACCGCAACTCCAGCAGCCCGCGACGCAGCCGCTCGCCCCGGTCGCGGGCGACCCGGTCGAAGTCGTTCTCGGCGAGGGCGGTGACGACGGCCAGGCCGACCGCCGCGGCCAGCGGGTCGGAGACGTGGGTGGTGACGAAGTAGTAGCCGCGGTCGTGGCAGCGCCGCTCGACCTCCTCGTTGGTGATCACGGCGGACACCGGCAGCCCGGCGCCGAGGGTCTTGGACAGGGTGAGGATGTCGGGTACCACGCCGTCGCGCTGGAAGGCGTACCAGTCGCCGGTGCGGCACAGCCCGGTCTGCGCCTCGTCGAGGATCAGCAGCATGCCGCGTTCCTCGCACTTGCGCTTGAGCGCGGCGAAGTAGCCGGGCGGTGGTTCGATGACGCCGCCGGTGCTCAGGATCGGTTCGGCGATGAAGGCGGCGAGGCTGCCCACGGACTGCCGGTCGACCATGGTGAACGCGTGGTCGAGTTCGGCCCGCCAGTCGTGCTCCCCGTCGCGGGTGAGCAGCGGGCGGTAGGCGTTGGGGGTCGGGATGGCGATGTTGCCCGGCGCCACGGGGCCGTAGCCGGTGCGCGAGACGCTGAACGTCGCCGCGCCGGAGGCGTGGGTGACGCCGTGGTAGGACTGGTCGAAGGCGACGATCTCGTGGCCGCCGGTGTGGAGCTTGGCCATCCGGATGGCGGCCTCGTTGGACTCGCCCCCGGTGCTGAGCAGCAGCACCTTGTCCAGCGGGTCGGGCAACGTCGCGGACAGCGCGGCGGCCAGGTCGACCACGGGGCGGCTGAGCATCCAGCTGGACAGGTGGTCCAGCGTGGCGATCGACCGGGTGACCGCCTCCACGACCGCCGGGTGGGAGTGGCCGAGCAGGGCGCTCATCTGGCCGGAGGTGAAGTCCAGGATCGCGCGCCCGTCGCTGTCGAACACCTCGGACCCGGCGGCGCGTTCGATGACGGCCGGGGTGAAGTCGCTGCCGGAGTACCGGATCAGGTGACGTCGCGCGGTGGCCCAGAACTCCTCGGCGCCGGTCCGCGAGCTGACCCCGGGGAACGGTGCGGGCGTTCCGGTGGGCGCGGTGGCCGGTGCCGTAGCCGTGGCCGGTGTCGTGGTGGGCTCGCTGGTCGTGCTCATGTCCTACCCCTGTCTCCACGCGGTCGGTGCCGACGAAGGTAGGTCAGATGCCGGAGCAGCCGATTGCTTTTGTTGCCGGCGAACGGCCCACTGTTGGCATAATCGGGCTGTGGATCGCATCGATCGCGCAATAATCGACCAACTGCGTCGTGACTGCCGCTTGACGAACACCGAGTTGGCCGACCGGGTCGGGTTGACGCCGTCGCCGTGCCTGCGCAGGGTCAGGCGGCTGGAGGAGGACGGGGTGGTCCTCGGTTACCACGCGCGCGTGGACCCCGCTGCCGTCGGGCGCGGGTTCGAGGTGCAGGTCGACCTCGAACTCGCGGACCAGGCCCGGTCCACCGTGGAGCGGTTCGAGGCCGTGCTGGTGTCGTTCGACGAGGTCGTCGAGGCGCGTCGCATGTTCGGCGCGCCGGATTACCACGCCCTGGTCGCGGTGGCGGACCTGCCGACCTACGAGCGGTTCCTGACCCAGCGGTTGATGGCGATACCCGGGTTGGCCAAGCTCCAGTCCCGCTTCGCCATGAAGACGATCAAGTCCGACACGCCGCGGGCGGGGCGGTGAGCGGCGCGGGCGGGCCGGTCGGGGCGGCGGTGGGGCGTGGACGAGAATTGGGCGACTTGACGACGGCGGGAGGCACCGCCGTGAGCCCGAGGGAGAACCGTGACCCACCTGGCCGCTGAAGCGCGGTACGAAGCCATGCCCTACCGCAGGTCCGGGCGCAGCGGGCTGAAGCTGCCCGCCGTGTCGCTGGGCCTGTGGCACAACTTCGGCCACGACAGGTCCCTGGACGGCCAGCGGACGATCCTGCGCCGCGCGTTCGACCTGGGCGTGACCCACTTCGACCTGGCGAACAACTACGGTCCGCCGCCCGGCAGCGCCGAGGAGAACTTCGGCCGGGTCTTCGCGCAGGACTTCCGGCCGTACCGGGACGAGATCCTGGTGTCGACCAAGGCGGGTTACCTGATGTGGGAGGGCCCGTACGGCGAGTGGGGGTCGCGCAAGCACGTGGTGGGTTCGCTGGACCGGTCGCTGGCGCGCCTGGGCCTGGACCACGTGGACGTGTTCTACCACCACCGGCCGGACCCGGACACGCCGGTCGAGGAGACGATGGGCGCGCTGGACCACGTCGTGCGCTCGGGCAAGGCGCTGTACGTGGGCATCTCGAACTACTCGGCGGAGCAGACGCGGGAGGCGGCGCGGGTGCTGCGCGAGCTGGGCACGCCGCTGCTGATCCACCAGCCGTCCTACTCGATGTTCAACCGGTGGGTCGAGGACGGGTTGCTGGACGTGCTGGGTGAGGAGGGGGTGGGCAGCATCGCGTTCTCGCCGTTGGCGCAGGGCGTGCTGACCGACCGGTACCTGGGTGGCGTCCCGGAGGGTTCGCGGGCGGCGGGTTCGTCGCCGTTCCTCAACGCGGGCAACCTGGACGAGGCGACGCTGGCGCGGGTCCGGGCGCTCGACGGGGTCGCGAAGCGGCGTGGTCAGACGTTGGCGCAGATGGCGATCGCGTGGGTGCTGCGCAACGTGACCTCGGCGCTGGTCGGTGCGTCGAGCGTGGGCCAGTTGGAGGACAACGTGGCGGCGGTGTCGAACCTGTCGTTCGACGAGGCGGAGTTGGCGGAGATCGAGCGGCACCTGTGAGGGGTCCGGGCCGCCGGTGGTCGGCCGGCGGCCCGGGAACCTCGGGGGACCGCGGGAACGCGGTTGGCGCGCCGGGGTGGAAACCCCGCGGGGGGTGTCGGGCGTCCCACTAGCATCGTGTCGGGGGGTCGATGCCGGGGGGAGGCACGTGGCGAGGGTTTTCATCAGCCACGCCACCGCGGACCTGGAGGTCGCGCGGGAGGTGCGGGACTGGTTGGCGGCTGATGGCCACGACCCGTTCCTGGCGGCGCACCTGGGTGGTGGGATCGCGGTCGGGGAGGACTGGAAGCAGCGCCTGTACGCGGAGCTGCGGCGGTCGGACGCGGTGCTGTGCGTGGTGACCGAGGCGTTCGTGGCGTCGAACTGGTGCGCCGCCGAGGTGGGGATCGCGGACCTGCTGGGTTGTCGGTTGTTGCCGTTGCGGGTGGCGGCGGGTGTGGTGCACCCGTTGATGGAGCACCTCCAGTACGCGGAGTTCGCGGCGGGCGGGGTGCGCGAGCGGCTCGACCGGGCGTTGCGGCAGGTGGAGGCGGGTGGCCGGACGCGGTGGCGTGACGGTGACAACCCGTTCCCGGGGTTGGAGCCGTTCACGTCGGCGTTGAGCGAGCTGTTCTTCGGCCGGGACGAGGAGCGGCGGGAGCTGGCGGGTTTGCTGCGCGCGGACGCGCGTGGCGGGTTGTTGGCGGTGGTGGGGCCGTCGGGGTCGGGCAAGTCGTCGTTGCTGCGGGCGGGTGTGCTGCCGTCGTTGGAGCTGGAGCACGACTGGTTGGTCGTGCCGCCGTGGTTGCCGGGTGACGACCCGCGGCGGGAGCTGGCGGTGGTGCTGGCCGCGCGGGCGGCGCGGCAGGGGCTGGGCTGGTCGGTGGCCGAGGTGCGGGACCGGTTGGACGCGGAGGACGGGTTGCTGCGCGTGGCGGAGGACCTGGTCGCCACGCGGTCCGGTGGTGGTCGCCTGCTGGTGGCGGTCGACCAGGCGGAGGAGTTGTTCACCCGGGCCCCGGAGGGGGAACGGGAGGCGGTGGCGGTGCTGCTGCGGGAGGCGCTGGAGGGGCCGGTCCGGGTGGTGGCGACGTTGCGGTCGGAGTTCCTGGACGACCTGCGGGCGCTGCCGGCGCTGGCGGGTGTGTCGGTGGGGGCTTACGTGCTGGCCCCGCTGGACCGCGACGTGCTGCGGGAGGTCATCACCGGGCCCGCGCGGGTGGCGGGGTTGGGCGTCGACCCGAAGCTGGTGGGCAGGCTGGTGGCGGACACCGGGAGCGGTGAGGCGTTGCCGCTGCTGGCGTTCACGTTGCGGCGGTTGGCGTCGGGGTGCTCGCGGGGCGACGAGTTGACGGTGGACCGGTACCGGTCCCTCGGCGGGGTGGACGGCGCGTTGACGCGGCACGCCGACGCGACGCTGGAGCGGGCGGCGGCGCGCAGCGGGTTGTCGGCGGAGGAGGTGCTGGCGGCCCTGGTCCGGTTGGTGGGCCCGGGGCACCGGGGGTGGCGCCGGGTGGTCCTGGCGGGGTTGTCGGACCCGCTGCGGGTGGCGTTGGGCGTGTTCGTCGACCGGCGGTTGTTGACGGCGAGCGGCGACGGCTGGGTGGGGGTGGCGCACGAGGCGCTGTTCACCGCGTGGGAGCCGTTGCGCCGGGCGGTGGCGGAGCGGTCGCGGGCGTTGCAGGCGGCGTGGTCGGCGGAGCGGGCGGCGGCGGAGTGGGAGGCCGCGGGGCGGTCGGACGCCTACCTGTGGGAGGCCGACCGGGTGGTGGTGACGCGGGCCGCGCTGGGCCTGCCGTCCGGTGCGGCGGGTGACGCGGCGCCGCTGGTGGGGTTGGAGCCGGTGGCCCGGGAGTTCCTGGAGGCGGCTCGGCTGCGGGTGGAGGAGGTGCGGCGGCGGGAGCACCGGCGGCGCAGGCGGGGTGTGCTGGTGCTGTCGGTGCTGCTGGTGCTGGCGTTGGGCGCGTCGGTGGTGGCGGGTGCGCAGTGGGGTGTCGCGCGGGGTGAGCGCGACACGGCGGCGGCGCGTGCGCTGGTGGCCCAGGCGGAGGCGGCGCGGGGCAGTTCGCCGCGGTTGGCGTTGCGCCTGGGGTTGGCGGCCCATCGCCTGCGGCCGGGTCCGGAGACGCACGCGGGGTTGGTGAACACGCTGATCACGACCCGGTACGCGGGCGCGTTGCCGGGTGGCGGGTCGATGTCGGCGTTCTCGCCGGACGGCCGGGTGCTGGCGGTGGGCGGTGGTCCGCTGACCGGGGTGGTGCTGTGGGACCTGTCCGACCCGTTGCGCCCGCGCCGGTTCGGCGCGCCGCTGGAGGTGGGCGGCGACCGGTCGGTGGCGGCGTTGGCGTTCCCGGCGGGCGCCGGTTCGGTGCTGGCGGTGGCGGAGTCCGGTGGTGAGGTGGCGCTGTGGGACGTGGCGGTCCCGGACGCGCCGCGCCTGGTGCGGCGGGTGGTGCACGGGGCGCCGGTGACGGCGTTGGCGTTCTCGCCGGACGGGCGGGTGCTGGCGGTGGGCGGTTCGACCGGGTCGACGGCGCTGTGGGGTGTGACGGGGCCGGCCCCGGAGGTGTTGGCGACGCTCGACGACCACGGCAGCCGGGTGTCGTCGCTGGCGTTCTCGCCCGCCGGGGTGCTGGCCACCGGCAGCGACGACGGCACCGCGGTGCTGTGGGACGTGGTCGACCCGGTGCGGCCGGTGCGGCGCGGCGAGCCGCTGGCGGACGGCACGGGGCGGGCGGTGTCGTCGCTGGCGTTCTCGCACGGGCGGGACCTGCTGGTCACCGGCCGGTCGGACGGCACCGCGGACCTGTGGGAGGTGGGTTCGGGGCGTCGGCGCGGCGAGCCGCTGGCCGGTCACCACGGTGTGGTGTCGGCGGTGGCTTTCGTGCGCGGCGCGGACCTGCCGGCGACGGGCGGCGGCGACGGCGCGGACCTGCTGGTCACGGGCGGCGACGACGGCGCGGCGGTGCTGTGGGACGTGTCGGACCCGGACGCGCCGTCGAGGTCGGGCGCGCCGCTGGTGGGCCACGGCGGTCCGGTGACCTCGGTGTCGCCGCGCCCGGACGGCGCCGCGCTGGTCACGACGAGCGCGGCCGGCGATCCGGCCCTGTGGGAGCCGGCGGACCGGCCGCGGCAGGTCGGCCCGCCGCTGACCGGTCACGACGTGCTGGTGCGGTCGGTGGTGTTCGAGGGGACGACGGCGGTGACCACGGGCGCGGACGGGGTGCGGTTGCGGTGGGACGTCGGCGACCCGGAGCGGCCGCGGCAGGTGGGGCGTGACCGGGTGGCGGAGCGGGCGTTCACCTCGCTGGCGGTGCGGGGGAGCGTGGACGCCACGGCGGGTGGCGACAACTCCGTGGTGCTGTGGGACAAGGCCGAGGACCCGCCCCGGCTGCTGGCGACGTTGACCGGGCACGGCAACGCGGTGACGGCGGCGGCGTTCTCGCCGGACGGGCGGGTCGTGGCGACGGGCGGCGCGGACGGCGGCACGATCCTGTGGGACGTCGGCGACGTCGGGAACCCCCGCCGGCTCGGCCGGCCGTCGGCGGGGCGGACCACGTCGGTGACGGCGTTGGCGTTCTCGCCGGACGGCCTGGTGGTGGCGGTCGGTGACGCCGACGGCGGCACGGTGCTGTGGGACATCGCGGACCCGAACCGGCCGCGGCTCCTCGGCAGGCCCCTGGTCGGCCACGCCAGGGCGGTGAACTCGGTGGCGTTCTCACCGGGCGGTTCGCTGCTGGCCACCGCGGGCTCGGACGGGATGGCGCTGCTGTGGGACATCGCCCCCCTCGGCGACGTGGTGGAGCGCGCGTGCGCGATCAGCGGCGGCGGGCTCGACCCGGAGGAGTGGCGGCAGCACGTGCCGGACCTCGACCACAGACCCACCTGCTAGGAGGACATCGCGATGGGACGCCGCAGGACCGCGGTCGCGTCGGCCGTGCTGGTGTTGCTGGCCTCGGCGTGCGGCACGGCTCCGCCGCCGGAGCCGGCGGCGGGGCCGCTGGTGTTCTCCGCCAACCCCGTCGGCAACTCGATCACGCTGCACCAGGCGTTCCGGACGACCGTCGACATGCTGCGCGAGGAGACCGGCCGGGAGATCCGGATGCAGGACGCGACCAGCTACGACAGCCTGATCGAGGGCGTGCGCACCGGGGAGGTCGACTTCGCCGCGTTCGGCCCGCTGTCCTACGTGATGGCCAAGGAGCGCGGCGCGCCGATCACCGCGGTGGCGGCGCAGGTGAAGGAGAAGGGCGAGCGGGCCGGTTTCCGCGCCTACGGCGTGACCCGACCCGGGTCCGGCGTGACGTCGCTGGCGGACGTGCGCGGCCGCGCGGTCTGCTACGTCGACGAGGCCTCGACCTCCGGCTACCTCTACCCGAGCGCGGAGCTGATCCGGCTGGGCATCAACCCGGACACCGACGTGCGGCAGGTGTTCGCGGGCAGCCACGAGGCGGCGGTGCTGGCGGTGGTCAACGGCCGGTGCGACGTGGGGTTCGCCTTCGACGCGATGGTGGACCGGCACCTGGTGGAACGCGGCCAGATCGGCGCCGGCGACGTCACCCGGATCTGGGAGTCCGGGATCATCCCGGGCGCGCCGATCGCGGTGTCGGACGACCTGCCGGACGAGGTGCGCGACGACCTGGTGGCCGCGCTGCGGGACAAGGCCAACTCGGACTACCTGCGCGACCACGGCTTCTGCCAGGGCGAGTGCCCGCTGGGCGACGCCGACGCCTACGGCTACGCGCCGGTGGAGGACTCGTTCTACGACGAGGTGCGCGAGGTCTGCCGGATCACCCGGCACCGGACCTGCCGGGGCGGCTGACCGAACCGGGGCGGCTGGTCGGTCCGGGGTGTTCGACGGGACCGGGGTGTCCGACCGGCCCGGGACGTTCGACGGGCCAGGGGTGTCCGACCGGCTCCGGGCGTCACCGGTTCGCGGTCCCCGTGCGGAGGAGTGCGGGCCTCCTCGGCCCCCGGTGCGGGCGGATCACCCGCGGGCGAGCTGGAGGAGGAACTCGGCGTTGGTGCGGGTCTTGCGCAGGCCGTCCAGCAGCGCGTCGGCCTCGCGCCCGTCGAGCGCCCGGCGCAGCCTGTGGGTGACGGCCAGCTCCTGCGGCGACATCAGCAGCTCGTCGCGGCGCGTGCCGGACCGCTCCACGTCCACGGCCGGGAACACCCGCCGCTCCGCGAGCTTGCGGTCGAGCTTCAGCTCCGCGTTGCCGGTCGCCTTGAACTCCTCGAAGATCAGGTTGTCACCGACCGAACCGGTCTCGACCAGGGCGGTGGCGATGATCGTCAGCGACCCGCCGCCCTCGACGTTGCGCGCCGCGCCGAGGAAGCGCTTGGGCGGCAGCAGCGCGCCCGAGTCGATCCCGCCCGTCAGGACGCGCCCGGAGGTCGGCGCGGCCAGGTTGTAGGCGCGGCCGAGCCTCGTCAGCGAGTCCAGCAGCACCACCACGTCGCGGCCCTGCTCGACCAGCCGCTTGGCGCGCTCCACGGCCAGCTCGGCGATCGCGGTGTGGTCGGCGGGGGAGCGGTCGAACGTCGAGGCGATCACCTCGGCCGCCACGCCGCGCCGCAGGTCGGTCACCTCCTCGGGCCGTTCGCCGACGAGCACCAGCATCAGGTGGCACTCGGGGTGGTTCCGGCCGATCCCGCGGGCGATCGCCCGCAGCACCGAGGTCTTGCCCGCCTTCGGCGGCGCCACCACCAGCGCCCGCTGGCCCTTGCCCACGGGCATGACCAGGTCGACCACCCGCGTGGTCAGGTCCTCGGGCTCGGTCTCCAGCAGCAGCCGCTCGGTGGGGTGCACCGGCACCAGGTCGGCGAACGCGGGCCGCGCCACCGCGCCCGGCGGCAGGCCGTTCACGTCGTCGACCCGCGCCAGCCGCGGCTGCCCGCGCCGGCCGGCGGGCGCGGTGGCCGCGCCGGTCACCAGGTCGCCGCGGCGCAGGTCGAACCGCTCGACGACCGACCGCGGCACGACCACGTCGTCCGGGCCGGGCAGGTAGCCGCGGGTGCGGAGGGAGGCGGTCGCGCCGGCGACGTCGAGGACGCCGGTGACCGAAGTGGACAGCGGGCTCGCTTCTCGCCTGGACAGGGTTGCGGTCATGATCGGGTGGTGTCCTTCCCGGACAGAGCGCTCCGTGCGGGCACGGAGCCGGTGGTGAAGGCGGTGCGCCGCGAGTGGCGGGGATCGCGCCTGAGGAGATTTCCTGCGGGAGGCATGGCCAACATCCGCGGGACGCCGCCATGGTAGCGCGTCGCGCTCGCCGGCCGCAACGCCGAACCCGGTGAGGGCCGGTCGGCGTCCACGGCGGCCGGCGGCACCCGCGGGAATCCGCCCGCAACGATGACCCCGGCGAGGACCGGTCGGCGGCGGTCACGTGCCGAGGGCGCGGGGGTGCTGCCCGGGCGGCAGCGGGCGGGCCGGGTCGGGGGTTCGGCCGGAGGTCCTGGTCAGCCCCGCCCGCTGCCCAGGCACACGAACGGGCGGCGCATCGGGTCGACCGCGATCGCGTCGGCCAGCGCCACCGCCGGGCGCGCACCGGCGGCCAGGCGGCGGTGGTAGTCGTCCATGGCGGCGGCGCACGCCTGGTCACCGACCCGGCTCAGCGGCGCGATCACCGTCTGCGCCCCGCTGGCGAGCAGCGCGCTGGCGAACCCCAGCGGCTCGTCACCGGGCCGGATGCGGTTGAGCGCCAGCTCGCACGCCGCCAGCACCACCTGCCGCGGCGGCCTGGACAGGCCGGTGATCTCGTGCGCGTAGAGCGGCCCGTCGCTCAGTTCGAGCCGGGAGAACAGGGCGTTCTCCGGTTCGTGCACGCCGTGCGCGGCCAGGTGCGCGATCTCCGCGCCGTCGAGCGCGGCCAGCACCGCCGACACCGCGGCCCGCCCCTCGGACATCAGCGTGGCCGTGCCGTAGTGCGCGCCCAGCTTGTCGATCTCACCGACCGCCGCGGGCAGCCCCGGCCCCCGCACCAGCACCGTCCGCTCCTCCGAGCGGTGCTCGGCGCGGTCCGCCGCCAGCCACGCGGTCGCCGACGGCGCCACCACCGCGGGACGCGCGTGCAGCGTCGGCAGCACGCCCCACGGCACCGCGTACAGCGCGCCGGTCGGCACGACCACCAGCTCCCGGTCGCCGATCAACCCCGCCAGGGGCCGCACCAGCTGCGCGTCGAGCCGGTCGGCCTGCTTGCGCGCCGACGCCGTCATCACCCGCGCCAGCGCCTCCGGCAGGTGGTCCGGCGCGACCGCGTTCAGGTCGGCGTTCAGCATCCGGGCGCTCTCCGCGGCCGTCTCCGCCGAACCGAGCCGGGCCAGCCGGACCCCGGAGGCCACCACGACCACCGCGACCAGCGAGTCCTCCGACGACGCGTAGCTGACCAGGGCGCGGTCGCCCAGCTGCGCCATCACCTCGGCCAGCCCGGCCACCGGGCGCGGCCTGCCCCACCGGCCGGTGTGCCAGCCGAGGCGGTTCGCCTCGCGCAGGCGCTCGGCGCGGCGGCTGCGCAGCGCGCCGGTCGGGTGGCCGTCGTGCTCGGCCTGGTGGATCGACTGGGTGAGGCTGCGCACCTCGGCGATCCGCTCGGCCAGCTCGGGGTTGTCCAGGCCCGTCAGCGGCTCGTAGCGGTAGGTCTGCGCCCGGGTCCGCTCCAGCCAGGCGAACAGCCGCCGGGCGTTGCCGTCGGCCAGCACCAGGTTGACGGCCAGCTCGGCCAGCTCCCGGCCGTGCAGCGCGGTCCCCGACAGCAGTTCCAGGCCGCCCATCCGGTCGCGCACGTGGTCCAGGTCGGTCAGCCCGGCCCTGATCTCGGCCAGCGCGGCCGCGCGCTTCCCCCGCGCCACCGCCAGCTCGGCCCGGCACAGGCGGCGCAGCATCCGGTGGTCGATCGGCGCGAGCCTGCCCGGCCGCGGCACCAGGGCGAGGATCGCCTCGGCGGCGTCGACGTCGCCGCGCCTGACCTCCAGCCGCGCCGCCAGCATCCGCGCCAGCGCGGCCTGCTCGGCCAACCGGGGCGCGGGCAGCTCGTCGGCGAAGTCCAGCGCCCGCCGCGGCAGCGACCGGGGCACGCGGCCCGACCGCAGCGCCACCGCGGCCTCGGAGCGCAGCACGATGAGCGCCGCGTCGGTGGCGCACGTCCGGCACCCGCCGCGCCGCAGCCGCTGCCGCGCGGAGGTGGCCATCACGCGGGCCACGTCCAGGTCGCCGGTCAGGTACGCGGACACGGCCCGGTACAGCTCCACGTTGGCCAGGTCCTGCGGGGTGCCGTGCTCCGCCCGCAGCACGGCCAGCACGGCGTCGAGCTGGGTGCCCGCCTCGTCCGCCAGGCCGGCGTCCATCAGCGCCTGCGCGGTCTGCGTCCGGCGCAGGCCGAACAGCACCGGCACGTCGATGTCGTGCTCGCGGTAGGTGCGCTCGGACTCCTCGTAGCGCCGCAGCGCGGCGGGCACGTCGCCCATCCGCTGGTCCAGCAGCCCCAGCGCGAAGCTCGCGTCGGCCGCCCTGGCGGGCAGGCCGTGCTCGGTCGCCAGCTCGACCGCCCTGATCAGGTCCTGCCGCGCCTGGTGGAGCGACCCCAGGCGGGTGTGGGCGGTTCCCCTGCTCCACAACGTCTTGGCGATCGAGTCGACCAGCGCCGGCGTGAGCCCGCCCGCCGCGATCCGCCGTTCCCGGTGCTTGAGCGCGTCGCCGAGGACGGAGATGGCGTCCTCGATCAACCCCGCGTTGAGCAGCAGCAGGCCGCGGTTGTGCTCGACGCTGCCCCGCAGCTCCGCCTCCACGAGCGGGTCCGCCACGTCGTCGACCAGCCGGTGCAGCTTCGCCAGTTCGGCGAGCGCCGCCACCGGGCCCCTGGTCTCGGCCTTCAACGCCGCGACGGCCGAGGACAGCCGGAGCCGCGTGACCAGCCACTCGTCCCTGACGTCCGGGTCGACGGGGTCGATCCCGTTCATCAGGCTCAAACCGCGTCGCAGCTGGCGCACCGCCTGGCGGTGTCGCCCGACGCACGAATCGTCGACCCCGCTCCGGTGCAGCTCGCGCGCCTCGCGGATCACCGCGACCTCATCGGGGGATGCGATTGCCGGCACCTGTCCATCACATCACAGAACACGACGTGGGAAAGCCCGCCGACCGGGAGACCCGGTCGGCGGGCGGTGTCACAACCAGTGCGTCAGGACGACGGCTTCTTGTCGATGCAGCCGCCGTTCAGGCACTCGGTGGTGAGGACGACACCCTCGGAGGGCATCTCCTGCTCCCGCTTCTCCCCCGAAGCCAGGGCTTCGGCGTCGATCGGGATCTCTTCCCCCAGGAATTCGGTTTCAGTGGTCGTAGACATGGCGATCTTCCTCCCCTGACGATCATCCATCTCGATCTTGCAAGTGACTCAGGTCACTGCTCTGAGTCAGTTCGTGGGCCCCTCGCCCCTCACGAACGGGCTAATTCTGGCACAACGGAGTAATGATCGGAGTTGTTTTTCTGCACAAACCGTAGTGAACCCCGGTTGACATGCGAGAACGGCCTAACATTCACCCAAATCGGTACCCGCCGCACGACCCCGCGACGGGCCGCCGGGGAGCGCCGTCCCACCGGCTTCCCCGGACAAATCGGACCTCGTCGGTCGTGGTCGCGTGGAATGGCGGCCACGCGGTTCGCACGTCGAGCCCGCGATGCCGGCGAACGGCTTTTCGGGCCGCTATCGCACGGTCGGCGAATCGGTCTCGCGGCGCCTCTCGCCCACGGGCGCGCGCGACCCCGCCCCGGCCGGTTCGCCGAAGTCCACCAACCCGACCAGCAGCGCGCCGGACAGGCAGAGCCCGCCGACCCACCACGCCCACAGCACCCCGTCGACCACGGCCACCGCGGCGTTCGTCACCGCCACCGCCAGCAGCGCCAGCAGCACCCGGTTCATCGCCCGCTCGTCGCGCTCGGCCCTCGCGCCCGGTCCTTCCATCACAGCCCCCAGTCCCCTCACCGGCTCTATCGGCCGATCGGACGTGCCGGTTACACAGGGGCACCGGTCGGGTGACGAAAGTGGCGTGGGCTCACCGCAGGGCTTGCGCGACGTCCGCCCAGAGGTCGTCGGCGTGCTCGATGCCGCACGCGATCCGCACCGTGCCGGCGCTGATGCCCGCCGCCGCCAGCGCCGCCTCGTCCAGGTGGCGGTGCGACGTGGTGGCCGGGTGCATGGTCACCGTCTCGGTGCCGCCCAGCGACCCCGCGTTGAGCACCAGCTCCAACCTGCCCATGAACGCGTGCGCCGCCTCCGCGCCGCCCGCCAGGTCGAACGCCAGCGTGCCGCCGTACCCGTCGAGCAGCGCGGTCGCCCGGACGTGGCTCGGGTGGGACGGCAGGCCCGGGTGGTGCACGGCGGTCACGGCCGGGTGGTCCGCCAGCAGGGCCGCCAAGCGCCCGGCCGTCTCGCACTGCCTGCGCACCCGCAGCGCCAGGGTCTTCATCCCCCGGAGCACCAGCCACGCGCCGAACGGGTCGGCGACGGTGCCGAACTTGATGGCCCGCTCCCACGTCCGCCGGTAGCGGTCGGCGTCGGCGAAGACGGCGACCCCGCCCACCACGTCGTGGTGACCGCCGAGGTACTTGGTGGCGGAGTGCACGACCACGTCCGCGCCGTGCTCCACCGGCCGGCACAGCAGCGGCGTGGCGAAGGTGTTGTCCACCACGCCGAGCAGCCCCGCCTCCCGCGCCGCGCCGAGCAACCCCGGCAGGTCCGGCACGTGACCGGTCGGGTTGGCGATGGTCTCCAGGAGCAGCACCCGCGAGTTCGGCCGCACGGCGGCGGTCAGCTCCGCCGGGTCGACCGCGTCGACGTAGGTGACCTCGACGCCCCAGTTCGAGGCCAGCTCCCGCAGCACGGCGTAGGTGCCGCCGTAGAGGGCCTTCTGCGCGATGACGTGGTCGCCGTGGCGCAGGGCCGCCAGCAGCACCGAGGACATCGCGCTCGACCCCGAACCGGTCGCGAGCGCGGCCGCGCCGCCCTCCAGGCCGGTGATGGCGTCCTCGAACGCCCGCACGGTGGGGTTGCCGTAGCCGCTGTAGGAGAAGTCGCCCGTCGGCCCGCTCATCGCGGCGGCCACGTCGGTCGGGTCGTCGAAGGCGAAGATCGCGGTCTGGTGGATCGGCACGGACACGGGCCTGCCGCCGGGGTCGGGCGCGCTGATCCGGACGGTCCTGGTGTCGCGGTGGGTCGTCATGCCACCCATCCTCGAACGGGGGCGGCGCCGGCGCGCCGGCGGGTCGGGTGCCCGGCGCCATCCGCGCGTCCGCGACCCCGACCACCTGGTGCCCGGGGTCGGCGGGGTTGACCACCGGGCCCAGGACATGGAGCGCGACGGAGCGGGACGGACCCGGTGCGGGGGCGGCGAACCCCCGCGCCGGGCCCGGGAACCTCCGACGTGCGCCGGCGCTACCCGGCCGAGCAGGTGGGGGACAACCCCGAGCCGCTGCCGGTGGCCTGGAAGCCGAACTCGGTCGACTGGCCCGCGCCGAGGTTGCCGTTGAAGCTGACGTTGCCGAACTGCACCGCGCCGGTGGTGCCGCTCCTGGTGGAGTTCCAGGAGTTCGTGACGCTCGCGCCCGACGGCAGGGTCACGGCCACCGACCAGCCGGTGAGCGGCGACGCGCCCGCGGTGACCTTCACCGTGGCCACGAAACCGCCGTTCCACTGGTTCACCGACACCGACGCCGTGCAGGCGCCGACGGGCGGGTTGTCCGTCGTGGTCGTCGTAGTCGTGGTGGTGGTGGTGGTGCCCGTGGTGGTCGTGGTCGTCGTGGTGGTGGTGCTGCCGGGGCCGTCGCTCAGCGTGGGGGTGGTCCAGTCGCGCCACTGCGACAGGTTGCCGGTGGCCTTGCTGTGCATGTTCACGCCGCCGGTGAAGCTGCCGGTGTTGCGCAGGAACCTGCCGATGGCCTGCTGGAGCGGGGCGGTCCACTCCGACCGGTTGGCGCAGTGGGTGCCGTTGGAGACGTTGGAGTGGTAGAGCAGGTTGCCGCCCGCGCCCAGCGCCTTGTAGACCTCGGCTCCGCCCAGGGCTGCGACGGATGCGGAGCGGGGGCCGAGGTTGGCGATGTGGGGGTTGTCCATGACGAGCAGGCCGCGTGGGGCGATCATGGAGACGAGGGAGTGGGTGTCGATGGGCAGGGTGTTGGGGTTGCCGGTGTAGGAGCCGAAGGCGTCGCCGAACCAGGGTTGTTCGCCGTAGGCGCTGGAGAGGGTCTGTCCGCCTTCGGCGTTGACGCCGCGGTGGATCGGCAAGCCCGCGGTGCCGGACTCGATCGGCATGGTCAGCCCGACGCGCTGGTCGAACACGCCGGCGGCGAAGGCGCCCTTGCCGAAGCGGGAGCAGCCGGTGACGCCGATGTCGGTGCGCAGGACGTTGCCGCCGTTGGACTCGATGACGTCGATGATCCGGCTGACGCCCCACGCCCACGCCATCAACAACCCGGTGGGGCTGGTGTTGCCGTAGATGCTGTAGAACGCGCCCTGCTTGTTGTTGCGCGGCGTGCCCTCACGGCCGACGGAGTACGGGTCGAAGCTGATCACCGCCGCGCCCGAGGAGCGGATGGTGGCGGTGTCGCCGCCGAACCCGCCGTAGACGATCACGGCCGGGAACGGCCCGGTGCCCGAGGGCAGCTGCACGCTCGCGGAGAAGCTGGAGCTGCGGCCGTTGTGGGAGACGTTGACGGTGATGCCGGAGCTGGTCACGGTGCCGGTGACGCTGGAGGGCTTGGCGGGCTTGTCGCCGTAGACGTAGCGCTCGGCCAGCTCGCGGATCTCCGCCCGCCGGCACCGCCAGTCCGACTTCGACGTGATCCGCTGCCCGTTGATCCTGGTGAACGGGTCCGGCAACCGCGAGTTCGACGCCGTCGACCCCGGCAACGACACCGGGCAATCCGCCCCGTCGTCCTCCACCGCCATGACGCCCACATCACCGGCTGACACCCCGGCGGGACCGGTGTTCGCGACCGCCACCATCGCTCCGGCGGCCGCGAGCGCCGTCGTCGCGAGTACGACGACCGTCGAACGGATCTTGAAGCGGCCCGAACTGATCATCAGAGCTCTCCTTTGAGCGGGGTGGTGGAGGCGACGACGGCGATCGAAGATCACGGCTGTCGACGACCTAAAGTTTCGGTCACCTCGTCGAAACATGTCAATGGCACCGGGCGCCCCGAGTTCAGAGGGGGTCTCACTTGGTCATCGCGCAACGTGGTGAGGGGTGCGGGGCGCCGGTTCCGGACGCCGGCCGGGGTCCGGTCGCGCACCGCGACCGGGACCGCCGGGCGACCGCAAGGCAATCGTCAGGTGCGCCGGGACCGGTCGGTGGGATGCTCGCGCGTGTGCCTTGAGCCTTCGCCGTTCCCCACGCGCCCCGGCCGTCCCGGTGTGGCTGAGCGGCGCCGATGAGCGCCCGTGACGACACCGCGACGCTGGTCCTGGACGACCGGGACTCCCCGCCCCGGGCCGAGGTCGAGCGGTGGCTGCGGGAACACGTGGGCGGCCGGTCCGCCGAGGACGCCCTGCTGGTGGGGACCGTCGTCGGCGAGCTGCTGGACAACGCCGGCCGGTACGGCGCGCCGCCCTACGTGCTCCAGCCGGCGCCGGTCCGCCGCCCGGACGCCCTCGTCGTCCGCGTCCGCAACGGCGCGGTGCGCCACGTCGGGCCGTGGCGCTCCGGCGCCGGGCTGCTCCTCGTCGACGCCCTGGCCGGCCAGTGGGGCGTGGTGTCCTTCGCGGAGAGCACGACCGTGTGGGCCGAGCTGCTGTTCGGGGACTGAACCACCCGCCCGCCGGCCGGTTCCACAGTGGACCCGGCCGCGGTCGCCCGGCGATCGAAAGGTGATCGCAAGGTGGATCCGCGGCGTCGTGGGCCACAGTGGAGCGGGGCTCCCGAGACCATCACGGGTGCACGACCGGGTGTCGGCCGCGAAGGCGCGGCCGACACCCGCCTCCCGTCCCCCCCCGCCGAGGAAGTCGACCGCTCTCGCCGTGACCGCCATCCCCGCCGGGCGTGATCCCGTCGCCCTGCTCCTGATCTGCGACAACTGCGGTCGGGACTTCGACGCGCGCGACTCGCGCGAGGAGTGGGTCCTGCTGTGGCAACGCGCGGTCGCCGCCGGGTGGGGCGGACGGGACCGCGCGATCGGCCCACACCGGTGCGGCCACTGCGCCGACTAGCGCCCGCGCCGCCGCGTGGTCACGCCTCCGCGCCCCACGGCCCCGTCCGGTACCCCGAACCGCGGACGGTCAGGATCAGCTTCGGCTCGTCCGGGTCGGGTTCGACCTTGCGGCGCAGGCGGCGGATGTGGACGTCGAGCAGGCGGGTGTCGCCGAAGTAGTCGTAGCCCCACACGCGCTGGAGCAGCT
>NZ_BAAAKE010000054.1:0-29012 GCF_039527585.1 Saccharothrix xinjiangensis | reverse complement strand
AGCTGCTCCAGCGCGTGTGGGGCTACGACTACTTCGGCGACACCCGCCTGCTCGACGTCCACATCCGCCGCCTGCGCCGCAAGGTCGAACCCGACCCCGACGACCCCACCCTGATCGTCACCGTGCGCGGCACGGGCTACCGGCTGGACTGCCCACCGCCCCACGGCTGAGGTCCCGGCACGGGTCCGCCCCCGCCGGCGGGCCGGCGGGGGCGGACCGGGACGTCGTGCGTCAGCCGACCGAGACGGGGAACCGCTCCCACACCCGGTGGGCGCCCATCAGCTCGGAGACCTCCGCGAACACCGCGGCCGGGTCCTCGCCGACCACCACGCCCGGCTCGCCCGGCGTGCAGCCGGCCTCCACCAGCGCGGTCCGGCCGGTGCCCCAAGCGCCGATCACCTTGGCGTGCCGGTACACCTCCTGCACCAGGAGCACCACGCGCGGGTCGACGGTGCTCGCGGGCGCGCCCGCCTTCGCGTCGCGGCTGGGCAGCGCGTCGGGCGCGGGCGCCGGCGCGGCGGCCAGCAGGACCACGTCGAACTCCACCGAGCGCGCGGTGAGGAACGTCCGCTGGGCCACCAGGCCCTCCTCCAGCTGACCGCCGCGGGCGGCGATGACCAGCGGGGTCATGTTCGCCGCGGTGATCGTCTGCCGCAGCGTGTGCAGGCCGTCGAGGCTGTCCGGGTTGTCGGCGTCCACCACGATGCCGACCATCCGGCCGTCACCCGGCCAGACCTGGCCGACCTGCGACAGCGCCGGGCTGGTCGTCACCTCGACCGGGGCCTCGGTGGGCTCCGGCACGGGCAGGCCCAGGCCCTCGGCCACGCGGGCGCACAGGTCGGCGTCCACGTTCGCCAGCACCCGCAGCTGCCGCTCCTTGATCGCCTGCTCGTAGCACTTGCCCAGCTCGAAGGTGAACGCGCGCACGACGTGCTCGCGCTCCACCGGGCTCAGGCTCCGGTAGAACATGCGCGGCTGGCTGAAGTGGTCCGCGAACGAGGCGGGCGACCGGCGCTCCTTCACCGACGCCGCGACCGGCGCGGCGACCTCCGTGAACGCGCCCGCGTCCATGCCCGCGAAGAACGGGCAGCCGCCGTCGAGCGAGTTCGGCTTGTACGGCGCCACGCCGCTGTGCACGGCGTGCTGGTGGAAGCCGTCGCGCAGCATGTCGTTGACCGGCGCGTGCGGGCGGTTGATCGGGATCTGGTTGAAGTTCGGCCCGCCCAGCCGGCTGAGCTGCGTGTCGATGTAGGAGAACAGGCGCGCCTGCAACAGCGGGTCGTCGGTGACGTCGATGCCCGGCGGCAGGTGCCCGACGTGGAACGCGACCTGCTCGGTCTCGGCGAAGTAGTTGGTGGTGTTGCGGTTGAGCGTGAGCATGCCGATCGGCTGCACCGGGGCCAACTCCTCGGGCACGATCTTCGTGGGGTCGAGCAGGTCGATGCCCTCGAAGGTCTGCTCCGGGGTGTCCGGGAACACCTGGATGCCCAGCTCCCACTGCGGGAACGCGCCGGCCTCGATGGCGTCGAACAGGTCGCGCCGGTGGAAGTCCGGGTCGACGCCCGCGATCATCTGCGCCTCCTCCCACAGCAGGGAGTGCACGCCGAGCTTGGGCTTCCAGTGGAACTTCGCCAGCGACGTCCCGCCCTCGGCGTTGACCAGCCGGAAGGTGTGGACGCCGAAGCCCTCCATCATCCGGTACGAGCGCGGCACGCCCCGGTCGGACATGTGCCACATCACGTGGTGGGTGGCCTCGGTGTGCAGGGACACGAAGTCCCAGAACGTGTCGTGCGCGCTCTGCGCCTGCGGGATCTCGCGGTCCGGGTGCGGCTTGGCGGCGTGGATGACGTCGGGGAACTTGATGCCGTCCTGGATGAAGAACACCGGGATGTTGTTCGCCACCAGGTCGAAGGTGCCCTCCGACGTGTAGAACTTCGTGGCGAACCCGCGGGTGTCGCGCACCGTGTCCGCCGAGCCGCGCGAACCGACGACGGTCGAGAACCTGGTGAACACCGGCGTGCTGACGCCCTGCTTCAGGAACTCGGACTTGCAGACCTGCTCGGCGTTGCCGTACCCGACGAACACGCCGTGCACACCCGCGCCGCGCGCGTGCACCACGCGCTCCGGGATGCGCTCGTGGTCGAAGTGGGTGATCTTCTCCCGCAGGTGGTGGTCCTGGAGCAGCGTCGGTCCGCGCTCACCCGCCTTGAGCGAGTGGTCGGTGTCGTGCAGGCGCAGCCCCGCGGACGTGGTCAGGTGGGCGCCCTGCTGCTCGCGGACCTCGTGCCCGGCGCCGGTTTCCGCGCCGGTGGCGGTCCGCGTCCGCGGCGACGCCTGGTCGGACTTGCGGGGCAACGGGTCCTGCGGCTCCGTCGGTTCTTCGAGTTGCGGCGGCTTGCTGCCCGGCGCGCCGGGCGCCGGCGGGGTGACCAGGTCGGCGACCTTCTCCACCGCCTTGTCCAACGCTTCCTTCACTACCTTGGCGGGCTTGCTCGCGTCCACGTACTCCTCCTAGTCGGCAGTCACCCGCCGACTACCCGAAGAAAGAGGATCTACACCCGGTCGGGTGAGCCGGGCACTCCCGGCGACGAAGGACGGCATCACCCGGCCCTGTGGGAAAGTGGTCGCGTGAACCTGGAAGACCTGGTCCGGCTGCGCCGGGCCCGCGACAAGGTGGACCGCGACTACGCCGAGCCGCTCGACGTGCCGGCGCTGGCCCGCGCGGCCCTCATGTCGCCGGGTCACTTCTCCCGCAGCTTCCGCGCCGCCTTCGGGGAAACGCCGTACAGCTACCTGATGACGCGCCGGATCGAGCGGGCCAAGGCGCTGCTGCGGCGGGGCGACCTGTCGGTGACGGAGGTCTGCTTCGAGGTCGGCTGCACCTCGCTGGGGTCGTTCAGCTCGCGGTTCACCGAGCTGGTCGGCGAGAGCCCCAGCGCGTACCGGGCCCGCGACCACCACGACGGCGCCGCGATCCCGGCGTGCGTGGCGAAGATCCTGACGCGACCGGTCAGGAACGGAGAAGCCAAGCCCACCGCCCGCACGTAGCGTGACTCCCATGGACATCACGCTCTCCCAGTGCTTCATCGCCGTGGACGACCACGACGAGGCGCTCGCCTTCTACCGGGACGTGCTCGGCATGGAGGTCCGCAACGACGTCGCGTTCGAGGGGATGCGCTGGGTCACGGTCGGCTCGCCGGCGCAGCCCGACGTGAACATCGTGCTCGAACCGCCCCTGGCGGACCCGAACGCCTCGGCCGCCGACAAGGAGGTCATGGCCCAGCTGCTGGCCAAGGGCCTGCTGCGCGGCGTCATCTTCACCACCGACGACTGCGACGCCACCTTCGAGCGCATCCGCGCCGCGGGCGGCGAGGTGCTCCAGGAGCCGACCGACCAGCCCTACGGCGTCCGCGACTGCGCCTTCCGCGACCCCTCCGGCAACATGCTGCGCTTCAACCAGGCCGGCCAGGGGTGAGTGGCCACCGGGCACGGTAAGCCATCGGACAGGGTGAGCCACCGGACGAGGTGAGCCGCCGGGCAAGGTGAGCCACCGGGCAAGGGGTGAGCCGCCGCCCGGCGGGCTACCGCGTCGCCAGGACCTGGCGGCCGCAGTCCAGGTGCCGGAGGACCCCGGGAGGGTCGGCCCGCAGCGCCCGCGCCAGGACCTCGATCACCACCCGGGTGCCGGCGGGCGGCAGCCGTCGCGCGGCGGGCGCGGCGGCGGTCCACGAGACGAACCCGCCGAACAGCTCGGGGTCGTCCACGTAGACCGACGCGCCGAGGAAGTCGACGAGTTCGCCCACCTCCTCCCGGACCTCGTCCGGCTGCCGCTCGTCGTCGCGCGCCGGCGGGAACCGCTCGTCCAACGCGGCCACGGCCGCGTCGACCAGCTCCGCGCGACGGGTGAGCAGCGCGGTGTACGCCGGTGCGACGGGTCTGGGCGGCGCGGGCCGGGCGGCGCGCCGCCAGCCGGGCCGGTCGAGCAGGTCGGCGGCCGCGGCGGCGTCGGGCGCCCAGGTGTCCACGCCGAGCGCCCGCGCCCACCGGCCGTCCTCGCCGAAACCCCGGCCGCCGACCAGCACCGGGGTGCCGGTGTCGCGGCAGGCGGCGACCGCCTGGTCGGCGCGCGGCAGGTCGCGGGCCAGCGTGCAACTGAGCGCCACGGCGTCCGGCACCTTCTCGCGCAGGTAGGGCACGAGGTGGGCGATCGGCACGCCGGCGCCCAGGAAGGTGACCTGCCAGCCCCGGCCGCGCAGCACCTCGGCCACGATGCGCGGCGGCACGGCGTGCCGCTCGCCCTCCAGGCAGGCCACCACCACGTGGCCCCTGGTCGTCGCCGTCGTGACGCGGGCGCCCAAGGCGGCGATGACGTGCTCGACCACGGCGGTGGCCGCGTGCTCCTGCGCGACGCCCCACCGGTCGGCCTGCCACAGCCTGCCGATCTCGGCCTGCGCCGCCGCCACCACCTCCAGCAGCACGCCCTCGGCGGGCACACCCGCGTCGAGCAGGCCCAACACCTGGTCGAGCGCCGCGTGCTCGTCCGCCTCGGCCAACGCGGTCATCAGCTCCGCGCGGCCCGCCGCCAGCACGTCCGTCATCCGCACCGTGTCCGTCACGCCACCACCACCTCCCGCGGTGCGATCCCGTCATTCCCTCCGAGAACGAGCCACTCGTCGTCGCAAGTCATTAACCGGAGTATCGCACGAACACATTTAGCGCATTGTTGTAGAACACTCCGGAAAAAGATGTTTGGGATTCCGAATCGGGGGTAAGCAGGTCGTTCAGAGGGCGATCAGCCCAGCGTTGGTGGGCTGGAACCCGCAGGCGTCGAAGTAGAACGGCTTCAGCTCGTCGTCGAAGTCGACGTGCAGCCACTCGCACCCGGCGGCGCGGGCGCCCTCGACGGCGCGGGCCACCAGCTCCCGCCCGACGCCCCGGCGGCGCACCGGCCCGGCGACCAGGGTGTCCAGCACGAACGCGTGGATCGCGCCGTCCCAGGCGACGTTGACGAAGCCGACCAGGTCGGCGCCGCCTCGCGCGCACACCCAGCCCAGGCTGTGCCGGTTGACCTGGCCCCACCAGTCGTCGTCGAGCACGCGGTGCGCGAAGCCCTCCGCATGCAGCGCGTTGACCTCGGCGTTGTCGAACCGGCCGCGCCAGTCGTAGGTGATCATGCGGGCACCTTAGGGCGCACCGGGACCCGCGCGCCGGTGGTCCCGCGCTCACCACCTCAGCGCGAGGCGCCCCCGGTCGGCGGCGTCCGAGCGCAGGGCCTCCGAGAGCGTGGCGCAGAGCCGCAGGTCGTGGACGAGGCCGGTGACCTCGAACGGCCTGAGCACGTGCCGGTGCCGGGCGACCACGCGCAGCGGGACACCTGCCGCCCGCGCCGCCAGCTGGTCGCTCCGCAACTGGTTGAGACCCGCCGCCGACAGGAAGGCGACGTCGCTCAGGTCGACCACGACCGGGGCGGGCGGGGTGGCCAGGGCAAGTGCCACCGCCGTGCCCCTGGCGAGTTCACCGACGGTCGAGGAGTCGACCTCGCCGGCGACGCGCACCACGATCGCGTACCCGTGCACCTCGCGCTCGACGCGGAGCCCCCGGGTGAACCGCTGTTCGCGGGCGGAACGTTCTGCTACCACGGCCTCGGCCTCCTCATGGGTGAAGAAGGCAGTGGCTGCCGGTTTGAACCTCCTGCGTGCCCCGAACCGTACTCCGGGGAACGCGATCCCGCAGCTCCTGGACCCGGCGGTTGCCGGAGGACCGGCCGCGCAGTTCGATGGGGACGGGCGGGGTGTGCACGGCCTGGCTCGCCCGGTGGTCCCGCCGGTTAAAAAGCAGCCGGCGGGACCATCAGGGGCGCCCGGGTCCCGTCGCCCGCCTACTCCCCCTCGCGCAGCCCCTCGAAGTAGCCCTTCATCGACGGGTAGTAGTCGTCGAACACCGGCCGCGCCGCGCCCTCGCGCGAGGCGATCAGCATGTCCAGGTAGAACTCCCAGCCCGGACCGACCTCGCCGATGCCCTCCTCCGTGTCCAGGTGGTGCACCAGGCGCAGCTCGGTGTTGCCGTCCACCTCGGCCAGCAGCACCTCCAGCCGCCACACGCCCGCTTCGTCCTGGGTGGACACCGCCAGCCGACGGGGCGGGTCGCAGGCGTCGACCCGGACCTCCATCCACGGGCCCTGCTCCTCGAAGACCATCCGCACCTTGACCGTGCGGCCGGGCGCGCCGTCGCCCTCCCAGGGGCCGAACCACCGGGCGGTGCGCTCCGGCTCGGTCAGGCTCGCCCACACGTCGTCGGCCAGCGCCCGGAAGGTGCGGGTGAGCACCAGGTCGCTGCCGGTGGCGGTGCGGAACAGGCGGGCGGTGGGGATGCGGGTCATGCCGTGTTCTCCTCGGGTCGGTCGGTGCGGCGTTCCCGCCGGGTGCGGTGGACCTCGGTCTCCAGGGCGTCGAGTCGGTGCTCCCACCCCGTGGGGCGGTCGAAGCCGGTGAGCCAGCGGGTCAGCGGGGTCAGGCGGGAGGCGTCCAGCTCGTAGAACCGCTGCCGGCCCACGAGCTCGTCGCGCACCAGGCCGCTGCCCCGCAGCACGCGCAGGTGCCTGCTGACCGCGGGGCGGCTGATCGAGAACCGCTCGGCGATCTGCCCGGCGGACAGCGGCCCCTCGTCGCGCAACATCTCCAGGACCTGTCGCCGCACCGGATCGGCGATCGCTCCCGCCACGTCGTCCACGCCCGGAAGCGTAACCAGTGGGTTACGCGTTCGGCAACAGCACCCCGGCCACCGGTCGTCGGCCCTTGATCATCGGCCCCCGGTCGGCCCTCCCCCGGCGAGGTCGTCCAGGAACGCGTTCAGCGCACGCCGGTACGGCTCGACCGTGGTCAGGTCGGCGTGCTCGGCGGGCCCGTGCTGCCCCTCTCCCCCGACCCCGAAGATCACCGCGTCGACGCCGTGCTGGAACCAGAACCGCGAGTCGGCCGCACCGTGCTTGCGCAGCAGGTCTCCCGAGTAGCCCTGCGCCCGCGCGGCCCGCCGCAACGCCAGCACGTCGGCGTTGTCGGGGTCGGCCCGGTGCGGCGGCTCGACGGCGTCGACCTCGGCCACGACGCCCGGCGGGCACAGCGCGGTGAGGTGCGCGGCGACCTGCTCGGGCGTGCGGCCGGTGAACTTCGCGTCCTCTGGCGGGAACCTGATGTCCAGGTGGGCCGTCGCGTCGGCGGGCACCTGGTTGAGCGCCTGGTTGCCGGTGGTGATCCGGGCGAGGTTCACCGTGGTGCGCCACTCCTCCTCGACCGCCACGGGGTACTCCGCCAGCACGGCGTCCACCGCGCGCATCACCTTCAGCACCGCGTTGTCGCCCTGCCACTGGTAGGCGCTGTGCCCGGCGCGCCCGGTCGCGCGCAGCCGCGCCACCACCAGGCCCTTGGACTCGTGCACCACGCGCAGCGCGCTGTGCTCGCCGATCACCACGAAGTCGGCGGTCACGCCCCGCTCCAGCTGGTGCCGGGTGCCGTCGCGCCCGCCGACCTCCTCGTCGGTGACGAGCTGGAGGCCGAGCGGGAACGGCAGGTCGCGCGCCCGCTCCCGGAACACCGCGGCGAGCACCAGCGCGGACAGCTTCATGTCCTGCGCGCCGCGGCCGATCAGCCGATCACCCTCGCGGCGGGGCCGGAACTGCTCGTCCGCGCCGGGCACCACGTCGAGGTGGGCGTTGAAGATCACCCGGAAGCGGGGGCGGCGCCCGCCCGCGCGCACCAGCGCGCTCGGCTTGCCGCCCGAGGAGAAGCGCTCGACCGCGAAGCCGGGGCCCACGGCGTCGAGCACGAGGTCCAGGGCGCGCAGCAGGTCGTCGGGCCGGTCCGCGGTCGACCGGATGGCGATCAGCTCGTCGACGAGCGTCAGCGGGTCCACCACGACATCGTGCCCGGTCCGATCAGTGCGCGTCGGGAACGGTCTGCTCGGCGCCCTCCACCGCGGCCGGGCAGCGCGGTCGGGCGCGCAGCTCCACCACGGCCACCACCAGCGACAGCGCCACGGCCACCACCGCGCAGCCCACCGCCACCGACACCGCCACCCGGAAGTCCCGCCCCGAGGCCGACAGCACCGCGTAGAACACACCCGCCAGCGCCGCGGTGCCGATCGCCGCGCCGACGCGCTGCCCGGTCTGCAACGCGCCGCCCGCCGCGCCCGCCATGGACACCGGCACGTGCCGCAGCGTCAGCGTCGTGTTCGGCGAGATCACCCAGCCGCCGCCGATGCCCGCCACCAGCAGCGCGGGCGCCACGGCCCACCCGGCGACGTGCGCGGGCGCCAGCCGCAGCACCAGCGCGGTCACCGCCAGACCCGCCGTGACCAGGCTCAGCCCGGTCACGGTCACCTTGCGGCCCCACCGCTCGACCAGCCGCCCGCCGACCACGGCGGACGCCGCCGAGCCGACCGCGAACGGCGTGACGGCCAGCCCGGACTCCAGGGGCGTGTAGCCCAGGCCGGTCTGGAAGTACAGCGCGAACACCAGCCAGATGCCGCTGAAGCCGACGAAGTACACCATCCCCAGCAGCGCGCCCGTGCCGTAGCCCGGGGTGTCGGTGAACAGCCCGATGTTCAGCACCGGGTCGCCGCCGCGCGCGGCGAGCCGCCGCTCCCAGCGCACGAACAGCACCAGCAGCGCCGCGCCCACGACGAACAGCCACCACAGCTCGGCCAGCCCGCCGGCCTCGGCCAGCACCAGCGGCAGCATCAGCGCCAGCACGCCGAGGCCCAGCAGCGCGCCGCCGAGCGGGTCGAACCGCCCGCGCCGGCCACCGGTCCGGCGCGGCAGCAGGCGGGCCGCCAGCACCAGCGCCACCACGCCGATCGGCACGTTGACGTAGAAGATCCAGCGCCACCCCTCGTCCTCGCCGGCCACCGCGAGGATGAGACCGCCGACCACCGGGCCGACCGCCGTCGAGATGCCCACGGTCGCGCCGAAGAACCCAAACGCCCGACCGCGCTCGGCGCCCCGGAACAGCTGCTGGATCAGCGCGGAGTTCTGCGGCGCCAGCGCGCCCGCCGACACCCCCTGCAACAACCTGGCCGCGATCAGCACCTCGGTGGTGGGCGCGATCCCGGCCAGGGCGCTGAACAGGACGAACCCGCCCAGCGCGAACAGGAACATGGTCCGTCGGCCGATGGCGTCGCCGAGCCGCCCGGCGGGCACCAGGGCGAGCCCGAAGGCGAGCGCGTAGCCCGACACCACCCACTGCACCCCGGCCGGCGTGGTGCCCAGGCCGTGCTGGACGGACGGCAGCGCCACCGACACGATGCTGACGTCGAGCAGGCTCATGAAGCCCGCCACCAAGGTCACCGTCAGCGCCCGCCACCGCCGGGGGTCGGGCTCGTACGCGCTGGTCACCAGCCCTTCCTACCCGCCGCCACGATCACCCGCACGGCGGCGGGGTGTGATCGTGGCGGCAGTGGATACCCCACCGGCATGGATGCCGAGGCGAACGTGACCGACGAGGACCTGCGCCGGTTCGTGCTGGACGGGCTGGACGAGGACGGGCGGCGGCTGGAGCGCGAGGAGCTGCCGCTGCTGGACGAGGCCGAGCGCCAGGGCAGGCTGCGGGTGTTGCGCACCGACGACGGCCAAGGGCTGATGCTGGTGCCCGGTCCCGCCCAGGCGATGACGGAGCGCACCCCCGTGCCGTTCGAGGAGAAGGCGCGCTGGCTGCGCGAGGAGGTGGAGGGCACCGGGAGCCACGACGTGCTGCGGCTGCTGGCCGCCGCCTACGACACCCACCACGGCTGGCAGGAGGAGTGGCGGCCGACGCCGATCAGCGGCTGAACTCGGGCGCCGGGCGCGGCACGGGCGTCCCCCGGTCGCCCGTGTTGCGCGCCAGCAACGCCTGCGACTCGGCCACGCCGATCGGGCCGTCGGGCAGCGCGCCGTCACGGCGCTTCAGCTCCACCAGGGCGTCCTCGATCGCGGCGTGCGCGGCGAACAGGCACGGCGTGCTGTAGATCGCCACGTCCACGCCCAACCCGGCCAGGTCCGCCAGGTCCAGCCGCGGCGAGCGACCGCCCGCGATCTGGTTGAACACCACCGGCTTGGCGCCGGCCGCCTCGCGCACCCCGCGGACCACCCCGACCGACGGCACCCCGTCGACCAGCACGGCGTCCGCGTCCGTCGCCGCCAGCGCGGCGGCCCGGCGCAGCATCTCCGGCTCCTCGGTGGCGTCGGTGCGGGCCACCACGAACAGGTCGGCCCGGGCGCCCAGCACGCGGCCCAGCTTCTCCAGGTACTCCGGCAGCGGCAGCACCTGCTTGCCGCCCACGTGCCCGCACCGCCGTGGCCGCCGCTGGTCCTCCAGCACCACGCCCGACGCGCCGACCTGCTCCAGGCTCCGCACCACGTGGCAGGCGACCTCGGCGTCGACGTAACCGTCGTCGATGTCCACCAGCAGGTGGTGGCGCGGGAACGCCAACCGCAGCCGCTGCACGAACGCCACCACGTCCGGCCAGGCGATGAACCCGATGTCGGGCAGGCCGTAATGGGACGCGGCGAGGCCGAAGCCGGACACGAACAGCGCGTCGTAGTGCCGTGCCGCGATGGACGCCGACATCATGTCGTACACGCCGATGACCGGCGTGATCCGGTTCGACGCCACCGCCCGGCGCAGCGCTTCCCCGTAACCCGTGGCCCCGTAACCCATGTGGGGCACCGTGCCGGCCGGGGCGGTCGTGGTCGAGATATCGAAAGGATGATCGTTTCCGGCTCGCGGCCGCGCTCGCCGTGCCGCGACTCCGGCGTCGAAGGGCTTTCCGGGGTCTCGCGAACGCGAGTGTTGATCATTTGATGGATCGCTGACGAGCGCTCGGCACCGCTCCGGCGCCGGGCGTTCAGTGCTGCCTTTTACCAGGCCGGACGCTGTTCGTCGCGTGTTCGCGCGGATTTCGGTATTTCTACGGACCGGCCGACCACCCCGCTCGGACCACGCTGTGCCGACCACCCCGCGAGCAGCGAGCAGAACGGTGAACGCGTTGTCCGGGTCGTCCTGCGGTGGAAGCGCCGCCTGGACCGCGGGGACCCCGTCGCCCGAAGAACTCCGAAAGGACCCCATGTGTCACGCCGATGAGTCGCGCCCACCTGCCGCGCCGGTCGCGACGGGCGCGGTGGCCTCGGCCGGCCCGCTGAGGTTGACCTCCGCCGACGGCGCGCGGTTCGCCGCCTACCAGGCCCTGCCCGACCAGCCGACCGGCGCCGGGGTGGTGGTGCTGCCGGACGTGCGCGACGCGCACGAGTTCCACCGGGACCTGGCCCGAGGTTTCGCCGAGAACGGGGTGGTGGCCGTGGTGCTCGACCACCGCGGCCGCGTCGCGGCCGACGACGGGCGCGGACCGGGCTCCGGCGGGTTCGCGCACGCGGCGGAGCCCGACCGGGACCCGGTCCTGCTCGACGTCGCCGCGGCCGTGGACCACCTGCTCGCGCTGGGCGTGACGGACCCGTTCACCGTCGGGTTCCGCCTGGGCGGCGCGCTGTCGTGGGGCCAGTCCGCGCTGGAGCCCCGGCTGGCCGGTGCGATCGGCTTCTGCGGCAGGCCCGCCGAGTGCCGCGAGCTGATCCCGCGCATGGCGCGGCCAGTGCTGGTGCTCGCGGCGGGCGAGGACGTCCTCACCCCTGTCGAGGACGTCCTCGCGTTCGACCGGGAGCTGGCCGAGGCGGGCGTGCCGCACGAGTTCCGCCTCTACGAGGGCGCGCCGCACTCGTTCTTCGACGGCGCGCTGCCCGACCAGGCCGACAACGCCGCCGACGCGTGGCGGCGGGTGCTGGCGTTCATCGACGAGCACCGCCGGGAGGAGCCGACGCCGCGGTGGGGCCTGCCGGCGCACGCCGAACAGCCGCTGCCGCACCTCCCGACCCGGGCCGGTCGAACCGGACGGGGCGAACGCGGGCGTTCCACGACCGGCGTGCGGACCTGCGACTCGCTGCACGCGGTGATGCTGGCCGAGCACTACGACTTCCGCCTGCACGGGCACGTGCTGGACCTGGGCGGGCGGTCCGCCGCGTTCCTCGCCGAGGCCGCCGCCCGCAACCCCGGGCTGACCGGCGCGTTCGTCACCACCGACGACTTCCTGCGGGCGGTCCGGGGCTCGGTGCCCGCCGAGGTGGCCGACCGGATCTCCTTCCACGAGGCCGACCCGCTGACCGACCCGGTGCCCGGCCACTACGACGCGGTGCTGCTGGAGCACGTCATCCACCGGTTCGACCCGGAGCGGAACCAGGTGGTCCTGCGGGCCGCGCGCCGCGTGGTCGACCCCGGCGCGCGACTGCTGGTGCTGGACTTCCTGCTGCTGGCCGACGACGCCCGCCGGCTGGACCCGGTGCTGGCCGGCGGGCACCTGGTGGTCGACGGGACCGTGGTCTACCCCGAGGACGAGGTGCACGGCTGGCTGCGCGACACCGGCTGGCGGGTGCTGGAGACGCGGCGGCTGCCGGGCAGCCCGCGCGTGGTGATCGCGGAGGCCGCGTGACGGGGGCGGTCGCGATGGTCACCGGCGGCGGTGGCGGCATCGGCGGCGTGATCGCCGAGACGCCGGCCGCGCGCGGCGACCGGGTGGTGGTGGCGGACCCGGACCTGGCCTCGGTCGCCCGGGTGGCCGACCGCGTCGGCGGGTTGGCCGTTGGGTTCGCCGAGCGCGTCGAGGACGCCACCGAGCGCGTTCGCCGGTTCATGGTCAACGGGTTCGCGGCTCGCCCGCCGCCGGGGTGGGGTCGACGGCGCGAGCGCCGGTGACCAGCAGCTCGACCTGCGGCGCGCGCACCTGCCGAAGTCGTTCCTCCCCTGTTGTCCGGACCACGTCCTCCACGTAGGTTGTCCGCCTACTGAGGAGGCGCGATGGACACCACGCGGGTCGCCTCGGCGATGCGCATCGGCGCCGCCCTGGGCAGCGCCGCGGACGTCGAGTGGGGCGAGGTCTTCACGAGCCTGCGGATGGCCGTGCCGGAGCTGTGCGCGGTCCAGGTGACCGGGTGGGACCCGGTCACCCGACGCTTCCTGATCATGGCCGAGGAGGGCTACCAGCGCGCCATCAGCCAGGAGCTGGCCCACGAGCTGCCCCGCACCAAGTGGGGCGATCAGCTGTTCGACTCCCCCGTGCCGCTGCTGATGGACGACATGCCGCACAACTTCCGCGACTCGCCGCACTACCAGGAGCAGCTGCGGCCCGCGGGTCTGGAGGACGGCCTGTCGGCGGCGCTGAAGCTGGGCGACCGGCGGGTGGTCGGGGTGCTGCACCTCAACGCGCCGGAGCGGTCGGCGTTCGGCGAGGAGGCCCGCAGGTTCGTCGCCACCGTCGGCGAGGCCCTCGCCCGTCGGGTCGACCCGCTGCACCACCCCCGGCTGGACGCGTGGTTCGGTCCTGAGTGGACGGCCGGCTGGCTGCTGCCCGTGCAGGCGCCCGTGACCGGCCGCGAACCCGCGCCGGTCACCCGCGACCCCGCGCTGAGGGCGCTGGCCGAGCGGTTCGCGGCGCTGGGCATCCGCACGGCGCCGTTCCTGTGGCCCGGCAAGGAAGGCTGGCACCGCGTGCGGCTGCTCCGCGTGAACGACGGCCCGCGCGCCGGTGTCATCGCGGTCTGCGCGGCGTTCGAGAACGCGCCCGGCCTGACCGCCCGCGAGCTGGACGTCGCCACCGGCCTGGTGGCGGGGCTGAGCAACCAGGCCATCGCGGAGGCGCTGGTGGTCAGCCGCCGCACGGTCGAGACCTACGTCGAGCGGCTGCTCACCAAGCTGGACTGCCAGTCGCGCGGCGAGGCGGCGGGCGTCGCGGCCCGCGCCGGGTACGTGCGGCCCTCGGTGGGCGGTGTCGGCGACCTGGCCCGCCTGACCCGCGGGGCGGACGACCACTGGGTGTGACCGGGGCGCACGGCGAGGTCGGGGGTGCTGTGCACCGGTTTCCACCTGATGTGCCGCAACTGGGGGCCGTACCGGATGTCGTCGCGAAGAACCCTGCCCGTAGTCCTCGTCGCCGTCGCGCCGGCCGCCGGGTGCGCCGGGGCGCCGACCGGGCCCCCGCCCGCCCTCGCGGAGAACGCCGCGACCGGGTCCGGGCACGTCCCGATCCCCCGCACGAACGTGCTGCTGCGGCTCCCGGACGGCCTGGAGGTCGACCCGAGCCTGCCGGGGCTGGCCAGGCCGGGCGCCAACACCAGCGTCGTGGTCATGAGCCAGCCGCTGGTGGACACGACGCCGGAGGAGGCCCGGGAGGAGATGGCCGACGGCCTGTCCGGGCCGAAGGCCCGCCTCCAGGGGATGGACATGGACGAGCCGCGCGAGCTGGACGTCGCGGGCCACCCCGCCATCGCGGTCACCGGCGAGCAGTTGGCCTCCGGCGCGGTCTACCGGAAGGCCATCGTGGCGCTCTTCACCGAGAAGACCTTCGTGATGATGACCGGCACGATCGAGCCGGGCGACCCGCTGACCGCGAACGAACTGCTGACGACGCTGACCGACGCCCGCTGGAGCGACGAGACCGCGGCGGGCGACCTCGGCTTCGAGCTCACCCCGGCGCCGGGCTACCAGCGGCAGGAGGGCAGCACGTCGAGCGTCATCATCACCCTCGACGGCGAAACGGGCCCGAACGCGCCCAGCCTGGTCGCCGCGCCGTCGCTCGGCGACAACCCGGTCGAGGAGGGCGAGCGCGAGGAGTTCGCCCGGAAGCGGTTCACGAAGCTGCCGTCCACGCCGCAGGTCGAGTCGGTCACCGAGGTCGAGGTCGCGGGGCTGCCCGGGTTCGAGCTGACCGGGAGCAACCGGGCGGGTGTGGTGACCTACGGCGCGGTGCTGTTCACCGAGGTCGGCTACCTCGTCATCACCGGCAGGTTCGACCCGGACCTGCACCCGGACCAGGTGCCCGCGTTCCAGGAGATGACGCGGTCCCTGGTGCTCACCTGAGACCGGCCGGTCGACCGGGCGCGGGTGGCGAGGCCCCCGGTCGACCGGGACAACGGCGCGGGATGAGGGGTGGGCGAGGCCCGGCCCCACAGGCCGACTTCCGTCCCGGTTCTGTCCACCGAATCGGACGATCACCCTTTTAGCCTGGTGGAGTGCGGTGAAATCCCCCTCAGGCGGAAGGCGTGGTCGTGGGCGCGGCGGCCGGTTCCTGGTCTTACTCGCGCGAGTCGGACGAGGCGGCCGGATCACCGGGCCGGCCGAACCCGTCGCCACCGAGTACCGGGAGCTGACCGGCCGGCACCTGGACCTCTACCTGGACGTCAGCTCGCCCACCTGGGGGGACAACTCCGGAAGACCACCGTCGTGCGCGAGTTCGAGGTGGAACTACCCGAGCACGGTGGCCTTCGAGCGCTGAGCTACAGCCCCGGGCGGAAGACGGCGTCGCTGTCGGTCGCCAAGAAGCTCGGCGCGAGCGCCGCCGTCGCCTTCATGATGTGGACCTCGCGCGAAAGCGCCCGCAACGGCCGCGTCGTCATCAACGGGGTCATCAACGGGGTCGTCTACGAGGGCGAGCCCGAGAACCCGAGGGGACCCGGCCTGCGGACGGCCATCGCGAAGGGCGGGATCACCGGCGCCTTGATCAGCGGTGACATCGAGACGATCTTCCGCCGGGCCGAAGAGGGTTACTGTGACGGCAACAACCGGCTCCTCATCGCCGGCCCCGTGCGCGAAGACGACATCGTCGACAGGTACGAGCTGCCCTAGCCGTCAACGCCGGACCGGGGTCGGGCGGGACGGACCCGAACCGCCCGGCTCCCCGCGCTCGCCGGGGCCCTGGCGCCTCCGACGCGGCCCGACCTCCGACGCCGGCACAGGGGTCCGGACGAGGTGAGATCCGGCCGCATCGGGATTCCGCATCATTAGTGATAAATTCACTCTTCGACATCCATCGTGGGGTATTCACCCACAACATCAACTGTTACTCCTGAAAGGGTCCGCTCCACCCGACCCCCGATGGAGACGAGATCCATGCGCGCACCACGGGCCCTGTTCCCCGTACTGCTGGCGCTGATCGCCACCGCGGTCATCGCCGCGCCCGCCCAGGCGGCGCCCCTCGCGGGCAAGTACGTCGCCCTCGGCGACTCCTACACCACCGCGCCCGGCACCCGCACCTACGACGACCCCAACCACGAGTGCCGCCGGGGTCCGCTGACCTACCCCCGGCTGTGGGCCGCGGCCCACCCGTCCGTGGCGTTCGTGGAAGCCGCCTGCTCCGGCGCCACCACCGCCGAGATGACGACCGACCAGCTGCCGCTGGTCACCGCGGACACCACGCTGATCACCATCCAGGTCGGCGGCAACGACGTGGGCTTCGTCGACGTGCTCACCAACTGCGTGCTGACCATCAACGACCAGGACTGCGTCAACGGCGTCAACCTGGCCAAGCAGGCGGCGAACGCCTACCTCTCCCCCGCCCTGGCCCAGCTCTACGCGGCGGTGCGGGCCAAGGCCCCGTCGGCCAGGGTGATCGTGGTCGGCTACCCGCGGCTCTACACGATCCGCGGCAACTGCGGCATCTTCGGGCTCAGCGACACCGAGCGCACCGCGCTCAACTCGGCCGCCGACACCCTGTCCGCGGTCATGTCGCAGCGCGCGGCCGAGGCCGGGTTCACCTTCCTCGACGCCCGGCCGATCTTCGACCCGCACTCGCTGTGCTCCAGCGGCACCAAGTGGGTCACCAGCCTGGAGTGGGACAAGCTCAACGAGTCCTACCACCCGAACGCGGCCGGGCACCGCGACGGCTACTACGCCGCGCTCAACTCGCTGACCGCCGGCGTCACCGGCGTGTGACGACGACCGGGGCGCCCGCCGCGCGCGGGCGCCCCGGTCCGGTTCAGCCACCGGCGGGCACCAGGAGCTGGGTGGCCGCCAGCTCCCGGTACAGGCCGTCGGCCGCGACCAGCTCCGCGTGCGTGCCCGCCGCCCGCACCTCGCCCCGCTCCAGCACCACGATCTGGTCCGCGTCGGTCACCGTGGACAGCCGGTGCGCGATCAGGACCACCGTGCAGCGCCGGGACGCCTGGTCGACCGCCTCGCGCAACGCGTGCTCGTTGCGGGCGTCGAGCTGTGCGGTGGCCTCGTCCAGCAGCAGCACCCGGGGCCGGCGCAGCAGGGCGCGGGCGATGGCCAGCCGCTGGCGCTCGCCGCCGGACAGGGCGACGCCCCGCGTGCCGACCTCGGTGTCGAGCCCGGCGTCGAGCCGGTCGACGAACTCCAGCAGCCGCGTCGCCCGCAGCGCCTCGGTGATCTCCGCCGCGGCGGCGTCCGGCGCGGCGTAGAGCAGGTTGTCGCGCAGCGTGCCCGCCATGACCGGCGAGTCCTGCTCCACGTAGGCGATGAGCCTGCGCAACTCGGCGCGCGGCATCGTGGCGATGTCGACGCCGTCGACCCGCACCATGCCCGCGGTGGGCTCGTAGAACCGCTGGAGCAGCGCGAAAGCCGTGGTCTTGCCCGCCCCGGACAGGCCGACCAGCGCGGTCTGGGTGCCGGGCGCGACGGTGAAGGACACGCCGCGCAGCGCGGGTTCGCGGCCGGGGTAGGCGAACTCCACGCCGTCGAACTCCACGGCGGGCGGCGGGCCGTCCGGCGCGGGCACGGGCAGGTCCACGTCCTCCTCGACCGGCATCCGCCGCACCTCGTCGATGCGGCCCACCGCGCCCAGGCCCTGCTGGAGCACGCCCAGTCCCGCGGCCAGCGACCCGATCGGCGAGGCCAGGTAGAACACGTAGAGCAGGAACGCGATCAGCTCCGGCGCGGTCATCCCACCCGCCGCGACCAGCGCGCCGCCGACGCCGAGCACCGCCAGGAACGCGCCCTGGATCGCCACGCCGGTCAGCACCTTCACCACGGCCACGTACTTCGCGCCGACCAGCCCGGCCGCGTAAGCCTCGTCCACGGCCGCGCCCGCGAGCGCGGTCTCGCGGGCCTCGGCGCCGTTGGCCTTGACCGTGCGGGCCGCCCCGAGCGCGCGGTCCAGCGCCGCGCCGACCGCGCCCACCGCCGACTGCGCGCGGGCCACGGCGACGCGGATGCGCGGCAGCACCACCAGCAGCAGCACGGCGACGAACACGATCACGCCCGCGGTGACGCCCAGCAGGCGGAGGTTGACCGTCGCCATCATGGCCACCGCGCCGAGCGTGGTGAGCAGGCCGTTGGCGACCATCACCAGCCCCTCGGTGGCGGCGTTCTGCACCAGCGTGCTGTCGGAGGTGACGCGGGCGGTGAGGTCGCCCGGCGGGCGGCGGTCCAGCTCCGGCACGCGCAGCCGGACCAGCCGGAAGACCAGGTCGCGCCGCACCTGCCGGACCACCCGCTCGGCGGTGCGCTGCTGCCACCACGACTGCGCGCCGGTCAGCACGGCGCCCGCGACCACGAGCGCGGCCAGCAGCAGCACCGGCCGCAGCAGCGGGTCGCCCGTGCCCAGCGATTCCAGGACGTCCTGCGCGACCAGCGGCTGCACCAGCCCGGAGGCGCTCGCCGCCAGCACGAGCAGCAGGCTGCCCAGCAGCACCGCGCGGTGCGGTCGGGCGTAGGAGAGCAGCACGCGCAGGGGCTTGGCCGGTTCAGTCATCTTCGGTCCCGGGAGGTCGGTGGAGGACAACGGCTCAACGGGCGGCGGCGCCGACGGCGGCTGAGGCCGGGGCGGCGGAGGTGGCAGCGGCAGCCGCAGCGGTGGAGGCCGCGGTGGAAAAGGCCGCGGTGGCCGGATCGGCGACGAGCTGTTCGAGGTGGTCGGCCGCCGCGGTCGCGCCGCCTGCCTCGCGGAACGACCGGCCGATCGCCCCGGCCGCCGCCCGGTGGCCGCGCGCCGGGTCCAGCACGGCGTCCAGCGCGTCGCCCAGGCCCTCGGCGCCCACCCGCCCGAATCGCACCCGCACGCCCGCACCGGCCGCGACCACCTGCTCCGCCACCACGGGCTGGTCGTCCCGGATGGGCGCGAGCACGAGCGGCACGCCGTGCCACAGCGACTCGCACACGGTGTTGTGGCCCGCGTGGCACACCACGGCGGCGCACCGCGACAGCAGCTCCAGCTGCGGCACGTGCGGGAGCACCAGCACCTCCGGCGGCGCGGTCCCGAGCACACCGCCGGGGTCGACCACGACGCCCTGGACGTGCGGTCGCGCCGCCAGGGCGGTCGCGGCGGCGGTCAGGAAGCGCCCGCCCGCGTCGGCGTTCGCGGTGCCCAGGCTGACCAGCACCACCCGCCGGTCCTCGTCCAGCAGGTCCCACGGGAACTCTCCGGCCGGTCGTGCGGTCACGGCCGGGCCGACCAGGCGCACGCCGGCGGGCAGGTCGACGTCGCCGACCAGCGCGCGGGTGGTGAAGGCGATCACGCCGAGCGGCGGGTAGCGGGGGTCGCCGGTCGCGGCCGGGTCGCCGATTCGCGACCGCAGGGACCCGAGCAGGTCCGTCACCCAGTCGCGCACCTTGGGCAGGTCGGCGAGGACGTCGACCAGTTCCGCGGACGTGCTCGCCGACGTCGCGCACGGCACGCCCAGGCGCTCGGCCACCAGCGGGCCGGCCACGGCGTGCTGGTCGGCCAGCACCAGGTCCGGGCGGAAGTCCTCGACGGCCGCCTCGACGCCGTCGGCCATCGCCTCGGCCAGCGGCACGAAGAAGTCCTGCCACAGGAACCGGAACGCGGCCGGACCGGTCAGCTTCGGCGGCCGGGTCAGGCCACCGTCGGGCGGCAGCGCGCAGTCGAACACCCGCGCGTTCGGACCGGCCAGCCGGCGCACCAGGTCGGCGTGCCCGGCCCAGGCCACCTCGTGGCCCCGGTCCCGCAGCTCCGCCGCCACCGCCGCCGGCGGGTTGACGTGGCCGACGAGCGGCGGCACCACGAACAGGAACCGGCTCACCCCGGCACGCCCGTCAGCGCGTGGTGGTCGCGCACCCACCCCAGGACCAGCTCGCGGGTCTCGTGCGGGCGTTCGATGAGCACCGAGTGGCCCTGGTCGGGCAGTACGACGGTGCGGCAGCCGGGCAGCTTGGCCTCCAGGTCGGGCACCTGGGCGGCCAGCCCCGACTCGTCGCCGAAGATCGCCAGCAGCGGGCAGCCGATGGCGGACAGGTCGTCGGCGACCACCCGGCTGCGCGGCACGTCCTCGGCCAGCGTGGTGGACTCCAGGATGCGGCTCGCGCCCCGGGACAGGCGGGCGGTGTGGGAGCCGTGGTTGGCCTCGATCCAGCCGATGACCTCCTCGTGCGCGAGCCTGGCCTTGGCGTCGGCGAGGCCGTCCGCCATGTGCCGCAGCCAGGTCGCCACCGGCGGCTCGGACTCGATCATGGTCACGGTCGCGACGCGCTCCGGGTGCCAGGCGGCCAGCCCCGCGGCGACCGTGCCGCCGAACGAGTTGCCGACCACGTGCGCGCGCCGGGTCTCGCCCAGGGCGTCGAGCAGGTTCGCCAGGTCGTCGACGAACTCCTCCAGCCGGTAGCCGGTGGCCGGGCGGTCGCTGCGGCCGTGCCCGCGCAGGTCGTACATCAGCACGTCGACGCCCGCCGCGGCGAAGCCCGGCCCGACGGTGAGGTAGTAGCTGGCCAGGCTGTCGGTGAGCAGGCCGTGCACGAACACCACCAGCGGCACGTCCGCGCCGCCGCCCGCCGCGGGCAGCCGCTGCACGTGCGCGGTGATCCCGCCGGTTCGGACCTTCGCCATCACGCCGCCCGCAGCGACGCGACCACGTGGTCGACCAGCTCGCCCACGGTGAGCGCGATGATCTCGTCCAGCTCCAGCTCGGCCACGAACTCGGCGAAGTTGACCCGGTCGCCGTAGTGCTCGCGCAGCGCCGCGGACAGCGTCACCAGGTCGATGCTCTCCAGCTCCAGGTCGCCGTGGAAGGTGGCGTCGCGGGTGACCTCGACGTCGTCCAGGCCCTGCTCGTCGAGCAGTTCGCGCAGCATCCCGGTGATGTCGTCGAGCACGGCGGCGGGGTCGACCGCGGCCTCCCCGTCGGCTGCGGGCGCGGTGGTCTCGGTGCTCATGGTGCCTCTCCTCGTTGTGCGGTCCACGCGACGACGTACTGCCGCGGCGGCAGACCGGGCGGGTTGACCAGGTCGCGGACCCGCACGGTGTGCGCCGCGCCCGCCACCTCGACGCGCAGCCGGTCGCCGTCCACCGCCACGACCCGGCAGTCGGCCGAACCGGCGCCGCGCAGCTCGGCGACGGCCCGTTCGGCGGCCCGCACGGCGGCGGACCAGCGGTTCGCCCCGCCGGCACGCCCGTGCTGCCCCGGGTCCGGCTGGTCGACGACCTCCTCCAGGCCCACGCCGCAGGGTCCGCGCGAGGCGATCGCGACACCGGCCTCGCCGTGGTGGGCGATCGAGACCCGGATGCCGGACACGTCGCGCCCGTGCACGCCGCGCAGGCGCGGCCGGCCCTCCGCGTCGTCGTCCACGGCGACCTCGGCCGGGTAGACGTCGCCGACGCCCTCGCGCCACAGCAGGGTGCGGGCGGCGTCCTTGGCGGCGACGCGCCCGAGCAGCCACTGCCTCCTGCGGCTCGGCGGCTGGGCCTGGTAGGCGTCGCGCTCGCCGCCGCCGAGGACGTTGCGCATGACCAGCTCGCGCGTCGCCAGGTCCGGCCACCGCTCGTGGACGACGGCGCGGCACTCCTCGTCCACCGCGGACAGGGTGTGCGCTCCGGGGAACCGGTCCACGGCGCGGATGTTCGGGTCGGTGTCGAACCTGCGGTCGGTCCAGCCGGTGATCCGCGCCCAGACCCGGCCGTGCCGGGAGAGCTGGACGTCGGCGGTCACGGTGAGGTCGGTGACGCCGGTGATGCGGACGTGGCAGTCCAGCGGCCCCTCCGGGCGCGGGCCGTGGAACACGAGGTGGTCCAGGCGGGTCGGGAAGACCGTGGTGCGCTCGGGCAGCACGGCCATCACCCAGTAGCCGAACAGCTGGCCCACGTTGTCCAGCAGCGCGCCGGGGGTCGGCAGGTCCGCGAGGACGCCGCGCACGTGCCGGTCCCCGATCGCGGTCAGCTCGGCCACGCCCTGGAACAGCGGGCCGTGGAACATCCAGCGCTCGTCGTAGAGCTGCCGGGCGGTCAGGTCGGGGGTGCGCTCGGGCGCGTCGAGCGGCCAGGGCTCGGGCGGCGGCGCGTGCCGGTCGGCCAGCTCGACGACCGCCCGGGAGTAGCCGCCCAGGGCCACTTCGACGCGGTCCGGCGCGCTGTGGCGGAGGGAGACTGGGATGTCGACGGCGGGGATCGCGGTGATCCACTTCAGCAGCCGCACGTCGTGCACCGCCACGGCGCGCCTGCCCGGTGCGGCGCGTTCGGCCAGCTCCACGAGGTGGGTGATGACGGTGGTGGCGGGGACGACGGGCCAGCGGTCGGCCTCGTCCGGCCAGTCCGGGCGCTGGCGGAAGAAGCAGTGGTCGCGCAGGTAGGGCATCTCGTCGAGGCTGACGCGCAGCACCGGCGGGACCGGGGAGACCGGTGGTGGAGGGGTGGCGGGCAGGACCCCGGCGGGTGGGACCGGAGACGCGGATCGGATCGCCGGGGTGGCGGGTCGAGTCGCCGGGGCGGGTCGGGTCACCGGGGCGGTGGGTCGGGTCGTCGGGAGGCCGGGTGCGGCGCGGGTCGCCGAGGCGCGGGCGCCGATCAGCTCCGCCGCGATCCCCGCCGTGTCGTTCAGCAGGGCGGACAACTCGGCCACCAGCGGGTTCCCGGCGAGCCCCGCCAAGGGGTCCCCCGGCGAGCGGTGCGCGGCGGCCGTCAGCGGCGTTGCGACCGGCCGCAGGGGTGCGGCGGCCGGTCGCAACGCTTCCCGCCGGTCCTCCGGCAGGGAGACGAGGGGGTTGCCCAGCTCCAGCCGCACCGGGGCGCGACGAGGGCCGCGGTGCGGCGTGCGGTCCGGCAGCAGCGGGCGGGCGTCGGCCTCGACGCCGTGCGCCCACAGCGCCGTCACCACCCTCCTGAGCTGCGCCAGGCCGCCGTGCGCGGACACCACCAGGTGGTCCTCGCCGGCGAGGCCGTCGTTGACCAGCGACCCCAGCTGACCCGGCCCCAGCTGCACGAACGTCCGGAAGCCCGCGGCGTGCATCGCGCGGACCAGCGGACGGAAGCGGACGGGTTCGAGCAGGTGCCGGATGAACAGCTCGCGCACCGCTTCCGGCTCGTCCGGGAACGGGGCCGCGGTGGTGGCCGACCACACCGGGACCGCGGCCGGGCGCAGGGTGTAGGACTGGGCGGCCTCGCGGATCGGGTCCAGGTAAGGCGCGAGCATCGGCGTGTGGAAGCCGGAGCGGAACGGCAGCACCCGGCTGATCACCGCCTCCGCCCGGAACCGCCGCACCACCGCGTCCACCTCGGCCTCCGGGCCGCAGACCATGGCCTGGTTGGGCGCGTTGTCGTGGGACAGCACCACGCCGGGGTGCTCGGCCAGCGCCTCGACGACCCGCTCGGCCGACGTGCCGATGACCGCGAACACCACGCCGGGCACGCGCAGCGCCGCCGGGTCGAACGCGGCGAGGAACGCGTCCACCTCGTCCGCGGCGTGGATGCCGCCGGCCGCCATCGCGGTCCACTCACCCACGCTGTGCCCGGCCACCGCGTCCGGCACGACGCCGAGGCCGCGCAGCGCGGCGTCGAGCACCCGGCCGACCTGGAACACCGCCACGCCGTGCCGCCCGACGTCGCCGACGCGCGTGCCGCCGTCGACCGACCAGGGCAGGCCGAAGCGCCGCGCCACGTCGGCCACGGCCGGTTCGAACTCGGCCTCCAGGCCGGGGAACAGGAACGCGGTCCGCCCGTCGAGCGGGCGCGGGCTGAACCACACGTCGCCGCGACCGCGCCACGGCACGCCCTTGGCCACGGCCTTGCGGGCCAGCGCGAGCTTGCGCGGCGTCGGGTCGACGATGCCCAGGCGGCACGGCTCGGTCACCGCGGCCCGCTCGTCCAGGCCCTCCGCCCCGTCGTCCAGCCGCGCGAGCAGCGCCTCCGGGGTGGCGGCGGCCAGGCGCAGCACCCTGGTCGGCTCGGTGACCACGGCGACCCCCGCGTGCGCGGCGGGCGGCTCGTGCAGCACCACGTGCGCGTTGATGCCGCCGAACCCGAAGGCGTTGACCGCGGCCCGCCGGGGCGCGCCGCTCGCCGGGCTCTCCCACGGCCGGGCCCGCGCCAGCGGCTCGAACCTCGTCGCGGCCAGGGCCGGGTGCGGCTCGTCGCAGTGCAGGGTCGGCGGCAGCACGCGGTGGTGCACCGCCAGCGCCGCCTTGACCAGGCCCGCGATCCCGGCGGCCGGCATGGTGTGCCCGATCATCGACTTGACCGAGCCGAGCGCGGCGCGCGGGCCGTCCGCCGGGCCGAACACCTCGGCCAAGGTCTCCAGCTCGGCGCCGTCGCCGGCCGGGGTGCCGGTGCCGTGCGCCTCCAGCAGGCCGACCGCGTCCGGCTCGCGCGGGTCCAGGCCCGCCGCCTCCCACGCCTGGCGCACGGCCAGCACCTGGCCGCCGGGGTCGGGGTTGAACAGGCTCGCGGACCTGCCGTCGCTGGCCACGCCCGTCCCGGCGACCACCGCGTACACGCGGTCGCCGTCGCGCTCGGCGTCGGCCAGCCGCTTGAGCACCACCACACCGGTGCCCTCGCCGATCAGCACGCCGTCCGCGCCGCGGTGGAACGGGCGGATCCGCTGGCTCGGGGACAGCGCGCCGAGCTGGCTGAACACGCTCCACAGCGTGATGTCGTGGCAGTGGTGCACACCGCCGGCCAGCACCACGTCGCACCGGCCGCCGGCCAGCTCGCGCACCGCGTGGTCCACCGCCACCAGCGACGACGCGCACGCCGCGTCCACCGTGTAGGCGGGGCCGCGCAGGTCGAGCCGGTTGGCGACGCGGGACGCGGCGAGGTTGGGCACCAGGCCGATCGCCGACTCCGGCGCTTCCGGGCCGAGCTGGTCGGCGAACGCCGCGCGGACCCGCTCCAACCGGTCGTCGTCCAGCTCGGGCACCAGCTCGCGCAGCGTGCGCACGACCTGGTTGGCGGTGCGGACCCGCTGGTCCAGCCGCACCAGGCCGGGCGTGAGGTAGCCGCCCCGGCCGAGCACCACGCCGACCCGGCGGCGGTCGGCGGGCAGCACCGCGTCCCCGCCCGCGTCCGCGATGGCGTCGGCGGCGACCTGCAACGCGATCAGCTGGTCGGGTTCGGTGCCCGGCACGGACCCCGGCATCACGCCGAACCCGGCCACGTCCACCGCGGCGTCGACGAACCCGCCGCGCCGGCAGTACACGCGGTCCGCGCGCCGCGGCCCGGGGCCCGGGTCGTAGAACTCGCCGTCCCACCGGTCCGGCGGCACGTCAGCGATGGCGTCCACGCCGTCGACGATGTTGCGCCAGTACGCGTCGAGGTCGGGCGCGCCGGGGAACAGCACCGCCATGCCGACGATCGCGACGGGCTCGGCGGTCGGAGGGGTCCTCGGGGTCAAGCCGGTCACCACCCGGAGGCGGTGTAGACGACGGCGTGCGCGTCGGCCGGGCCCCACGCCAGCTCGCGCAGCAGGCACAGCGGCCCCTCGTCGGGGTCGATCAGCGAGATGCCGCGCGCGGCGTAGGACCGCATCAACTCCGGCGTCACCATGCCGCCGCCCGCCGCCGCCCACGGTCCCCAGTGGACGGTCAGGCCGCGCCTGCCGGGCCGGCTCCAGCGCCGGGCCAGCTCCTCCAGGGCGTCGTTGGCCGCCGCGTAGTCGCACTGGCCGCGGTTGCCCAGGGCGGCGGCGACGCTGCCGAACAGCACGGCGTAGCGCGGGCCGTCCGGCAGGGTGTCCACGGCGTCGAGCAGGGTGCGCGCGCCGTCGACCTTGGTGCCGAACACCCGCCGGAACGACTCGACGGACTTCTCCGCCACCAGCTTGTCCTCGATCACGCCCGCCGCGTAGACCACCGCGTCGAGCCGGCCGTGGTCGTCGTGGACGCGCTTCACCGTGGCGCGCACGGCTTCCGCGTCGCGCACGTCGACCGCGTGGTAGCGCACCGCGCTGCCCAGCTCCGCCAGGTCGGCCAGGGTGGTGCGCACCTCGCGCTCGGCCAGCAGGGCGGACACCGCCCGCTCGATCTCGGCGGGCGAGGTCAGCCCCCGGGCGATGAACGCCGACCGCAGCGCCGCCCGGTCGGTGGCGCCGACCGTCGCCGGGTCCTCCGGGCCGGTCGGCGCCGGGGTGCGGCCGAGCAGCTCGACCCGGCACCGGCCCGCCGCGGCCAGCGACCGGGCGAACCGGGCGGTGATGCCGCGCGCGCCGCCCACGAGCAGCACGACCGCGTCCCGGTCCAGCCCGGCGGCCTCGGCCTCGGCCGCGCCGTCACCGGCGGGACCCGCGCCGGCGGCGGCGACCGGGCCCAGGTCGGTCACGGCGAGCCGCAGCCCGCGCCGCGCGCCGCCGGCCAGCGCGACCGGCTCGTGCCCGGCGGCGCCCAGCTCCGCCAGCAGCCCGGTGGTGACGTCGGTGTCCTCGGCGTCGTCGGCGACCTCGACCAGCGTGCCGGCCACGTCCGGGTACTCGCGGTCCAGGGTGCGGAAGAAGCCGCGCAGGCCGGTCGCCGCACCCGCGCCGCGCCGGTCCACGGCCAGCAGGCCGCGCGGACCGGCCGCGAGCAGCGCCTGGATGACCGGGAACTCCTCGGGCAGCAGGGACTCCTCGGCGTCGAGCGCGCCCAGGTGGACCACGAAGGAGCCGGCCGCCTCGGAGACCACCTCGACACCGGCCGCGCGCAGCCCGGCGGCGACCTCGTCGGAGCCCGCGCCGACCAGCACGACCCTCGTGCCGCGCACGTCGACCGAGGGGGCGGGCAGCTCGAACTCCTCGAACACCAGCCGCTTCGGGGCGACCACCACCGCCGCGGGGGTGGACGCGGAGGTGGTGGGGGTGGCGGGAGCAGCGTCCGGGACGAAGCCCGTGGGGGTGGCGGTGACGAGGCCGGCGGTGGCGAGGCCGGCGGTGGCGAGGCCGGCGGGCGCGGAGCCCGCAGTCAGGAGCAGGTCGGGTCCGGTGGCGGCGGGGGAAGCGGCGGCCACCCGCTCGCTGATCAGGTCCGCGATCGCCGCCGCCGTGCGCGCCGCCGCCAACGCCTCCATCCCCGAGCCGTCGCCGAGGTCCAGCCCCAGCCGGGTCGCGATCTCGCCGGCGATCTCGGTGCGCTTGATGGAGTCCACGCTCAGGTCGGCCTCCAGGTCCAACCCGGGCTCGACCATCTCCACCGGGTAACCGGTGCGCTCCGCCACCACCTCCACGACCGCGCCCAGCACGTCCGCCGGCGCGGCGGCCACCGCGGGCGCCGGCGTGGCGAGCAGGCCCGACAGGGCCTCCGCCAGCCCCGCCGCCGTGCGCGCCTTGGCCAGGTCGTCCAGGCCGCTCGTGCCGTCCAGGGGCAGCCCGAGCCGGGCCGCCAGGTCGCCCGCGATCTCCACGCGCTTGATGGAGTCCACGCTCAGGTCCGCTTCCAGGTCCAACCCGGGCTCGACCATCTCCACCGGGTAACCGGTGCGCTCCGCCACCACCTCGACCACCGCGGCCAGCACGTCCACCGGCCGGGCGGGCTCGACGACGGTGACCGCCACCGGCTCGACGGTCACGGGCGGAACGGCGACCGGCGACACGGCCACCGGCGACACGGCCACCGGCGACACCGTCACCGGAACCGCGGGCACCGCCTGGCCGGACGCGCCGAAGTAGGTCATCAGGACGTCCCGCTGCGCCGCGATCAGCTCCCGGCTGGTGCGCAGGAAGTCCGCGATCACGGCGTCGGAGGACGCCGCGGGGGTGTGCTGCTCGGGCACGAACGCCTCCGTGACACGTCGGGCGGGTTGCAGGGCGCCTGGCTGGACCGCGCCGTCCGCGCGGCGCACCAGGTGGCCGTCGACGGTCCAGCCCGGCACGGCGGGCGCGGCGGACGGGTCGACCGCGTCGCGGCCGCGCACCAGCGGGCCGGTGCGCACGTCCACCCCGGCCACGGCCAGCCGCGCCAGGGCGGTGAGGAAGCCGACCAGGCCGTCGCCGAGCGGGACCGCCCGGTGCGGGCGGTCGCCGAGCACCGCGTCGACCAGGCCGCTGAGCACCCGGCCGGGGCCGACCTCGACGAACACCCGCGCGCCCGCCGCGTGCATGGCCTCGACCTGCTCCGCGAACCGCACGGGCGCGCCGATCTGCGCGGCCAGCTCGGCGCGCACCTCGGCCGCCGAGCCGGGGTAGGTGCCCGCGGTGCGGTTGGACCACACCGGCACGGTCGGTTCGCGCAGCGGCAACTCCTCCAGCACGCGGGCGAACGCTTCTCCCGCGCCCGCCACCAAGGGGCTGTGGAACGCGCACGCCACCCGCACCGGCTTCACGTCGAGCCCGGCCGCGCGCAGCGCCTCGACCGCACGCGCCACGGCGTCGGTGGGGCCGGAGACCACGGTCTGCCGGGGCGAGTTCCGGTTGGCCGCCACCACCGGCAGGTCGCCGAGCACGGCCTCCACGCGGGCGGCGTCGGCGAACACCGCCGCCATGGCGCCGGGGTCGCCGTCGCGGACCGCGTCCAGGATCGCGTCGGCGCGCGCGGCGCTCGCCGTGAGCAGGTCGGCCGGCGTGAACACCCCGGCCGCGGCCAGCGCGGCCAGCTCGCCGTAGCTGTGCCCGGCCACCGCGTCCGGCCGCACGCCGACCGCCGCCAGCAGGTCCGTGGCGGCCAGCTCGACCACGCCGAGCGCGGGCTGCGCCACCCCGGTGTCGGTGATCCGCTCGACCTGCTCGGCCAAGGCCCGCTCGCCGAACGCCGCCGGCGGGTACAGCGCGTCCGCCCACCGCGCGCCCAGCCTCAGGTGCCGCTGCGCCTCGGGGAACGCCACCAGCAGCTCGGCCAGCATGCCGGGCCGCTGGCTGCCCTGGCCGGGGTAGAGGAACACCACCTGGCCGGCCGGTTCGTCGTCGGCGTGGAACACGCCCTCGGCGCGCTCCCCCGCGATCGCCGCGCGCAACTGGTCCACGTCCGCGGCCACCACCGCCACCCACGCCCGCTCGCCGCGGGCCGCCGCCACGTCCGCCC
>NZ_BAAAKE010000053.1:0-29244 GCF_039527585.1 Saccharothrix xinjiangensis | reverse complement strand
CTTCGGCCCGGGTGGTCCGGGCGCGCCCGGCGGCTCCGGTCGCCCCGGCGGCCCGGGCGCGGGCGTGGCCGGCGGCGCGGCGGGCGCCCGCGGCGGCGAGGGCGAGGAGGACCTGGAGCACAAGGTGGCCGACTACCTGGTCGAGACCGGCGACGTGTTCGGCGACGACCGCCTCGTCGCACCGCCCGTGATCGGGGAGACGCCGCAGTAGCCTTTGCGCGGACAAGGGCCCGCGCCGAGCTCGGCGCGGGCCCGACTTCGAGGACCGGGGGTCAGCGTGACGTATTTCGGGGGGCCGGCGGAGCGGGAGCCCATCACGCTCTCCGCCGAGGAGTTCGACGTGCTGTGGGAGCGCCTCGACCTGGGGCAGGTGCCGCTGGTCATCAAGGTGCCCTCGCCGGGTCGGACGCACCGGGAGCGGGCCGACCTGGAACGGCGCGCGTGGCACGGCATCGGCGCCCGGGGCCTCGGCGGGCCCACCGGCCTGGAACCGGAGCTGCACCACCTGCTGCGGCTGTTCTCCCGGCCCGAGCGCGAGGTCGACGGCCGGGTCTGGATCGGCCGCAGCGTCCGCGTGCTGGCCGTGGCCACCGGCGACGACGCCGCGGTGGCCACCCTCGACGACAACCGGCTGACGTTCCGGCGCGCGGCGGCCTCCGGCCTGGCGTCGGCGGTGCTGGGCGCGCTGCCCGCGCACCCCGCCGGCACCGGCCACTCCGTCACCATGCCGAGCGCCGACCTGGAGGCGGCCGTGAAGCGGTCCGACGGCTCGCCCAAGTCGCTGGAGGACTCGCTGCGCCGGCAGGGCGTGCGCCAGGAGGACGCGGTCACGCTGGTGAAGATGTTCACCGGGCTCGTGCACACGGGCAACTTCGGCGCGGCGGCCCGCGACAAGTACGGCAAGCGGTGCCGGCCCGACCGCGTGGTGGCGTTCTTCGACACCGAGGAGGGGCGGTACCTCCAGCAGCGGCGCGCGTCCAACGGGACGGAGCCGTGGAGCACGTTCACCCCCACCGACGCCCGGCGGCTCACCCACCACGTGGAGGAGCTGCTGGCCGAGGCGATGCGGTCGGCCGGCCTGCCCCTCGGGCGATAACCTCCGCCGGTGCCGTCGAAACCCGTCGACCCGCGAGAGGCGCGCGCCGCGGTCGAGGCCGTGCTGCCCTGGTTGGCGGGCGACGCCGACCAGCCGCCGCGCCCCGCCCTGGCCGCGGCCGTCCGGTTGAGCCTGCGGACCCTGGAGCGGGCCGCGCCGGGCCGCAGCGTCGAGGTGCGGGTGCCGCCGTTCGCCGCCGTGCAGTGCGTGGCCGGGCCCCGGCACACCCGCGGCACACCGCCCAACGTCGTCGAGACCGACGCCCGCACCTGGCTGGAGCTGGCCGTGGGGCGGCTGGGCTGGGACGAGGCCGTGGCCGACGCCAGGGTCACCGCGTCCGGCAGCCGGGCGGACCTGTCAACCGTCCTCCCGGTGCTGCGCTTCTAGCTAAGCTCGACGCCGTGAAGGCGCTCAAGGCGTGTGCCGCCGTCCTCGTGGTGGGAGCCGTGCTCGTCGGCTGCGGCAGCGAGTGGTCGGGGGAGCTGAGGCTCAAGGTCGTCCGGGTCGTCGACACCGGCGACGGCACGCCCGCCCGGGTCGGCATGGAGCTCGACGGCGACCAGCCCGACGCGCCCCACACCGGCACCTACGGCGCGGACCTCGACCGGCTGCCCGAGGGCGTCGCGGTCGGGGACGTGGTGGTGTGCACCGTGACCAAGACCGACGAGAACGGCCTCGACGGCGTCGACCCGGGGTACGAGGTGGGCCCCTGCCGGGCGGCGTAGGGGCGTCCTAGAACCAGGAGCCCACGGTCCGGTCCCACACGTCGCCCGCGCCCTCCACGACGTCGCGGCCGAACTCGACCACGTCGCCCACCCCGCCGACGACCACGTCGGCCGCGTCGCTCACCAGCTCCTTGCCGGTGTTCGCCAGGCCCGTGCCCGCGTCGGACCAGTTGCCGTTCCACGCGTCGCGGCCGGCGCCGTAGAGACCGGCGCCCACGTCCATGCCGAGGTCCGCGACGCCCGCCGCGGTGCCGGTGACGACGTCGACCACCGGGCCGACCACCGGCACGTTCGAGTACGGGCCCGACGGGCCCAGCGGGTCGTCGTACCACTTCTGCGCGGTCACCGAGCCGCCGTCGCCGTTCGCGATGCGGGCCAGGTTCTGCAACGACTCCGACCCCGGCGTGTAGTACTCGGAGTGCGCGCCGTGGATCATCGTCGAGTCGGCGGTGCCGAACGCCCGCGCGCCGAACGCGTCGTCGTAAGGGCCGGTCGAGGAGCCGTCCTCGGTGAACCAGGTGGAGCTGGTGCCCTGCACCACCGGGTCGTGCTCGGTCGCGCCGACGTACACGTGGCCCTCGCCCACCGACAGCTGGCTGACGTGCGACGCGCCGACGCCGGGCGAGCCGACGAACGCGATGTCGTCGGCGGCCAGGCCGTTCATGCCCGCGTAGCCCACGGTCGTGGAGCCGTAGGAGTGGCCGACCACGGTCAGGTGCTGGCGGTTGCCGGCGGCCTCCGCGGCGGCGCGGTAGCCGTTCACGTCGGCGACCAGGTTCGCGCCGCCCTCCCGGGCCTGCGCCGGGTTGTCCACCTCGCCGATCGCCCAGCCCGGCGCGTCGTAGCCGAGCCACTGGATCGTCGCGCTGCCCTCCGCGCCCATGGCCGCCCGCAGGTTGCCCGCCTGGCCCACCGAGAAGCCGTCCAGCGTGGACCCGGTGCCGGGGACGGCCACGGCGAGGTTGCGGGCCGTGTCCGGGTCGCCGTAGGCGATGGCCGTCGCGCCGTCGCCGCGCGGGCCGTACGGGTCCCACGCCAGCACGCGCACGTCCGCCTTGCCCTCGGCGTTCAGCCAGCCCTGGTCCTTCGCGAACGTTTCCGCCTCGGTGATGCTCTCCCGGACCCGCTGGGCGTTCTCCGCCTTGGTCGCGGCCTCCTGCCGCTGCTCCGCCATGCCCGCGTACCGCGGGTCGTTGAGCAGCCGCGTCAGGTCGCCGGAGTCGCCCGGGTCCAGCCCCAGCTCGCGGGCCCGGTCGGCCATCCGCGCGTCGAGCCGGTCGCGTTCGGCGGAGAAGCGCCGCAGGTCGTCGTCGATTCGCAGCCGGTTGGCCTGGTCGAGGACGCCGGACGGCAGGCCGCGCAGCTGCCCCAGCTCCTGGAACCGGGTGCGCAGCAGCTCGTCCTGCTGCTCCTTGCCCAACGACTTCCACCAGGCGGCGACCTGCCGCGGGTCGGTGCCGGGCGCGGGCACGGCGGCGGTGCGCACGGCCGTCGCGGTGGAGTTCCAGCCGGGGTCCTGGGCCGCGGTCTCGGCGAACCCGGGGCGGACCCGGGTCAGGGCCTGGGCGTAGCTGCGCAGGACGCGCTCGTAGCCGTTCTTGACGTTGGTGAGCTGCTCGTTGACGCGGTGGGCCAGCTCGCGCGTCTGGGCCTCGTCCAGCGCGGGGGAGCGGCCGCGCCAGAAGTCGATCAGCTGGTCGGCGCTGCCGCGCATCCGGCCGTAGGCGCGGGAGGCGGCCTGGACGACGTCCGAGCCGGCCGCCAGGCGCTCGCCGGCGACGGACGCGGACCTGGCGGACAGGTCGGCGCGGGTGCGGAAGCCGGCGGCGGCGTCGCCGCGCCAGGCCGAGGTCGCGGTCGAACCGCCGGCCGCGACCGAGTCGCCCGCGCGGCCCACCGCGCTGCGGGCGCCGGTGATGGGGTCGGCCGCGGCGGCGACGCGGCCGGCGTCGCCCGCGGCCAGCCGGGCGTACAGGACCTCGGGGTCGGTGTAGCTCACGCCATGCCCCCCTCGATGCCGCGGAAGGCGGTGTTCGAGTCGTCGTCGGCGCGCTGGTAGGCGTCGGCGTTCTCGGTGAGGCCGTCGCCGGCGTCGCGGTACCAGGCGCTGCCGCGCCGCAGGTCGTCGGACTGCTCGCCGGACCACCTGGCCAGGGCGTCGACGAACTCGGCGGCGGCGGGGACCTGGCCCAGCGCGTCCGCGTCCAGCCTGAGCATGGAGATCAGCTCCGCACCGTCCGCCGCCGCGTCCGAGCCCTCGTGGAACTGCTTGGACGCCGCGCGCAACTGCTCTGGTCGCACACCGAACACGGTTGTCCACCCTTCGTGCCGCCGGCCGCTGGGGATGCGACGCGCGGTCATCTTCTCCGGTTCCCCGGCGATCGCGAACGGTCGCGGTTCCGGAACCTGCGGGTCTCCCTTCGGCGTGTTCCGGGTGGTCGCCCGTTGATCACCCATCCGTGATCTTGCCCTCTTCGAACACCTGTTCGATCATGGATCCATGACCTCATCACGGGCTTTCCGCTACTCCACCTCCACCGCCTTTTCCTCTGCCTTTTCCCCCGTCCGCTCCCCCATCCCCTCCGTCTCCTCGGTCGTCCGCGTTCTCCGGAACCTCCGGCGGCTCCTCCCACTCCAACCCCCCGGCGGGTGCGGCACGATGACCGCTACTTGCGAACCGAGCGGGGAGGCTGGACGTGCCAGGAGGGTGGACCACCCAGCGGTGGACCGAGGTCTTCACCGAGCAGGCGGCGATGTTCCGGGCGGCGGTCGGGAAGGCCGACCCGGCGGCCCCCGTGCCCAGCTGCCCGGGGTGGACCTTCACCGAGCTGACCCTGCACGTCGGGCGGTTCCTGGAGACGTCGCTGGAGTACCTCCGCACCGGCAGCGCCGTCCAGCTCCGGCTGCCACCGCCGCCCACCGGGGTCGCGCCGGTCGAGTACCTCGACACCCAGCTCGCCAAGGCCGCCGAGATCCTCCCCTCCGTCCCGGGCAACCGGGCCGCCTGGACGTTCTCGCCCGCCGCGCCGGACCTGGCGTGGGTGTGGCACCGCCGCATCGCCCACGAGCTGGACCTGCGCCGGTGGGACGCGCAGGCCGCGCTGCGGGAGCTGGTGGTCGGCGACGCCGAGTTCGCGGTGGACGGCATCGACGAGGTGCTGACCACCCTGCTCGCCGCGAAGTACGCGACCGATGTGCCGCCGACCGCGAAGGGCTCCGCGCTCGTCCAGCTCACCGACGTGCCGGAGGCCTGGGTGGTGACGTTCGCGCCCGGCCTGGTCCCCGAGGTGCGGGCGGCGTGGCCCGGCGAGGAGGCCGACCTCCGGGTGAGCGGCGAGGCGCAGATCGTGCACCACGGGCTGTGGGGGCGGCTGCCCGTCGAGCACGCCGGCGACGAGCGGGTCTGGTTCGCGTTGAAGCTCGACTGACCACCCGATCAGGGGTGCGTTTCGTCACGTCACCGCATTTGCCATGGGGTGGTACCGCCACTGGGCGGCCTTACACTCGTCTGTGCAGCCCGACCTCGTCGCTAGGGAGCACTCGGTGGTCACCGACCAGTCCGCAACCGGCCGCACCGACCACGAAACACAGGAAGAACGCGAACCCCGCGAAGAATGCGGTGTGTTCGGCGTCTGGGCCCCCGGTGAAGAAGTCGCCAAGATGACCTACTACGGCCTGTACGCCCTCCAGCACCGGGGCCAGGAAGCCGCGGGCATCTCGGTCGGCGACGGCAGCCAGGTGGTGGTCTTCAAGGACCTCGGCCTGGTCAGCCAGGTGTTCGACGAGCAGGTGCTGTCCAGCCTGCGCGGCCACGTCGCGGTCGGCCACTGCCGCTACTCCACCACGGGCTCCACGACGTGGGAGAACGCGCAACCCACGTTCCGCACCACGGCCACCGGGTCCGGCCTGTCTCTGGGCCACAACGGCAACCTCGTCAACACCGCCGAACTGCTGGTGCAGGCGCGCGAGGCGGGCGTCGACACCAAGCACGGCGCCACCACCGACTCCGACCTGGTGTGCGGCCTGCTCGCCACCCAGGCCGCCGACATCGGCATCGAGCAGGCGGCCATGCGGCTGCTGCCGACCCTGCGCGGCGCGTTCTGCCTGGTGTTCTCCGACGAGTCCACCCTCTACGCGGCCCGCGACCCGCACGGCGTGCGCCCGCTGGTGCTCGGCCGGCTGGAGCGCGGCTGGGTCGTGGCCAGCGAGACCGCGGCGCTGGACATCGTCGGCGCGTCGTTCGTCCGCGAGGTCGAGGCGGGTGAGCTGATCGCCATCGACGAGAACGGCCTGCGGTCCAGCCGGTTCGCCAACCCCGAGCCCAAGGGCTGCGTCTTCGAGTACGTCTACCTGGCCCGCCCCGACACCGCCATCGCCGGCCGCTCCGTGCACGCCACCCGCGTGGAGATCGGCCGCCGCCTGGCCGTGGAGCACCCGGCGGAGGCCGACCTGGTCATCCCGGTGCCCGAGTCCGGCACGCCCGCCGCCATCGGCTACGCCCAGGCCAGCGGCATCCCGTACGGGTCGGGCCTGGTCAAGAACGCCTACGTCGGCCGCACGTTCATCCAGCCGTCGCAGACCATCCGCCAGCTGGGCATCCGGCTCAAGCTGAACCCGCTGCGCGACGTCATCCGGGGCAAGCGCCTCGTGGTCGTCGACGACTCGATCGTGCGCGGCAACACGCAGCGCGCCCTCGTGCGGATGCTCCGCGAGGCCGGCGCGGTCGAGGTGCACGTGCGGATCGCGTCGCCGCCGGTCAAGTGGCCGTGCTTCTACGGCATCGACTTCGCCTCCCGCGCCGAGCTGATCGCCAACGGCCTGGACAACGACGGCATCCGCCGGTCCGTCGGCGCCGACAGCCTGGGCTACGTGTCGCTGGAGCAGCTGATCGCGGCCAGCGAGCAGCCGAAGACCCGCCTGTGCACGGCGTGCTTCGACGGCGACTACCCGATCCCGCTGCCCGAGGACGCGCTCATCGGCAAGCACCTGCTGGAGGGCATCCGGGGCGTCGCGGGCTCGGCCGCCCCCGTCCGGGCGAACGGGTACGGTGCCGAGGACGCCCTGCAACGGCCCTGAAGAGCGGCCGAGCGGGCACCACGGGCAGGAGCACGGGCCCCGGAGAAAGCCGGATGCCCCGAACCATGGAGCACAGTGACGTGACGGACAGCGCCAAGGCGACCTACGCCGCAGCTGGGGTAAGCATCGAAGCCGGCGACGAGGCGGTGGAGAAGCTCAAGCCGTGGGCGGCGAAGGCGCAGCGTCCCGAGGTGCTCGGCGGCATCGGCGGCTTCGCGGGCCTGTTCCGGCTCAAGCTGGACCGCTGGAAGGAACCGGTCCTCGCCTCCTCCACCGACGGCGTCGGCACGAAGATCGCGGTCGCGCAGGCGATGGACAAGCACGACACGATCGGCGTCGACCTCGTCGCCATGGTCGTGGACGACCTGGTGGTGTGCGGCGCCGAACCGCTGTTCATGCAGGACTACATCGCGATCGGCAAGGTCGTGCCGGACAAGGTCGCGGCCCTGGTCAAGGGCATCTCGCAGGGCTGCGTGCAGGCGGGCTGCGCCCTGCTGGGCGGCGAGACCGCCGAGCACCCCGGCCTGATGGGCGAGAACGACTACGACATCTCCGGCACGGGCGTCGGCGTGGTCGAGGCGTCCGCCATGCTCGGCCCGGACCGGGTGCGCACCGGCGACGTGGTCATCGCCATGGGCTCCTCGGGCCTGCACTCCAACGGCTACTCGCTGGCCAGGCACGTGCTGCTGGAGATCGGCCGGATGCCGCTGGAGGGCCACGTCGAGGAGTTCGGCCGCACCCTCGGCGAGGAGCTGCTCGAACCGACCCGCATCTACGCCAAGGACTGCCTGGCCCTCGCCGCCGAAGCGGAGGTCCGCACGTTCGCGCACGTCACCGGCGGCGGCCTGGCCGCCAACCTGGCCCGCGTGCTGCCCCCCGGCGTGCGCGCCGACCTCAACCGGCGCACCTGGTCGCCCGCGCCCGTGTTCGCCCTGATCGCCCAGCGCGGCCGGGTCGAGCGCGAGGAGATGGAGAAGACGTTCAACATGGGCGTCGGCATGGTCGCCGTGGTGGCCCCGGAGGACGTCGACCGCGCCCTGGCCGTGCTGACGGCCCGCCACGTCCCGGCGTGGGTGCTGGGCGACATCGTCCCCTCGGGCGACGCCACCGCCACCGCCACCCTGACCGGCGACCACCCCAGGTTCTGAGCCGCCGACGAACACCGGACCACCGGATCGGGTGATCTCCACCCCGATGATGTACGGAAACACCGTTACGGTCATCGGTTGAAGAAAAAGAGGTGCCCCGCTCAACCCGGACCCGTCCCGGAGCAACCCGCCGAGGTCGCCGCGCCGTACCAAGCGGCGACCGAGGAGGTACCGGGTGGACCGGGATAGTGAATTCGGCGAGTACGTCGACGCCCGCGCACTGGTGATGCGGAGAACCGCCTACCTGCTGTGCGGCGACTGGCACCGCGCCGAAGACCTGGTGCAGACGGCGTTGACCAAGCTCTACGTCGCCTGGCCGAGGCTCCGCCGCGACGGCGCGCTGGACGCCTACGCGCGCAAGGTCCTGGTGCGCACGGCGATCGACGAGTCCCGTCTCGCGTTCCGCCGCCGCGAGACGGTGGTCGACACCGTCCCCGACACCCCGGCCCCCGCGCCCGCGTCGGCCATGCCGGGCGCGGGCGCGGACCTGGACGTGCGCCGCGCCCTGGCAGCGCTCCCACCGGGCCAGCGGGCCGTCGTGGTGCTGCGCTACTGGGAGGACCTGAGCGTCACCGAGACCGCCCGCCTCCTCGGGCGAACCGAAGGCACCGTGAAGAGCCAGGCGGCCAAGGGCTTGGCCGCGCTGCGCGAGCTTCTCGGTCACGGCGTCATGGAGGAGCAGCGATGACCGACATCAAGCAGGCCCTGGCCGCGGCGTTCGACGACGAGCCGCCGCTGACGATCGACCGCGCGGCGATCCTGAGGACCGGCCGCCGCAAGGCCGCCTTCCGCCGCGGCTACACCGCGATCACCGTGCTGGCCACCGCCACGGTCGTGTGCGTCCCGGCCGTGCTCGGGTCCGGTGGGGGCGGGGGAGACGGAAACGCGCAGGTGGGGGGCGCCGCGCCGGCCAGGTCGACCACGCCGACGACCGCGAGCGCGCCGCCGGTCACCAGCGCGCCGGCGACCGGCTCCTCGTCCCCCAACCCGGCGACCGGCTCTTCGTCCCCGAACTCGGCGACCGGCGGGCCGAGCACGACCCGCATGTCGATCATCGTGCCCGCACCGCCCGAGCCGCCGACCTCGGGGCGCGCGATCGAACTGACGGCGCTGCTGGCCTCGTCCGGCGCGATCCCCGCGGACGCGCAGTCCCAGCGATACGCGGATTACCCCACCGGCCCGTGGGAGTTCGGCGTCGTCGAGGGCGGGTACGAGACCGCCGTCGACGTGACCACCGCCGCTGGGCGCGGCAGGGTGATGGTCGGCCTGGGCGGGGGCGGGGCGCCGAAGTGCCGGCCGGAGTCCGGCAACCCCAGGTCGACCTGCGAGGAGCGCCTGTTCGAGGGTCACCCGATCGTGGTGACCGTGTCGATGAGCAACGACACCCAGCCCGTCACGTTCGTCGCGGTCCACGCGCGGAAGGCGGACGGGACCCTGGTCGAGGCGACCGCCATGAACGGCAACATCCAGAAGACCGGCATCACGGGCGTGAACCTGCCACTCACCGTCGAGCAGCTGGCAAAGATCGCGACACTTCCGGGGTTGACCTTCTAACCTGTTGGTGTGACCGAGGACCTGATCGTGACGCGGACGCTGGTGGTGCCGGCGGCCGAGTTGAGCGAACGGTTCTCCCGGTCCTCCGGCCCCGGCGGCCAAGGGGTGAACACGGCGGACAGCCGGGTCGAGCTGTCGTTCGACCTGGTCGGCTCGCCGTCGGTGCCCGGGTGGCTGCGCGGCCGCATGGTCGAACGCCTGGAAAAGCGCCTGGTCGACGGCGTCCTGACGGTCACCGCGAGCGAACACCGGGCCCAGTTGCAGAACCGCGCGGCAGCCCGCGAGCGCATGGCCGGCATCCTGCGCGAAGCCGCCGCCGCCCCACCACCGGTCCGCCGCCCGACCAAGCCCACCAGGGGCTCGAAGGAGCGCCGGATCGCGGAGAAGAAGCGCCGGGCCCAGACGAAGCAGGGCCGCCGCGGCGGTGGCTGGGACTAGCCACCGGGAATCGGACCGGCCGGTGGTGGCGGGGACTGGCCACCGGTGATCGGACCAGTTGGTGGTGGTGGGACTGGCCGCCGGTGATTAGGCCGGCTGATGACTGGGCCGGCCACCGGTGATTGCGCCTGCTGATGATCGGGCCGGCCGGTGATGGCTGGGACTGACCGCCGGCGACCGGGCCGCCTGGCGACCGGGCCGGCCGGTGGCGGGGGTTCAGGCCCTACACCTCTCGGTCGAGCGGGGCGAGCCAGGCGCGCAGCACCTGCGGTGAAGCGGCCACGGCTCGGCGTGCCACCACCTCTCCGTGGTCGAGTGCGACCAGCGGGGCGATCCAGCTCGGGAACGGCAGCGGGTACGCGGTCAGCTCGTCCGGGATCACGCCCTCCGGCGGCACCGGGAAGTAGGTCCTGAGCAGTTCGAGCGACAGCTCCGTCGGCTCCACCCCGGCCAGTTCGCGGGGTACCGCCGTCACCAGCAGGGCGACCTCGGCGGCGGTCTCACCGCCGGGGTGCAGCCGCGTGTACATGTGCTCGCCGAGCATGCCGTGCAGCGGGTAGGTGGCCGCGACGAACCGGCCTGGCCGCGTGCCGCCTACCCGGGGTTCGGGCAACCCGGCGGCGAGGAAGTGGGCGGTGCCGGGCGGTGCGCTCGACAGGGTGGCGGGATGGGCAGTCATCGGAGGGGCCTCCGGTTCCGTGCAGCGGATGTCGTGGGTCTCGCCGGCCGCTCGCTCGCGGAAGAGGGCGGGGAACCGGCCCGTCGCGTTCCTCCGGCGGGGAGAGCTACGTCCTCGCGCCGGGGAGACCCCCGCCGGTCCTCGACGGGCTCGGACGTCGTCCTGGGACCGTGGAGTCCTGGGACCGTGGAGTCCTGGGACCGTGGAGGCCGGGCGTTCCGGGGTCAACGCCCACGGTAGGTCGGTCCCGGGAGCCCCGCACCTCGGGCACACGGCCGCACACCCTGCTCACACGACCGCACCCCCCTGGGCGCACAGCCTTCCTCTAACCCGACCCGGTAGCCCCCAGTCGGGCATTAGTCTCACCCTCCGTGACCGAGCCGGACTTCCAGACCATGGCCCGCACCGCCTACGACACCGTCGCCGCCGACTACGCAGACCTCCTGCGCGACAGCCTCACCGACCCCACCACCGGCACGGCCGACCGCGCGGTCCTGCGCATGTTCGCCGACCTGGTGGGCGGCCCGGTCGCGGACGTCGGCTGCGGTCCCGGGCGGATCACCGGGCACCTGCGCTCGCTCGGCGTCGACGCGTTCGGCGTCGACCTGTCGCCGGGGATGGTGGCCGTCGCCCGGCGCGAACACCCCGGCCTGCGGTTCGAGGTGGGGTCGATGCTGGACCTGGACCTGCCGGACGCCTCGCTCGGCGGCGCGCTCGCCTGGTACTCGGTGATCCACGTCCCGTGGGACCTGCACCCGGTCGTGTTCGCGGAGTTCCACCGCGTCCTCGCGCCCGGCGGCCTGCTGCTCCTCGCCTTCCAGATCGGTGACGCCGTGCGGCGGCTGGAGCACGGCTACGGGCACGACATCGAGCTGGACGCCTACCGGCTCCAACCCGGACGGGTGCTCGACCAGCTCGCCGAGGCGGGGTTCGCGCCGCACACGCGCCTGGACCGCGAGCCGGTCGGGTCGGAGAAGACCCGGCAGGGCTACCTGATCGTGCGCAAAGCCGGCCGCGACACCCCGCCCGACCACGACGCCCCAGCCGACCGCGACACCCCGCCCGACCACGACACCCAAGCCGACCGCGACACCCCGCCCCACCACTCCCGCACGGCTCAACCCCGCCACACGTAAAGCCGCTCGGGCCGCCCGGCGCCGCCGTACTTCAGCCGCACCTCGGCACGCCCCGTGCCGACGAAGTGCTCCAGGTAGCGCCGGGCGGACACCCGGGCCAGCTCGGTCACCGCCGCGCACTCGCTCGCGGACACCCCCTCCGGCCGGTCCCGCAGCACCCCCTCCACCAGGTCGGCGGTCTGCGTGCTCAACCCCTTGGGCAGCGCCCGGCGCGGTCGCGCGCCGAACACCTCGTCCACGTCCGCCTGCCCGGCCGAGGCCAGCCCGCCCAGCCGCCGGTCCAGGGCGGCGAAGTGCGCGAGCTGGTCGCGCAGCGCCGCGTACTCGAACGGCTTGATCAGGTAGTGCAGCACCCCGCCGCGCATGGCGCTCCGCACCGTCTCCACGTCCGTGGCCGCGGTGATCACGATGACGTCCACGTCGTCGGCCACCCCGCGCAGCTGCCGCAGCACGGTCAGCCCGTCGAGGTCCGGCAGGTACACGTCGAGCAGCACGAGGTCCGGCCGCAGCTCGCGCACCAGCCGCAGCGCGTCCGCGCCGTTGTGCGCGACGCCGACCACCTCGAACCCGGGCGTGCGCGCCACGTACCCGCTGTGGACCTTCGCGACCATGAAGTCGTCGTCCACCACGACGACCCTGATCACGCCGGCACCTCCGCGGGCAGCCGGGCGGTGAACACCGCGCCCCCGTCGTTGCGCACCCGCACGGAACCGCCGCGCCGCAGGCAGGTCTGCCTGGTCAGGGCCAGTCCGAGCCCGCGCCGGCCCTGGGCGGCGGCCTTGGTGGTGAACCCGTGCCGGAACACCTCCTCGGCCAGTTCGGGCGCGACGCCGGGCCCGGAGTCGCGCACGACCACGAGCACCTCGTCGCCGGTCGAGCGCACCAGCACCTCGACCCACCCCCGGCCGCCCAGCGCGTCCAGGGCGTTGTCCACGAGGTTGCCGATCACCGTGACCAGGTCCGTGGACAGGTCCTCGTCGACGGCGCCGAGCGCGCTGTCGGGGTTCATCCGCAGCCCGGTGCCGCGTTCGGCGGCCAGGCTGGACTTGGCGACCAGCAGCGCCGCCACGGCGGGGTCGGCGACCTTCGAGGCGACCTCGGCCCGCCACGCGCCCTGGGCGGTGTTGACGCGGCTGATGAACCCGCGCACCTCGTCGTACTCGCCCAGCTCGACCAGGCCCGCGATGGTGTGCAGGCGGTTGCTGAACTCGTGGGCCTGCGCCCGCAGCGTGTCGGTGGCGTGCCGGTTGGCGTCCAGCTCGTCCCGCAGCGTCATCAGCTCGGTCCGGTCGCGGAGCGTGACCACGGCGCCGTGCACGCCCAGCGGCATCCGGTTGAGGGTCAGCACCCGGCCGCCGGCCAGCGCGAGCTGGTCCTGGCCGGTGGCGCGCCCGGTGAGCACGTCGCGCAGCCGCTCGTCCAGCTCCAGCGCGTCCACGGCCCGGCCGACCGCGTCGCCGGGCAGCGCCAGCAGGGTCCGCGCGTGGTCGTTGACGAGGGTCACCCGGTGGTGCGGGTCGAGCGCGACGACGCCTTCCTTGATGCCGTGCAGCAGTGCCTCCCGGTACTCCACGAGCGCGGTGATCTCGTGCGGTTCCAACCCGAGCGTCTGGTTCTTCACCCGGCGCGCGAGCAGCAGCGACCCGGCCACGCCGATGACCAGGGCGACGCCGAGCAGCCGCAGCGCGTTGTCGGGTGAGTCCAGCACACCCTCCCAGAAGCCCGGCGCGCGCTGCCCGGCGGCGACCAGGCCGATCACCCGGCCGTCGTCGCCGATCACGGGCACGTGCGCGACGGTCGCGCCGGCCAGCTCGCCCACCCAGGACCGGCCGCCGGGCGCGGTGCTGCCGCCGAGGTCGAGCGGTTCGCCGACCTGACCGGGATCCGGCGAGGTCAGGACCTCCCGCGCCGGGTCGGTGATGACCACGTAGCTGGCGCCGGACAGGCTGCGGGCGCTCTCCGCGAACGGCGGCAGCGCGTAGTGGCGCAGCGGGTCGGCCAGCGACGCGCGCACGCCGGCGGTCGCGGCCACGTCCTCGGCCACGGACAGCATCCGCCGCCCCTCGGTCGCGCGGAAGTTGTTGCCCGCCTGGACGACGGACAGCACGCCGACCGCGCCCAGCAGCGCCGCGACCACCACCAGTTGCCACGCGAGCAGCTGACGGGCGAGCGAACCGCGGCCTCCCATCGCCACCTCCGTGACCACAAAGAACAAAAGAACCCTTAGGGGCGCAAGCGGGACTTCCCTGTTTACACGAGTGCAACATGTCCAACCACGCGGAGGAGAGGCGGGGATCACAGTGCGGATCAAGAACTGGCTCGCGGTCGTCGCCGCCCTGGCGGTCGTCGTGCTCGTGCCGCCGCTGCTGACCTCCGGCGCGGAGAGCGGCACGGCGTCGTTGCGCGGCATGAGGGTGCTGGTGCCGAACGCGCCGGGCGGCGGCTACGACGTGACCGCGCGCACCGCGGCCAAGGCGCTGGAGGACACCGGCCTGATCCGCAACGCCGAGGTGTTCAACCTGCCGGGCGCGGGCGGCACGGTCGGCCTGGGCCGCACGGTCAGCGAGCGCGGCAACGGCAAGCTGGTCATGTCGATGGGCCTGGGCGTGGTGGGCAGCGTCTACACGAACAGGTCGCCGTCGTCGCTGCTGGACACCACGCCGATCGCGAAGCTCATCGAGGAGCCGGACATCGTGGTGGTCGGCGCGGACTCGCCGTACCGGACGCTGGCCGAGCTGGTCGGGGCGTGGAAGGCGGACCCCGGCGCGGTGACCGTGGGCGGCGGCTCGTCGCCGGGCGGGCCGGACCACCTGGCGCCGATGCTGGTGGCCAAGGCCGTCGGCCTGGACCCGCGGACGGTCAACTACGTGTCGTTCGACGGCGGCGGCGAGCTGCTGGCGTCCGTGCTGGGCGGCAAGGTCGCGTTCGGCGTGTCGGGCATCGGCGAGTACCGCGACCAGATCGAGGCCGGGCAGATCCGGGTGCTGGCGGTGACCGGCGGCGACCGGCTGCCCGGCGTGGACGCGCCCACGCTGCGGGAGTCCGGTGTGGACGTCGAGTTCACCAACTGGCGCGGCATCGTCGCGCCGCCGGGCATCTCCGACACCGACCGGGCCCGGCTGGTGGACCTGTTCACCGACCTGCACGGCACGGCGCAGTGGCGCGACGCGGTCGCCCGCAACGGCTGGACCGACGCGTTCGCGCCCGGTGAGGAGTTCGGCGCGTTCCTGCGCGCGGAGAACGAGCGGGTGGCGAGCGTGCTGAAGGAGCTGGGGCTGGCATGAAGGAGGTCGAGGTGAGCAAGGCTTGGTTCCGGGAGCGCTCGGAACTGGGCGTGTCCGCGGTCCTGGTGGGCCTGGGCGCGCTGGTCCTGGTCGACGCGGTGCGGATCCACACCGACTTCACCCAGCGCGGCCCCGTCGGGCCGAAGGCCGTGCCGATCGCCGTGGGCGTCGGGCTGCTGGTGGTGGCCGCGCTGCTGGCCCGCGACGTGCTGCGCGGCGGCCGCGGCGAGGCCGAGGGCGGCGAGGACGTCGACCTGGACGCGCCCGCCGACTGGCGGACCGTGCTGATGCTGTGCGGCGCGTTCCTGGCCAACGCCGCGTTGATCGGCGTGGTGGGCTTCCCGATCTCCGGCGCGATCATGTTCTGGGGCGCCGCCTACGCGCTGGGCAGCCGCCACTTCACCCGCGACCCGCTGATCGCCGCCGGGCTGTCGGTGGGCACGTACCTGGTGTTCAACAACCTGCTCGGCGTTCCCCTGCCCGGCGGGCCGCTGGTGGGGGTGCTGTAGCCGTGGACTCGTTGACCAACCTCCTCGGCGGGTTCGCCACCGCGCTCACGCCGACGCACCTGCTGCTCGCGGCGCTGGGCGTGCTGCTGGGCACCGCGATCGGCGTGCTGCCGGGCATCGGCCCGGCCATGGCGGTGGCGCTGCTGCTGCCGGTGACCTACGGCCTGGAGCCGACCGGCGCGTTCATCATGTTCGCGGGCATCTACTACGGCGGCATGTTCGGCGGCTCGACCACGTCGATCCTGCTCAACACGCCGGGCGAGAGCGCGGCGGTGGTCGCGGCGATCGACGGCAACCCGATGGCCCGCGCGGGCCGCGGCGCGCAGGCGCTGGCGACGGCCGCGATCGGCCACTTCGTCGGCGGCGTCATCGGCACGGTGCTGCTGGTGCTGCTCGCGCCGACCGTGGCGGCGCTGGCCGTGGACATCGGCGCGCCGGACTTCTTCGCGATCATGGTGCTGGCGTTCATCGCGGTCACGTCGGTGCTCGGCGCGTCCCGCGTGCGCGGGTTCGCGTCGCTGCTCATCGGCCTGGCCATCGGCCTGGTCGGGCTGGACGAGATGACCGGCCAGCAGCGGCTCACGTTCGGCTCGCTGCACCTGGCCGACGGCGTGGACGTGGTGGTCGTCGCGGTCGCCCTGTTCGCGGTGGGCGAGTCGCTGTGGGTGGCGGCGCACCTGCGCCGCAAGCCGCACCGGCCGATCCCGGTCGGCCGCGCGTTCCTGGGCCGCGAGGACTTCCGGCGCTCGTGGAAGCCGTGGCTGCGGGGCCCGCTGATCGGGTTCCCGTTCGGCGCGGTGCCCGCGGGCGGCGCGGAGATCCCCACGTTCCTGTCCTACGTGGCGGAGAAGCGGCTGTCGAAGCACCGCGACCAGTTCGGCAAGGGCGCGATCGAGGGCGTGGCGGGCCCGGAGGCGACGGCCAGCGCGTCCGCCGCGGGCACGCTGGTGTCGATGCTGACGCTGGGCCTGCCCACCACGGCGGTGGCCGCGGTGATGCTGGCGGCGTTCCAGCAGTACGGCATCCAGCCCGGCCCGCTGCTGTTCGAGCGGGAACCCGAGCTGGTGTGGGGCCTGATCGCGTCGCTGTTCGTCGGCCTGTGCCTGCTGCTGGTGCTGAACCTGCCGCTCGCGCCGGTGTGGGCGAAGCTGCTGCGCATCCCGCGGCCCTACCTGTACGCGGGGATCCTGTTCTTCGCCGGCGTCGGCGCATACGCGGTCAACGCCGACATCTTCGACCTGCTCGTGATGTTCGTGATCGGCGTCCTCGGCTTCGTGATGCGCCGCTACGGGCTGCCGGTGCTGCCCGCGATCATCGCCGTCATCCTCGGCCCGGCCGCGGAGCAGCAGATGAGGCGGGCGCTCCAGCTGTCGGACGGCTCGCTGACCGGCCTGGTGAACACGCCGTTCTCGATCTCCGTCTACGCGGTCGTGGCGCTGCTGCTGGCGTGGCCGCTGGTCCGGCGGCTGACCAGGGGGCCAACGCCGCCCGCCGGGCCGTCGCCCGAGGTGGAGCGGCCGAAGGTGGACGCCTAGCCGGACCGGGGAACCCCTGCCGCGGTCCGCCCGCCGCCCGCGCTCGGCGGGCGGACCGCACCCCTACCGGCGCGGCGGCCCGGTGGTGGCCCTGACCACCAGCGACGGGCGCAGCAGGTGTCGCACCGGCTCCTGCCGCTCGCCGCGCACGCGCTGGAGCAGGGCCTCGGCGGCGAGCCTGCCGAACTCGTTGCGCGGCTGGTCGACCGTTGTCAGCGAGACGTGCCGCAGCGCGGCCAGCGACGTGTTGTCGTAGCCGACCACCGACACGTCCCGCGGCACCCGCAGCCCCGCCTCCGCCAGCGCGGAGATCGCGCCGACCGCGTTGAAGTCGTTGCACGACACGATCGCGGTCGGCGGGTCGGCCAGCAGCTCCCGCACCGCCCGCGCGCCCGCCACGTCCGTGTACTCGCCGGCCACCACGCGCGGCACGAGGCCGTGGGCGGCCATCGCGGCCAGGTAGCCGCGCCGCCGCGGCCCGGCCTGGGCGCCCCCGCCGCCGTCCACGTGGGCGATCCGCCGGTGCCCCAGCGACACCAGGTGGTCCACGGCCAGCGTGATGCCGCGCTCGCCGTCGTCGTTCACCGTGTCCACCGCGGCCAGCCGGGACGACCGGGCGACCAGCACCACCGGCGCCTGGGCCGCGGCCCGGGCGATGTCCGCCGACGGCACCACCGGCGACAGCAGCGCCAGGCCCGCCGGCCGGAACGACAGCAGGCTCGCCAGCGCCCGCCGCTCCCGGGCCGGCTCGCGCCCGCCGGTGTTGACGATCAGGTCGAAACCCCGTTCGCGGGCCACCTCGTCGAGCCCGTCCACGACCTCCGCGAAGAACGGGTTGTGCAGGTCCGACACCATCACGCCGAGCAGGTGCGAGGTGCGGCTGGCCAGCGACCGCGCCATGGCGTGCGGCGAGTACCCCAGCTCCTCGGCCGCCTTCAGCACGGCGGCGCGCCGCTGCTCGCTCACCCTCGGTGAACCCCGCATGACCAGCGACACCAGCGCGCGGGACACGCCCGCCCGCGCGGCCACGTCCTCCATGGTGGGTCTGACCACGGGTTCGCCTCCCTCGGCCCGGTCGCGAGCGGGACGCAGCCTTGACACCCGTGTGACGCACGTTACATCGTTAGAGCGCTCCAACCAATAGAGCGCTCTAACGGCAAGCCTCGGCTGCCAGGACGGAGGGCACCCGGATGCGCATCGGAGTTGTCGGAGTCGGCCGGATCGGCGCCATGCACGCCACCAACCTGACCACCCTCGACGAGGTGGACGAGGTCCTGCTGCACGACCCGCTGCCCGGCCGCGCGGAACGGGTGTCGACCGCCCTGCCCGGCACGAGGTGCGCGCCCGACCTCGACACGTTGCTCACCCTCTGTGACGGCGTGCTGCTGGCCACCCCCACGAGCACCCACCCGGCGCTGCTGCGCGCGGCCGTCGCGGCGGGCGTGCCGACCCTGTGCGAGAAGCCGATCGCGAGCGACCTGGACGAGATGCGCGCGCTCGTCGACGACGTGGAGGCCTCCGGAGTCGAGGTGCTGGTCGGGTTCCAGCGCCGCTTCGACCCGGCCGTGGCGGAGCTGCGCCGGCGCGTGCGCTCCGGCGACGTCGGCGACGTCTACCTGGTGCGGGCGCTGGCCAACGACGCCCGACCACCCGACCCCGCCTACCTGCCCCGGTCCGGCGGCATCTTCCGCGACCTGCTGATCCACGACCTGGACGCGGCGCCGTGGCTGGTCGGGCAGCCCGTGACCGAGGTGTACGCGTCCGGGTCGGTGCTGGTGGACGCCGCGTTCGCGGCCGCCGACGACGTGGACAACGCCGTGGCGGTGCTGCGGTTCGCGGGCGGCGCGCACGCCGTGCTCGCCGGCGGCAGGCACGACCCGGTCGGCTACGACCACCGCGTCGAGGTGCTGGGCAGCCGCGACTGCCTGGCCGTCGGCCTGGACCCGCGCACCCCCCTGACCTCCCTGGAACCCGACGGGCCCAGGGCGGCCGACGCCTACCCCGGCTTCCCGGAGCGCTTCCACCGCGCCTACCTGGCCGAGGTGGCGGTGTTCGCGCGGGTGGTGGCGGGCGCGGCGGAGAACCCGTCGCCGGTGCGGGACAGCCTGGTCAGCCTGGCGCTCGCCGAGGCGTGCGAGCGGTCGCGCCGCACCGGCCAACCCGTGCGGCCCGCGGTCGCGGGGGCGGCCGGCGCGGGGGTGGCGTCCGCGCGGCGCGCGGGCACGGGGGTGACCGGGTGAGGATCGCCGGCGCGCCCATCTCGTGGGGTGTGTGCGAGGTGCCCGGCTGGGGCCGCGTGCCCGACCCCGCGACCGTGCTGTCCGAGATGGCCGCGCTCGGCCTGCGCGCCACCGAACTCGGCCCGCCCGGCTACCTGCCCACCGACCCCGCGGCGATCGAGGAGCTGCTGAGCGGTCACGGCCTGGCGCTCGTGGGCGGCTTCCTGGCCGCGCCCCTGCACACCGGCGACCCGTCCGCCGCGGACGAGGCCGTCGAGCTGCTGGCCGCGGCCGGCGCGGAGGTCCTGGTGCTGGCCGCCGCCACCGGCCTCGACGGCTACGACCGCCGCCCGACCCTCACCGACCACGAGTGGCGCGCGCTCGTCGACACCGCCGCCGCGATCCGCGACCGGGCCGCCGCCCGGGGCCTGCGCACCGCCCTGCACCCGCACGTCGGCACGCACGTCGAGCGCGCCGACGAGGTCGAGCGGTTCCTCGCCGACTCCGATCTGCCGCTGTGCCTGGACACCGGCCACCTGCTCATCGGCGGCGCGGACCCGGTCGACCTGGCCCGCCGCCACCCCGAGCGGATCGGGCACGTGCACCTCAAGGACGTGCGGGCCGACGTCGCCGCCGCCGTGCGCCGCGGCGACCTGGGCTACGCGGACGCCGTGCGGCAGGGGATGTACGTGCCGCTGGGCGACGGCGACGTGGACGTGGCGTCCCTGGTGGCGCTCCTGCCGGCCGCCGGCTACCGCGGCTGGTGGGTCCTGGAGCAGGACACCGCGCTGGGCGACGACGACCCGACCGACGGCCCGGCACGGGACACCGCGCGCGGCCTCACCCACCTCACCCACCTCGCCCGCCTGCTTGCCCCCGCCGCCTCCCCACCCCGAGCCAAGCCGCCTGCCGCCCAGCCGCCTGCCACCCCGCAGTCCACCACCCCGCCACCCACTACTCAGCCGCCCACCACCCGGGAGCACCGATGAAGTCGGCCCGAACGGCCCTCGCCCTCACCGGCCTCGCCCTGCTGGCCGCGTGCAGCGGACCCACCGCCTCCACCGGCGACGACCCGACCGGCGCCCAAGCCCCGACCGGCGACTTACGCGTCGCCGTCATCTCCCACGGCACCGCGGGCGACGCGTTCTGGAACGTCGTGAAGAACGGCGCCACCGCGGCCGGCGAACAGCTCGGCGTCGCCGTCGACTACCACTCCGACGGCGACCCCGGCCGGCAGGCCACGCTGATCGACAACGCGGTGTCCCAGCGGGTCGGCGGCATCGTCGTGTCCATGGCCAACCCCGACGCGCTCAAGACCTCCGTCGAGAAGGCCGTCGCCGCGGGCATCCCCGTCATCACCATCAACTCCGGCTCCGCCCGCTCGACCGGGTTCGGCGCCCTCGCCCACGTCGGCCAGGAGGAGGACGTGGCGGGCGAGCAGGCGGGCCGCAGGCTGCGCGAAGCCGGCAAGGCCAAGCTGCTGTGCGTGATCCACGAGGCCGGCAACATCGGCCTCAACCAGCGCTGCGACGGCGCCCGGACCGGGTTCGGCGGCGACGTCGCCACCCTCCAGGTCGACATCAACAACCCCACCGACGTGGAGGCCCGCATCAAGGGCGCGCTCCAGACCGACACCGCCGTGGACGCCGTGCTCGCGCTGAACCCGCAGGTCGCCATGTCGGCGGTCAACGCGGTCAAGGGCGCGCCGTCGACCGCCGCGGTCGCCACGTTCGACCTCAACGGCGACGTGACCGGCGCGATCAAGGCGGGCGACGTGCTCTTCGCCGTGGACCAGCAGCAGTACCAGCAGGGCTACCTGCCGATCGTGATGCTCAAGCTCTACCGCGACAACGCCAACACCGTCGGCGGCGGACGGCCCGTGCTCACCGGACCCGGCTTCGTCGACGAGTCCAACGTGGACCGCGTCGCCGAGTACGCCGAGCGCGGCACCCGCTGATGGCCGCCGTGACCGAGGGCCCCGCCACCGGGAGCGGTCCCCGCGCCGAACGGCCCGGACCGGCGACCCGGCTGGTCGCGCGCCCCGAGGTCGGCGCGCTCCTCGGCGCGCTGCTGGTCTTCGCGTTCTTCTCGGTGGCGACCGAGCGGTTCCTCAGCACCGCCGGCGTGGCGACGTGGCTGGACGACGCGTCCACCCTCGGCATCATGGCGGTCGCGGTGGCGCTGCTCATGGTCGGCGGCGAGTTCGACCTGTCCGCCGGCGTGCTCACCGCGTCGACCGCCCTGGTCACCGCCGTCCTCGCCACCCGCCTCGGGTGGAACACGTGGCTCGCGCTGCTCGCGTCGCTGGCGTTCGCGCTGGCCGTCGGCGCGCTCAACGGGTGGCTGGTGGTGCGCACCGGCCTGCCCAGCTTCATCGTCACGCTCGGCACGCTCCTCGCGCTCCAGGGCCTCAACCTCGGCGTGACCAGGCTCGTCACCGGGACCGTGCAGGTGTCCGGGATGCGCTCGGCCGACGGCTACGCCTCCGCCGGGTTCCTGTTCGCCTCGACGTTCCCGGTCGGCGGCGCCGCGTTCCCGGTGTCGATCCTGTGGTGGCTGCTGTTCACCGCGGTCGCCGCCGTCGTGCTGCTGCGCACCCGCTTCGGCAACCGGGTGTTCGCGGTCGGCGGCTCGGTCGGGTCGGCGCGCGCGGCCGGCGTGCCGGTCCTCCGCACGAAGGTGCTGCTGTTCACGACCACCGCGTTCGCCGCGTGGCTCGTCGGGACGATCAACATCCTGCGGTTCACCAGCGTGCAGGCCAACCAGGGCATCGGCCTGGAGTTCCAGTACATCATCGCCGCGGTGATCGGCGGGTGCCTGCTCACCGGCGGCTTCGGCTCCGCCGTCGGCGCCGCGATCGGCGCGCTGATCTTCGGCATGGCCCGGCAGGGCATCGTCTACGCCAACTGGAACTCCGACTGGTTCCAGCTGTTCCTCGGCGTGATGCTCCTCGCGGCCGTCCTCGTCAACAACGCCCTGCGGCGGCGGGCGGAAAGGGTGCGGCCGTGAGTCCACTCCTGGAGGTCCGCGGCATCGGCAAGGCGTACGGCAGCGTCGTCGCGCTGCGGGACGTGTCGGCGGCGGTCGGCGCGGGCGAGGTCACCTGCGTGCTCGGCGACAACGGCGCGGGCAAGTCCACCCTGATCAAGGTGCTGTCCGGCGTGCACCGGCACGACACCGGCGAGTACCTGGTCGACGGCGCGCCGGTGGCGTTCTCGTCGCCGCGCGACGCGCTGGGGCACGGCATCGCCACGGTCCACCAGGACCTCGCCGTGGTCCCGCTCATGAGCGTGTGGCGCAACTTCTTCCTCGGCGCCGAACCCACCACCGGCCTCGGCCCGTTCCGCTTCCTCGACCGGCGGCGCGCCCGCGACGTGACCCGGGCGGCGCTGGCCGAGCTGGGCATCGAGCTGCGCGACGTGGAGCAACCGGTCGGCACCCTCTCCGGCGGCGAGCGGCAGTGCGTGGCGATCGCGCGGGCCATCCACTTCGGCGCCAGGGTGCTCATCCTCGACGAGCCGACCGCCGCGCTCGGCGTGAAGCAGGCGGGCGTGGTGCTCAAGCACGTGGCCCGCGCCCGCGACCGGGGGCTCGGGGTCGTCCTCATCACCCACAACCCCCACCACGCCTACCCGGTCGGCGACCGGTTCCTGCTGCTCGGCCGGGGACGGGTGATCGGCACGCACGAGAAGTCGGCCATCACCCTGGAAGAGCTGACCCGCCAGATGGCGGGCGGCGCCGAGCTGGAGGCGCTGGAGCACGAGCTGCGGGGCGTGACCGGATGACGCTGGAGGTGCTGACCGTCGGCCGGGTCGGCGTCGACCTGTACCCGGAGCAGAGCGGCGTGCCGCTGGCCGAGGTGCGGACGTTCGCCAAGTCGCTGGGCGGGACCGCCACGAACGTGGCGGTGGCGGCCTCCCGCCTGGGCCGGCGGTCGGCCGTGCTGACCAAGGTCGGCGACGACGGGTTCGGCGCCTACGTCCGGTCCGCCCTGACGGGGTTCGGGGTGTCAGCGGACTTCGTCGGCACCGCGCCGGGGCTCCGGACCCCGGTCGTGTTCTGCGCCCTGGACCCGCCGGAGGACCCGCCCCTGCTGTTCTACCGCGAACCGCTGGCCCCCGACCTCGCGCTGGAGGCCGACGACGTGCCGTGGGAGGAGGTCGCGACCGTGCCGCTGCTGTGGGTCACGGGCACGGGAGCGGCGGCGGAACCGTCGCGCACCACGCAGCGGGCGGTGTTGGAACGGCGCGGACGACGCCCCCACACGGTCCTGGACCTGGACTACCGGCAGGCGTTCTGGCCGGGGGTCGAGGAGGCCCGCCGGGAGATCGGCCGGCTGCTCGACCACGTGACGGTCGCGGTGGGGAACCGGACCGAGGTCGAGGTGGCGGTCGGCACCGCCGAACCGGCGGCCGCCGCGAGCAGGCTGCTGGCGCGCGGCGTGGAGCTGGCGGTGGTCAAGATGGGCGCCGAGGGCGTCCTCGTCGCCACCGGGCGGGGGATGTGGACCGTGCCGCCGTGCCGGGTGGAGGTGGTGTGCGGGCTGGGCGCGGGTGACGCGTTCGGCGGCGCCCTGGCCCACGGGTTGTTGGCGGGGTGGGACCCGGTGCGGGCAGCTCGCTACGCCAACGTCGCCGGGGCCCTGGTGGCGGGGCGGTTGGCGTGCGCGGACGCGATGCCCGGGGCGGCCGAGATCGAGGCCCTGCTGTGACGGCGCGCACCGGTGGGGACCGGTCATCGAAGCGGCACCCCCCAGCCGCTCAGCCCCCAGCCGCTCAGCCCTCAGCCGCTCCGCCGCCGGCCGCTCCGCCTTCAGCCACTCCACCCAACCGACACCCCACCACCCCCACCAGCTACCGCTTCCCCGAGAACTGTCCTGCGCACGAAACCTCTCCTGCGCACAGGACCAACCTGTGGCAAGATCATCACCGCCCCGGCCACTCGCTCACACGATCGGGTGATCATCGACCGAAGATGTACGGAAACACCGTTACCGAACATCGGTTGAGAAGATCGAGGCCCGCCAACCACCCAGCACGTCCGCCGACCACGACCACCCCCGGCCGTCTCCGTCACCCCGGCCGTCCCCGCCGTCCCGGTCGTGCTCGCGGCCCCGGCCAACCCGGTCACCCCCCGCCATCCCGGCCACCGGCGGAACCTCCGCGCCCCTGCCGCCGCCGAGAGCGCCCACCCGCGACACGCCGCACAACGGGCACCCCGCCGGCCCCGGCCCCTTTCGGCGCTCCGGCTGACCGCGAGGCTCACTGCCCGGTTGCCCACGAGGCTGACCGCCGCCTGGCTGGCTGCGGTGCCCTGGCTGTTTGCGGCATTGCGAAATCCGGGATGCGAATCCGGGGCGAGGTTCGCAGGCAGGGGGTGTTTTGGCTCATCAGCCGTGTTGCCGTTGTGGGGTTGGCGGTTGAGGGTGAGCGGCGGTTGTGGGTGGGGGCGGGTGCTTGACGTGAGGGAGTGGGGCATGGGCAGCGGTTGGCACCGTCCATTGGGGACTTTGGCGGAAGGGGAGGACGCGGTTCGGCTCATGCCGGCGGCTGCTGGGTGGGAGCGGGCCGGGTTGCGGGTGTTGGTGTTGCGCCCCGGTGGGTCTGTCGTCCTTCGGATGGGCGAATTTGAGGGTTTTGTGCTTCCCCTTTCGGGTGGCTGCGTGGTCGAGGTGGACGGGGAGCGGTTCGAGTTGGTGGGGCGTGAGTCGGTTTTCACCCGGGTCACGGATTTCGCTTATGTTCCTAGGGAATCGCTCGTTCGCGTGAGTGCGAAGGGCGGGGTCGAGGTCGCGGTCCCGATGGCTCGGTGCGAGCGCCGCCTCCCTCCCGGGTACGGGCCTGCCGAGGACGTCCCGGTCGAGGTCCGGGGCGCGGGCAACGCCACCCGCCAGGTCACGAACTTCGGCGTGCCCGGCGCCTGGGACCACGCCGACCGCCTGATGGCCTGCGAGCTGATCACCCCCGGTGGCAACTGGTCGTCCCACCCACCGCACAAGCACGACCGGACCTGCGACGTGGCCAACGAGGAGATCTACTACTTCCGCATCGCCGGTCGGGATGGGGTCACACCTTCGCGTGAAGGTTTTGGGTTCCACCGCACCTACACCGATGACGGGGAGGTTGACGAGAACGTCCTCGTGCGCGACGGCGACGTCTTCCTCATCCCGCGCGGCTACCACGGACCGTGCGTCGCCGCACCCGGCTACCCGATGTATTACCTGAACGTGTTGGCCGGGTCCAACGGGCAGCGCTCCATGGCCTTCTGCGACGACCCCGCGCACACCTGGGTCCGGGACACCTGGGCCGATCAGGAGCCGGACCCCCGCTGTCCCGTCACGAGCGCAGAAGAAGCAGGAGGAAGAGGGGAAGCAGGAGGAGTGGAAGGGGGAAGACGTGAAGAAGCAGGAAGACGTGAAGAAGCAGGAAGTAGGGGAGCGGCAGGAACAGGAAGTAGGGGAGGAGCAGGGAGCAGGGAGATGACGGGGGAGGGGCAGGTCCGATGAGGCTCACCACCGCTCAAGCCCTCGTCCGCTGGCTCACCGCCCAGCGCACCGAACTCGCCGACGGCGCCGAGGCCCCGCTCTTCCCCGCCGTCTTCGCGATCTTCGGCCACGGCAACGTCCTCGGCCTCGGCAACGCCCTGGAGGAATCCGACCTCCCGGTCTGGCGCGGCCACAGCGAGCAGGGCATGGCCCTCGCCGCCGTCGGGATCGGCAAGGCCACCCACCGCCGCCAGGTCGGGGTCGCCACCTCCTCGATCGGTCCCGGCGCGCTCAACATGGTCACCGCCGCCGGTGTCGCCCACGCCAACCGCCTGCCGCTCCTGCTGCTGCCCGGCGACACCTTCGCCTCCCGCGCCCCCGACCCGGTCCTCCAGCAGGTCGAGCGCTTCGACGACGCCGCCGCCACCGCCAACGACGCGTTCCGCCCGGTCAGCCGCTGGTTCGACCGCCTCACCCGCCCCGAGCAGCTGCTCGCCACCCTCCCGCACGTGGCCCGCGTCCTCACCGACCCCGCCGACTGCGGCCCGGTCACCCTCGCGCTGCCGCAGGACGTGCAGGCCGAGGCCTTCGACTTCCCCGACTCCCTGTTCGCGCCGGTCGTGCACCGCCCGCTCCGCACCCGCCCCGACACCCGCGCGCTCGCCGGGGCCGCCGACGCCCTGCGCGCCGCGCGCCGACCGCTGCTGGTCCTCGGCGGCGGTGTCCGCTACTCGCGCGCCGCCGGTCGCGCGATCCGCTTCGCCGAGCGGCACGCGGTCCCGGTCGTGGAGACGACCGCCGGCCGCACCTGCGTCCCGCACGACCACCCGCTGCACGCCGGCCCGCTCGGCATCACCGGTTCGGCCTCCGCCAACGCCTTGGCGGCCGAGGCGGACGTGGTGCTCGCCGTCGGCACCCGGCTCCAGGACTTCACCACCTGTTCGTGGACGGTCTTCACGCCCGGTGTTCGCGTGGTCTCGCTCAACGCCGCCCGCTTCGACGCGGTCAAGCACGGCGCGCTGGAGCTGGTCGCGGACGCCGACGAGGGGTTGCGCGAGCTGACCGACGCGATGGGCGACTGGCGCGCGGACGAGGTGTGGGCGGCCAGGGCCGCACACGAACGGCTGAAGTGGGACGCGTATGTCGACACGCTGCGCGCACCGACCGACGTGCCGACCAACTCACCCGCCGACGCACCCGCCGACATGCCGACCTACGCGCAGGTGGTGGGCGTGGTGAACGAGCTGTCCGAACCGGCCGACTACGTGCTGACCGCGTCCGGCGGCCTGCCCGGCGAGCTGGTCGGCGGCTGGCGCGCGGTCGGCGAGGCGACCATGGACGTCGAGTACGGGTTCAGCTGCATGGGGTACGAGCTGGCCGGGGCGTGGGGCGCGGCGATCGCCCGGTCGGATGGCGCGGTGACCACCCTCCTGGGTGACGGCTCGTACCTGATGCTCAACTCGGAGCTGTTCTCGGCGGCCTTCGCCGGCCACGGCTTCGTCGCGGTCGTCTGCGACAACGACGGCTATGCCGTCATCCACCGCCTCCAGACCGGTCACGGTGGCGCGGGCTTCAACAACCTCTACGACGACGTGGCGACCAGGCACGCCAACCCGCCCCGCGCGGACCTCGCCGCGCACGCCGCCGCGCTGGGCTGCGCCACGTTCCGCGCGACGGGCCTCGCCGACCTCGAACGCGCTTACCGCGACGCCAGGCGGGTGGCCCTGACCGAGCACCGCCCGGCCGTGGTGGTGGTCCGCACGGACCCGGCGAGGTGGACCGAGGCGGGCGCGTGGTGGGAGGTGGGCGTGCCCGAGGTCGCGCACCGACCGGGGATCACGGCCGCGCACGACGAGGCACGGGCCGGAAAGGTGAAACAAATTCGCTACCTGTGACGCCGGTCCGGGACGCGGAACTCGGAGCGCGGAACTCGGAACGCGGCCGGGTCCGCCGCGCCGCTCACTCCCCGGCGACCTCGGCCGCCGGGCGCGGCAGGCCGGGGCTGACCTCGTGCAGCACCGCGCGCAGGGGCCCCGCGGCCTCCGGGCGCTGCCACAGCATGGCGTGGATCGAACCGCGCCACTCGGTGGTGAACTCGGCCCGCGCCAGCTCCAGCCGCACCCGCGGCACGGCCACCAGCCGCTGCCGCGCCGCGTCCATCCGGTCGCTGACCAGCTCGGTCAGCTGGGGTGCGAGGACCGCCGCCATGCGCACCCGCAGCTGCGCCCACAGCTCGGTGTCCGCGGCGCCGGCCAGCGCGCCCGCGGCCGCGCCCGCGAGCAGCCGCAGCGGTTCCTCGCGCACCGCCACTACCCCTTCTCCCTCCCGCGGACGACCGGCCCGAAGCTCGACCCGCGCTGGTCGTTGCGCTCGAAGTTCTGGATGACCTCGGCGTGCTGGCTGGGCACGTGCGCGTCCCGCCCGGCCTGGACGACCGTCGAGCCGCCGGAGGCGGTGGCGTGCTGCGTCACCGACGACGGACCCGACGCGGCGGCAGACCCGGAGGCAGACCCGGCGGCAGACCCGTCGGCGGCGACGCCCCCGTCGAGGTCGAGGCGCAGGGCGTGCGCGTCACCGCCGGGGATCCACAGCCGACCGCGCCCGGTGAAGGTCTTCACCCGCACCTCGACCTCGCGGAAGTCCTCGGGGCGCAGCGTCGTGTACCCGGCCGCCACCACCGACGTGAAGACCAGGTCGGACAGCACCACGACCAGGTCGGCGTCGGTCTGCTCCAGGGCGGCGCGGGCGGCCGCGCTGTCCATCAGCCTGCTGACCAGCACCGCGTCCTGCCCGGGGTAACCGTTGGCGCCCTCGGTCGCGGCGCCGAAGTGGACGGCCATGCGCAGCCGCAACCGGGCGTGCGGCACCCGGTAGGCGTTGACCGACGCCAGCTCGGCGTCCAGCGCGCGCACGTACCGGTCGACCACCAGGTGGTCCGGCGTGCCCGCGGGCAGCACGGCCCACTCCTCGTCGCCCTTGGGCTGCCGCGCCCACGTCGACCGGTCCAGGCCGGCGGCCTCGCCGGCCCGGTCCAGGCTGCGCACCAGCAGCTCCTGCAACTCGCGCTGGAGCCGGTCGTCGGCCGACCCGTAGCTCCTCAGGTCACAACAGACCAGCAGACTGCGCTGGAGGCTCATTGGCTCGGCCTTTCGTGCGGTGCGGACGGCGCTGCGGCGCCCGGTCGGGCGCGCAGGGGCACTGTGGGATACGGCATCGGCGTCAATGCCGCACTCCTGCGGACTGGCGTCAGATACCCGCGAACTTGCGCAAACCGGCCAGGTCCGGCACCAGCACGTCACGCCTCAGGTGACTGACCACCACCCCCGCTTTCCTCAGGTCGGAGAACGCCTTCTCGGCGGTC
>NZ_BAAAKE010000052.1:0-29612 GCF_039527585.1 Saccharothrix xinjiangensis | reverse complement strand
TGCGCACCTGGTTGGTCAGGTTGTTCGCCATCGAGTTGACGTTGTCGGTCAGGTCCTTCCAGGTGCCCGCCACGTTCGGCACCCGCGCCTGACCGCCCAGGATGCCCTCGGTGCCGACCTCGCGCGCCACGCGCGTGACCTCGTCCGCGAACGCGCGCAGCGTGTCCACCATGCCGTTGATCACGCCGGCGAGCGCGGCGACCTCGCCCTTGGCGTCGACGGTGATCTTCTGCGACAGGTCGCCGCGCGCCACCGCGGTCGCCACCTCGGCGATGGACCGCACCTGCGTGGACAGGTTGTCGGCCATGACGTTGACGTTGTCGGTGAGGCCCTTCCAGGTGCCCGCGACGCCCGGCACGCGGGCCTGTCCGCCCAGTCGGCCGTCCGTGCCGACTTCTCGGGCGACGCGGGTGACCTCGTCGGCGAAGGCCGAGAGCTGGTCCACCATGGTGTTGATGGTCGACTTCAGCTCCAGGATCTCGCCGCGCGCGTCCACGGTGATCTTCTGCGTCAGGTCGCCGAGCGCCACCGCCGTGGTCACCTGGGCGATCGACCGCACCTGCGCGGTCAGGTTGTTGGCCATGAAGTTGACCGAGTCGGTGAGGTCGCGCCAGGTGCCCGCCACGCCGGGCACCTGGGCCTGTCCGCCCAGTCGGCCGTCCGTGCCGACTTCTCGGGCGACGCGGGTGACCTCGTCGGCGAACGCCGAGAGCTGGTCCACCATCGTGTTGATGGTGTCCTTCAGCTCCAGGATCTCGCCCCGCGCGTTCACCGTGATCTTCTGCGACAGGTCGCCGCGCGCCACGGCCGTCGCGACCTGGGCGATGTTGCGGACCTGCGAGGTGAGGTTGCCCGCCATGAAGTTGACCGAGTCGGTGAGGTCGCGCCAGGTGCCGGCCACGCCGGGCACCTGGGCCTGTCCGCCCAGCCGGCCGTCGCTGCCGACCTCGCGCGCCACGCGGGTCACCTCGGCCGCGAACGAGGACAGCTGGTCGACCATGGTGTTGATGGTGGTCTTGAGCTGGAGGATCTCGCCGCGCGCGTCCACGTCGATCTTCTGCGACAGGTCGCCCTGCGCCACCGCCGTGGTCACCTGGGCGATGTTGCGGACCTGCGAGGTCAGGTTGCCCGCCATGAAGTTGACCGAGTCGGTGAGGTCGCGCCAGGTGCCCGCCACGCCGGGCACCTGCGCCTGACCGCCCAGCCGGCCGTCCGTGCCGACCTCCCGGGCGACGCGGGTGACCTCTTGGGCGAAGGCCGAGAGCTGGTCGACCATGGTGTTGATGGTGGTCTTCAGTTCCAGGATCTCGCCGCGCGCGTCCACGGTGATCTTCTGGGACAGGTCGCCCTGGGCCACGGCGGTCGCGACCTGGGCGATGTTGCGGACCTGCGAGGTCAGGTTGTTCGCCATGAAGTTCACGTTGTCGGTGAGGTCGCGCCAGGTGCCCGCGACGCCCGTCACCTGGGCCTGTCCGCCCAGCCGGCCGTCCGTGCCGACTTCTCGGGCGACGCGCGTGACCTCGTCCGCGAACGAGGACAGCTGGTCCACCATCGTGTTGACGGTGTTCTTCAGCTCCAGCATCTCGCCCGCGACCGTCACGGTGATCTTCTGCGTCAGGTCGCCCTGGGCCACGGCGGTCGCGACCTGGGCGATGTCGCGCACCTGCTTGGTGAGGTTGTCGGCCATGAAGTTGACCGAGTCGGTGAGGTCGCGCCAGGTGCCGGCCACGCCGGGCACCTGGGCCTGACCGCCCAGCCGGCCCTCGGTGCCGACCTCGCGCGCCACGCGCGTGACCTCGCCCGCGAAGGTCCGCAGCGTCGCGGTCATCGAGTTGAAGCTCTCCACCAGCGCCGCGACCTCGCCGCGCGCGTCGACCACGATCTCCTGCGACAGGTCGCCCTCCGCGACCGCGGCGAGCACGCGGCTCAGCTCGGCGGTCGGCCGGGTCAGGTCGTCGATCAGGTCGTTCACCGCGTCCGCGGCCAGCACCCAGCCGCCCGCGCCGGTGCTGGGCGCCAGCCGCTCGTCCAGCCTGCCCTCCTGGCCGACGGACTGCCGAACCCGGGCCAGCTCGCCGACCAACCACTGGTTGCGCTCGGCGATCTCGTTGAACACCTCGGCCAGCTCCGCGCCGACGCCACCGGACCTGCCCTCCCCGGCGGGTCCGTTCCCCTTGGGCACGACGAGGCGGCGGCGGAAGTTGCCGTCCCTCATCTCCCGCATGGCGGAGAGCAGGCGGGCCAGGGTCACGTCCGTGTCGTCCTGAACGGTCGTCACGAGAGCCTCCTGTGTCAGCGGAACTGCGCCAAGCCTGCCACTGTTGGGGGCGACTTGTCCGATAGGTTGGGGCGAACCCGACACACAGGAGCCGAGATGGCCCAGGGCTACCGGCAAGGCGCCGAAACGGGCCTCGACCTCGACGCGTGGCGCCGTCTCGTCGACGGCTTCCACGAGGCCGTGGTCGTGCTCGACCCGGATGCCGTCGTGCGCCTGGCCAACCCGCTCGCGGCCGTGCTGTTCCCGGACGCGCGGCAGGGGTCGGCGCTGCCCGAGCCGCGTGGCCGCAAGCAGGACCTGGGTGGCGGCTGGACCGCCTGGTACCGGAGCGCGGAGGACTTCCTGGACCGGGCGGGGGAGCGGTTCAGCCTGTTCACCGACCGGTCGGCCGCGCTGCGCGCGGTGGTCGAGCTGGCTCCGGCCGAGCACACCGTCGCGGTGCTGCCGGGTTTGCGCGGTCGGCTGGAGTGGTGGCGGCGCACGCCGGACGGCGACATCGCGACCACCCGCACGCCCCGCCAGGCGGCCGCTGCCGCGCCGGGGCTGTTCGCCGTGCTGGACGGCGAGGCCGAGCACGCCGATGTCACCACTTCGGGTGAGGGGCCGTGGGGCGTGTCGGGTCTGGGCCTGGCGGTGCCGCTGATCGCGGGCGGCGCACTGGTGTGCTTCGGCGGTCCACGCGACGTGGAGCTGCTCAAGCGGTACGCCGAGCGGGCCGCCGTGGCGGTGGCGGCCGGCGCGCGGTTCGCCGAGCAGGAGCGGGTCGTGGCGGCGCTGCGGGCGAACCTGCTGCCGTCGCCGCTGCCGGTGGTGCCCGGTGTGCGGCTGGCGTGCGTGTACGAACCGGCGCACGCGGAGGCGCTGGTCGGCGGCGACTTCTACGACGTGCACCCGCGCGAGGACGGCACCGCGGCGTTCGTGCTGGGCGACGTGGCGGGCAACGGGGTCGAGGCGGCGGCGCAGAGCGGCCGGGTCCGGCAGAGCCTGCACACGCTGCTGCTGGTCGAGCAGCGGCCGGCGCGGTTGCTGCACCTGCTCAACGCGGCGCTGCGGGCGGCGGGCAGCAGGCTGTTCACCACGCTGGTGGTCGGCACCGTGATGCCGGTGCAGGCGGGCGGGCTGCGCCTGACCCTCGCCGCGGGCGGCCACCCCGCGCCGCTCGTGCTGCGCGCCGACGGCCGGGTGGACGAGGTCGCGGTGCACGGCGGCATCGTGGGCGTGCTCCAGGAGGTGCGGTTCCACCAGACCACGGTGGTGCTCGCGCCGGGGGAGACCCTCCTGCTCTACAGCGACGGGGTGACCGAGGCGCGCAAGGGCGGCGACCGGCAGGAGCTCTTCGGCGACGCCCGGTTGAAGTCGGCGCTGTCCGCCTGCGCGGGCCTGTCCGCCGAACGGGTGGCCGGTCGCCTGAAGGAGCTGGTGTTCGGCTGGCTGGGCACGGCCGAGCACGACGACCTGACCATGATGGTGGTGCAGGCGGAGGGCTGACGCCGTGACCGCCGCGACCGGGCTTCCGGTGAGCGGAAGGCCCGTTGACCCCCGCTCCCGGTGATCAATAGCGTTCGCCGCGTCCCGGGCGCGGTCCCTCGAACGGCGGTCCGGGAACCGGGCCCGCGGCGGTGCCGGCCGCTGAACGGCGCAACACCACCACCCCTCCGGGTTCACCCACCCCGACGACCCGGACGGCCCGCTGCGGTGGAAGGATTTCCGTGGGTTCCGCCGGAGCACCTCCAGACCAGGGGGCCGCAGCTTCGACACCGAACCGCAAGGGGAGCATGAAACCGTCGTCTTCGACCTCTGAGCACAGCGCCCGCTCACTGTGGGGCCCGCTGTTCACAGACCCGGACGTGGAGGCCGAGATCTGCGACCGGGCGTGGCTGCGGGCCATGCTGGACTTCGAGCGCGCGCTGACCATCGTGCAGGCCCGGGCGGGCCTGGTGTCCGAGGAAGCGGCCCGGATGGTCGTCACCGCCATCGACGTCGGGCACTACGACCCGGTGGCCGTGGGCGAGGGCGCCCTGACCTCGGGCACGCCGGTCGTGCCGCTGGTGCGGGCGATCGCCGCGCGCGTCACCCAGGAGGGTCGCGCCGCCCTGCACAACGGCGCCACCAGCCAGGACGTGCTGGACACGGCGCTGTCGCTGGTCGCGCACCGGGCGCTGGGACCGATCCTGGCGGGGCTGCGGGGCGTGGGGGCCGAGTGCGAGCGGCTCGCCGAGCGCCACCGGGACACCCTGATCTCGGGCCGCACCCTGGGCCAGCACGCGCTGCCCACCACGTTCGGCCTCAAGTGCGCCGGGTGGATGGTGGCGGTCGACGAGGCCGAGGGCGCGCTGCTCCGCGTGCGGGCCCACCGGCTGGCCGTGCAGTTCGGCGGCGCGGCGGGCACGCTGGCCGCCGTGGCGGATCCGGGCGCCCGGCTGACCGACGACCTGGCCGCCGAGCTGGGCCTCGCCGCGCCGCTGCTCCCGTGGCACACCAACCGGACCAGGGTGGCTGAGCTGGCGGGCGCGCTGGGCGAGGCGGCCGGCGTGCTGGGCAAGATCGCGCAGGACGTGGTGCTGCTCGCGCAGACCGAGGTCGCCGAGGTGGCCGAGGCGGACGGCGGCACGTCGTCGGCCATGCCGCACAAGCACAACCCGGTGCGCGCGGTGCTGGTCACGGCGTGCGCGCGGCGCGTGCCCGGCCTGGTGTCCACGGTGCTGTCCGCGATGGTCCAGGAGCACGAGCGGGCCGCGGGCGCCTGGCACGGCGAGTGGCAGACCGTGACTGAGCTGCTGAGGCTGGTCGGCGGCGCGGTGCGGGGCACGCGCGAGCTGCTGTCGAAGCTGCGGGTGGACACCGCGCGGATGCGCCGCAACCTGGAGCTGACGGGTGGCCTGCTGATGGCCGAGAACGTGGCCGTGCGGCTGACCGCCCTGGTCGGCCGCGCCGAGGCGCAGGACCTGGTCGCCGAGGTGTGCCGGACCGCGGTGAACTCGGGCTGCACGCTGCGTGAAGCGCTGCTGGCCGACCTGCGGATCGGGTTGACGGAGAAGGAGATCGACGATGCCCTGGACCCGGCGGGCTACGTCGGCTCCGCGGGCGAGTTCGTCGACCGCGCGCTCGCCGCCCACCGGGGCAGGGGGAGACCGTGAAGCTGCACCACGAGTTGAGCGGGCCCCCGGACGCGCCCGTCGTCGTCCTGGGCAACTCGCTGGGCACCACCACCGCGCTGTGGGAGGCGCAGCTGCCGTTGCTGCACCGGCGGTTCCGGGTGCTGCGCTACGACCACCGGGGTCACGGTGGCAGCCCGACCGCGCCGGGCCCGTACCGGCTCGACGACCTGGCCGACGACGTGCTGGAGCTGCTGGACGCCCTGGACCTGCCGCGCGTGTCCTACTGCGGGGTGTCGTTGGGCGGCATGGTGGGCATGTGGCTGGCGGGGCACGCGCCCGAGCGCATCGAGCGGCTGGTGCTGTGCTGCGCGGTGGCGATCTCCCCGGTCGCCCAGCCGTGGCTGGACCGGGCCGCCGAGGTGCGGGCGTCGGGCACGGGGTCCATCGCGCCGGTGGTGGCGGGGCACTGGTTCACCCGCGGGTTCGCGGCGCGGTGCCCGGAGGTGGTGGCGGCGTTCGCGGCCGGTGTGTCCACAGTGGACGACGAGGGTTTCGCCGGGTGCTGCGACGCGCTGTCCGCGCTGGACCTGAGGTCGGTGCTGCCCGCGATCGAGGCGCCGACCGCCGTGGTCTCGGGCGCTTACGACGAGATCACGCCGCCGCGGTACGGGCAGGCGGTGGCGGAGGCGATCCCCGGCGCGTCGTTCCACCTGGTGCCGGGGGCGCACCTGGCGCTGGTCGAGGCGGCCGACGAGGTGTCGGCGATCCTGAACGCGCACCTGTGAGGGCGGGGCGCCGGACGGGTGGCGGGTTTCCGGAGCGCTGAAGGGTGCGCGCGGGCCGCTGGAGGTCGTGCGCGGGGCCGTGAACGGCCCCGAGGGGTGGCGCCGTGGCGCCACCCCTCGCACCGCGTGAACCGCTTACTGCTTGCGGGCCTCCTGCTTGACCTGCTGGCCCGAGTCGCGGGCGTGCTCGCCGACCTCCTGCGCCGAGCCCTTGGCGTGCTCGGCGGTGGCCTGCGCGGCCTGCTGCGCGGTCTGCTTCACCTCGTTCGCCGCGTCGGTGACGGCCGACGTGGCGTCCTCCTTGATCTTCTGGGCCGATTCGGTGAGCGCTTCCTTCACCGGCTCGACCACGTCGCTCGCGCGCTCGCCGAGCTGACGGACCGCGTCCTCCTCGGCCCGGGTCGCGGGCAGCAGCGCCGCGACGACCGCGCCGGCGCCGAACGCGATCAGGCCCGCCGCCAGCGGGTTGCCCCGCGCCTGCTGCCGGGCCATCTGCGGCGCCTGCTGCACGGCCTGGCCGGCCTGCTGCGCGGTGTGCGCCACGGCCTGACCGGCCTGCTGGGCCTTGTCGCCCACGGTGGACGCCGCGTCCTTGGTGCGGTCGCCGACCGTCGACGCCACGTCCGAGGTCCGGTTCTGCATGGTCGTCGTGTCGGGCATGGTGCCCATCACTCGCTCCCTCAGGGTGGTCAGGCCGTGCCGGACCCGGTTGACCCGGCGCTGCGCGATGTTGCGCGGCCTCGTGTGGTCGACGATGCGGTTGGCGTCGGCGACCAGCTCGGCACGGGTGCGGTCGATGTCGTGCCTTATTTGGTCGGGTGTCGGGCCCATTCGGCGTCCTCCTTGAGGGTTTCGATGGTGCGTTCCGGCTTGGGGGACACGGTGCGCAGTCGCGCGCGGCCGGTGGAGAACAGGGCGAACCCGGCGATGCCCCACAGCGCGGCGACGATGAGGGCCGCCCAGCCCAGCGGCATGATCGCGCCGAGGGCGAAGACGAGGGCCAGGCTCAGCAGGACCGCGGTCATGTAGCCCGCGAACCCGGCCGCGCCGAGCATCCCGGCGGCCTTGCCCGCCTTCGACGCCTCCTGCCGGATCTCCGCCTTGGCCAGCTCCAGCTCCTGCCGCATCAGCTTCGACAGGTCCTGGGTCAGCTCGCCGACCAGCTCGCCGAGCGACGTGCGGTCGTCTTCCGGCGCGTCGGGGCGGGGGTAGGGGACTTCGGTGGCCCCGCCGGTGTACGGCGGGCCCGCGTAGGGGGCGCCGGTGGTCTCAGCGCTGGACATACGAGCTGCCCTCCGGGTCGTAAGCGCCACCGGGCTGGGTCGGCGAAGCGGGCCGGCCGGCCGTGCCGGCCTGGTACGGGCTGCCGCTCGGGTACTGACCGGAAGCGGTGCCCGCGGGGTAGCCGGTGTCGGACGGGTAACCGGTGCCCGCCGGGTAGCCGGCGCCCGGCGCCTCCGCGCCGGTGCGCGGCGCGGGCGTGCTGAAGTCGGGCTCCTGCGGCAGCTGCGAGGTGGTGGGCAGCGGCGTGGTCCCGTCGGACAGGCGACCCTGCTCCGGGCGGTAGTCCTGCTGCTGGTCACCCGACCCGCTCATGCTCTTGGCGACGCGCGTGACCAGGAACCCGGCCACGGCCGCGCCGATGAGGAACGTCCCCGGCTTGCGCCGCGCGAAGTCCTGGGCCGAGTCCAGCAGCCCCCGCGCGCCCCGCTCGTCGAGGAACCTGGCCGCCTGCCTGCCGGAGTCGGCGACCTGGCGCAGCGCCGGGGCCGTCATCGAGTCCGGGCCCGAGTTCTCCGCCATCGAGTGCAGTTCGTCGGCGATGCGGTTGATCTGCTGCGACACGCGCTGCGCCTGCTGCTCAGCCTCTCCGGCGACGCGCTGGCGGACGTCGTGCACGACGTGCTTGGCCTGGCCCTTGGCCTCCTGGGCCACCTGCCCGACCTGCTCACGCGCGGTGGCTCCCACCTCTCCGGCGGCCTGCCTGGCGTGCCGCGCCACGGCGGTGCCTTCCTGCTCAGCGGTCTCGCGGACCGCGCCCACCTGGTTCTCGGCCACGACTGGCTCCTCACGGTCGGCGTCTTGTCGCCTAGGACCTACCCGTGGCGCGCCGGCCTAATCAACTTCACCTTGGCAAAGATCTATCCCACAAAATGTGAGACGGCCCCGCTCCCTGGGTAGGGCGCGGGGCCGCGGATCATTCCCGGGAACGGGCGGGCGGGGTCAGAACGAGAAAACCGAGCCGGTCTCGTTCTCCATGGCGCACCGGTTCGGGAATTCCTCGACGTACTGGACCGGCTCGCCGCGGTAAACGCCGAAGGCGAAGACCGTCACCGGGTCGTACTCGTACGTGCAGATGCGGCTGTCATCGGCGCCGAGTTGCGTGAAATCGCCGTTCGCGGCCGCGATCTCCTCGCACGCGGTCTGTGCCCGGGTGTGCTCGCCCGATGCCGGGTCGCAGCTGAACCGGGTGCTGTCCAGGCCGCTACCTGCTGGTGGACGGCGAGCAGCAGGTCGGTCTCGGGCGGTGCGGCGGACGCGGCGCCCGCGCCGACCAGGGGCGCGGCCAGCAGGCTGGAGGCGAACAGGGACGCCATGAGGGTTCGGGTTCGTCGCATGACCTGTGGGTGACCCGATCGGGTGGCCGGTATTCGACCGGATTGCCACGTCACTGAAATGTCGCAGCGCTTTTCGCTCTCTTTGCGGGGCGCTGGACGAGCAATGTCCTGGGCTTTTGCCGAAGAATTCCTCCTCGGCTCGAATTCGGCTTCGGCGGGTTCTCGCGGTCGGTTCCGCGCCACGGGGCCGACCGCGGTCACCAGGTGGGGCGGGCGGAGACGCCGCCGTCCACCACGAGGTCGTGCCCGGTGATCCACCGCGCCAGGGGGGAGGCGAGGAACGCGCACGCGTCGCCGACGTCCTCGGGCGTGCCCAGTCGCGCGAGGGGCGCGGCACTCGTCCACCTGGCCACGCCCTCGGGCCACTCGTCCTCGATGCCCGGCCTGGCGATCAGCCCGGGTGAGACGGTGTTGACCCGGATGCCGCGCTCGCCGTACTCCAGCGCGGCGGAGCGGGCGTGCATGATCAGGGCCGCTTTCGAGGCGCTGTAGTGCGCGTGGCCGGGCGCGGGTCGCGTGCCCTCGATCGAGGCTACGTGCGTGATCGAACTCCCGTGCGCCATCACCTCGGCCGCGGCCTGGGTGCAGGAGAACGCGCTGGTCAGGTTCGTGTCCACGACCGCGCGCCACTCGGCGGCCGTCATGCCGGCCAGGGGCTGGACCGGCTGCGCGCCGGCGTTGTTGACCAGCACGTCGAGCCGGCCGCGCCACCCGGCGGCCTCGCGGACCACCCGCCGGCACTCGTCGGGGTCGGTGAGGTCGGCGGCGACCGCGAGGGCGCCGCTGCCGGGCTCGCCGGGTTCGCCGAGCCGGCCGGGTTCGGCGAGTTCGCGGAGTTCGCGGAGTTCGGCCACCAGGTCGTCGACCGGTGTCGTGCGCGTGTGCGCGACCACCGAAGCGCCGGCCGCCGCGAGCCGCCGCGCGATGCCGCGCCCGACGACGCCGCCGGCCCCGGTGACCAAGGCGACCTTGCCGTCCAGCAGTCCCATGACCAGGGACGGTAGCGGTCGGCGGCGGGTCGGCGCCCGGTCAGACCGGTCGGAGCGGGGTGCGCGGCCCGTCCGGCAGCTCGACCCGGACCTCGTCACCCGGGCGGACCTCGCCGCCGACCAGCACGACGGACATGATGCCCGCGCGGCGCACCACGTTCCCGTCCTCGTCGCGGCCGACGACCTCCTTGAGCAGGCCCGGCCGGAACGCCTCGATCTGCGGGCACGGGTTGCGCAGGCCGGTCACCTCGACCACGGCGCGCGCGCCGAGGCGCAGCCTGGTCCCGGTCGGCAGCCCCAGCAGGTCGACGCCGCGCGTGGTGACGTTCTCCCCGAGCTGCCCCGCGTCCACCGGGAAGCCCTTGGCGTTCAGCTCGTCGTGCAGCTCGGCGTGCATCAGGTGCACCTGGCGGAGGTTGGGCTGGGACGGGTCGCGCGCCACCCGCGACCGGTGCTTGACGGTGACGCCCCGGTGCACGTCGCCCGCCACGCCCAGCCCGGCGACGAGCGTGATGGTCTCCTGGTTGGGCTTGGTGAACGTGTACTCCCCACTCCGGCTCACGGCCGCGACGGTCCCCATGGGATCGACCCTAACCGGGCCGGTGTCCGCCGGTCGCGGCGATGAAAGGGCCTCGTCGCGAGCACGGGGCCGAACGGTCCGCGCGCCTTTGGCCTGAACGGCGCAACCTGGCGCCCCTGGCCCGTTCCGCGCCGCACGGACACCCGTCCGACGCGCGACACTTGCGTGACAGGCTCTTGACGCTGTGTTCAACCGGCGGTTGACTGCCTTCCTGAAACCGGTACCGGTACCGGTACCGGTTCCGCAGGCCGCTGTCGAGGAGTGCACCGTGCGAGTCACGATCGCCGAAGTCGCCCAACGCGCCCAGGTGAGCAAGGCGACCGTGTCCCGCGTGCTCAACGGCAAACCCGATGTGGACGCGGCCACCGCGGCACGGGTGCGGCAGGTGATCGCGGACGTCGGCTACGTGCCCAGCGCACGGGCGGTCGGGCTCGCGCGCGGCCGAGCCCGCACCGTCGGGATGCTCGTGCCGTCGCTGACCTGGCCGTGGACCGGCGAGGTCGTGCAGGGCGCGGTGGACGAGCTGGAGTCCGACGGCTACGGCCTGCTGCTCTACACGGTCAACCGGGGCTCCGAGTCGCTGGCGCAGTTCGCCAGCCACGTGTCGGCCAAGGCGTTCGACGGGCTGCTGGTGATCGAGCCGCCGGACACGCTGAACTACATCGAGGCGCTGCACGACCAGGGCCTGCCGGTGGTGATGATCGACGACCGGGGCAGCAGGCCCGGGTTCCCGTCGGTGGGCACCACCAACCGGGAGGGCGCGTGGGCGGCGGCCAGGCACCTCGTCTCCGCCGGGCGGCGGCACTTCGCCGTGGTGACCGGGCCCGCGGACTTCGGGTGCGTGCGGGAGCGGCTGGACGGTTTCCTCGACGCCCTGGGCGAGCTGGGCGTGCACGTCGACCCGAGGCTGGTGGTGGAGGGCGACTTCACCACCGAACGCGGCGCCGTGGCGACGGACAAGCTGATGGCCACCGGGCTGCCGTTCGACGCGGTGTTCGCGCACAACGACCTGTCGGCGCTGGGCGTGGTGAAGGCGCTGGGCGCGGCGGGCCGCCGCGTGCCGGACGACGTGGCGGTGGTCGGCTTCGACGACATACCGATCGCCGGGCACGCCGAGCTGACCACGGTGCGCCAGCCGATGCGGCGGATGGGCGAGGCCGCGGCCCGGCTGCTGCTGTCGCGGCTGGAGGGCGCCACCCCGCCCGCCGAGCCCGTGGTCCTGCCCACCGAACTGGTGGTCCGCCGCTCCGGTTGACCACCGCCCGGGCGCCTTCGCCACCGCTGCGACGGGCGGCTGACGGCGACCGGTGGGCCGTCGGCCCGCGACACCACAGGGCCGCCTCCGGAGCCGTGAGGCGGAGGGACGCGCGGCCGGCCCGGTCGGCTACCGGGAGCGCGTGCCCGACCAGGCCGCCCACAGCGCCGCGTACCGCCCGCCCGCGGCCACCAGCTGTTCGTGCGTGCCGGTCTCCACCACCCGCCCGGCCTCCAGCACCACCACCCGGTCGGCCGTGGCCGCCTGGGTCAGGCGGTGCGCGACCAGCAGGCCGGTCCGCCCGTCGAGGGCCCGCGCCGCCGCCTCCTCCAGCTCCCGCGCGCCCGCGCTGCCCGCGTCCGCCGTCGCCTCGTCCAGGACCGCCACGGGCGGGTCGGCCAGCACGAGCCGCGCCAGGGCCAGCTGCTGCGCCTGCGCCACGGTCAGCCGGTGCCCGCCCTCGCCGACGACGGTCGCCGTCCCCGAGGGCAGCGCGCGCACCCAGCCCAGCGCGCCCACCCGGTCGAGGGCGTCGAGCAGGTCGTCGTCGGTCGCGCCGGGTCGGGCCAGGCGCAGGTCGTCGGCCAGCGGGCCGGCGAAGACGTGCACCTCCTGCGTCACCAGCGCGACCGACCTCACCGCCGACGCCAGGTCGACCCCGCCGAGGCGGAGGTGGCCGGTGGTCGGCTGGTGCACGCCCGCGATCAGCTTCGCCAGCGTGGTCTTGCCCGCGCCGGACGCGCCGACCAGCGCGACCCGCTCACCGGCGGCCAGCTCCAGGTCCACGTCCGCGAGCACCGGGTGGCCGTCCACGTAGGAGTGACCGACCCCGACCAGCTCGACGGTGGCGCCCGGCGGCCGCACCCGGCCCTCGGGCGACGGCGCGGGCTCGTCGGTCACGCCGACCAGCCGCGCGAGCGACGCGGTGGCGGCCTGCACGTCGTCGGCCAGCGAGAGCGCCGCGTTGATCGGGTTGAACAGGTTGTGGAAGTACAGCGCGGCGGCGGCCGCCGTGCCCACGGACGCCGCCCCCGCGCCCACGAGCAGGAAGCCGGTCACCAGCACGCCCGCCAGGCCGATGAACTCGGCCAGGTTGAGCCGCCCGAAGAACGAGGTCAGCAGCCGGATGCCGCGCAGCGCCAGGTCGACCGCCTCGCGGGACCGCGACCGCACCCGCGCCACGTGCTCGTCGGCGAGCCCGAACGCGCGCACGGTCGCCGCGCCGCCGAGGGAGTCCAGCAGCTGCTGTTGCTGCGCGCCGACCGCGACGCGCTGCGCCGCGTACAGCCGCGCCGCCCGCCCGCCGTACCAGCGCACGGTGTGCACGTGGATCGGCAGCGCCAGCAGCACCGGCGCCAGGAACCGCCAGTCCAGCACCGCGATGCCGACGACGGTCAGCCCGATGGTCAGCGCCGAGCGCGCCATGACCGGCAGCGCGTTGCGCACCGCGTCCGCGATCACCTGCACGTCCCGGGTGACCCGCGAGGTCAGGTCGCCGGCCCCGGCCTCCTCCACCCGCTCCAGCGGCAGGTGCAGCGCGTGCGCGACGAACTCCTCGCGCAGGTCGGCGAGCGCGCCCTCGCCCAGCCGCGCCACCAGTGACGTGCCGAACGCCGTGGCCAGGCCCTGCACGACGGCCACCACCGCCAGCGCCACCGCGAGCCAGGTGAGGTCGGCGGACCCGCCGGCGATCACGTCGACGACCCGCCCCAGCAGGGGCGCGGTGAGCAGGCCCGCGGCGGTGCCCGCGAACAGCACCAGGAACGCCGTCCACGCGAGCCCGCGCCGGGGCCGCAGCAGTTCGCCGACCGCGGCCCGGGTCCGCGCGCCGGACGCGACCGCCAGCAGTCGCCGCATCAGCTCAACACCACCAGTCGGTAGTCCTCGTCGGCCACCAGGTCCGCGTGCGCGCCCGAGGCGACCACCGCGCCGGACACCAAGAACACCACCCGGTCGGCCGCGGTGAGCAGGGCGGGGCTGGTGGCGACCGCGATGGTGGTCAGCCCGGCCCGCACCCGCTTGACCCCGGAGGCCAGCGACACCTCGGTCACCGCGTCCACCGCGGTCGTCGGGTCGTGCACGACCAGCACCGGGGGAGCGGCGGCGAGCGCGCGGGCCAGGGCCACCCGCTGCCGCTGCCCGCCGGACAGCGACCGGCCGCGCGCGGAGACCGCCGCCCCCAGGCCGCCGGGCAGGGCCCGCGCCACGTCGTCGACGCCGGCGGCCGCCAGCACCTCGGCCATCGCACCCGCCTCGGCGCCGCGACCCGCGGCCACGTTGTCCAGCACCGTTCCCTCGAACAGGTCCGCGTCGTGCGCGGCGACCAGCACCGCCGACCGCAGCGCCGCGCCCTCCAGGTCCGACAGGGGCACGCCGTCCAGCGTCGCGGAACCCCCGACCGGGTCCACCTCCCGCGCCAGCACGGCCAGCAGCGACACGGCGTCGGCCGGGTCGCGGGCCACCACGCCCAGCAGTTCGCCCGGCTCGGCGGTCAGGGACGCGCCGCGCAGCGTCCCGGAGGTCACGTCCGCCAGCTCGACCCGGCCGCGCAGCGGCACGGGCAGCGGCGCGGAACCCGGCGGCACCGCGGGCGGCGCGGCCAGCACCTCCGCGACGCGCGCGGCCGAGGCGCGGCCCTGCGCGAGCAGGCCGGTGACCCAGGAGAAGACCGACAGCGGCCACAGCAGGAACTGCGCCAGCCCGACCGCGGCCACCAGCTCGCCGACGGTGATGGAGCCGGCCGCGGCCAGCCGGCCGCCGACCAGCGCCACGACCGCGAGGAAGACGCCGGTCAGGGCGAGCACGGAGCCGTCCAGCCAGGCCCGCGACCGGGCCGCCCGGATCGCGGCGCCCATCGACGAGCGGCTGGTCGCCCGGTACCGGTGCGCGGCGGCGTCCTCCGCGCCGATGCCCTTGAGCGCCCGCAGCCCGGCGACCAGGTCGGCCGCGACACCGGACGCCAGCGCGGCCCGGTCCTGCTCGGCGTCGCTGCGCCGTTCGAGCGGCTTGCCCAGGAAGTGGGCCAGCACCAGCAGCAGCGGCGTGGCGACGAGCACCAGCAGGCCCAGCACGAGCGAGACGCGCAGCAGCGCCACCGCGCCCACCAGCAAGCCCGCCAGGGCGGCGAACGCGGTCGGCAGCGCAAGGTTCACCTGGCCGACCCGCTGGGCGTCGCCGGTGGCGATGCTCGCCAGCTCGCCGGACAGCCTGCCGCCGACGCCGCCGTCCGCGGCCAGCACGCGCGCGGCCAGCCGGGTGCGCAGCGCGTGGGCGGCCCGGTGCGATCCCCGCTCGCTGAGCCGGATCGAGAAGCGGCCGCTGATCGACAGCACGGCGAACACGACCGCCAGCACGCCGATCCAGAGGGCCAGCCGGCGGCTGGAGCCGGTGCGCACCGCCTCGTCGACGACCGCGCCGATGACCAGCGGCACGGCGGCCTCGCCCGCCTGGTGGGCGGCGCCCAGCAGCGACGCGGCGACCACCGTCCTCCACTGCCCGGCCACGGTGTTCCTGAGGACGGTTCTCACCCCGACGACTGCCTTCCGCTGATGGTCAGGTGAGGCTACCCTAAGGGTTTGAGAGGCCTGGATCACTCCCGCGGTGCCCATGCTTAGGTTAGGGTAACCAAAGTTCGATCATCCCTGTTGTCGTACCGATGGGACAGCCATGCCACAACCACCGGTCTTCGACGTCCTCGGCGTCGGCTTCGGGCCCTCCAACCTGGCCCTCGCGATCGCCGTCACCGAGCACAACGCGGCCGCGACCGCCGAAGACGTGGTGACCGCGCACTTCCTGGAGCGGCAGCCGGGGTTCGGCTGGCACCGGGGGATGCTGCTGGACGACGCGACCATGCAGGTGTCCTTCCTCAAGGACCTGGTCACGCTGAGGAACCCGAACAGCACCTTCTCGTTCCTGAGCTACCTGCACGGCGAGGGCCGGCTGGTCGACTTCATCAACCACAAGAACCTCTTCCCGCTGCGCGTGGAGTTCCACGACTACTTCGAGTGGGCCGCCGACCGGGTGGACGACCTGGTGTCCTACGGCAGCGAGGTGGTGGCCGTCGAGCCGGTGGCCGAGGACGGCGTGGTGACGCACTTCGACGTCACCTCCCGCACCGCCGCCGGCGAGGTCGAGGTGCGCCGGGCCAGGAACGTGGTGCTGGCGACCGGCCTGCGGCCCGCGCTGCCCGACGGCGTGCGCCCCTCGGAGCGGGTGTGGCACACCCGGGACTTCCTGCACCGCGTCGAGTCGCTGACCGACCCCGAGCGCCTGGTGGTCGTCGGCGCGGGGCAGAGCGGCGCGGAGGTCACCGCGCACCTGCACGAGCGGTTCCCCCGCGCCGAGGTGTGCGCGGTGTTCGCCCGCTACGGCTACAGCCCGGCCGACGACAGCCCGTTCGCCAACCGGATCTTCGACCCGGCCGCCGTCGACGACTACTTCACCGCGCCCGAGCAGGTCAAGCGGATGCTCATGGACTACCACGCCAACACCAACTACGCGGTGGTCGACCACGACCTGATCGAGGAGCTGTACCGGCGCGCGTACCGCGAGAAGGTCCGCGGCGAGCAGCGGCTGCGGCTGCTCAACCTGTCCCGCGTCGTCGAGCTGCGCGACGACGAGCCGGTCCTGCGGGTCACGGTGGAGTCGCTGGTCACCGGGCGGCACGAGGTGCTCGACGCCGACGCGGTCGTCTACGCCACCGGCTACCGCGAGGCCGACCCGACGGGCCTGCTCGGCGAGCTGGCCGGCCGCTGCGCCCGCGACGAGCTGGGCCGGCTCCTCGTGGGCCGCGACTACCGCCTGCGGGTCGGCGACGACGTGACCGGGGGCCTCTACCTCCAGGGCGGCACCGAGCACACGCACGGCATCTCGTCGTCGCTGCTGTCCAACACCTCGGTGCGGGTGGGTGAGATCCTGGGGTCGGTGCTCGACCACCGCGCCGCGCCGGTGGCCGTGCGACCGGAGTTCGCGATCAGCGCTTCCCGGGTGAGCTGAGGCAGCTCCACAGTGGACGAACGAACCGACCGGAGGAACGAACCGTGACCAACCCCTTCGACGACGCCGAGGGCAGCTTCCACGTCCTGGTCAACGACGAGGAGCAGCACTCGCTGTGGCCCGCGTTCGCCGAGATCCCGGCCGGCTGGACCTCCAGGTTCGGCCCCGGGACCCGGGAGGCGTGCCTGGAGTACGTGGAGCGGCACTGGACCGACCTGCGACCGCTCAGCCTGCGCGGCTGAGCCGGACCGGGTGCGCCCGCCGCGGCCGGCGCACCCGGACCGGCACTGGTGCCGGCACCCGCGCCCGTATCGGCGCCCGGCAAATGCGGTGGTCCCTCCGGGCGGGGGTCACTACGGTTCGCCCGTGCACCACGGCGAGTTCCGCGACCCCCGGGTCATCCCGCTCTACGACGCCCGGTACCGCTGGGGCGTCGACGACGACTTCTTCCTGTCCGTGGTCGACGAGACCCCGAACGCCCGCGTGCTCGACCTGGGCTGCGGCACCGGGCGCCTCGCCCTCGGGTTGGCCGCCGCCGGGCACGTCGTCACCGGGGTCGACCCGGCGCGGGCCTCGCTGGAGCCGGCCCGGGTCAAACCGGGCGCCGAGCGGGTGACCTGGGTCGAGGGCACCTCCGCCGACCTGCCCGGCGCGGCGTTCGACGTGGCCGTGATGACCTCCCACGTCGCCCAGTTCCTGGTCACCGACGAGGAGTGGGCGGCGGTGCCGGCCGACCTGGCCCGGGCGCTCGTGCCGGGTGGGCGGCTGGTGTTCGACTCCCGCGACCCGCGCGCCCGCCACTGGGAGGCGTGGAACCCCGTCGACAGCCGCCGCGCGGTGGTGCTGGGCGGTGTGGAGGTCACCCAGTGGACCGAGGTCACCTCGGTCGAGGACGGCCTCGTGTCGTTCACCCACCACTACGACTTCCCGGACGGCGAGCGGATCGGCACCGCGACCATGCGGTTCCGCACCGAGGAGGAACTGCGGGGATCGCTGTCCGCCGCCGGTTTCACCGTCGACCGCATCCACGGCGGCTGGCGCCGCGAACCCGTCGGCTCGCCCGACGGCGAGTTCCTGGTCATCGCGCGCGAGGACGACGCCGCGCGGGGTTGACGGAGTCGGCTCACCGGGCCCGGCCGCGCGCGGTGAGCAGGAAGGCGGGCGACGACCAGTAGTCGTGCAGCGGCTCGACCTCCACGTCGGTGAAACCGGCGCGCCGGACCTGCTCGGCCCACCGCGCCGCGGGCTGCTCCCAGGTGGCGCGGACCGCGCCCGGCACCAGCTGGCCGGTCAGCACCGGCATCAGGAACCCCTGCGCCACCAGCCGGCGGTCGGCGTCGTACTCGGCGAGGCCGCGCTCGTAGGTCTCGGCCAGGAACCGGCGGTGCTCGGGGCCCGCGTGCGGCACGTCCGGCACGTCGAACTCGACCACCGCGAGCACGCCCGCGTGCGGCGCCAGGTCGGCCAGCACCGCGTCGCGCGCCTCGTGCGACAGGGTGTGCAGGGCGAACGTCGACTGGACGACGTCGAACGCGACGTCGTCGGGCAACCCCGCCGCGAACGGCTCGACCCGGGTGAGGTGGGCGGTGACGCCGGTCAGGCCCCGCACGGCCGCGTCGAGCAGCGCGGCCGAGGGCTCGACCACCGTGACGTCCGACGGCGCGTGCGGGAGGGTCAGGGCGGGGTGCAGCGCCCGGCCGTCACCGCACCCGACGTCGAGCAGCGTGGTCGGGCGGGTCCGGGCGTAGACACCGCCCAGCGCCGCGACGACCGCGTCGTACAGCGCGGTGTTGCCGCCGCCGTTGATGAACGCCGCGAAGGCCGCGGGCCGGTCGTAGACGCCGCCGGGCCCCCGGCCGGTCGACAGGTGCTCGGCCAGCGCCACGGCCAGCGGCGAGTCCCCGCGGCGGGCGACCTCCCGGGCCAGGTCGACGTTCCCGGCGGCCAACGCGTCGAGTGCTCCGCTGATCTCCACACCCCGATCATGCCGGTCCCGGGGATCACGCCGATCTCAGGCCGGCTGCCGGGCGGGCGGCAGCAGCCACCTGATCGCACCGGTGACGCCGTGGCCCGCCAGGCGCACGGCGGTCCGCTCGGTCATCGGCAGGAACGGCAGGCGCAGCGGCAGCCTGGTCCACGCGGGCAGCGACGCGACGGCGGCCGCGGCGATCGCCGCGTAGGGGACCCGGGCCGGAGCCGGCAGCGGCGGGGTGAGCAGCAGGAACCGGGCCGCCTCGCGGGCTTCGGGCGTGCCGCGCAGCTCGGGGCGGAACGCGGCCAGCCGCGCCGCCAGCCCGGCCGCGGTCGTGGGCGGGTCGGGCACGCCCAGCTCGACGGCCACGCGGGCGGTGTCGGCGACGTAGCCGTCCTGCTCGGCCCGGGACAGCCTGGTCGCGCCGTAGCGCTGGTGGCAGCGCAGGAAGCTGTCGACCTCGGCGACGTGCACCCACTCCAGCAGGTGCGGGTCGTCGGCGCGGTAGGGCGTGCCGTCGCTCGCGGCGCCGCGCACGCGGGTGTGGATGCCGCGCACGCGGGCGATCGCGCCGGCCGCGTCGGACGCCGTGCCGAAGGTGGTCACCGCCAGGAACGCGCTGGTCCGCTGGAGCCGGCCCCACGGGTCGGCGCGGTAGTCCGAGTGCCCGGCCACCGCCGCCATCGCCAGCGGGTGCAGCGACTGGAGCAGCAGCGCGCGCAGCCCGCCGATGAACATCGCCGCGTCGCCGTGCACGCGGCGGACCGGGCGGTCGGGGTCGAACCAGCGCGGGCCGGGGGCGAGGTGGATGCGGTCGCGGGTGGCCGGGCCGCCGGGACCGGCGACCCGGTCGAAGACCGCCGCGCCCAGCCTGCGCCGCACCTCTTCGACGGCCGGCAGCCGCCACAGGTCGTCCACGTCCACAGCAACCGCCTCTCCGCGTTCAGGTCCCGGCGCGTTCAGTATCCAGGGGAGCGGGCGGCGGTGCACGACCAAAGGCTTTGAACGTCCTTTGTAGACAGAAAATGGCGGCGGGGCGCGCTCCGCTGGTCCTCGGCGGGGGGTGTTGGTTGGATCGGGGCGTGACCACCTTCGCGATCGTCGGCTCCGGTTGGCGGGCCGAGTACTTCTGGCGCCTCGCCGCCGCCCTGGACGACCTGACCTGCGTGGGCGTGGTGTCGCGCGGTCCCAGGGACCTGCCCGTGCCCGTCCACCCGTCCCTGGACGACTGCCTCCGGGCCAAGCCGGACTTCGTGGTCACGGCCGTGCCGTGGCCGGTCACCCCGGGCCTGGTCGTCGAGCTCGTCGAACGCGGCGTGCCCGTGCTGGCCGAGACGCCGCCCGCCCCCGACCTCGACGGCCTGCGCGCCCTGTGGGCCGCGGTCGGTGGCAGCGGCCTGGTGCAGGTCGCCGAGCAGTACACCCGGATGCCCGCCCACGCCGCCCGCATCGCCCTCGTCCGCAAGGGCGTGATCGGCGAACCGACCCGCGTCGACGTCTCCTCGACCCACCAGTACCACGCGGTGTCGCTGATCCGGACCCTGCTGGGCGCCGGGCGCGGCCCGGTGCGGGTCCGGGCCACCCGCCACGCCGCGCCGCTGGCCGACCCGATCACGCGGGCAGGCTGGGCCGACCCCGTCGAGGTGAAGCAGGCCACCACGACGATCGCCACGATCTCCTTCGAGGAGCACGGCGCGCTGGGCGTCTACGACTTCACCGACAACCAGTGGCACAACCAGCTGCTGATGCGCCGCCTGCTGGTCCGCGGCACGCGGGGCGAGCTGCGCGACCAGGAGGTCGTCCACCTGGCCGCCGACCGGACGATCACGCGCGGCCCGGTCGTGCGCAGGCAGACCGGCTACGACCTCGACCTGGACGGCTTCGACACCGACCACATCGCGTTCAACTCGGAGGTCCTGTACCGCAACCCGCACCAGGGGCGGCGGTGGAACGACGAGGAGATCGCCATCGCCACCCTGCTCCAGGACACGGCCGCCTGGGTCGCGGGCTCGGGGCCCGAGCCGTACCCGCTGGCCGAGGGCGTCCACGACCACCGCGTCGCGCTGGCGATCGAGGAGGCCGCCGATCGCGACACGACGGTCGCCACCACCGCCGAGCCGTGGTCGTGAGCGCCGCCGGGACCTCCGGGTGGGACGCGCCGGGTCCGGGGTGACCGCGCCCGGCGCACCCGGTCAGCGCGCGGCGGCCTCGGCCGCCCGCACCGCGTCCTCCACGGTGTCGTGCAACGGCAGCAGCCGGTCCATGGCGGTCAGCTCCAGCGACCGGCGGACGCTGCGGCCGGCCACCACGTGCACCGGCAGGCCGCCGCGCCCGGCGTTGTACTCGCGGACGTGCGCGAGCGCCGCGATCCCCGACGAGGCGAAGAAGGTCACCTCGGAGAAGTCGAGCACGAGCGCGTCCACGCCGCTGTCGAGCAGTTCGACGCAGCGGACCCGCAGGCTGTCGCTGTTCGCGAGGTCGATGTCGCCGACCTGTCGCAGCACGGTCACGGCGCCGCGGACGTCGGTGCTGATCGCCGTCGGAGAGGAGTTGGATTCGGTCACGTGCACATGATGCATCCTTACCGAAGGTGGCACCCGATGAGCTGATCGTAATCTTCGTGTGCACGAACTGGGCCATTCCTACGCGGCATTGCTCCGAAATTCACGTTTGGGAGTGCCTGTGCCGCGTTGACCTGCGGTTCGAAAAATACCGCCCACCGGGTGAACCGCCGGCGGTGGTCGGTGCGAATGCGGGTGGAGGGAACGCGTCGGTTCGGCGTTTCCCCCTCGCGGCCGGCTCCCGGCCGCGTCGCCGTCGCCGGGCAGGCGGATCTGCCCGGCGACGGCGATCGGGGTGAACCGCGCCGCGCCGCCGGCCGTACCCGCCCTCGTGCGGGTTGATCAGCCGCGGGACCCCACCGCGAGGCGACGCCTCTGCTCGGGATGGCCCTGGCGCAGGCGGCCCGCCGCCGTTGACGGTGGTGGTGCTCAGGCGGTCAGCACGAGCTTCCCGCGCGCGTGGCCCGCGTCGCTCACCCGGTGCGCCTCGGCGGCTCGCGCCAGCGGGAAGGTGGCGGCGATCGCGGTGACCAGCACGCCCCGCGCGGCGAGGTCGGCCAGCTCGGCCAGTCGTCCCGCGTCCCGCTCGCCGGCGCCGCTGAACGTGACGCCCAGCTCCGCGGCCGCGGGGTCGGCGATGGTGGCGATGCGGTCCGTGCCGCCGCGCAGCTCGATCGAGTCCGGCAGCGCGCCCCGGCCCGCGACGTCGAACACCGCGTCCACGCCCTCGGGCGCCAGCGCGCGCACCCGCTCGACCAGGCCGGGGCCGTAGGTGGTCGGCGTCGCGCCGAGCGAGGCCACGTGCCCCTGGTTGTCCGGTCCCGCCGTGCCGACGACCCGCGCGCCCGCCGCGACGGCGAGCTGCACGGCGATCGTGCCCACCGCGCCCGCCGCGCCGTTGACGAGCAGGGTCTCGCCCGCGGTGACGCCCAGCAGGCGCAGCACGCGGTCGGCGGTCTCGCCCGCGACGGGCAGCGCGACCGCCCGTTCCCAGGTCAGCGCGGCGGGCTTGCGGGCGAACGTGGTCAGCAGGGCCCGCTCGGCGTAAGCGCCGGTGTCGGCGAACCCGAACACCGCGTCGCCCACCGCCGCCGAGTTGACGCCCGGGCCGACCGCGTCCACCTCGCCCGCGACCTCCAGGCCGAGGACGGCGGGCAGCCGCGTGGCGAACACCCGCTCCATCGCGCCGGACCGGACCTTGCCGTCGAACGGGTTGACGCCCGCCGCGCGGACCCGCACCCGCACCTGGCCGGGACCCGGCTCCGGGACCTCCACCTCGGCGAGCCGCAGCTCCTCCGGCCCGCCGAACCGCTCCAGCACTACCGCTTCCATCACGGGGTCCCTCCGCCGCTCGTCGCAGTTGCGACCGGAACAATAGCGCGCCCACGATTACCGGGAAATGTGGTACAACTGGGGATTGGCATTATCCGGAGAATTGTCCGGCAGCTGAGCAAAGTATATCACAGGGGGCAAGCGTGACAACAGGAGAATTGTCCGCGGAACAGGAGAGGATCTCGTCCGCGCACGCCCGGCTCGACCGCGAGCGGGCCGCCGCGCAGGCCGCGCTGGACACCGCGCTGCGCGACGCCGACGAACAGCGCTGGCACCGCGAGGTGGCCGTGCGCACGCTGTCCGAGCAGGTCAGCCGCTTGAAGGTGGCTGATGAAGGGCTGTGCTTCGGCCGCCTCGACATCGAGGGCGGCGAACGCGCCTACATCGGCCGGATCGGTTTGTTCGACCCCGCGAACGACTGCGAACCGCTGCTCGTGGATTGGCGCGCCCCGGTCGCACGCCCGTTCTACACCGCGACCGCGGCGAACCCCGAAGGGGTGACGCGCAGGCGTCACTTCCACGTCCGCGGTCGCGTGCTGGAGAGCTTCCACGACGACGACCTGCACGTCACCCCGGAGTCCTTGCTGGCGGCGTTGGGCGCGCCCCGCGCGGAGACCATGCGCGACATCGTGGCCACCATCCAGGCCGAGCAGGACGAGGTGATCCGACTGCCGCACCGCGGCGTCCTGGTGATCGAGGGCGGGCCGGGCACCGGCAAGACGGCGGTGGCCCTGCACCGCGTCGCCTACCTGCTCTATGCGCAGCGCGAGCGGCTGTCGCGGCAGGGCGTGCTGGTGGTCGGGCCGAACCCGGGGTTCCTGCGGTACATCGGCGAGGTGCTGCCGTCCCTGGGCGAGACCGACGTGGTCTTCGCGACGCCCGGCGAGCTGTTCCCCGGCGTGCGGACCGACCGCGAGGACACCCCGGGGCTGCAAGCCCTGAAAGGCGGCCTGGCGGCCGTCGACCTGCTGCGCGAGGCGATCGCCGACCGCGAGGAGCTGCCGGGCGAGCCGGTCCCGGTCGAGCTGGAGGACGTCACGGTGCCGCTGACCGCGCCGCTGGTCGAGCGGGCCCGCGAGGTCGCGCGCGCCTCGGGCCTCAAGCACAACGAGGCCGGACCGGTGTTCCGCCGCGCGCTCGTCGACGTGCTCGTGCCGCCCGCCCTGGACCTGATCGGCCTGGACTGGCCCGAGCTGGCCGACGACGTGCGGCGCGAGCTGGCGCGGCACCCCGACCTGGCGCGGGCCGCCGCCCGGCTGTGGCCCGTGCTGACCCCGGAACGCCTGCTGGCCGACCTGTACGCGGGCCGCTGCTCCGCCCTGGGCCGCCCGGAGCTGCGCCGCGACGAGCCGGAGGCGTGGACGGTCTCCGACGTGCCGCTGCTGGACGAGGCCGCCGAGCTGCTCGGCACGGACGGCGAGGAGGAGCGCCGGGCTGCGCGGGAGCGGCGGGAGGCCGTCGAGTACGCGCAGGGCGTCCTGCACGTCGTCGACACCGACGCGGAGATCGACGAGGAGGAGCTGCGCGCCGTGGACCTGGTGCACGCCGAGTGGCTGGCCGACCGGCACACCCCGCCGGACCACCGGGTGCTCGCCGAGCGCGCCGCCGACGACCGCGAGTGGACCTACGGGCACGTGGTGGTGGACGAGGCGCAGGAGCTGTCCGCGATGGACTGGCGGCTGCTGGCCCGCCGGAGCCCCAACCGCAGCATGACCGTCGTCGGCGACCTGGCCCAGCGGCAGGCGGAGGCGGGCGCGCGCACGTGGCACGAGGTGCTGGACCCCCACGTGGGCGACCGGTGGTGCTACCGGCGGCTGACGGTCAACTACCGGACGCCCGCGGAGATCATGGACTACGCGGCGCGGGCGCTGGCCGAAGTCGACCCCGACGCGGTCCCGCCGACCTCGGTGCGCCGGGGCGAGCCGCCGATCGAGGTGACCGACGCCGACCCGGAGTCCTTCCGCCCGAGCAACGGCACGTTCGCCGTGATCACCCCGAACGGCCCGCTGACACCGCGCGCGTCGAAGGGCCTGGAGTTCGACGTGGTCGTGGTGGTCAACCCGGAACACATGAGCCCACCCGAGCGCTACGTAGCCCTGACCCGCGCCACCCAACGCCTGATAATCCTGCACAAAACCCCCTGAACCGCGCGAGTCGAACGCTCGGGACCACCGTGTCGAACGTTCGCGACCCCCGAGTTCCACATTCGCGCACTTCAGGTCGGGCCGTTCGCCGGTCCTGAGCGTTCGACCCGCGCGAGGTGGGTTGGTGTAGCGTGCGCGCCGGCGTGCCGGGACCTGGGGGTTGACGTGGCGGTGGTGGGGGAGGCGCCGGCGGTGTCCGCCGGGCCGGGGTGGCGTGCGGTGGTCGAGCGGGTGTTGCCGGAGGCGCCGCGGAGCGACCTGCCGCGCGGGCGGCTCGTGGTCGGGTACGCCGTGGCGTTCCTCGGGGCGCTGGGGTTCCAGCTGCTCACGCCGGCGGGGTGGTCGCGGCTCCAGCGCGTCTGGGCCGAGGACGGGGCGCGCTTCCTGCTCGACGGCATCACGCAGCCGTTCGCCACGAACCTCGTGTCCCCCTACGCCGGCTACCTGCACACGATCCCGCGGTTGGCCGCGGAGCTGGTGTCGGTGCTGCCGCTGGAGCACGCCGCCGCTGCGTTCGCGGTCCTGGCCGCGGCGCCGCGGGCGCTGGTCGCGTTGATCGTCTTCGCCGCCTCGGCCGGCCACCTGCGCTCGCTGCCGGTCCGGTTCGCGCACGCGGCGCTGGTCGTGGTGCTGCCCGTGGGCAACTCCGAGCCGTTGGACAACGTCACCAACCTGCACTGGTTCCTGCTCTACGGCGTGTTCTGGGCGCTGCTGTGGCGGCGCGAGCCCCGCGTGCCGGTGGCGGTGGTCGTCTTCGTCGTGCTGGCCACCCTGTCGAGCCCGCTGGCGTTCCTGCTGGCGCCGGTCGCGCTCCTGCGGTTGGCGCTGTGGCGCGACCGGGCCCTGCCGACGGCGTTCCTCGTCGCCGCGGCGGCGCAGGGCGTGATCACGGTGTTCGCCGAGCGGACCCCGTACTCCCACGACCCGGTCGACCCGGTGCAGGTGCTGCTCGCCGCGCTGCTGCGGGTGCCGGTGGCCGCGTTCACCGGCTCCGAGCAGGTCGAGCGGTACTACCCGGTGCTGGGCAACGCGCCGGTGCTCGCGGCCCTCGTGCTGGCCGGCCTGCCGGTCCTCGCCGGGCTCCGCCGGGGCGACCGGGCGGGCCGGGTGCTGGTGGCGCTCGGCCTCGGCTACAGCGCGCTGGTGATCGTGGTGACGCTGACCGCGAACTGGGCCCAGGTGCTCCAGGTGCAGAACCCGGGCGTGGTGACCGCCGGGCAGCGCTACAGCGTCGCGCCGTGCCTGTTCCTGTTCACGGCGGTGGCCGTCGGCCTCGACGCGGTGCCCCGGGAGACGTGGGGGCGCCTGGCGGTCAAGGCGGGGCAGGCCGTGTTCGCCCTGGTCGTGTTCTGGAGCGTCATGCAGCACGTCCACGTGCGCGGTGGCGTGCTGGACGGCCTCCCATGGGGCGACGGCGTCGCGCGGGCCCGGGAGCAGTGCGCCGCGGGCGGGCAGGTCGGCCGGTTCGAGCACGAACCGGACCGGTGGTTCTTCGAGGTGCCCTGCTCCTACCTGGCGGACTGAGCGCGCTCGCGCAGGAACGCGCGTTCGGCGTCGTTGTCGGCCAGCGCGATCGCCCGCTCGTACTCGGCGGTCGCGTCGCGGCCGAGGCGGCGCAGCAGGTCGGCCTTGACCGCGGGCAGGTAGTGGTAGCCGGCGAGCCGCCGGTCCCGCTCCAGTTCCGCCACCTCGGCCAGCGCGGCGGCCGGTCCGCGCACCTCCGCCACCGCCACGGCCCGGTTGAGCGCCACCACGGGTGACGGCCACACGCGGGTCAGCTCGTCGTAGAGCAGCAGGAGCTGCGGCCAGTCCGTGTCGTCGTAAGTCGGCGCGGTGGCGTGCAGCGCCGCGATCGCGGCCTGGAGGGCGAAGCGACCCGGCCGGCCGCCGCGCAGGGCGGCCACGACCAGGTGGTGCGCCTCGTCGATCGCGGCCGGGTCCCAGGTCGACCGGTCCTGCTCGGCCAGGGTCAGCAGGCGGCCGTCGGCGGCGGTGCGGCCGGCGCGGCGCGCGTGGTTGGCCAGCAGCAGCGCCAGCAGCCCGCGCACCTCGCGCTCGTCGGGCATCAGCCGGTGCAGCAGGCGGGCCAGGTCGAGCGCGTGCCCGGCGAGGTCGTCCCTGGTCAGCGTCCCGCCGGAGGGCGCGGTGTGCCCGGTGGTGAACAGCAGGTGGACGGTGGTCAGCACGGCGTCGAGCCGGTCCGGCAGCTCGGCCGCCGCGGGCAGCCGGAACGGGACGCGCGCGGCGGCGACCTTCTTCTTCGCGCGGGTGATCCGGGCCGCCGCGGTGGCCTCGGGCACGAGGAGCGCACGAGCGACGTCCAGTGTCGCCACGCCGCACACCAGCCGCAGCGTCAGCGCGACCTGCGCCTCGGTGCCCAGCGCCGGGTGGCAGCACAGGAAGACCAGCCGCAGCGGGTCGTCGGGCGGCGGCGGGTCGTCCGGCGCGGTGGTGGGCTCCACCAGCAGGTGCAGCTTGGACCGCAGCGTGCCCGCCCGGCGCAGCGCGTCCAGCGCCTTGTGCCGGGCCGCGGTGGTCAGCCAGGCGCCGGGCCTGGCCGGCACGCCGTCGCGCGCCCAGTCGCGCAGCGCGTCGGCGCAGGCGTCCTGGACGCAGTCCTCGGCCAGGTCGAGGTCGCGGGTGACGCGCACCGTCGTGGCGAGCACGGCGGCCCACTCGCGGCGGTGCGCGTCGGCGACCGCGCGTTCGACTCCGTTCACGCGACGTCGTTCACGCGTCCAGCAGCGGCCGGACCTCCACGGCCCCCGCCATGATCGGCAGCAGCCGGGCCACCTCGACGGCCTGGTCGAGGTCGGCGGCCTCCACCACGAAGAACCCGGCGATGACCTCCTTGCTCTCCAGGAACGGGCCGTCGGTCACCAGGCCGCCCTTGCGCACCGTGCGGGTGCGCGTGCTGGGTTCCAGGGCCTGTTCGTGCACGACCCGCACGCCCATGGCGGCGATCAGCTCGCCCGCCCGGAGGTTGGCCTCCATGACCTCGGGCGGGATGTCGGCGACCCCGCCCGGCGTCTCCTGCTCGTAGATCAGGATCGCGTACTGCGGCATGGCGCGTTCCCCCGTCCCGGTCACCAGTTCCCCGTCTCGGGGCCCATCGCACCGTATTCGAGGCCGCCCGCCCGCGCGTAGGTGGTGGCCACGGCGTTGCCCAGCGCCACCGTGCGGACGGGCCGCAGGGCGGCGGGCGCGGTGCCGGCCCCGAACAGGCGCTTGCCCGAGCCGACCAGGACCGGCAGCACGACCAGGTGGAACTCGTCGACCAGGTCGTGGGCGAGGAGGGTCTGCACGAGGTCGCCGCTGCCGTGGACCTGGACCTCTCCGTCGCCGTCGCGCTTGAGCGCGGCCACCGCGTCGGCGACGTCGCCGGTGAGCAGCGCCGAGTTCCGCCACGTCACCTCGGTCAACGTCCGGGACGCGACGTGCTTGGGCACGGCGTTCAGCTTCGCGCCGATCGGGTCGTCGTCCGCGGCGAGCGGCCAGCTCTCGGCGAAGACCTCGTAGGTCCGGCGGCCGAGCAGCAGCGCGTCCGCCCGGGTGATCAGCTCCGCCACCGCCTCGACGACCTCGGGGCCGAGGTGCGGCACGGCCCAGCCGCCGTGGGCGAAGCCGCCGTCGCGGTCCTCGTCCGGGCCGCCCGGCGCCTGCACCACCCCGTCCACCGACACGAACGCCGTCACCAGCAGTGTGCGCATGTCTCCTCCTCCGCGGGCGTCGGTCGTGACGCCCGTCCACCTACCCGGCGAACGGGACGGCGGGAAATCGACACCTCGATCGCCGGATTGACGCCCGACGAGCTTTGCTGCTGAATCATGTGTGGTTCCGTTCGAACATGGAGGTTCGTGGATGCCACGCCTGGGTGTTCTCGTTGCAGTCGTGTTGGGTTTGGTCGGGACGGCGGTGGCGCCGACAGGCGTGGCGGGAGCCGCGCCGCCGGGCGGCGACCTCTACGCGTACCTGGAGGACCCGCGGAAGGTCGCCGAGGGCCAGGAAGCGCCGCACGCGTTCCTGCGACCCCACGCCGACACGGCCGCGGCGGTCCGCGGCGACGAGCGCGGTCCGTACGGCCTCGCCCTGGACGGGGAGTGGCGGATCGCCATGGCCGACCGGCCGGAGGAGGTGCCCGCGAACTTCCACGCCGACGGCTACGACACGTCGGGCTGGCGGCGGGTCACCGTGCCGCACACGTGGCAGACCGACGGGCTCGACCACCCGATCTTCCGCAACATCGCCACCGAGGTCCAGCCGGACGACCCGCCGCGGGTGCCGCGCGACGTCAACCCCACCGGCGCCTACGCCCGCGACTTCGACGTGCCCGCCGGCTGGCGCGACCGCCGGGCCTTCCTCCGGTTCGAGGGCGTGACCTCGGCCTACTTCGTGTGGGTCAACGGCGAGTACGTCGGCTACGACCAGGGCGGTTACACGCCCGCGGAGTTCGACGTGACCGACGCGCTGCGGCCGGGCCGCAACCGGGTCGCCGTGCAGGTGCACCGCTGGAGCGCGGGCTCCTACCTGGAGGACGTGGACCAGTGGCGGTACTCGGGCATCTTCCGCTCGGTCGGCCTCTACGCCACGCCCGCCACCCACGTGCGGGACGTGACCCTGCGGACCGACCTGGACGAGACCTACACCGACGCCACCCTGACCGCCGACGTGGAGGTCGGCCGCAAACCGGGCGGCACGACCGGCGCGCACCGCGTCACCGCGAGCCTGCGCGACGCCCGCGGCCGGGAGGTCGGCCGGGCGTCGCAGCAGGTGGACGTGACCGAGCGGGGCGCGCGGGTCCGGCTCACCCTGCCGGTGCGCGACCCGGCGAAGTGGACCGACGAGACGCCGAACCTGCACACCGTCGTGCTCACCCTGACCGCGCCCGGCGGCACGGCGCACATCACCTCCGAGACCACCGGGTTCCGCGAGATCGAGATCCGCGACGAGCAGTTGTTGGTCAACGGCGAGCGCGTCCTGTTCAAGGGCGTGAACCGCGCCGAGA
>NZ_BAAAKE010000051.1:0-31541 GCF_039527585.1 Saccharothrix xinjiangensis | reverse complement strand
CATGCTCACTCCGATCGAGTACGAACTCCGACACGCCAGGATCGCTCCAGTAGCCTGAACTCCGGCAACCCGACTCCGTCAAACGGGGTGAGGATCAAGATGTCCGTCAAAACGGGTCAACTCCACTACCGTAGCCGGTTGGCGGACCCGTCCTTAGAAGCGAGCCAGGATGCGCGACATCCCCGAACTGACCTTCCGTGGTGCGTTGACCGTGCTCGGTCAGTATGATCGACCGGCGCTGGAGCGCTTGAACACCGCGCTCGGCGGCGTCATCATGGTCGGTGGCGTTGTGGCCCTCACCGGTCCGGCGGCTGTACCGCTGGTGGGTCTGGCCGCTGTGTGGGGCTGGGTGGACCAGAAGAACGAGGCGCTGGGGCTGGTCCGTAAGCTGTTGGACAAGGTCGGCGACTATCGGGCCGTTGCGAGGGGTTACGACCGCACTCGGTTGCTCGCCGCCGCTCACACGGTGCTCGTCGCGAGTTCGGTTGTCGAGGCCTTCCGCGGCGCGGTGGGGGAGAAGGCCTTCAAGGCGTTGGCGATCACCGATCCGGAGTTGTCGACTCTCCTGGCGGGGGCGGGCGACGCCGGGCGGAAGACCGCGGAGGCCTTGTACGACTTACCTGTGCCGATGCCATCGTCCGGGCGAGGCTACGTGGAGAACCTCGCCGCCGTACTGGAGTGGCAGCAGAGGTTCGCCGCGGACCTGGTCGGGTTCTGTGCCGGTCTTGTCGCCGGGCAGGCCGTCCGCCGGGTTGACGGGCCCGCCATCGCCGCACAGGCACTGCGCCACTATCAGGATCAGTACCGCCGACTGGCCGTCCAGGTCCCCGAGTTCCTCGTGTGGAGCATGCTCAACGAACACACGGCGACCCGAGGAAGCCTCGTGATCGTGCACGAGGAGGTAAAAGCAGCCCTCGCCGACCAGGCGCGGGCCATGTCCAGATTCGAATCACTGCTGATCGCCATCGGTGGCGGTGTCCCGGACCAGGTCTCGGCGCTGCACCGTGCGGTGCGGGCCGGCTTGGACGAACCGGTGCTGCCCCAGGACGCCTCGACCATGAGCTTCTTCCCCGACGTCCGGTTTCCGCTCGTCCGGGAGGTTTTCGTCCAGCCGAACTACCGTTGCGAACGGGTCGACGCGCGATCTCGGGTGGCCGACGAGCAATGGTGGAAGCCGCTGCCCGAACACGACAACCTCGACGTTCGCCTCGCCGCTCACCTTGCCTCGACCGAGGCGACGCGTCTGCCGCTGTTGGTATTGGGTCACCCCGGCGCCGGTAAGAGCCTGCTGATGAAGGTGTTGGCTGCCCGGCTGCCCGCCGACCAGTACACGACCGTCTACGTTCCGCTGCGGTACGTGTCCGGCACCGCCGCGGTCTATCGGCAGATCGAGGAAGGGCTGGCCAGGGAGACTAATGGCCGGGTGGACTGGGCGGGGCTTGTGGATCAGAGTCGCGCGGCCACCAGGGTGATCCTGCTCGACGGGCTCGACGAGATGTTGCAGGCCGCCGACCGTGACCGCGCGGACTACCTGCACGACGTTGCCGAGTTCCAGCGGCGCGAGGCAGCGCAGGAACGACCGGTCGTCGTGCTGGTGACCTCGCGGACGCTGGTGGCCGATCGCGTGGATGTACCGTTCGGTGCCACCGTGGTCAAGCTGGAAGAGTTCGATCCCGGTCAGGTCGAACAGTGGCGCGAGGTGTGGAACGCGGTCAACCGGGACGCCATCGACGCCGGGACCGTCCGGGAATTGACGCACGAGGCCGTCGCCCGCCAACCCGAACTCGCGCGGCAGCCGCTTCTGCTGCTGATGCTGGCGCTGTACTCGGCCGATCTGTCATTCCCGGCCATCGAGTCCGGGCTGTCCCGAACCGCCCTGTACCGGACGCTGTTCGACAACTTCACCAGGCGAGAGGCGACGAAGCTGCCGGACGCCACTCCGCCGCGAGATCAGCTCCAACAGCTCTCGATCGCCGCGCTCGGGATGTTCAACCGCAGTCGTCAGCACATCACCGACGTTGAGTTGACCGCCGACCTGACGGCCCTGACACCGGCCCACGACGACGTGCGGAGAACGGATGCGGACCAGCGGCTGGTTGCGCAGTTCTTCTTCGTCCATACCTCCGGGGCGGATCTGGAGACCGACCGGGCGCGACGTAGCTACGAGTTCCTGCACGCCACCTTCGGCGAGTACCTCGTGGCCCGCGAGATCGTGGACACCCTCGTCGACACCGCGGACAGCGCGGTCGGTCGCCGTGGCACCCGCGAGCCCGACGACGACCGGCTGTTCGCGCTGCTCTCACACGACTGTCTGGCCACGCGCGGCCCGATCCTCGACTTCCTCGGCGACCTCCTCGCGGAGCTGCCGCCCGAGGACCGGGAGCGGATCAGGACCGCCGTCGCCTCTCTGCTGGCCGGTGCGCGCCGACGGCAGGGCTCAGCCCGCTACAGCGACTACCGCCCCACCGCGACCGACCACGTCCGGGAGATCGCCGCCTACACCGCGAACCTCGTCCTGCTCGGCATCCTGGTCGAACCCCGCCAGGACGGTGCCCGCTTGGACACGCTGATCGTTGACGCGGCGGTCTGGCGCCCCACTGTCGACCTGTGGCGGTCAGGCCTGGCCACCGACAGCTGGTACGCCCTCCTGGCCGCGCTCGAACGCACAACCCATGTCCTGCACCTGTCCGCCGAACGCACCCGGTCGACCGGTCTGGACGCGGAGTTGCGGCAGGCGGAGCTGGCCGGAGACCGCGAACTCGTCTACACCCTGCAGATGGGACGGACGATCCGCACGTCGGAGCAGGAGAATCCGCCGGAGTCGGACACGCCGGCGACCGAAGCGGGAACCGCGGCGCGTGAGGAGCTGCTGCGTTGGGCGGTCGCCGTGCTGGCGTTCGGCAATGAACCGGACGAGGAACCGATGCACGAGGACCGACTGAACGAGCTGTTCGACTCCATCGGCGACGACGACAGCCTGGTGTCGATGATCGCGATGGTGCTCAAACAACGGGCTGTGGACCTCTCCCCGGAGGTAGCGAGGGGACTTGTCTCGTACCTGCTCGACTGGGACAGCGAAGATGCCTATGCCTTCATCGCCGCGGCCGGTGCCCACCCCGGGCTGCTGACCGAGTTCCCCCAGCTCATGGAAGCCGACCGCTACAAGGGCATGCAGGGAGCGGTACTCATGATGGAGGGCACGTTGGAGCTAACGACCGAATCGCCGGTGAGGCTCGAGCATCTGCTGAACTCGATCAAGAACCAGCGAGGTGGCGGCACAAGCACCGATCAGCGACACGCGGCCGCTGCGGCGCTGCTGGATGCTTTCCAATGGCGGATCGATTCCTGAGCGGCCTGTGGGATGCCAATAGTCAGCCACCGCTGCCTGGCCTGGGGTTAGCGCGTGTTTCAGATGTGGCGTAGCCAGATGTTGATGGCGGCGATGTCGATGGTGGCCTGGTAGGGGACGGCGAGTTTGTCGTAGCGGGTGGCGATCGCACGGTGCTGCTTGAGCAGGTTGATGCCGCACTCGACGGCGTGGCGCTGCTTGTAGATCTCCCGGTCGATCGTGGGTGGCCGTCCACCCGCGGAGCCTTTGGCCTTGCGGTGGGCGGCCTGGTCGCGGGGCTGGTCGATGGTCGCCTTGATCCCACGCTGTCGCAGTTAGGCGCGGTTGGCCTTCGAGCTGTAGGCCTTGTCCGCCAGGACCCGGTCCGGGCGCGTGCGTGCCCGGCCGGGGCCGACGCGCGGCACCTCGATCCGCTCGATCACCGGGACGAACTGCGGGCTGTCACCCCGCTGTCCGGCGGTGACCAGCAGGGACAACGGCCGCCGGCCCTGCTCGCAGGCCAGGTGCGGCTTGCTGGTCCACCCGCCCCGCGACCGACCCAACCCGTGATCATCGGGCTCGGTCCCACCCGCTTCGGTGTCGGGCGGCTCGACCTGCAGATCCCCCTTTTCCTCGCACCGGCGGCGTGCTGGTGCGCCCGCGTGATCGTGGAATCCACGCTCACGTCCCACACGATCGACCCCGCGGCGTCGGCGCGGGCCTGCAACGCGGTCAGCGCCCGCCGCCAGACCCCGGCCCGTTGCCACCGCCGGAACAACACGTAGACGGTCTGCCAGGGGCCGTACTCGGACGGGACGTCACGCCACGGGGCACCGACCCGCACCCGCCACCGGATGCCGTCGATCAACTGCCGCTTGCTCCACTTCGGCGGACGGCCCGGCTTGGCACCGACGGGCAGCAGAGGCTCCAGCATCGCCCACTGCGCATCGGTCAGATCGGCCCGCCCCGCTGCCGCTACGCCGGCCACGAGGTCTCCGGTATTGCAGGTTTGCTTGGTCGCTAACCCACCTACCGGAGACCTCGCCACGTTCCGGCCACCGACACGCCGCCGATCACCTCACCTTTGAAACACGCGCTAGCGCCGGTACGGGTCGTCGGGCACCGGCAGCCGGTGGTGGCGGGCCAACCCCTGGAACCAGGTGTCGTACGCCAGGTCGAGGCTGCCGTCCGCGCGCATGTCGTCGAGCACGTCGTTGGCGAACCGGAGCAGGTCGTCCTGCTCGCCGCTCACCGCGACGGCGGCCTTGGTCGTCAGCGGGCTGCGGTAGTCCAGCAACACCGTGCCCGGGTCCTGGTGCCGGTAGCCGTGCAGGATCAGCACGTCGGAGTAGACGGCGTCGACGAAACCCCGCTGCATCAGCATCAGGCAGTCGCTGGTGTCGTTCACCGCCACCGGCACCAGCTCCGGCCGGCGCTCCGCGCGCTGCCGGTCCCGCACGTCGATCATCTCGTCGCTGTTGGTGGTGCCCGCGCCCGAGCACACCTTGCGGCCGGCCAGGTCCTCCGGCCTGGTCACGCCCGACAGCCCGGCGCGGACGAGGAGGCCGCTGTGGGTCTGCATGTAGGGCCGGGAGAACCGCAGGCCGTGCGTCTCCACCCGGCACGCCGTCACGCTCACGCCGGCGATCACCAGGTCCACCCCGGGCACGTCGCCCAGCCGCTCGTCGACCGCCTTGGCGGCGCGGTTGGCCCCGGTGTCGAGGGAGTACAGGCGTCCGCCGGTGGGCAGGCCGATCATGCTCAGGTCCTCGTCGGGCACGCCGAGCGCGGCCGCGACCCGCTTGGCGATGTCGATCTCCAGGCCCGACAGCTCACCGGTGATCAGGTCGCGCTTGCTGCGGAACTGCCCGGTCTGGCTGACCCCGACCCGCAGCCCTTCCTCGCGGACGCGGCGGACGTTGGGGCCGTCGGGCCGCCCGTCGGGGCCCAGGGGGCCCGCGGCGGGGTCGAGGCTGTCGGTCGGGGCGTTCCCGCAGGGCGCGGTGCGCTCCGGGGCCTCGTCGTAGCCCGGTGGCAGGTCGGGGTGCGCCGACGACGGGGAGGCGGGCGCGGCGGCGGGCCCGGCGGGTGCGGCGGGTGCGGCGCACGCGGTCAGGCAGGCGAGCGCGGCGACGAGGGCGAGGACCTTGATCACGTGTAGTACTCCCTGATCCGGACGCCGAGGCCGAACGCGGCCGACAGGACCGCGGCGGCCATGAGCAGCAGCACGGCCGCGTCCCAGTTCGCCAGGGTCGCCTTGGCCGACCCGGTCGAGTCGACGGCCCTCGCCCGGTGCTCCTCGATCAGCTCGGTCAGGCGGGAGTCGAGCCGTTGGCCGAACGTGTCGGCGTCGCCGGGCGCCGGGTCGATGATCGTCCTCACCAGGTCGGTGAACGCCGGCGGTTCGGCGTTCGCGCCGCCCCGTGCCGGGCGGAGCAGGGGTTCGTCGTGCCCGCGCCACGCCTCCAGCGCCGCGAGGGCGGCCTCGTCGCCGCCGGCGGCCGTGACGAGCTCCTCGATGTCGTCGAACATCCCGTCCAGCTCGGACACGTCGCCCGCCGAGGGGAAGATCAGGATGCGGGCCTCGGCCTCGTCCGCCTCCCGGCCGAGGTTGCGCGCCTCGGCCAGCGGCCCGACCACCGCCAGTTCGCGTTGGCCGACCTCGCCGCGCCCGTCGACGAACCCCACGACGACGATCGCGCCGAGCAGCGCGACGGAGGTCAGCCCGGTGGCCAGCACCAGGCCGGGGTTGACCCGGCGGCGGGTCCGGCGCGTGACGGACCTCTGCGCCGCGACCAGCGCGGCGAGCGTCGCCACCCCCGCGACCAGGAACGGCCACGGCACCGCGCCCGCGTCCCGCTGCGCCCGCACCACGGCCTCGGTCTGCTCCGCGTGCAGCCGCCGGGCGACGGGCAGGATGCCGGTGCGCACCAGGGACGAGGCGTTGGACAGGTACGAGATGCCGACCGGGCGCCCCGCGTCGCTCTCGGTCCACCCGACCTCCACGAGCCGGGTGTAGAGCGGCAGCAGGCGGGACAGCTCCCGGACCTGCCCTGCCGCGTCGTCCCCGGTGCCCGCGCTCCTGGCCGAGGCGACGTGCAACGCCTCCGTCGCGGCGGAGACGTCGTCGCGGAAGCGCTGCCGCAGCGGGGTCGCCCGCTCCGCGTTGACCAGCACCGCGTTGAGCGAGTGGGCGTCCGCGTCCGCCATGGCGCGGTACACGTCCAGCGCCTTCGCGGTCAGCTCCGCCCGCTGGTCCGCCGCGTCCGCCGCCCGCTGCTGCCGCAGGTCCAGCGCCGCCCACCCGGTGAGACCGGTGAGCAGCCCCAGCGCCGCGACGAGGACGGCGAAGACCAGGAACCCGTGCTCGGTTCGCTTCACCACGCCGCGTGATCGCGGCCGACTGACCGGCACCCCACCTCCAGGGAGAACACCCGTGCTGATCACCGGTGTGTCGTGCGCGCCAGGGGTTTCGTTACGGGGCCTCGGCGACGCGGAACTCGCGCGGACGGCCCGGCGGTGGCGTGCGGTTCTCCGAAATCGCCTCGCGAAAGCCGGTGCTGGGCTGTCCGGGTGCATTCGGGGCGGCAAACGACTCCATCCGGTCACATCCCGGAATGCCGGACGTCGCCGAGCGTCGCCACGCGGGGCGGTGGTCGGCCGGTGGTCGGTCGGCGGCCGGCCGGAATTCCTTTTGCCGCAGGCCGAACCCGTGATCACCGCCGGGGCGGCCGGTCGGGTGGCGGCGAGTGCATTTCACCCGGTTGGGCGTCGAATTCGACAATGTCCTTGCGTCGGCGAGCAATTCGGGGACGCGCCGACCGTGCGGTAACCTCTGTGGGACTTCACGCCCGGACGCGTGCGTCCGGGAACGGGCAGCTACCGGGGCGCCGCCGTTCTCGGGCCGCCGCCGTGACCACCGCGCGAGTGACTGGGGGCGCTTCGACATGGGGCTCAGGCTGCTCGGCCCGGTGGAGCTCGTGCTGGACGGCCGCTCGCTCGACCTGGGCGGTCCGCGGCAGCGGGTCGTGCTCGCGGTGCTCGGCCTCAACGCCAACCGCGTGGTGCCCGTCGAGCAGCTGATCGACGCGGTGTGGGGCACGACCCCGCCGTCGACCGCGCGCGGCCAGGTCCAGATCTGCATCTCCGCGCTGCGCAAGCTGTTCGCCGACGCGGGCCGGGCCGGCGCGATCAGCACCCGACCGCCCGGCTACCTGCTGCGGCTGGACGCGGACGAGGTCGACAGCCTGCGGTTCGCCGAGCTGGTCGCCGCCGCCCGCGCGCAGGCCGACGCCGGCGCGCCGACCGAGGCCGCCGCCACGCTGCACACCGCGCTGGAGCTGTGGCGGGGCCCCGCCCTGGCGGACATCCCGGGCGACGTGGTGCGGCGCAGCGCCACCGTGCTGGAGGAGCAGCGGCTGGCCGCGCTGGAGGCGCGCCTCCGGCTCGACCTGGTCCTGGGCAGGCACCGCGAGGTGGTCGGCGAGCTGCACGCCCTGGTCGCCGAGCACCCGCTGCGCGAGCGGCTGCACGGGTTCCTCATGCTCGCGCTGTACCGGGCGGGCCGCCAGGCCGAGGCGCTGGAGGTGGGCCGCCGGCTGCGCACCGTCCTCGTCGAGGAGCTGGGGCTGGAACCCGGCCCGGAGCTCCAGGACCTGGAGCAGTCCATCCTCCGGCGCGACCCGGCGCTGGGCGTGGCCGAGCCGCCACCGCCGCCGGGCCCGCCCGCTGAGCCCGCCGCGTTCGCCGTGCCCGCCGTGTCCACTGCGCCTCCCGCGTCCGAGCGCCACGCGTCGCGGCCGGTGGAGGTGGTGCCCCGGCAGCTGCCCGCCAGCATCGCCGACTTCACCGGCCGCGAGGAGCACCTGGCCGAGATCGTGCGGCTGCTGGACGTCGACGGCCAGGAGGCCTGGGGCATGCCCATCGTCGCCGTCTCGGGCAGGGGCGGCGTCGGCAAGTCCACCCTCGCCACCCGCGCCGCGCACCAGCTCAGCGCCCGCTACCCGGACGGCCAGCTCTACGCCGACATGTGCTCGGCGAACGGCAACGACCACACCGCCAAGCTGCTCGCCCGGTTCTTGCGCGCGCTGGGCGTGGCGGGCTCGGCCGTGCCCGACGACGTGGAGGAGCGCGTCGAGCTCTACCGCAGCAAGCTGTCCGGCAAGCGGGTGCTGGTGGTGCTCGACGCCGTGACCGACGAGGCGCAGGTCCGGTCGCTGCTGCCCGGCAGCGCGTCCTGCGCGGTGATCGTCACCAGCCGGGTGCGGCTGAGCGGCCTGCCGGGCGCGCGTCAGCTCCACCTGGACGCGTTCGACGAGGCCAAGTCCCTCGAACTGCTGACCCGCGTCGTCGGCCGCGAGCGGGTCGAGGCCGAGCCGGACGCGGCGGTCGAGCTGGTCCGCCTGTGCGACGGGCTGCCGCTGGCGCTGCGCATCGCGGGCGCCCGGCTCGCCTCCCGCCCGCACTGGCGGCTCGCCGGCCTGGTCCGCAGGCTCCACGACGAGGCCAGACGGCTGGACGAGCTGGCCCACCACGGCCTGGAGCTGCGGTCCACCTTCGCCCTCACGCACCGGCTGCTCGACGAGTGCGCCCGGCGGCTGTTCCGGCTGTGCTCCCTGGTGAGCGCGCCCGACTTCCCCGGCTGGACCGCGGCCGCGCTGCTCGACACCACCGCCGCGGACGCCGAGGAGGTGCTGGAGAGCCTGGTCGAGGCGCAGCTGGTGGACACCGTCCAGTACGGCGGCGCGTCTCCGCGCTACCGGCTGCACGACCTGATCCGGGTCTACGCCGCGGAGAAGCTCCAGGAGGACAGCACCGAGGAGGAGCGCGCCGCGGCGCTGGGCCGCGTGCTGGGCGGGTGGCTGGCCCTGGCCGAGGAGGCGCACCGCCGCGAGTACGGCGGCGACTACACCATCCTGCACGGCGGCGCCGCGCGCCGGCTGCCGGACGCGCGTGAACTGGACGACCACCTCGGCGAACCCGCGCACTGGTGGGAGGCCGAGCGGCGGGCGCTGGTCGCCGCGGTCCGCCAGGCCGCCGGCGCCGGGCTCGACGAGCTGTGCTGGGACCTCGCCCTGACCTCGGTGACCCTGTTCGAGGCCAAGGGCTACTTCGACGACTGGCTGGAGTGCGCGCGGGTGGCGCACGAGGCGTGCCGGCGCGCCGACAACCGGGTCGGCATGGCCGCGATGCGCTACTCGCTGGGGACGCTGCACATGTTCCAGACCCGGCTGCCCGAGGCGGACGAGTACTTCGCGGGCGCGCTGGAGCTGTTCCACGCCGCCGGCGAGGAGCACGGGCGCGCCCTGGTGCTGCGCAACTCCGCGCACGTCGACGGCCTGCGCGGGGACACCGCCTCGATGGTGGCCAAGTACGCCGAGGCGCTGGAGGGCCTGCGCGCGGTCGGCGACCGGATCGGCGAGGCGCACGTCCTGCGCGGCATCGCCAAGCACCGGCTCGACGAGGGCGACACCGACACCGCGGCCCGGCTGCTGGAGCAGGCGCGGGACATCACCCTGGAGACCGGGTGCCTGCGGGTCGAGGCGCAGGTGGTGCACAGGTTCGCCGAGCTGCACCTGGCCACCGGCCAGGTCGACCGGGCCCGCGACGCGCTGCACCGGGTGCTGCGCATCGTGCGCGACAACGGCGACCGGATCGGCGAGGTCTACGCGCTGTACGCGCTGGGCGTGCTGCGCCACCGCGAGGGGCGGTTGGACAACGCCGAGACCACCCTGGTGCACGCGCTGAACCTGGCGCGCCGGCTGGGTGAGCGGCTGATCGAGGCCAGGTCCCGGTACTCGCTCGGGGAGATCGCGCTGGCCCGCGGCGACGCGGAGGGCGGTGTCGGGCACCTGCGCGCGGCGAGTGAGCTGTTCGACGGGCTGGGGTCGGCGCTGGGGCACGCCAAGGCGCTGGCGCTGCTGGCCGAGGCCCGGGCGGCCGGCGGCGACGACGCGGCGGCGGGCGAGCTGGTGGAGCGGGCGTTGCTGCTGCTGTCCGGCGCCGACTCCGCCGAGGCGGTGCGGCTGGTGGCGCGGCTGCGGGAGCGGCGGGTCGAGGGGACGGCTGTTCGCGACCTGGTCTGAGCCGGTGGGGTCGGGCGTGCGCCGGGATCGGTGACGTCGAACGCTTCGGTGCGCGTCACCGGGCCCGCCGCGCGACCGCGGGACCACAAGCCCGGCCGGAACGCGGGACGACCCGGCCCTGGGGTGGGCCGGGTCGTGGTGTTGAGCGGTCCGCTCACCAGTGCGTGTCGTTCACGCACAGCTGGAGTTCCACGCTCCAGTGGGTGTCCTCGGGGCAGTCGGACGTGGTGGTGGTGGTGGCCGACGCGGGCGTGGCCGTGATGACGGTCGCGCCGATCGCGAGCGCGGTGAGCAGGGACTTCAGCACCGGCATCCTCCTTCTGGTCTCCGGGGTCACCGGGGATCTGCTGTGCGGTGCCACCAGCAGACGCCCCGGCGCCATCCGTCCGCCTTCGCCCCCCTTAATCCCGGCTCCGTGGAATCGATAGCGCTTGGAAAGCGGATCGACAGAGCCGCGCCGCACCTTCGTCATGGCAAGGGCAACGGCAAGAGCCACGGCGAGTGCGGAAGGACCGGACATGGATCGTCCACCCGGGGACCACGGGCACCACGGCGCCGATGTCGTGGACGCCCTGGCCGAGCGGTTGATGGCCGGCGCCGCGGTCGAGGCGGCGGTGTCGTCGGTGGCCGGGCCCCGGCGCCGCGCCGCGGTGCTGACCGCGCTGTCGGCCCGGTACCTGCTCGCGCCCGGCGTGGTCACCGCGTCGGTCGTGGGTGGCGGGTGGGCGGTCCGGGCACAGTTGGACGCCGTGGCCCGGCACGTGCCCGGCACCAGCCACGTCGCGGTCCGCGTGCTCGACGGCGAGCCGCTGGACCCCGACCTGGTCGACCGGCTCCGGTCGACCGGCATCGGGCTCTCCGTGGCCGCCACCGCGGGCGAGGCGGTGTTCGGGGCGAACCTCGTGGTCGTCACCGACGTCGCCGACCCCGACACCTGGCCCGTCCGCCTGCCCGGCGGCGCGGTGCTGGTCAACGCCACCGGCGGCGACCTGCCACCGGCCGTGACCCGCGCGGTGGACCTGGTGTTCGTCGACGACCTGGACCTGCTGCGGCGCGCGCCGCGGCGGGACCGGCCGGTCGAGGCGGACCTGCGGCAGGTCGTCACCGGCGAGTGCGCGGGCCGCACCAGCGCGGACCACGTGCTGCTCGTCGAGCTGCTGACGGAGGGTCGGCAGCCCGGACCACCCCTGGAGGACCTCGCGTGTCGATCGAGAACGAGATCAAGCGGTTCGTCGTGACCGGTTTCGCACCCGACCTCACCCCCGACCAGCTGCCGTCCGACCTGGACCTGCTGGACAGCGGGGTGGTGGACAGCCTCGGCCTGCTGCGCCTGATCGCGTGGGTGGGCGAGCGCTACGACATCCCCATGGGGGAGCGGGACATCTCGCCCGCCCAGTTCAGCTCGGTCGAGGCCATCGAGGCCTTCGTCCGGGAAGCACGCAGCTTCGTCTGACGAGATCCACGGACAGGAGGGGTTCACCAGCATGATCGTGCGGGCCAAGGCCGGCGTGACCGGCGTCGACTGGGGGAACGGGCTCAGCTACCGGCTCCTGGTCGAGAAGGACAACATGGGGTTCACCGTCGCCCACACCGTGGTGAAGGCGGGGTCGAAGTCCCCGCTGCACTACCGGAACCACCTGGAAGCCTGCTACTGCATCTCCGGGCGCGGGCAGGTGATCGACGCGGCCGGGACGGCCCACGACATCGAGCCGGGCGTCATGTACGCCCTGGACCGGCACGACCAGCACTTCCTGATCGCCCACCCCGAAGAGGACCTGGAGCTGATCAGCGTCTTCAACCCGCCGCTGCGCGGCGACGAGCGGCACAACTTCGACGCCGACGAGTTCTCGCACTACTGACCGGCGACGGGTGGTGCGGGGAGCCGGCGGTTCCCCGCACCACCCGCGGACCGACGACGGGAGAAACCGCAGTGTCCACACGCGACGAGTTGTTCTCGGTCTCCGAGGAGGTCGCCGACGCGCTGGCCTCGGGCCTGCCGGTGGTGGCCCTGGAGTCCTCCGGCGTGGTTCAGGGGCTGCCGCACCCCCTGAACCTCCAGACCGCCCTCGACATGGACAAGACCATCCGCGCCGCGGGCGCCGTGCCCGCCCGCACCGGCATCGTCTCGGGCCGGTTCGTGGTGGGCATGTCCGACGAGCAGGTGGAGCTGTTCGCCACCACGCCGACGGTGCCCAAGGTCGGCGCCCGCGACCTCGGCGCCGTGCTGGCGGGAGGCGGCCACGGCGGCACCACGGTGTCCGCGGCGCTGGTCGCGGCCGGCCGGGTGGGCGTCGAGGTGTTCGCGGTCGCGGGCATCGGCGGCGCGCACTTCGGCGCGCAGCGCAGCTTCGACGTCTCCGCGGACCTCGTGGAGTTCACCCGCCACCGGGTCGCCGTGGTGTGCGCGGGCGCCAAGTCGCTGCTCGACCCGGCGCTCACGCTGGAGTACCTGGAGACCTTCGGCGTGCCGGTGGTCGGCTACCGCTGCGACGACTTCCCGGCCTACTACAGCGTTTCCAGCGGCGAGCGCAACCCGCGCCGCGTCGACGACCTGGCCGAGCTGGTGTCGGCCGTGCGCCTGCACTGGGCGGTCGGCAACCCCGGCGGCTTCCTCATCACCCACCCGATCGACGCCGCCGACGCGCTGCCCTCGGACGAGGTCTACGCGCTGGTGCGCGAGAAGCAGGCCGAGGCGGAGGCGGCGGGGGTGCGCGGCAAGGACATGACGCCCGCGATCCTCAGCGCGGTCGGCAAGGCCACCAGGGGCCGCACCGGCGAGGCCAACCGCTCGGTGCTGCTGTCGACCAGCGCGCTGGCCGCCGAGGTCGCGGTCGCCCTCAAGCAGCGGCCCTCCGAGGAGCGGTCCCCCGGAGCTCGGGCCGCCGGGGACCGGGTCGCCGGGGAGCCGGCGTGAACACCGCGGTCCTGTTCGACGTCGACGGCACGCTGGTCGACACGCCGGCCGGCATGACCACCGTGCTGCGGCGGGTGGTGGCGGAGCACGGCGGCGCGGCGGACGAGCCCCGGCTGCGCGCCACCGTCGGCCGCCCCCTGGTCGCCTCGCTGGCCCTGCTGCTCGACCTGCCCGCCGACCACCCCGACGCGGCGCGCGCCGCCGACCGGGCGCGGGCGCTGTTCACGGAGCTGGTCATCCCGTCGGCGGCCGACCTGGTCTTCCCCGGCGTGCCCGAGCTGCTCGCGGACCTGCGCGAGCACGGGCACCCGCTGGCCGTCGTCACCAGCAAGGTCCGCCGCAGCGCGGTGGAGCTGCTGGAGGCCGCCGGCCTGCTGCCGCACTTCGACGTCCTGTCCTGCCACGGCATGGCCGAGCGCGGCAAACCGCACCCCGACCTCGCCCTGCTGGCCGCCGACGGGCTGGGCGTGCCACCGGGGCGCTGCGCCGTGGTCGGCGACGCCGTGGACGACGTGCTGATGGCGCGTGCCGCGGGCATGGACGCGCTCGGCGTCGCCACCGGCGTCGCCACACCCGACGAGCTGCTGACCGCGGGGGCGCGTGCGGTGCACCCCGACGTGGTCCGGCTCGGTGAAGCCCTGCTACCGCTCGCTCCCCGAAGGTGATCCCCATGACCAGCACCCGCACCGAGGCGGTGCGCGCCCGCTCGGCGAACGCGGCGCTCGCGATCCTCGCCGTGGCCCAGTTCCTCATCGCGCTCGACTACTCCATCGTCTACATCGCGCTGCCCAGCGTCGGCGCGGAGCTGGCGCTGACCGAGAGCTCCGTCCAGTGGGTGGTCAGCGGCTACGCGGTGTTCTTCGCCGGGTTCCTCGTCGTCGGCGGCCGGGCGTCGGACCGGTTCGGGCCGCGCACCCTGTTCATCGCCGCGATGCTGCTGTTCGGCGTGGCGTCGCTGCTGGGAGGGCTCGCGCCGAGCGCGCCGATGCTGCTCGTGGCCCGCGCCGCGCAGGGCGTGGCCGCCGCGGTGCTCCAACCCGCGGTGATCGCCCTGATCAACACGTCGTTCGCGGCCGGCCCGGAGCGCAACCGGGCGCTGGGCGTGTGGGGCACGGTCGGCGCGTCCGGCCTGGCCGCGGGCGTGTTCATCGGCGGCCTGCTGACCACGGTGTCGTGGCGGTGGGTGTTCCTGATCAACCTGCCGCTGGCGGTGCTGTGCGCGCTCGCCGCGCCGAAGCTGCTGCCCCGCAACGACACCGCGAACCGCGAGCGCGGCGGCCTGAACGTGCCCAGCGCGGTGCTGTGCACCGGCACCGTGCTGTCCGCGGCGCTGGCGCTGACCCAGGCGTCCGCCGGCGGGTGGACGCACCCCGCCACGCTGGCCGCGCTCGGCGCGTCGGTCGTGCTGCTGGTCGCGTTCGCGCTCCAGGAGCGGCGCAGCGAGCGCCCGCTGGTGGACCCGGTGCTGCGGGGCACCCGCTCGCTGCTGGTCGGCTGCGGCTCCACCGCGCTCTACATGGCCAGCGTCGGCAACCAGTTCTTCGTGGTGACCCTGCTGGTGCAGCAGCTGCGCGGGTACGACCCGCTCGCGGCGGGCCTGGCGTTCCTGCCCATGGCGGTGGCGATCGCGGTGGCCAACTCGGTGGCCGCCCGCATCGTCGGCGCGATCGGCGTGCGGGCGACGCTGGCGCTGGCGTTCGTCGCCGACGCGGCGGGCCTGCTGCTGCTGGCGTTCCAGGTGCACGGCGACAGCTACGTGGTCAACCTGCTGCCCGGCCTGCTGATCACCGGTTTCGCCCACGGCGTCACCTACGTGTCGATGTTCATCGCGGGCACCGCCGACGTCGAGGACCGCAACCAGGGCGTGGGCAGCGCCCTGATGACCACCTCCCAGTACATGGCCGGCGCGCTCGGCGTCGCCGTGCTGGTCCTGGTGCTGGGCACGAACCCCGGCCCCGACGCCTTCGCGTGGGCGTTCGTCACCACGGCGGTCGCGGCGGCGGGCGGCGCGGCGCTGGCCTGGTTCGGGCTGGCCCGCCGCGAGGGGAGCCGGTCGTGAGCGCCCGACCCTGGGTCGCCCGGCTCGGCGTGCTGGTGGTGCACAACGACCCGGTGGTCGAGGCGGAGCTGTGGGCCATGGCCCCGCCCGGCGTGACCGTGCACGCGGCCCGCTTCGAGAGCCCCACCAGCACCGGCGCCGAGTACACCGACGAGTCCTGGGAGCGCCTGGTGGGCGCGCCGGACGTGCGGCGCGGCCTGGTCCAGCTCGGGCAGCTGGACGTGTCGGCGATCTGCCTGTGCTTCGGCTCGGCCAGCTTCTTCGGCGGACCGGGGTTCGACGACGGGTTCGCCGCCGCGGCGTCCGACCTGGCCGGCGGGACCCCGGTCTACACCGCCGGGCAGGCCATCCGCGCGGCGCTGACCACGCTCGGCGTGCGCCGGCCGATGGTGCTCGCGCCGCCGTGGTTCACCGCGCCGACCTTCGCCGCGGCCGAGTCCTACCTGACCGCGTCCGGGTTCGCACCGGCCGCGCTGGAGCCCTTCCGCCTGGGTGCCCGCTGGGACGGCGTCGAGCGGCACCGGCTGTTCGACCGCGGCGGGCGCTGGGACGTCGACCCCGGCGAGGTGCGCCGCCAGGTCGTGGCCGCCTTCCCGGCGCACGCCGACGGCGTGCTGCTGCCCGGCAGCGGCTTCCGCTCCTGGGAGGCCGTCGACGCGCTGGAGCGCGAGCTGGGCGTGCCGGTGGTGACCTCGAACCAGGCGTGCCTGTGGCGGCTGCTCGACCTGACCGACCTGGACGCGACCGTGCCCGGCGCGGGCGGCCTGCTGGCCGCCCGCCGCTGACCGGAGCTCCTCCGACCGGACCCCTTCCGACCCCGAGAGGGACCCCATGCCCACCCGATCCTTCCTGACCGCGTTCGCCGCGCAGGTGGACGCCCGACCACACGCCCCGGCGCTGTCCTGGGCCGGGGCCGAGGTGGACTACGCCGCCCTGGACCTGCTGGCGCGCGACGCCGAGGCGCTGACCGCCGGCATCCCGGCCGACGTGCCGGTGTGCGTGCCCGCGCACAAGTCGCCGGAGACCGTCGCCCTGCTGATCGCGTGCTCCCGGCAGGGCAGGCGGGTGCTGCTGCCGTCGGCCTCGCTGGGCCCGGACGCCCTGCTGCGGCTGTGCGAGCGGGTCGGCTGCACCCACGTGCTGACCCCGGGCGGCGCGCGCACCACCGGCGCGGACCCCGGGTCGCTGCCCGGACCGGGCCTGCTGCTCACCACCTCCGGCTCGACCGGCGAGCCGAAGGTCGTCGTCCTGTCCGAGGAGGGCGTGGACAACTTCCTCACCTGGGCGGCGCGGGCGTTCGGCATGGGCCCCGGCGCCGGGGTGCTCAACTACGCGCCGCTCAACTTCGACCTGTGCCTGCTGGACGTGTGGGCGGCGCTGGCCGCCGGCGCGCGCGCGGACCTGGTCGACCCCGAGCGCGCCACCGACGGCGACCACCTGGCCGGGCTGTGCGCCGAGCGGCGACCCGCCGTGGTGCAGGCGGTGCCGCTGTTCTTCCGGCTGGTGACCGCCACCGGCCGGGTCTTCCCGGACGTGCGGGAGGTCCTGCTCACCGGCGACGTGGCGCCGCCCGCGCTGCTGGAGGGCGTCGCGGCGGCGTTCCCGAACGCCCGGCTGTGGAACGTCTACGGCTGCACCGAGACCAACGACAGCTTCCTGCACCGCATCGACCCGACCCGGTCGCCGACCCCGATCGGCACGCCGATCGCCGGCGTGGAGTTCCGCGTCCTCGACGAGGACGGCCGCGAGGCCGACAGCGGCGAGCTGGTGGTGCGCACGCCCTTCCGCGCCGAGGGCTACCTCGACGAGGAGCTGAACCGGGAGCGGTGGCGGGACGGCTGGTTCCGCACCGGCGACCTGGTCCGCCGCGACGCCGCCGGCCTGGTGCACCTCACCGGCCGCAACGACCACCAGGTCAAGGTGCGCGGCGTGCGCACCAACACGCAGGAGGTCGAACAGGTCGTGCTCGCGCACCCCGGGGTGCTGGAGGCCGCGGTGGTCGCGGTGCCCGACGAGCAGGCCGGGAACGTGCTGCACGCCGTGGTCCGCCGCGCGCCGGGATCACGGCTCAACGGGCTCGACCTGCGGGTGCACTGCGCGGCCGGGCTGCCCCGGACCGCCATCCCCGGCGCGTTCGACATCGGTGACGAGGCGCTGCCCCGCACCTCAACCGGCAAGGTCGACCGCAACGCCCTGCGCGCACGGCGGCTCGCGGTCACGGGAAGGGCGTGAACAGGTGATCGAGTGGAACGAGGACCAGCGCGCGCTGCGCGCGGCGATCGAGGACCTGGGGCCGTTGCTCGGCGAGGGCCACGTCGAGCGCGACGCCGCCGGCGAGTTCGCCGAGGGCGCCTGGAAGGCCCTGCGCGAGACGGGGCTGCTGGGCCTGCCCTTCGACGAGGAGTGGGGAGGCCTGGGCCAGGACCTGCTGACCACCATGCACGTGCTGGAGGGCCTGGGCCACGCCTGCCGTGACGGCGGGTTCGGCTTCTCCGTGTCCACGCACGTGGTCAGCACGGGCGTTCCGTTGCAGCGCTTCGGTTCCCGGGAGCTGAAGGAGCGCTACCTCACCCGGGTGTGCGACGGTTCGATCATCGGCGCGCACGCCATCACCGAGCCCGAGGGCGGCTCGGACGTCATGGCCATGCGCACCTCCGCGGTCCGCGACGGCGACCACTACGTGCTCAACGGCAGCAAGGCGTTCATCAGCAACGGACCCCTGGCCGACGTGATCGTGGTCTACGCCCGCACCGGCAAGCGCGGCAGCCCCGCCGCCATCACCGCGTTCCTGGTCGACCGGGACACCCCCGGCCTGACCGCGGGCAAGCCGGTGGCCAAGATGGGCCTGCGGACCTCGCCGCTGAGCGAGCTGTTCTTCGACGACTGCCGGGTGCCCGCCGCCAACGTGCTCGGCTCGCCCGGCGCGGGGTTCCTCATCCTGGACCACGTGATGAAGTGGGAGATCCTGTGCTCCTTCATCATCAACGTCGGCGAGATGCAGCACCGCCTGGAGCGCTGCGTGGACTACGCGCGGACCAGGGTCCAGTTCGGGCAGCGGATCGGGTCGTTCCAGTCGGTGTCCAACCGGGTCGTGGAGATGCGCATCGCCGTCGACACCGCCCGCAAGTGGCTCTACGACACCGCGCTGAAGCTCCAGCGCGGTGAGGACGTCACCACCGACCTGGCGATCAGCAAGATCATCGCCAGCGAGGCCAACGTCAGCACCGCGCTGGCCGCGGTGCAGCTGTTCGGCGGGTACGGCTACACCGCCGAGTACGGCCTGGAGAAGGACCTGCGCAACGCCGTCGCCGGGACCATCTACTCCGGCACCTCCGACATCCAGCGGCAGCGCATCGCCTCCATGATCGGTCTGTAGAGGGAGAGCAACGATGTCAGTGCAAGCGGTCAACGCCGACCTGTCCCACGCCGACCTGCTGAAGCCCACCGAGTTCCTGGACCACGACAGCGACGCGGTGCGCGACTTCGTGCGCGAGGCCCTGCCCGACGGCGGCCAGGGCATGACCGACGTCGAGCGCGCGTGCGCCCTCTACTACGCCGTGCGCGACGGCATCCACTACGAGGTCTACGGCGCCGACCTGTCCCGCGACGGCCTCAAGGCCAGCTCCACCATCGAACGCGGCCTCGGCTTCTGCGTGCACAAGTCCATCGTGTACGCCGCCGCCGTGCGCGCGGTCGGCATCCCCAGCCGCATCTACTACGGCGACGTGCGCAACCACCTCGCCTCGCCCAGGCTGGAGGAGCTGATGGGCGGCAACGTCTTCACCTACCACAGCCTCACCTCCGTCTTCCTGGGCGGCAAGTGGGTGCGCGCCACCCCCGTGTTCAACAAGGTGCTGTGCAAGCTCTACCGGATCAGGCCGCTGGACTTCGACGGCCGCAACGACAGCATGTACCACCCGTACGACGAAGAGGGCCGCAGGCACATGGAGTTCCTGCGCGAGCACGGCGAGTTCGACGACGTGCCCTACGACCGGGTCGTCGACGGCATCCGGACCAACCACCCCGGGCTGTTCGCCTCCCGGCACACCACCGCCCGCGGGTCGCTGGTCGCCGACGCGCAGGGGGACCCGTCGTGACCGCGCACCCGGTCGAGTCCCCGCCGCGGCGGCGCGCCGCCCGGGACCCGCGCCCGCGCTCGGCGGTCGACCTGGAGCTGGTGGTGCCCGCGTTCAACGAGGCGGGCAGGTTGCCCGGCACGCTGGCGGAGCTGACCGCGTTCCTGGCCGACCGGCCGTGGCGGTCGCGGGTCGTGGTGGTCGACAACGGCAGCACCGACGGCACCGCCACGGTCGTCGATGACCACCCGGACGTGGTGGTCATCGGCTGCGCCAGGCCCGGCAAGGGCGCGGCGGTGCGGCGCGGCATCGAGAGCAGCACGTCCAGGTTCGTCGGGTTCGTCGACGCCGACCTGTCCACCCCGGTGCGCACCCTGACCAGGGCGGTGGCGGAGCTGGAGGCGGGCGCGGCGGCGGCCATCGGGTCGCGGCACGCGCCGGGCGCGGAGCTGGTGCGCCCGCAGCCGCTCGGCCGCCGCGTCGGCGGCGCGGTCTTCCGCGCCCTGGCCCGCCGGCTCGTGCCCGAGGTGCACGACACCCAGTGCGGTTTCAAGCTGTTCGAGCGGGTCGCGGTGCAGCGGGCGCTGGCGCGCTGCCGGGTCGACGGGTTCGCGTTCGACGTGGAGCTGCTGCGCGGCATCCGGCTCGCCGGCGGCCGCATCGCCGAGGTCGCGGTGACCTGGACCGACGACGAGCGCTCCACCTTCCGCCCGCTGCACGACGGCCGCGCGGCGTTCGCCGACCTGCTGCGCCTGTACCGGTCAGAGGCGCGATGAACGCCGGGCGCCGCGTCCTGCTGGTCGGTGAGCGCGACGTGCGGCACCCGCTCGCGGGCGACGCGGAGCGCTACCTGCACGAGGTCGCGCGGCGCTGGGTCGCCGCCGGCGCGCGGGTCACGTGGGCGGTGACCAGGTCGCCCGGCGCGGCCGCCCGCGAGGTCGTGGACGGGGTGGAGGTGCTGCGCTCCGGCGGGCCGCCGGGTGCGCGCGCGGCGCTGCGGCTGCTGAGCCGGGGCGCCCGGTTCGACGCGGTGGTGGACGCGACCACCGGGCCCGCGTTCGCCGTGCCGCTGGTCGTGGGCGGGCGGACGCCCGTCGTGCGGGTGGCGCACCGGGTGACCGCCCTGCCCGGGCGCGGCGGACTGGCCGGGCGCTGGGCGGGGTGGGCCCGCGAGGACCGCGCGACCGTCGTGACGTCGCCGTCGGCGCGCCACGCGCTGCGCCGGGGCACGGGGGTGCGCGGACCGGTGTTCATCGCACCGCCTGGGGTGACCGCCGACGAGACCTCCGACCGCGCCGCCGACCCCGTGGTGGTCGTGCTCGCGCCACCGGGGTCCGGGCCGCGCCTGGGCCCGCTGCTGCGCCGGTTGGCGCGGGTGCCGGAGTTGCGCGTGGAGGTGGTCGACGACGGGTCTGCCGATGACGGGTTTGTCGAGGTCGGGCGTGCTGCGCCGGGGTGTCGGCCGGAGTCGCTTGCGGGGGTCGTGGGTGGCGCGTTCGAGCCGCCCGCGGGTGCTGTGGGTGGCGCGCCTGAGCCGTCCGTGGCGTTCCACGGTCGGCTGTCCGGGGCGGCGCGCGGCGCGCTGCTGCGCCGGGCGTGGCTGGTGGTGTCCGCGACCACCGGCGAGGTGCCCGGCTCCGCCGTCCTGGAGGCCGCCGCCCACGGCGTGCCGTGCGTGGCGCTGGAAGCCGTGGGCGCGCGGGACTTCGTGCGCGTCGGGGAGGTCGTGCGGTCGCCGGACGACCTCGGCCCGGCCGTCGCGCGGCACCTCGCGGAGCTGGCCGACCCCGGGCACGCCCGGCGGGTCGCGCGGCGGTGCCGGGACTGGGCCGACGGGTTCCGGTGGGACCGCACCGCGCGGCTGCTGGCCGCCGCGGTGGCGCACCAGGCTGGCGCCGGCCGCCTCCGCACCGGCCACCTCTGTGCCGGCCGCCTCCGCTCCGGCCGCCGGGCCCAGCGCCGCCGGGCCCGTTCCGACATCGCCGCCCTGGTGCGGCTGCCCGCCGGCGTCCGCCTCCCGGCGGGCGGGCTGCGCGTGACCGACGAGGTCGCGGAGGCGGGCGGCGCGGTCGGGGTGCTGCTCAACGGCTGCGACGAGTTCGACGCGCTCGGCGTCCTGGAGCGCCTCGGGGTCGAGGGCGCGCAGGTGCGCCTGGCGACCCACGACGACCTGCTGCTCGGCCCCCGTCCGGCAAGTCGACCCATCCCCGTCCCCACGAGAGAGGCCGACGCCCATGTCCACTCCCGCTGACACCCGGGCACGGGTGCTCACCTGGTCCGCGGTGACCGCGACCGCCTTCGCCCTGGCGCTGGTCGCCCAGGCCGTCTACACCCGCGACCCGCACTGGGGCGTGCGCTGGATGGCGGACCTCTGGGTCTACGTGGCCAGCGGGCAGGCGGTGCGCGACGGGGTGTCGCTGTACGACGTGGTGATCATGTCGCCGCTGTACGGACCCATGCCGTACCTGTACCCGCCGCTCACCGCGGTGCTGTTCTTCGTGCCCCTGACCTTCCTGTCGTTCGGGGCGGCCGCCCTGGTGTGGAACACCGCGACGCTGCTCGCGCTGGGTGCGGTCGTGTGGCTCACCCTCGGCATCGCCGGCGTCCGGGGCACGAGGGCTCGGGCGGTCCTGACCGTCGTCGGCCTGGCGGTCGTGTTCTGCCTGCTGCCGACGCGGATCCACCTGATCTTCGGCCAGATCAACGCGTTCCTGGTCCTGCTGGTGCTGCTCGACTTCCGCCGCGGCGCGGGCCGGTGGCGCGGCGTCGGCATCGGCGTGGCGGCGGCGCTGAAGGTGACGCCGCTGATCTTCGTCCTCTACCTGCTGGTCACCGGCCAGTGGAAGGCGGCGCGGAACGCGGTGCTGGCCTTCCTGGGCACGGTCGCGGCCGGCTTCGCCGTCGCACCCGCGGACTCGCTGGAGTACTGGGGCGGGCTGGTGCTGCACTCCTCGCGCGCGGGCGCCGTGTACAGCACGCCGAACCAGTCGCTGGCCGCCGCGATGGGCAGGGTGCTGCGCAGCGAGACGTTCGCCGTGTGGTGGCTGGCCGTGCTCGTGGCGGTCGGCGTGCTGGGGCTCGCGGTGGCGCGGCACGTCCACCGCAGGGGCTCGGACTTCCTGGGCTTCAGCGCGGCGACCGTCACCGGGCTGCTCGTGTCGCCGGTGAGCTGGGAGCACCACTGGGTGTACGTGGCGCCCCTGCTGGTCTGGCTGGCGGTGCGGGCGCACCAGCGGCGCTCGGCGGGCCTGGCGGCGGTGACGGCGCTGCTGGTGGCGGTGTTCACCCTGCGGGTGTTCCGGTGGGTGGGCGTCGAGGAGTTCCCGGCGGAGCCGATGGACCTGACGGTGTGGCAGCAGCTGGCCTCCTCGATGATGCCGGTCGCCGGGCTGCTGCTGCTCCTGCTCGGGCCCCTGTGGGTGCGCCGCGAGTTCCGCCCGCCCGCGGCGGTCGCCCCCGTCACCCGCGGGGTGCCGGAGCGGGTGCCGGAACGGGTGCCGGAACGGGCGTGAGCGCCGGGGCCCGGGTGCGACCACCGTCGCACCCGGGCCCCGCCCGTGGTGGCTGGTTGTCACGCTTCGGGCGCTGCGACGTCGCACGTCACGGTGATCTTTCGCCCGGATGAACCCGATCGGGCGAAAGATCGGCGTTGTGGCCCGCTGGTCTGTGCCACAGTTCCCACCCGCCACAGCGGCGGGAGGCCAGCGGGAGTTCAGGAGCAGCGTGATGTCGGTGTCGGCGTCCCCCGTCGCCGTCGGGGCGGGTGCGCCCGCGTTCACCGCGGGCGCCGTGGTGGACTGCGTGCGGAGGTTCCGGGAGCACGCGCACGTGGTGACCGACCCGGACGGGCGCCGGCTCGGCGTGGTCACCGGGCCGACGCCGCGCCACCACGTCGTCGGGTCGCTGCCGCCGCTGTACCCGGAGTGGCTGGGCGGCCGGGTGTTCTGCGAGGCGCACGGCGTCCGGTTCCCCTACGTCGCGGGGGAGATGGCCAACGGGATCGCCGGCACGCGCCTGGTGGTCGCCCTGGCCAAGGCCGGGATGCTCGGCTTCTTCGGCGCGGCGGGCCTGGAGCCGCGCGAGGTCGAGGACGCGGTGCGCGAGCTGGGCGCGGCGCTGCCGGGGCGGGCGAACTGGGGCGTCAACCTCGGCCACACCCCCGGCCGGCCCGACCGGGAGCGGCGGATCGCCGAGGTGCTGCTGCGCGGCGGCGCGCCCCGGATCTCGCTGTCGGCGTTCACCGACCTGACCCCCACCGCGGTGCGGTGCTCGGCGACCGGGCTGCGGCTCGACCGCGAGGGGCGCGTCGTGCGCCCGACCCGCGTGCTGGCGAAGGTGTCGCGGCCGGAGGTGGCCGAGAAGTTCCTCGCGCCCGCGCCGGCCGCGCTGCTGCGGTCGCTGGTCGACCGGGGCGACCTGACCGAGGAGCAGGCGCGGCTGGCGGCGCGGGTGCCGGTGGCCGAGGACGTCACGGTGGAGGCCGACGGCGGCGGCCACACCGACGGCCGGCCGCTGACCGCGCTGCTGCCCGCCGTGCTGGCCCTGCGCGACCGGCACGTCCAGCGGCACGGCCACCACGTGCGGGTCGGGGCCGCCGGCGGGCTGGGCACGCCCGAGTCGGTCGCCGCGGCCTTCGCGCTCGGCGCGGAGTACGTGGTGACCGGTTCGGTCAACCAGGCCGCCGTCGAGGCGGGCGTGTCCGACGCGGCCAAGCGGATGCTCGCCGAGGTGGACATCGCCGACGTGGCGACGGTGCCCGCGCCCGACGCGCCCGCGCCGGGCGTCCGCCTCCAGGTGGCGCGCCGCGGCACGCTGTTCGCCGCCAGGGCGGCCCGGCTGCACGAGGTGCACCGGGAGCACGCGGGGCTGCACGCGCTGCCCGCCTCGGTGGTGGCGGAGCTGGAGCAGGAGGTGTTCCGCCTGCCGCTGGCGCGGGTGTGGGAGCTGGCCCGCGAGTCCTGGCGCCGCCGCGACCCGGCCCAGCTCGTGCGCGCGGAGCGGGACCCGAAGCACCGCATGGCGCTGGTCTTCCAGTGGTACCTGGTCGGCTCCACCCGGTGGGCGATCACCGGCGACCCCGACCGGCGCGCCGACTACCAGCTGTGGTGCGGCCCGGCGCTCGGGGCGTTCAACCGGTGGGCGGCCGGGTCGTTCCTGGCCGAGCCGGGCAACCGGACCGTCGTGCAGGTCGCGCTCAACCTGCTCGAAGGCGCCGCGGTGACCACCCGCGCCCACCAGCTGCGCACCCACGGCGTCGCCGTGCCCGCGGCGGCGGCGTTCCGGCCCGTGCGCCTGGTCTGACGGCGGGCTCGGTCGCGCTGTCGGGTCGGAGGCCGCGCAGTACGCTGCGAAGATCTCCCCGCACCCTCCGGAGAAGGCGAGCCCACCGTGACCACGAGCGATTCCGGGGGCCTGTCCCGCGACGACCTCGGGGCGCTGTTCCGCACACCCTTCCCGGTGGTCGAGAAGGTGGGTCTTGAGGTCGAGTGCGGTGTGGTCGACCCCGTCACGGGGTTGGGCGCGCCCTATGCGGGGCAGCGCGGCACCGAAGCGCTGCTGCGGGCGCTCCTGCGCGAGTTCGGCGGCGAGCCGCTGTCCGAGGCCGGCCACCTCGTCGGCGTGCGCCGCGCCGACCGGGTGGAGCTGAGCCTGGAGCACGGCGGCGCGATCGAGTACGGCTCCGCGCCGTCGGCCGACCTGACCGGCGCGATCGAGGACATGCGCACCACCCTGGAGCACGTCGCCGACATCGCCCGCGGCCTGGACCTGGCGATCCTGCCCGGCGGCAACCTGCCGTTCGACCGGGTCGAACGGGCGCGGTGGGTGCCCAAGCCGCGCGGCGCGCTGATGCGGGAGTTCTTCGCCGGGCTCGGCGACGACGGCGCGCTGGGGCCCACGGTGATGGCGCTGGCGGTGTCGACGCAGACCACCCTGGACTACCTCGACGAGGACGACCTGGCCCGCAAGCTGCGCATGCAGGTCGCCGCGTCCCCGGTGGTGGCCGCCCTGTTCGTCAACTCGCCGCTCGCGGGCGGCGAGCACGCGGGCCTGCTCTCGCACCGGTCGCACGCCTGGCTGCGGACCGACCCGCGCCGCTGCGGCGTGCTGCCGGTCGCGCTGCGCCCGGACCTGCGCGTCGACGACCTCGTGGAGTGGGCGCTCGACCTGCCGATGATCTACCGCAAGGCGCCCGGCGGCGAGTACGAGCGCGCGCCGTCCCGCCCGTTCGCCGCCCTGCTGGAGGACGGCTTCGACGACGGCGCCAAGCCCACGCCGGAGGACTGGGTCTCGCACCTGTCCCAGGTGTGGACCGACGTGCGGGTGCGGCGCACGCTGGAGCTGCGGGCCGCGGACGGCCCCCCGTACCCGCACATCCCCGCGCTGCCCGCCCTGTGGACCGGGCTGACCTACCACCCCGGCTCGTGCGCCGCCGCGACCGAGCTGCTCGGCGGCCACCGGGCGGCCGAGCACCGGGCCGCCGAGCGGGAGCTGCCCGTCAAGGGCCTGGACACCCGGCTGGGCGGCGACCGGGTGCGCGAGCTGGCCGCCGAGCTGGTCCGGCTCGCCGGGGCGGGGTTGCGGGCCAGGGTCGACGCCGGGCTGGAGCGCCCGGCGGTGCTGGACCTCCTCCAGCCGGTGGAGGAGGTCCTGGCGACCGGCGAGACGTTCGCCCACCGGGCGCTGCGCCGCTGGGAGGGCGAGTTCGACCGCGATCCCGCGCGGTACGTGGCGGCCTACCGGGTCTAGCGCGGTGACCACGAACGTCCGCCGGGTCGGGAACACGCCGGCCGGAGATCGGGCACAATCGTCGTCGGGGGGTGGCGCTCGTGGTCTTCGAGGTCCTGGAATCCGTGTTCAACGCGCTGACGAAGTGGTCCGAGGCGCCCAACCCGCCGGCGCCCGAGGGGCCGTTCGCGTCGGTCGACGAGCGCAAGAACCGGGAAGAGGAGCCCGAGGACCAGGACTGACCGGAACCGGGCCGGTGGCGTGGGGTTCCCCGCTGGTGCGGGGCTCGATCGGTGAAGCGCGTGAGAGGCGGTCCCGCCCGCGCCTTGAACGAGGGTCGGGACCGGCAGTACGGTCGGTGGTGGTATGGACCTCCTCGGCCGTGACGACCTGCTGGCCACCGTGCGGGCCGGGGTCGCGCGCGGCCCCGTGTTGTTGCACGGGCCGATGGGGATCGGGAAGTCCGCTGTCCTGCGGGCCGTGCTGCCGGACGACGGGGTGGTGTTGCGCAGCAGCCCGTCGCGGGACGACCGGCTGGTTCCCCACCTGGTGCTGGCCGACCTGGTCGCCGACGTCCGGGTCGACCTGCCCGGGCCGTGGCGGGAGGCGCTGGACCGCGCGTTGCGGCGGCGTGCCGGTGAACCGGACCCGCTCGCCCTGCGGCAGGCCGTGCTGACCGTGTTCCGCGAGGTGGACGCGGTGGTCGCGGTCGACAACGGGCAGTGGGTGGACCGGGCCACGGCGGAGGTGTTGGCGTTCGCGGTGGCCAGGGCCGTGCCGCGGTTGGTCGTGGCGTCCCGGGAGCCGTGGCCGGGGTGGTGCGGCGAAGTGGTCGAGGTGCCGCCGCTGTCCGCGGCGGCGACCGCCGAGTTGGTGGCCCGGCACTGCCCGAGCGGCGGCCGGGTCGACGTTCGGCTCACCGGTGGGAACCCGTTGTACGCCATCGAGCTGAGCCGGTCGACCGGTGGGATCCCGGACCGGCTGCGGGACGTCGTCGCGGAGCAGGTGGCCGCGCAGCCCGCGGGCACCCGGGCGACCCTGCTGGTCGCCGCCCTGGTCGAGAGGCCCACGCTGCGCGACCTCGTCCACCGCGGGTGCGAACGGGCCGCCGCGGAGCTGCGCGACTGCCCGTTGGTGCGGGTGGGGCCCGACGGCGAGGTGCGCTTCCGGGAGCCGCTGGTCGCCGCCGCGATCCCGGTGATCGCGTGCCCGGACGAGGTCCGCGAGGTCCACGCCCGGCTGGCCGGGCTGACCCCCGACCCGGTGGAGCGGGCGCGGCACCGGGCGCACTCGGTCACCGGGTTCGACGAGCCCACCGCGGTGGCGCTGCTGCGCGCCGCGAACACCGCCCGGCGGCAGGGACGCCTCGGGCGGGCCGCGGAGCTGGGCGAACTCGCCGCCGACCGCACCCCGCCGGGCGCGCCCGGCCGAGCGGCCGGCAGGCGGTTGCGCGCCGCGGGCGACGCGGTGCGCGCGGGTCGGCCCGAGCTGGCGACCTCGCTGGCCCGGGCGGTGCTGCGGGCGCCCGGCGTGCCGAGGGCGCAGCAGGTCCGGGCCCGGTTGCTGGTGGTCGACGCCGCCGGCTACGCCAGGACGGCCGCCGACGGCGTGGTGGGGGAGGCGTTGACGCGCGCCAGGGGCCACGCCGCCCTGGAGGGCCCGGCGCAGTACCGGTCCGCGGTGCACTCCGCGGTGGGCGGCGACCTGCGGGAGGCGGCCCGGCGCCTGGCCGACGCCGTGCTGCTGGCCAGGACGGCGAAGGACGTGCGCACCGAGGTCATGGCGCTGTGCTCGCTCGCGCTGTGCCAGGTCGCCCTCGGCGACACCACCGCCGCCGGGACGCTCGACCTGGCGCGCGGCATCGCGCCCGAGCGGATGGCGGTCGCGCACGTGGGCACGCTGTGGGCCGACGCCCGCCTCGACCTGTTCGCCGACCGGCTCCCGTCGGCCTCGGGGCACCTGGAGGTGCTGCTCGACCACGCGGGCGACCGGGGCCTGGTGGCCGAGGCGGTCGGCATGACGTGGGCGGCCGTCGAGGTGTGGGTCGCGATGGGGCGGTGCGGCAGCGCGCTGAGCCGGGCCGCGGCGAACCTGAGGTTGGCGGAGGCGCTGGGGGTCGACCTCGCGCTGGCCTGCTACGGGGCCGCGCTCGCCGAGGCGTACGGCGGCGACCCGGTGGTGGCGGACGCCCTGGCGCGGCGGGGCGCGAGCCGGGCCGAGTCCGACGGCGACCACTCCTCCCTGGTGCGCAACCTGCACGCCCGGGGGTTGGCGGCGCTGGTCGCGGGCGACCCGGAGGCCGCGCTCGGGCCGCTGCGCCGGGCGGTCGACCTCGAAGCGGGCATGGGCGTGGTGGACCCGGCGGTGTTCGCGGTCCGCCCGGACCTGGCCGAACCGCTGGTGGCGGTCGGGAGGCTGGAGGAGGCCGCCGGGGTGATCGGCCGCGCCAGGGCGGGCGCGGTGCGCCTGGGCCGGCGCGGCGTGGTCGCGTCGCTCGACCGGGCCGACGGCCTGCTCCGGCTGGCGCTCCGGGACCACGCCGGCGCGGAGCGCCTGCTGAGGTCGGCGGTGGAGGCGCACCGGGAGCTGCGCCAGCCGCTCCAGCTCGGCCGCGACCTGCTGGCGCTGGGCATCGCCGAGCGCAGGCGCAAGCGCCGGGGAGCAGCCCGCGGGCTGCTCGAACAGGCCCGGGAGGTGTTCACCGGCAGCGGCGCGCCGAGGTGGGCGGCGCGGGCGGCCGCGCTGCTCGGCGACACCCCGGGCGGCGACGTCCTGACCGCGTTCGAGACGAGGATCGCCCGGCAGGTGGCCGAGGGCGCGGGCAACCCGGAGGTGGCCGGGCGGCTGGACATCAGCGTCAAGACCGTCGAGGGCGCGCTGACCCGCATCTACCGCAAGCTGCGCGTGCACAACCGCACCCAGCTCGCCGCCAGGCTGCGCGGGGAGCGGGAGTTCCCCGTTTCCGGCGGGGACGCCGGGCGTCCATCCTGACTCCCGCCTGTCCACCCCCTGCCTCACGGACGAGGAGACCCCTGCATGCGCTTCCCCGTTGCCCTGATCTGCGCGCTGCTGTGCGCGCTCACCGCGACCCCGGCGCACGCCGCCGAGGAGAGCGGCGCCCAACCCCTGATCATCGGCGGCTCACCGGTGTCGTCGGCCCCTTGGGCCGCCGCGGTGTACCGCAGCGGCTCGTTCACCTGCTCCGGCACGATCCTGTCGCCGCAGTGGGTGCTGACCGCCAAGCACTGCGTCGGCGCGAGCCTGTCGGTCCGCGTGGGCAACGCCTACCGCGCCCAGGGCACGCCCAGCTCGGTGACCCGCTACGTCAACCACCCGCAGGCCGACGTGTCCCTGCTCCAGCTCGGCACGCCGGTCCAGACCAGCCAGTACTCCCGGTTGGCCGACGCCAACCCGCCCATCGGCTCCACCAACCAGCTCTACGGCTGGGGCTACACCAGCCGCAACGGTCCCGTGTCACCGCAGCTGAAGACCGCCGACGTGCGGCTGACCTCGATCTGCCGCGACTACTACGGCGGTCAGGCGCTGTGCACGAGCCGGATCACGGGCAACGCGTGGTCGGGCGACTCGGGCGGCCCGCAGGTGCACAACGGCCTCCAGGTCGGCGTCGCCTCCACCGCCGACGGCACGTCGACGCAGCAGTACAGCAGCGTGCCGGCCGTCCGGGCGTGGATCCGGTCCACCTCGGGGGTCTGACGACCGCGCCGCGGGCGGCCGGGGCAGGCGCCCTGGCCGCCCGCGGTGGCGCATGGTCGCCCTGGCCACCTGCGGTCGCCCGCGGTGGCGCACGGCCGTCCCGGACCGGCTCAGCCCACCTCCTCAGCCCACCTCGCCACCGAACCCGATCACCGGTGGCTCGACCAGGTGCAGCTCCCGGTGGGCGATCCGCCACCGGGACCCCGTCCGCCGGAACCGGTCGACGTAGTTCCCCGCGCGGCGCAGCTCCACCCGCCCGTCGGGGTGGGTGCCGGTGATCGTGAGCACGGAGTGCGCCGTCGCCTCCTCCGGCCCCAGTTCGGTGACCAGCACGTTGGTGGTGACGTGGCGCTGGTGCAAGCCCAGCACCTCCCGGTTGTGCCGCCACAGGTGCTCCATGCCCGCCACGACCTGCCCCCTCGTCTCCAGCACGGGCGGCAGCCCCTCGGGCGGCGGCACCAGCTCGTAGCGCGCGTCCTCGGTGAACAGCTCGCCCAGCGCGATCCACCCGCCGGAGTCGAACAGGAGGCCGAAGGCGGCCACGACGTCGTGGATGGCGGCCCGGTCGGCCAGTGCTCCCGGTGTGGAGCGGTCCATGCTGCCCGGTGGGATCGCGGTCACGGCGTCCTCCTGCTCGAAGTGGTGTCGTGCAGCCACGTCCACACGGCCTCGGCGGTGCTGCCCGCGTGGTCGCCGACCATGGTGCAGTGGTCGCCGGGCACCTCGCCGGAGCTGTGGGGCAGCGGCCAGTGCGAGCGCCACTCCAGGTCGGTGGTCGGTTCGTCGGGCGAACCCGGGACGCAGTGCCCGGGGCGCAGCACCAGCGTGGGCGCCCGCACCGGTCCCGGGCGCCAGTCGCGGAACATGCGGCGGTAGCTGCCGATCGCGGTGATGGCGGTGAAGTCGGCCGCGGCGAAGGATTCGCGGCGCACGACCAGCTCGTAGTTCATCGCGCGGCGCAGCCGGGGCGACATGCTGTCGGGCAGGTAGGTGTCCAGCAGCACCAGGGCCTCTGGCGCCACGCCCCGCGCCTCCAGTTCGGCGGTCACCGCGTGCGCCAGCCACCCGCTGGAGGAGTAACCCAGCAGCGCGAAGGGCTCGTCGCCCGCGGTCCGCCGGGTGGCGCCGGTCAGCGCCCCGACCAGCGCCCGGACCGACGTGGCCAGCGGTTCGCCCGGTCGGAACCCCGGCACCGACACGACCGACAGCTCGGCGCGGCCCTGGAGGTGGTCGGCCAGCCGGGCGAACTGGATGACGCCCTCGACCGGGGCGAACGGGGGGAAGGCGATCAGCCGCGGACCGCGGTCGCCGCGGGCCATCCGGACCACCGCGGCGTCCACCGCGGCGGGGTCGTCGAAGGTCTCGCGCAGGGCCGCCGCGCCGACGCACAGCGACTCGACGGCGTCCATCCTGCCCCGCAGCGCCAGCTTCCGGTACAGGGCGTGCAACCCGCCGCCGTCGTCGTCGGGCGCGGCGTCCGCGGCGAGCAGGGTCGACAGGTGGTCGGCGAGCGCGAGCGGGGTCTCGTGGTCGTAGACCAGTCCCGCGGGCAGGTTGCGCCCGGTGGCGCGGGCGAGCCGGTTGCGCAGGCCGACCGCGCCGAGCGAGTCGAAGCCGAACTCGCGCAGCGGCCGGTTCG
>NZ_BAAAKE010000050.1:0-32639 GCF_039527585.1 Saccharothrix xinjiangensis | reverse complement strand
AGTCACTTCCCGAACCCGCCAAACCAAAGCCTACAACCGAGCCCGACCCAACGCCTTGACAAACACAGAGGAACCCCCGATAACCCGAGGCGGTTGTTATTGAAACGAAAGTGTGAGGTTGCCTTCATCTCGACGTAGAACCTGCTGGTCATCGGCTTGAGGTGCAGGCAAGCGGACACTTTCGAAGCAATATCTGGATTGGGTCGGTGATGCCGGGATGGTAGTCGGTTCGGTCTGGGCGGCGTGCCAGGCGGCTTCGTACTCATCGGGGCTGAGCCAGCCGAGGTCCTGGCGACGACCGACATGCGAGACCGCAACGAACCGAATTAAAACGCACACCTCGACCTGTAAAGTCCCAGCTCAAGAAGTGTGCTCCCCGCGCGAGCGGGGATGGTCCCGAAAAGGCCCCCGCTTCCGGTAGGGGAAGCGGGTGCTCCCCGCGCGAGCGGGGATGGTCCACGGACGTCGTGAAAACGGCCCTGGCGGAGTACGTGCTCCCCGCGCGAGCGGGGATGGTCCCGTCCCGAACGTCTCACACGTGCTGCTCGTCTTGTGCTCCCCGCGCGAGCGGGGATGGTCCGTCGAACGGCAACGGGGACCAGGCCCCCGCGCCGTGCTCCCCGCGCGAGCGGGGATGGTCCACCGTTGCGGCACAGGGGATCTAGGTGGGGTGGGTGCTCCCCGCGCGAGCGGGGATGGTCCCAGCAGCGTCTAGTGCGTTGACCACATACGTTCACCGGGTTGGGGACACGCCGGACAAGATCCCCGGCACCGGTTCGTGGTGATCTCATGCTCGGCGGTGACGTAGTCGCCGCCGAGCATGAGAGGCATCGATGGCCGAGCCGGTCAGAGCACGTCGATTAACCGAGGACGAGGGCCGTCGCCTGCTCAACTACGTGCGTCGGGGCAAGCAGGGCACGATCCGGATGCGCCGGGCGATGATCATCCTGGCCTCGTCGTCCGGGACACCCGCGCCGTCGATCGCGCGGCTGGTCGCGGCCGACCCGGACACCGTGCGGAACGTGATCCACGACTTCAACGCCCGCGGCCTGGCGGCGTTGGACCCTAGGTGGGCGGGAGGCCGTCCCGCCTGATCAGTCCCGACGACATCGCGTTCGTCGTGGCGACGGCCAAGGCCCGTCCCGCGAGGGCGGGCCTGCCCTTCACCCGGTGGAGCCTGCGCAAACTCGTCGCCCACCTGCACCGCAATCCACAACGCCGGGTCCGCATCGGCCGGGAACGATTACGCCAGATCCTGCACGAGTACGGGATCAGCTTCCAGCGCACACGCACTTGGAAGACCTCCAACGCCTCTGCCTTCGACGCCAAACTCGACCGCATCGACGAGGTCCTCACCCGCTTCCCGCAGCGGTGTTTCGCCTTCGACCAATTCGGGCCACTGTCGATCCGCCCGCACCACGGCTCGGGCTGGACACCGCGCAAACATCCCGACCGGCTGCCGGCGACCTACCGGCGGACCCACGGCATCCGCTACTTCCACGGCTGCTACTCCGTCGGCGACGACCAGCTCTGGGGCGTCACCCGCCGCCGCAAGGGCGGCGACCACAGCCTGGCCGCCCTCAAGTCGATCAGGGCGGCCAGACCGGACGGCGCACCGATCTACGTGATCATGGACAACCTGTCGGCCAACAAGACCCCGAAAATCCTCACGTGGGCCGCCGACAACAACATCGAGATCTGCCTGACCCCGACCTACGCGTTCTGGGCCAACCCGATCGAAGCCCAGTTCGGCCCCCTGCGGACGTTCGTCATCGCCAACTCCAACCATCCCAACCACACCGTGCTCGCCCGAGAGCTGCAGACACATCTGCGCTGGCGCAACGCCAACGCCCGCCACCCCGACATCCTCGCCGCCCAACGCCGCGAACGAGCCCGCATCCGCAGCGAACGACACCAACGCTGGGGCCGACCACGCCCTCAAGCGGCCTGACCAACCCGGCGAACCTATGTGGTCAACGCACTAGATCGACGGCCAGCCCATCCCGTGCTCCCCGCGCGAGCGGGGGTGGTTCCGTCACGACGCTGCCCGGCAGGAAAGTCGGTCGTTGCGGCACCGGATCCCCTCGGTACACTGCACAACCGAACTCAGCAGCCACACCAACTCTTACTCACGTCTGTCGGGTCGGCAACGTGCGGCAGGCATCCGACTGACACGCACTTCTGGGCACACTCACCGAGCAGTGCCGCCTCGACCGCCCGGACGACCAGTGCCAGCTCGGAATTCACCCTATTCGAGATCCTCCACCGCAGTGCCACAACACCGACGCCGAGCGTGCAGTGTCGCGATCGAGAGCCTGATGTGGTCCTCGAGGCACTCGATTGTGGCCTCGACCATCCCCACCAGAAGCTCACCCGATCCTGGCGCATCCGTACGGACGCGCCAGGACTCGCATCGCTCGGCAGTCTCCTTCGATCGGCCCTACGCGTGCCAATACGTGGGTTGCGGACCGGAGCCTGCTTCCCAGGTGCAGGTCGGGATCGCACCTCGCCGTCAGCTCGATGTGCATGTGTGTTCTTGTCCGGCCGCCTCCGACCACTGCAACCACACTGGGCCAAGGGTGTACCGTCCGGCGTCCTTCTCCAGGGCACCGAGCTTCACCAGGGCCGTCGCCAATCGGTACGTGGTCGGCAAAGGCAAGTTGGTCGCGCGGCTCACCTCGGTCAGGTTCAGCGGTCGGGCACCGCCGGCGACCTGCTCCAGCACCTGGAAAGCCCGCTCCAGCACCGAGCTCCGACCGGCGTCGCCGTCCCCCTCGTCGCGCTTCGGCGCCACGTCCTGCTCTGCTGACGGCTCCCTCTGCGAACGGTCAGGCCGCCCGTCCCCGTTGCGGTCCTCGTTGGCCAACGACACGTGATCCCTCCCTCGTCTGCACGCGACCAACCGCTCGACGGTCGACGCGCCGTGCCGGTTGAACGGCTCGGTGCGCCGCATACGGCGCACCGCACGTCATCCCGGGACACCCGTTCTGGTGCCCCCGCTGGTCGGCTGACCGGTGCCAGGACGGCGATGACGTCCCTGCGTGTCGTCGCCGCGCGCCGGTCGCAGCACGTGGACGGAACCGGCATCGCATGACGAGACCGGACGCTCACGAAGACACCCCCGCCAGGAGGGTTGTCGGGTTCGCCTGCAAAATCCGGCCGGCGGATGACCAGACAACCGGCGAACAGCACGACAATCCACACCCTTCGAACGAGTGCATGTCGCGCAGCACCGACCGATCAACTCATCCGCTCGACCACGGGAGCGCCCACAATGCCCGCCCTGCCACTCCGCGCACCGCCACGCTTTCGGAATTCGCAAACCTCATCCAGCGTCACAACTCCAGACACGACGGTCACGAATCCACCCCCGGCCTGCCGACATGCGGATCATATGACACCGACATTCCATGTCAACGCGAGCGAGATCCAGGAGCATCCCGACACCACGGATCCGATAATTACGTAGGCCCCGTAGTTTTGGGCGTGACCGCCCCTAGAGACCCTCAGGTCGACCACGTAGCGGCAGCCAGACAGGCCCCGCTCCGCCGTTCGCGGTGTGCAACCATCCCGAGAAGACGAACGGAACCCGTTGAAACCTGTCACAGCACCCTTTGACAACAAGCAGGCACACCCCACGGATCCTGATTCACAGTGAAAAACAGGATACCGATCGGACCGTCGGGCCGACGAAATCCTGTCCGCATGCACCCTCGGGCATCCGCAAGGGGACCGCGGTATTTCTACGTGGTTACCCTCGCTCCACTACGTGCCCGACTACGTGCTTCGCCCGACCACTACGTGGTCTCCCTAATGGCGCGCTCACGCCGACGAGTCGATACTCACCCTAAATAAGTAGATTCGCCCTTCCGCGTGGGCGCGGCACGTCACGACATCAGGGGATTCGCGATGCAGACCGGCACGACACCCGTCCGTCTCTTCGGGGAGCACTACTGGCACCAGGCGCTGGAGGTGGGTGACGCGGTCCGGGAGACCGAGCCTGTGCATCGCGCCGAGGTGGGCGGGTACCTGCCGGTCTGGGTGATCAGTCGCTACGCCGATGCACGACGTGCGTTGACCGATCCGCGCCTGAGCAAGGACGCCGCGCGGATTCGTCCGCTGCTGAAACGGCATCTGCGCGTCGCCGGGCTGCCCACCGAGTTGAGCGGGATGTTCCGACCGCACATGCTCTACCAGGACCAGCCGAAACACACACGTCTGCGTCGTCTGCTGGGGGATCACTTCACCCGCGCACGGATCGAGCGGCTGCGCCCCGAAGTGGAACGACTCACCGCGGCGCTGCTCGACGAACTGCCCACCGATCGGCCCGTCGATGTGGTCAGCCGACTGGCGTTTCCCCTTCCGCTCACCGTGATCTGCGAGCTGATGGGGGTGCCCGAGCACGACCACGAGGCGCTGCGCGACTGGACCGCGGCACTGATGGACGACGTGCCCGCCCGCCTGCTGCCGGCATCACGGGCAATGGGCGACTACATCGCCGACCTGATCGAGCACAAGCGACGCCTCCCCGCCGACGACCTGCTGTCGGCCTTGGTCCAGGGCTCCGGGACCGACCGCCTGGACCACGACGAGCTGACCGGCACGATCTACCTGCTCCTCGTCGCCGGCCACGAGACCTCCACCAACGGCATCACCAAAGCCGTCCGCTGGCTGCTGGACGACACCCGGCTGTGGCGCCACCTCGCCACCCACCGCCACAACATCGCCAATGCGGTCGAGGAGGTGTGGCGGTACGACTCGCCGGTGCGGATGGCCACCCACCGGGTCACCACCGTTCCCGTTGTCTACGGCGACGTCGAAATCCCCGAGGACGAGATCGTCCTGGTGTCGCTGATGAGCGCCAACCGCGATCCGTCCGTGTTCGCCCACGCCGCCGAGCTGGACATCGACCGCGGCGACATGCGACGGCACCTGTCCTTCGGCCACGGCATCCACCACTGCCTGGGCGCCCCTCTGGGGCGCATGGAAGCCGTCATCGCCCTCGACCAGCTCGTCGACCGCTTTCCTCGCGCCCGGTTGGCAGTGCCGCCCGAGCAGCTGCGGGCCCAACGCAGCGCGATCATGTCCGGGATCGAGGAACTGCCCGTGTTCCTGCGGTGAGCACCACCACGGCCGCAGGGGTGGATGGCACGGGCTTGCGCGCCACCCACCCCGCGGTCACCCCTCGGCCAGCGCCGCCGAAACCTCCTCGGCCGGAAGGCCGCGGTACCAGTCACGGATCTGCGTACGCCGCTTGACGATGCGGTCGGGGTAGGTGTCGTTGAGCTTGCGGATGATGTTGGAGACGTGGACCTCGACGGTGCGGTGCGACAGGCCGTCGAGGGCCTCGCCGATCTCACGGTTGGTCATGTCCCTGGCCACCAGTGAGGCCACCACGAACTCCTGCCGCGACAGGCCCCCCGGTCGCGGCCCGGCGACAGGCCGGGGACGAAGCTCCGATGCCAGAGCGAACACCTCGTCGGTCGTCAGCCGCTCCCCCAGGGCGAGGTTGATGTCGAACTCCTCGTCACCCAGCTCCCCGCGAGCCTGATCCTCGGCCCGCTGCTGGACCCGCAGCCACGGCAGCAACCCCAGGATCGAGGCGTTGGTCAGCTTGCGGGCGGCGTTGGCCGCACCCATCAACTGCGCACCACGCTCGTAATCGCCCAACGCGACCGCGATCAGGAACAGCTCCCACTTCGTCCACGCCGGCCCCCATGTGTCACCGATCCGATCCTGGATGAGCAGCACTCGCCGGGCCAACACAAGAGACTCCCCCGGGCTGCCGTGCAGCAGCTCCGCCAGCGCCAGCGCCCACAGCGCCCACGAAACCGACCACTCGGCACGGGCGTCCTCAGCCTGGGACAACAGCCTCGCGCACCAGGCGAAAGCGGTGTCGCGATCGGCGAGGAACGCCCCGCTCATGGCCCCGAACATCAGCGCCATGAACGCATCCCCCCGCGCTCCTGTCGCCAGGAAGGCGAGTTCGGCCTGCCGGTAGGCCTCCACCGATCCGCATGCCACGCTCTCGTCCTGCTCCACCAACCACAAACGGGTCGCCCGCGCGTACAGCAGAGGAGGAAACGTGTCCTGACAACCCAACGCCAGGGCCGCCTCCTCGGCCTGCTCCAGCAGCGACAGTCCCACCGTGGGGCGGCCCTCGACGAAGGCCATCCACGCCGCCGACGACAGACCCGCCGCCTGGTCGAGGGTCGGGGTTTCCGGGTGCTCCCCCAGACCGGCGGACAGCATGTCGCGGGCATCGTTGATCTTGCCGGCGAAGATCAACGCTCGACAGCGCCCGGTGTTCACCTCCAACCGCACCGCACGCCGAACCTGCCCGGTGGCGAGGAAGTACTCCTGCGCGGCGAGGATGTTGGGCAGCTCCGTGTGGATGCGCTGCATCCACACGATCTCCTCCGGACCCAGCCACTGCTCGGCCGCCTGTTCGGCCAGCGACTCGAAATGCCCGGCGTGGACACGGCGCAACTCGGCGGCATCCCCGGACGCCTCGACCAGCTCCTCGCCGTACTGGCGGATCGTCTCCAACATCCGAAACCGTGCGCGATCCCCACGCTGGTCGACCACGAGCAGGGACGCCCGCTTCAACCCGGCCAGCAACGAACGCACCTCCGCACGGTCCATGCCCGACGTGCACACCGCCGCTGCGGAGTCCAGGTCGAAACCGCCCGCGAACACCGACACGGTCGCCCACATCCGCCGCAGAGGTTCCGCCAGCAACCCGTAGGACCAGTCCAACGTCGCGCGGACCGACCGATGCTGCTCCTGCAGCGCGCCCCCGTCGACCAGGGTGTCCAGCAGCACCCGCCGTTGCGCCAGCATTTCGCGCAACGTCATCGTCTCCAACTGCACCGCAGCCAACTCGATGTTCAACGGGATGCCGTCCAACGCCTCACACAGCTCGGTCGCCACCGCATAATCCGCCGGCCGGATCTCCACACCGACCGCCCGCGCCCGATCCAGCAGCAACTGCAGCGCCTCCGGCACACAGCAGATGCACTCATCCGTGCAGACGCGCTCGGTGGTGGTCACCGGCAACGGCGGCACGGGAACGATGTGCTCGCCCTGGACTCCGAGGTTCTCCCTGCTGGTCGCCACCACCTGCAACCTGGGCACCGCCGACAGAAGATGCCGCAGCAGACGCGGCACCTGCCCCGAGCCCGGCTCGTGTCCCACCAGATGCTCGCAGTTGTCCAACGCCAGCAGAACCCGCCCACGAGTCGACAGGTGCTCGATCAACCGCGGAGTCGCCGGCGTAGGAGAGTTGTTCAACAGCCCCAGCGCCTCGGCGATGGTGGAAGCCAACCGGTCATCGGCCGCCTTGAGCCCCGCCAAGGGCACCAACACCACCTGGTCGTAGTAGTCCGTCAGGCCGGTCGCCAACTGCTCCAGCAACCTCGTCTTCCCGACACCACCGGCCCCGGTCAAGGTCACCAGACGCACCGGCCCGCGCTGCTTCGCCGTCACCGCCGGACACGACCCGAGCAGCTCCATCGTCGCCCGGAGCAGTCCGCGACGACCGATGAAGCTCGTCATACCCGCAAACGCCGCACCGCTTGCGACATCCGCAGGTCTTCGCATCGCCGACACCGCTGTGCCGGCCGCCGCCTCGTTCCCCTCGGCGTCCACCGTCATGCCTTCGTCAGTCCCCGACCGTCGTACCGTCGGCGCCCCGAAGAGCGCCGGTCCCCTGCCCTGAACACGAGCACGCCCCCTCCCGTGCATGGAGCCACCGCAGGACGGGCTCCGCACAGAGAGCAGGTCGTCACTCCTCGTGTTTAAACAACCGTACACCGCATAACTGCGGCTTGGAGCCAAATACGGGAAGGTGACCGGGCACTGGCGGCCGCCAAGCCACGATCAGTAACGGTTCAGGTCGTTGAACAGCGCAAAAGGCCTCCTCGGCCGAGTACGAGGCCAAGGAGTCCGCCGAGGCCCGCTGCGCGAGCGACGCCGACAAGCCGGAGATGCTGCTCCGAGCCGTCGAGTACCGCGACACCGGCGTCCAACGCGTCGACGGTTCGATCGACTCCGCCCGCAAGAGCCTCAAGACCGAGACGGCACGCCGAGTCGCCGAAGCCGCGGCGAATCTCTCACCACTCACCTGGCGAGACCGCTGACAGGCCTCCCGAGACACACGACCACGTCTCGGCACGACAGCAACCATCCGACTTCAGCAGGCCCATCCGCCCCCTCGGTATCCGACCTCCCGAGGACACCGAACGACCACCGATATACGAGACCGGAACGAACCGAATAAAAACGCGTGCCATAGCCTGTAAAGTCCCTGGTCAAGAAGTGTGCTCCCCGCGCGAGCGGGGGTGATCCCAGCACGTGGACGCACGGCTCGGGGTGGGACGTGGTGCTCCCCGCGCGAGCGGGGGTGATCCAACGCCATGATGGCGAAAGCAGTCTGGGACGAAGTGCTCCCCGCGCGAGCGGGGGTGATCCGGGAGGGGATTCCCCACCGGGCTCGCGCCCGGCGTGCTCCCCGCGCGAGCGGGGGTGATCCCCGGCCCTCGACCGGCTCGTCGACCGGCTCCTTGTGCTCCCCGCGCGAGCGGGGGTGATCCGCGGCCCTACCTGACCGAGGAGGACGCCACCGAGGCGGTGCTCCCCGCGCGAGCGGGGGTGATCCCCGGCCCGCGAGCGCCTCGCACGCCCGGATGGCGTGCTCCCCGCGCGAGCGGGGGTGATCCCTCCACGCCCGCGGCGTCGGCATGGAGCGACCTGGGCGGCACCGACGGCGGCGCGCGGCTCAACGTGTGCTCCCCGCGCGAGCGGGGGTGATCCCTCCGCACCGGCTACCTGGGAGATCACCTCCCAGTGCTCCCCGCGCGAGCGGGGGTGATCCGCCCGACTGCGACATCCTCCAGCGCACCGCGTAGTGCTCCCCGCGCGAGCGGGGGTGATCCGGTGTCGGGCCACATGGAGAAGCACCGTCGCATGTGCTCCCCGCGCGAGCGGGGGTGATCCGCCGGACGCGATCGTCACGGCCGCCGCCGACTAGTGCTCCCCGCGCGAGCGGGGGTGATCCCTCACGTACGAGGCGAAGGTTCCCGACGTCTGGGTGCTCCCCGCGCGAGCGGGGGTGATCCCGGCTCGACGTGGTGCTCGCCGAGATGGACCGGGTGCTCCCCGCGCGAGCGGGGGTGATCCGGCGAGGTTCTGGGTGTCGACCAATATGATCGTGTGCTCCCCGCGCGAGCGGGGGTGATCCCCTGAGGGAGCGCGTGAACCAGCGCGCCACGTCGTGCTCCCCGCGCGAGCGGGGTGGTCCGTCGAAACGGGTCCGACGACCGTCGTCGCGGAATCCGATCGTGTCCCTCCTTCGCGGATGCCGACGAACGACCGGCCGCTCTCGGTCATGCCGCACGCCATTGATGTCTCGCCTGTCGAACACATCAGGCGGTCACCGATATACGAGACTGGAACGAACCGAATGAAAACGCACAGATCGGCCTGTAAAGTGCCTGGTCAAGAAGAGTGCTCCCCGCGCGAGCGGGGGTGGTCCCCGCTGGCCGGGCCCCATCGGGAACGCGATCGCGTGCTCCCCGCGCGAGCGGGGGTGGTCCCTCGCCATGGTCTCCGAGCACCAGGAGTGGCTGGTGCTCCCCGCGCGAGCGGGGGTGGTCCCTGGTCGCGGGAGAGGCCGACCGCTGCCGCGTAGTGCTCCCCGCGCGAGCGGGGGTGGTCCGTGGCCAGAAAGTCGCCAACCTTTGCAAGCCAGGTGCTCCCCGCGCGAGCGGGGGTGGTCCCTCGTCCAACGTCAGCTGGCCGACCTCGGTCCGGTGCTCCCCGCGCGAGCGGGGGTGGTCCGGAACAGCGCATCCGGCGCGACCCCGCCGCAGGCGTGCTCCCCGCGCGAGCGGGGGTGGTCCGACGCGTCGGCGCGGCAGCTGTCGGTCATCTGCGTGCTCCCCGCGCGAGCGGGGGTGGTCCGGCGGGCTTGAGGGCGGTGCCTAGTCCGGCAGGGTGCTCCCCGCGCGAGCGGGGGTGGTCCCGGGTCGGGCGCGCCGAAGGGCACCGACGCCGCGTGCTCCCCGCGCGAGCGGGGGTGGTCCGGCGAGGTCGTCGCGGCGGCGTCCGACGCGCGGGTGCTCCCCGCGCGAGCGGGGGTGGTCCACCCTCGGTTTCGCGGATGAACCGCGCGGTTTCGTGCTCCCCGCGCGAGCGGGGGTGGTCCTGCGGGTCTCGAAGTTCAACGCGTCCTCGATCAGTGCTCCCCGCGCGAGCGGGGGTGGTCCGGCGATCGCCGCCGGGCTGGCACCCCACCTGGCGTGCTCCCCGCGCGAGCGGGGGTGGTCCCGCCAGCGACGACATCGCCGGCGGCGACATCGCGTGCTCCCCGCGCGAGCGGGGGTGGTCCGAAGGAGCTGCCCAACAGCGACGCGGCGCAGCTGTGCTCCCCGCGCGAGCGGGGGTGGTCCGGGGACCGAGAGGTCCTTCCGCTTGCGCCACTCGTGCTCCCCGCGCGAGCGGGGGTGGTCCGGTCACCCGGGTGGGCGGGGCGGACGACCGGATGTGCTCCCCAGCGCGAGCGGGGGTGGTCCGGCGGCGCGCTCCGAGCGGGACGCGGCCCGTGCGTGCTCCCCGCGCGAGCAGGGGTGGTCCCGTGTGGATACGGTAAGACCCTGCGCGGCGCCCGCCTAGACGACGGCCGCCGGGTCCACCTGCTCTCCGCGCTCGACACCGACACCGGCATCGTCCTGGCCCAAGTCACCGTGGACGCGAAAACCAACGAGATCCCCGCGTTCGCACCGCTTCTCGACGCCGTCCACACGGTCGTGGGCACCTTGGAGGGTGTGGTGTTCGTCGCCGACGCCCTGCACACCCAAGCCGACCACGCCCGGCAGGTCGCCGCCCGCGGAGCTCACCTGATGACCGCGGTGAAGGGCAACCAGCCGACACTGTTCGCCCAGCTGAAATCCCTGCCCTGGCCGGACATCCCGGTCGGTGACCGCACCCGCGGCCGTGGGCACGGACGCCGCGAGACCCGCACCGTCACAGCCGTCACCCCGCACACCCCCGGCGGCATCGCGTTCCCCCACGCCGAGCAGGCCGTCCGGATCACCCGCAGCCGCACCACCAACGCGAAGACCACCCGCGAAACCGCCTACTTCACCGTGTCCCTGCCCGCCGGCCACGCCCTACCGGCCGACCTGCAGACCTGGATCCGCCGCGAATGGCTCATCGAGAACCAGATCCACCACGTCCGCGACGTGACGCTCCGTGAAGACTCCCACCAAGCCCGCACCGGCACCGGCCCCGCCGTCATCGCCACCCTGCGCAACAGCGCGATCGGCCGGCACCGCACCAACGGCGACACCAACATCGCCCGAGCCCTCCGACACGCCAACCGCCGATCACACGACCTCATCACCGCAGTAACCAGCAGCTATCCCACAACGCAATGACCCTGCCAGCTTGACGATCGTGAGGAACCGTGACTTCCGGTCGACAAGAGTCGCAACCTGACTGTTGGCCGACCCCAGGGCCAGGTTGCCCTCCAGGTGCCCGAGTTCGGTGCGGTGCTCCGCCCCCGGCGGGCGCAGGCTGATCGGCCGGGCATCGATGATCTGCGAGCGCCACTGCCCCTTCACCGTGTGCCGCTTGTGCTTGCGGATCGGGCGACCCGTGCGCAGCCGCGTCGACAACACACGCGGGACCACCTTCCAGCGGGTGGTGTAGGCCGACCGGTAGATCGTCTCGTGGCTGACCCTCATCTCCGGGTCGCCGTCGTGGTGCAGGCGCAGGTGACCGACGATCTGCTCGGGCGACCACTCCTCACCCGACAACGCCACCACCTTCTCCCGCAACCCGGGACGACGAGCGAGCAGACACGGCTTCGGGCGCCTGGCCCGCTCCGACGCCCGCTCCTGCGCCGTGGTCGCCCGATACAGGGCACTCCCGCCGTTGCGAGCCACTTCCCGGCTGACCGTGGACACGGCACGACTCAGGCGTTCGGCGATCGCCCGGAAGGACTCACCGGTGTACAGCCCTCTCGAGATCTCCTCCCGCTCCGCCAGGGCCAGGCTCCCGCCACGCGCCTTGCGGGGCTCGGGAGCGATTCCACCGTGGTGCTTAAGCACGGTGAACACCGAACCCGGAGGCTTGCCGATCCCACGCAAGATGACGCCGATCGACTCCCCGTCCTTCCACCTCCGCCACAGATCAGCCTTCATCTCGTCCGACATCCCCGGCCGGCCCAACTTCGCCACGCACACCCACCTCAACCAGCACTGTTGCTCCGACCGGTTGAATCTGAGGATTGCCCGCCTGCAGCACATGACACTGGGTAACCGGGCATGTGCCGACAGGTACAGTGGTCGGCGCGATGGAGGAAACGGAAGAAGGCTTGGTCGTTCGGCCCGACATCACCGATCGCCTGCCCCAGTACCAGTTGGTCCGCAAGCTTGCGGGCACTTCGGCGAGTGAGGTGTTCCTCGCCCTGGACACCGGGTCCGGGGAACGGGTCGCGCTGAAAGTCGTCGGGCCGGGCCTGCGCGAGCAGCACGACCGGCACGAGCGGTTCGCTCGTGAGTCGGAGATCGCCCTGCGCATGAGCCATCCCCACATCGTGCCCGTCCACGCCGCGGGTGAGTCGGTGGACGGCGAACTGGGGTACCTGGCGATGCGCTACGTCGACGGGCCGAACCTGCTGCGGCTCATCGGCGCCGAGGGCAGGCTGGGCCTGGACAGCACGATCGGGCTCGTTCGCCAGGTGGCCGACGCCCTCGACGCCGCGCACGTCGACGGGGTGGTGCACCGCGACGTCAAGCCGGGCAACATCCTCGTCGAGGACGGCCACGCGTACCTGAGCGACTTCGGCATCGCCAGGCACACCGCGCTCGCCACAGTCACCGCCTCCAACGGGTTCGTCGGCACGTTGTCCTACTCAGCTCCCGAACAGGTCGAAGGCGGCGAGGTCGACCGGCGCGCCGACGTCTACGCCCTGGGTTGCGTGGTCCACCACTGCCTCATGGGCTATCCGCCCCCGAGCGGCGGCAGTGACGAACGTGGCCTGCGCACCGTCCAGCGGCAGGTGCTGCGTCCGTTCGTCGACGCCCCGGTCAGCCGGGCCCTGCTCAAGGCGATGGCCAGGCGACCGGAGGACCGCTACGACAGCTGTGCCGACTTCGTCGACGCGCTGACCGCGGCGGCAACCATCCGCTCGAGGCGGCGGAGGACCACGGTGGTGCTGGGCGCTCTGGCACTCGTGTCGACGCTGGTCGCCGGTTCCGTGCTGCTGGACAGGGGACCCTCGGTCGACCTCACCCACGTCCCGGTGGCGCTGCGCGAGGACTGCTCGGCCGACACCCCGCAACCCGGCTCGGTCGGCACCGTGTCCTGCCGCGCCGTCATCTCGTCGCTGTTCGCCGATGCCGCCGCAGTCGGCACGGCGTTCACCGCGGCCCTCACCCGGGCGGGGACCTCACTACCCGAGGGGGACTGCTACGCGGGCACAGCGGGTGCGCATCGGTATCCGGCCACCGGCCCCGCGCGCGGGAGCGTCCTGTGCCACCTGGACGGGCAGACCGCGGTGGTCGTCTGGACCGACGACGACGCGCGGACCGTCAACCGCGCGCAGGGCGCCGACCTGGCTGGCCTGACCCGTTCGTGGGCGTCGTGGACCGGGTCTGCGCCGCCGGCGTTCCCCACCGACGACGAGCGCGCCCTGCTGGAGGTGGCGGCCGGCACGGAGTGCGTGCGGGACCGGCTCGACCTCGTGACCAGGGCGGTCGCCGGGGTCAGGTGCCAGCCGGCCGGGATCGGGGCCAGGGAGGTCTCCTACTACCGCTACGCCACGGTCGACGCGCTGCGCGAGGACATCGCCGGACGGGCCGAGGCGGTGTCGGCGCCCAAGAGCACGCCGTGCGTCGGCGCGTCGGGGTTCCCGGCCACCGGGCGGCATTCGTGGCGCGGCATCGACCTCGGGCAGGCGGTGTGCCACTCGACCGGGAACGGCAGGCACGCGGTGGAGTGGAGCACGGAGCCGCTGGCGGTGATGGGACGCGCGACCGGCGACCTGCCCGAAGCCGTCGCCGGGTGGTGGGGGCAGTGGCGGGTCGCACCGCTGAGCAGGATCGTCGAGCAAGTCAACGCCCGGTCCACCCCGGCGTTCCCCACCGACGCCGAACGGGAGCTGACCGGTCACATCCCGAAGATATCGAGGGTCGCGTGTACCCGCGCCGACCCGGACCAGAAGTGGCGCGACGTCGGAGCCGTCCCGGCGACCGCGGTCGTGTGCGGCCCGACCGGCGGCGCCGAACTGGTCGCCTACTACCGCTTCGCCGGCGCCGAAGACCTCAAGTCCGCTTTCCTGCCGCGGCCGGACCACCACGTCGCAACCGCGACCGGGAGCAGGCTCGAATCCTGCCTCGTCGACGTCGCCGAGTTCACCGCCGAGAGCGGGTACAGCAGGGGCGGAGCGCAGGGCAGGCTGCGGTGCGTCCAGGACGAGAACACCGGGGAGCGCTCGATGCAGTGGACCGACGACCAGCGCCTCATCATGGTGAGCGCCCGCCGGGGCGCCGCACCGCCGGCCATGGTCGACTGGTGGACCCACGACGCCGGTCCGATCTGACCGCTCATCCGGTGACGGCGCCGTTGATGCCCGTGCCACCCGAGGAACGGGTGCCCGGGGTGCCGGTGGCACGGCCGAACGTGCGCCCCACCTCGACACCGTCATACAGCGCGAACACGTCCATTTGCGTGTTGGCCGCGCCGGTGTAGGAGATCTCCAGGCTCCACGAGTGCGGCAGGCCGTCGCTGGGCACGATCACCGATCGGCGCCACGGCAGCTGCGCAGGCCCTTCCTCAACCACTTCGCTGTCGAGCGCGTACCTGACCAAGTTGATCTCCCCACCGCCGGTGGCGTTGAAGACGAGGGTGCGCGGCGGGCGGTCGGGAAGTGCCGTGGTGGTGATCGTCGTCGTGGTGGTCGTGGTGGTCGTGGTGGTCGTGGTGGTCGTGGCGGTCGTGGTGTCGGGTGGCGCGGCCACGGTGTTCCCGGTCGAACTGGGTGCGGTGCCGCAACCCGCGCAGACGAGGAGCAGGGTGAGGACGACAAGGCGGACGAAGGTCATGCCAGCAAGCTAACGACCTGGGACGTGACCGGTCCGGAGAACGCGATGACACCCTTGACGCGGTCGAACACCACACCCGAAAGGAGGATCGGCAGTGGGCATCCTACGATCGAACAAGCCGGGCGTCCTGGTCGCGCGCGCTCTCGCCGGATCGGTGCTGCGCCCGCCCGACGAAGGACAGCGGCTGCGGTTCGGCCGAGGCGAACCGCCGTCGGTCGACATCCGGCTCGGCGATGACGACCTCCGCGTCAGCAGGCAGCACGGCCTGCTCGAACGACGTGGCGGGTGGTGGTGGCTGACCAACACCGGTCGTTCACCCATCCAGGCGACCGACGGTCTCCGCATGCACGCCGCCGACGACCCCGTGCCACTCAGCCACGGCTACACCACCCTGCTCATCTGGGGCACGGGCAACCGCAAGCACATCCTGGAGGTCTTCATCTCCGGCCACGACGGCACGCTGCCCCCACCGGTTCCCGGCCTCAGCACCCACGCGGGCAGGCGATGGCCCCTCACCGACGACCAACGACTCGTGCTCGTCGCACTGGGCCAGAGGTACCTCCAGCAGGACCGACACCCGCAGCCCCTGTCCCGGGCGCACGTCGCGGCGCTGCTCACCGAACTGCGCCCCGACGAGGGGTGGAACGCCCGCAAAGTGGAGGAGACCGTGATCCGGGTCCGCCAGAACCTCTCGGCCGGCGGTGTCGTCGGACTGACCCGCGAGGAGGTGGGCGAGCCGGTGGGCAACACCCTGAACCACAACCTGCTCACCGAGCTGATCGTAACCACCGAGACCCTCGAACGCGCCGACCTGGACCTGCTGGACTAGGAGACCCGATGCCCCACTCGCACCGAGCGCTCTGGCTGGCCCTGATCCTCGTCCTCGCCTTGATCGTCGCCGCGATCGCCGGTGTCCTGGGTTGGCTCGGCGGCCAGAACCCGCCGACCGCCCTGCTGACCGCGGGCGTGGCGTTCGGCGGGACCGCGACCCTCGCGACACTGCTGCTGCACAGCCTCCAGGACCGACAGCCACCGCTTCCGCACGAGGCGGCGCAGGCGGGAGGACGTGTGGAGCCCCTGCGGTGATCCAGGACGCCAGGACGCATAACGACGAGCGAACGGCCCACGTCCCGACACACCGATCACCGCTCGGTCACCCCTGCCCACCGGACTCCACCGGCCGCTGGGGTGGGACCAAGCCGCTACCACCGCCCCCTGCGGTGACCGAGGCGGAGCCGACCGAGCCGGAGATCGCTCTGCGCGACCTGCCCTGCTACGAGGCGGGCGCGCAGGCCGTCAACCCTAGCGGCACCTGTCGGCCTCATCCCGCGCCTACAGCACGTCCGCAATGCTTCGCGCCGAATCCGGGACACGCGCCCTTGCATGAGCGAGGACGATCCGATCGTGCAAGGCCCCCGCCCGCCCCGATCGCCTCGCGGAAGGACGTGCCCGACCGCAGACATACCCGTCCTTGTACAGGCACCGACGAAGGCCTGTCCTCCTCGGTTGCCGCGTGTACGGTCGACATCCCACCGGTCGAAGACACAGACGGTCACCGATATACGAGACCGGGACAAACCGAATGAAAACGCACAGATCGGCCTGTAAAGTACCTGGTCAAGAAGTGTGCTCCCCGCGCGAGCGGGGGTGGTCCTGCGGGCGGAGGGGATCGAGCGCGTCGTGGAGAGTGCTCCCCGCGCGAGCGGGGGTGGTCCGTCCGAGTCGGTGTTCCTCGCGGCGCTCATCGCGTGCTCCCCGCGCGAGCGGGGGTGGTCCGGCGAAGACCGACTTCACGCCCGCCGAGCTGTTGTGCTCCCCGCGCGAGCGGGGGTGGTCCCGCGTGACCGGCGGTTTCCAGACCGCCGGCCAGGTGCTCCCCGCGCGAGCGGGGGTGGTCCGTCGGTCACCGTGGGCGTGCTCGACACGACGAGGTGCTCCCCGCGCGAGCGGGGGTGGTCCTCTTTGGTCACCGACTACCTCGACACCATGCGGGTGCTCCCCGCGCGAGCGGGGGTGGTCCCCGGTTGTCGACGGCCTACACGGCGTTGGGTGCGTGCTCCCCGCGCGAGCGGGGGTGGTCCGGGGTTCGGGCGGATGAGCCAGGACCTACCACCGTGCTCCCCGCGCGAGCGGGGGTGGTCCCTCCGGGGCGAACTCGCGGTCGAAGCTGCCCAGGTGCTCCCCGCGCGAGCGGGGGTGGTCCCGCGCACGTCGAGGTGGTCGAGGAACTGCGCCGGTGCTCCCCGCGCGAGCGGGGGTGGTCCCACGTACGGGCCGACCATTGCGGTACCGAGGTGGTGCTCCCCGCGCGAGCGGGGGTGGTCCGGCTTCGATGCGCTTGGTGCCGCGCACCTGTTGGTGCTCCCCGCGCGAGCGGGGGTGGTCCGGCGTTCCGGGACGCGGACCTGGACCGGCAGCGGTGCTCCCCGCGCGAGCGGGGGTGGTCCGAAGGAGCCCTCCGTTGGCTGACCAGCCCGCCGGTGCTCCCCGCGCGAGCGGGGGTGGTCCGGTAACGGCCAGATTCTCGACGGTCTCCGAGTAGTGCTCCCCGCGCGAGCGGGGGTGGTCCCCAGTCCGAATCCCCTTGGGTCCTGCTCCCGGCGTGCTCCCCGCGCGAGCGGGGGTGGTCCGGGGCGACGCTCGAAACGCTGTCGAACCCCTCCGTGCTCCCCGCGCGAGCGGGGGTGGTCCGGACTTCCCGGCGCTCGTGCGGTACGCCGAGGAGTGCTCCCCGCGCGAGCGGGGGTGGTCCGGGGCGGATCACCGCGGCCACGGCGTACGACGTGTGCTCCCCGCGCGAGCGGGGGTGGTCCGCTCCGTGCCGCGCCCAGGCGACCCGGTCGGCAGTGCTCCCCGCGCGAGTGGGGGTGGTCCGGACGTGGCGATCAACGCGGCGTCGCGGAACGAGTGCTCCCCGCGCGAGCGGGGGTGGTCCGTCGTCGGGCAGGTCCGGGATGTAGCCGCGGGCGTGCTCCCCGCGCGAGCGGGGGTGGTCCTGACGTGATTGCCAATCCCGATGCCCAAGGAACCACGGCGTGACGTCGCTGAGCAAGGTGATCGAGGCCGCCGATAGCGCCCTGGCCAAAGCCGAAAAAGCGACCGAGGCCCTGGACGTCGCGCTTGACCTCGCCGAAGACGCCCACGCCCTCCTCGGCGACGCCCTGCAGGGCAGCACCACGGGGAACAAAGACGCCATTGTGGCCACCTTCACCGAGGTAACCGACGGCATCAAGGATCTGATCGAGCTCCTGACCGAAGCCGTACGCAGCACCGAGACACTGCGTGCCGGTCTCCTCGGCACCCCGCCACCACAACCCACGGCCAAGCCGCCGCCACTGCCACCCCCACCCCTGCCGCCAGCAGCCTCACCTCCGGCGCCAGGGGTCCCGGCGACGTTGTCTCCGGAGGAGGTAAAGCAGCTGCGCGACGATCTACCGCCAACCGTCGTGTCCAGCACCGGACAGAAAACCCACGGCCGCTGGGTGGGACCGGACGGCACCGTGCGGCCGATTGTCAGCGGCAACGGCCCCGAGGCCGACAGCGCCGCCGTCCATCTCCGGGCACTGCCACTGCCCAGACGCGGCCTGCCCTTCGCCACCTGGCACGCGGAGACCAAGCTCGCCGCCCACATGCGCGACACCGGTACCCGGCACGCCTCCGTCGTGGTCAACAACCCACCCTGCCCCGGTACATTCGGCTGCGAAACACTGGTCGGCTTGATCCTTCCCGACGGCTTCTCGCTGACCATCCACGGTCCCGACGGCTACCACAAGACGATCACAGGAGGACAGCGACCACCGTGGCAACGCTGAACGTCACCTACGACCGGATCACCGGCGAACACCCGTTCACCATCGACACGCACCAGGACGTGGACGTACTCCTGGACCGGTTGCGGGCACTCGCCGACGTCGGGCCGGTGCCGCCACTGGCCGAGGTCGTCGTGGCCGAGGACCCCTTCGGCACACCGTTCCTCTACGTCGGCATCGGCAAGGACTCCGGCTGGGTACGCGAACCCGGGGAACCCGACCGGTGGACCCACGGGGAGCCCGACGCCACAGGCACCATGCTCTACGACTACGTCGGCCACGGCGAGGACATCCCGACCCGCCACATCGTGCCGCTGAACACCGTACGCGCCGTGCTCACCACCTACCTCGACCACAACGGAACCGTGCCCAACGACGACCCGCATCTGCACCCTGTTGCATGATATCCGCCTGGCGCCAGCGACTGTTTGACGAAGATCAGCAGGACGATCGCAGCCAGAATCGACTTCAAAACTGGCGACAAGCCGAGGTAAGTCTCTCTAAGATTTCCTCAGCGAAAGTCAGTGCCAGGTTTTGTTGAGGACGAGGGCAGTTTTGGCGATAGCGCCGATGCGCCTGGGGCTGAGGGCGACGTGCTGCAGGGCGCTCAGTGCCGCCGCGGTGCGCTCGTGCTCCTGGGCGAGGTCCTCCGGTTCCAGGGCGATGTCCTTGCCGTACTGAGCCCTTTCCAACCTCACGTGGCGTTGAGGTGGAGTGCGAGGACGGCTCGGGTCAGGTCGGTAATGCGGGTGGTGGAGCAGCGGAGCCTGCGCAGTAGCCGCCACGTCTTGAGGGTCGACACGGCTCGTTCACCGAGGGCGCGGATGCGGGCGTGGGAGCGGTTGACCGCCTGCTGACCGGGTGAGAGGTTGTGCCACTTGCCGCGGTACGGAATGCGGAGGGGACCGCCCGCGCCTCGATATGCCTTGTCCGCCCAGCACTGGATGCCCGCTGCGGTCAGGGCGTCGACGATGCCGTGGGCGCGGGCCGCGGTGAGGTCGTGAGCTGAGCCGGGCAGCGCGGGTGACGCCCACAGCAGTCGCCCTGCGGGGTCGGCGAGGACTTGGACGTTCATGCCGTGGCGCTTGTGTTTTCCGGAGTAGTACGGCCGGTCGGCGGCGATGCGGTCGATCCGCAGCAGGGTGCCGTCGAGGATGACGTAAGCCTTGCGCGAGGCGACCCGCGTCGCATCGGCGAGATCCGGGGCGAAGTCGGCAAGGACCCGGACGGCTTCGTGGATGTAGCGGCAGACGGTGGCCACGCCGATGCCGAACCCGGCGGCGAGACGGGTGTAGGTGTCGCCGCAACGTAAGTGGGCCAGCACCAGCAGGGCTTGGCGCCCGGGGTCGAGCCTTCGCCACCTGCTGCCGATCCGACGGCGGTGCGCGGCCAGCTGGTGGGCGAGGAACTGCAGATGCGAACTGGACAGGTCGATCGCGGATGGGTAGACAAGCACTCGAAGCTCCTGGCGATGGCCTTGCTCTTGGTCGAGAAGTCATCTACCAGGAGCTTCGCCACGTCTCCACCACGATCGCAGCCCACGCCACCAGGTTGGAAAGGGCTCACTCACAGTGCCCATCCCGCCGGACCCCAGGCCCGGCGTGTCGGGCCGAACACACCAATTTCGAAACAGTCCCGCGGATCTCGTCTGCGGTTGCCGAGTCGTCGAGGTCTTCGGAGATCGTCAGGGCCTGCCGCCAGCAGTCGGCGGCTGCCTCGATCGATCCCGTGTCATGCAGGGCGGTGCCGATGCCTTTCAGGGTGCGGGCCGCGTTCCAGCGGTCCCCGACCTCGTCGTGGACGGCCAGGGCCCGCTGGAATTGGTCGATGGCCTGTTCGTGCCGGTTTGTGCCGAGCAGGACGCGTCCGAGGTTGCCCAGGGCGAAGCCTTCCGCCTGCCTGTGCCCGATGAGGCCGAACAGGTCGAGCGCCTCACCCAGGACCCGTGCCGCATCGTCCCACCGCCCCAGGCCCAGGTAGGTCTCGCCGAGGCTGTGCAGCGTCCACGCCTGGCCCCACCGGTCGTCGGTCCCCCGCCACAGTTCCAATGCCGCGCGCAGGTGCACCAGGGCCTCGTCGGGACGGTGTTGCAGGTAGTGGGCGTATCCCACGTTGCTCAGCGCCTCCCGGACACCCCACTGGTCGCCGATGTCGCGGAAGATGTCGAGCGCCTGCTGCACGTACTCGATCGCCCTCCCGGTCGGGTGCATGCTGAACTCGGCTTCCCGGAGGCAGTGCAGCGTCCACGCCTCGCCGCGGCGGTCCCCGCTCTCCCGGGCCGAGGCCAGGCCGGTGGTCAAGGCGCTGGTCCACTCCCTCCAAGGCTTGTTGAGGAAGAAGAACCCCCACAGCGCGACCGGCAACCGCCAGGCGACCGCATGCTCACCGCAGTCGGACGCCTGCCGGATCGCGGCCATCAGGTTGACGCGTTCACGGTCACACCAGCGCGCTGCCCGGTGCCGGTCGGGGAAGAGGACGGGTGGCGGGGCGGCGGTGGTGTGGCCGAGCGTCACGCAGTACGACCGGCAGGTCAGCAGGTGGTCGGCGGCGTCGGCCATGAGCAGGTACCACTCCAGCAAACGACGCACTGCGGCCGTCCGCTCGGTCGCCTCCTCCAACTCGGCGTTCTCCACCGCGTACAGCCACAGCAGGTCGTGGAACCCGTAGCGCTCCCGATCGACCTCGTTGAGCAGACCGGCATCCACCAGCACGTCCAGCAGTCTTCGGGCCTCACGCTCCGGCACGCCGGCCAACGCGGCGGCGGCCGGGACCCCGAACTCCGGACCGGGGTGCAGACCAAGCCTGCGGAACATACCCGCCGCGGCGGCGGGCAGTTGCCGGTAGGACCAGGAGAACGCCACGCGCACGGCCACGCCCCCGTCGGTGGCGGTGGTCAGCAGGTCCAGCCGGTGCCGTTCGGCATCGAACTGGTCGACCAGGTCGGCGATGGTCCGGTACGGACTCCTCGTGACCCGCTCGGCCGCGATCCTCAGCGCCAGCGGCAGGCGCGCGCACAGGCGCGCCAGTTCACCGGCGGCTGCCGGCTCCGCGTTCAACCGGTCCACCCCCACGGCAGTCCCCAGCAGCGCCACCGCGTCCGCCGGGGGCAGCGCCGCGAGCGCGATCCGCCGCGCGCCCGTCACCGCGACCAGCCCGGCGAGGGTGTTGCGGCTCGTGACGACGACCGCACATGTGGAGGAGCCGGGCAGCAGGGGGCGCACCTGCTCGTCGTCGACCGCGTTGTCCAGCACCACCAGGACCCGGCGACTCGCCAGCAGCGACCGGTACGACGCGGCCAGCTCGTCCACCTGCCCGTGAACCCGATCGGACGCGCCCCCCAGTGCCCGGACGAACGCGTCGAGCGCCTGGTATGCGGGCATCGGAGGAGCCGCGTCGAACCCGCGCAGGTCCACGTACAGCTGGCCATCGGGGAACCGATCGCTCTCGCGGTGCGCCCAGTGCACGGCCATGGCCGACTTGCCCACCCCCGGAGAGCCCGAGACCACGGTGATCGCCACAGCCGCGCCCGCCGCGAAGGGCTCGTCGAGTTGCCGCAGTTCGTCGACGCGACCGGTGAAACCGGGGACGTCGAACGGCAGTTGTCGGGGAACGGGCAGGACCGGCTCGGCGAAGCGGTGGAAGTGCACGCCGCCGTGGACGTGACCGGCTTGGACCAGCGCACCGGTATCGCCGGAAAACAGGTTCCGCGTGTCGTCACCCTCGCGCACCCACCCATCATCGGGGCCGCAGGCGCCGCGCGGAAGCATCGATCCGAAACGGCGCCACAGGAACACCCGGCCGGGGTCCACGCCGAGCGCGTTGAGGAAGCCACGCACCGCGACCACCGAATCGAGGGGATGGCCGTCGGGGCTGTAGCCCCGCAGGTCGACGACAACCGCCCGTCGGGGGACCGGTCGATGTGCCGGTAGACCCGGTACAGCGCGAGCCAGGTCTTGCCGATGCCGCCCGCCCCGCCCAGCGCGGTCGAGGCGAAGCCGTGGCGGTCGAAGACCACCTCACCGGCGTGCACCGCCATCCGCAGCCGGACGCGCTGGGCCGCGGGGCTGTGCCGTTGTGGTCCCGCAACGCCTCCACCAGCGTTGCCTTGGCGTGGTGCGGGGGTACCAACAGGAACACGCCGTCGCCGCGGTCCTCGTGGTAGCAGTCCTCCCACGGCACCCCGGCCACGTCCAACGCCTCGGCGAGCACCCGGTACAGCGCCGCCCGGGTGCCCACCTGGTGGGGCAGCGTCCGGTGCCGGTCACCGAACCCCTCCACGTCCACCACCACGATCGTGCGGTGCACGGCCTGACCCGAACCCACCATGCCGGCCCCCGCAGCAACCCGCCGGATCTCTCGACCGATCCGGTTTGCCGCACGACCGACCGCCGTCCACCGCGACCCGACACGAGCATCGCCCGATCGGCCGCACGAATCCACTCGCACGACCAAGCGACGGCACGTACGGCCTCACCCGATCAGGTGCCCGGGCCTGTTTCCCAGATCGACACGTGCTTGGTGCTCCCGGCCGTGAACTCCGAGCGGTCCCAGTCCGCCCAGCGGTACTTCAGGCTCATCCCGGCGATGCGCGCCATGAGGTCCATCTCGGCCGGCCAGGCGTACCGGAAGGGGATCCGGCGGAACCGTCCCATTCCGTCCGCCGACACGGTGACGTGGTTCGACGTGAACTCCTGCGTGACGACGTCGTACTGGTCGAAGCCGACGTAGCCACCGGCACCGGCGCCGGGCGCCACCGCGAACGGGACGGTGTCCTGCCCGGGCGGCAGGCGACGCAGGTCCGGCAGGCCCACCTCGACGACGAACAGCCCGCCCGGCCGCAGGTGGGCGGCCGCGTTGCGGAAGACGTCGACCTGCCCGGGCATGACGCCCATGCCCTGCTCTCCGTGTGAGCGGAGGGCGATTGCCTACGTCCACCCGCAACCTATTCCACTCCGCAGACCCTGCCATCAGGGCAGGACACCGCTGCGCAGCGGTAGTGAGGGCGTAGGCATCGCCACCGCCCGGGTCAGCGTGGTCATCGCCTACTTCGCCAGCACCATCCTCGCCATCTGCATCCCCGGCCCTGTTTCGGCCAGCCGCATATTGCTTCGAAAGTGTTCGCTTGCCTGCACTTCAAGTCGCTGACCAGCAGTTTTACTGCTCAACGGAAGGCAACCACGCACTTTCGGTTCAATAGGTGTAGCGGCATGCTCTTGAGTCCGCCTGTCTTTGGCTTCAGTACTCCTCGCAATCCGGACAAGGCGACACCCAGCCAATGGTTCGTTCTGGACACCACTCCCACGAACAAACGCCACACGGCACCGGGCTTCCCGGCGCGGCAGGTGGTCCGGCGGTCGCTACTGTGCGTTGCGTGACGGCGCGAGGCTGAGCAATCCGCAGCCGTATGCCTTGGCTCGACCGATGCCTGTGATCAGGGCATGGGTGAACGCGGTGCGGTCGGTGACGACGAGGTGGCCGTCGAAGCGGACGGGGTCGACGGTGATGGTCGCTTCGTCCTTGCGGCCTGTCATCCTAGGAACCGGTGAAGGGGCGACGTCGGGTTGGCCGTCACGCGCGGTGGGAATGATGAAGCCGTGCTGCTCGCCCTTGCCGATGAGCCAGCCGATCTGGTCTTCGGATTTGTGGTGTGCCACGCGACGGGTTTTGCCCTTGAGGTTGACCGGGCGGGTGTCCTGGGTGGCGTTGGCGAGCAGCCGGAACGACAGTCTGCGTCCCGGGGTGATGGCGTCGAGGACCGGTTGGAGGGGGCGGACCTCGGTGGCCGTGGTGGTGTAGCCGCGGGGAAGCTTGGACCAGGTCGGTTCGGGCCGGCTCTGGACGTAGACGGTGTAGCCGGTATGGGTGGGGTCGAGTCGCCAGAGCACGCCATGGGCCTGGCGGGCGGGGACGTCGCCGTCGATGGCGGGGTAGAGGGACATGACGGTGCGGTGCAGGTCGTGGATGTTGGCGAAGTCGCGGCGGAACTCGCGGGACCTGACGTTGATCGTCAGTTTGGTCAGGAACACGAGGTCTCTCCTGTGCGGATCATCTCGTCGGTGAGGTCGGTGCTGGCGACCAGTATGTGGCGGGTGCGGAAGGTTCGGCGGGCGATGCTGACCGGGTGGTCGTGCCGGGGTTCAGCGCGTGGTGTGGCGGGGCCGCAGTCGGTGACGGTGCGCAGCGGTGCGCGGTCGGTGTTGAGGCGTTCGGCCTTGCGGGTGTCGGGGTCGGTTTCCAGCCAGGGGTGGGTGGCGATGACCGTATCGGCGGGTTCTGTGCTCAGTGCCCGGTTGGTGAGCAGCGGGCGGGCCGGGACGAAGGCCCGGCGTCCGAAGAACAGCGGCCAGTGTGGGCGGTCGACCCGGTCGTTCAGTTCTTCCAGCAGAACCGGGTCGCCTTCGAGGACGACGAGGAACAGCGCGTCGGCGAGGTAGTAGCGTTCGCTGACGACGGTGCGGTGTCCCCTGCCTTCCGTGGTGGGCACGTTCCCGGTGGTGTGGTAGTCGCGTTCGAGGATGCCTTCGCGGTCGACCCGAACCGCCATGCGCAGGGCCGCGAGCCGCTCGGTCGCCTGGTCGTCTTCGCGGTGTTTGCCCAGTGCCGCGGCGAGCAGCCCCACTACACCGGATTTGGTGGGTTCGAGGGTGGTATCGCGGATGATGCCGCGCGAGCGGGTGCCCCACGATTGCAGTGGTGCGTCGAAGCACAGTGCCAGGGAGGTGGTCATGCGGTCGCCGCGGTCAGCAGTCGGTCGGTGAACTCGTCGACACCGGTCACGATCTCCCCCTCCGGCAGGTGCTTGAGCGCTCCGGTGACCGAGGCGCCCACCACCGCGCGCAGTCCGGTGCTGCCGTAGAAGTCGCGCAGCCGCGTGAAGTGCTCGGTGAGGCGGTCGGTGGAGGCGGCCATGAGGTCGATGTCGGTGACCGGCTTGAGGAAGGCGTTGGCCAGGTTCCAGGCGCCGGTGTCCCGTACCACGCCGAGCAGGGTGTCGGGCATGGTGCGTGCGGCGGTGGAGTTCTGCTTGCCGCCGGGCACGGCGTTGACGAACGCGTGCAGCCAGGCGGTCACGCCGCGGGTCGCCAACTGCGTGTCGTCGCCGAGGTTGCGGGCCAGTTGGGCCAGGTCGACGTTGGCGTAGCGGTAGTAGCAGGCGGAGTTGAAGTCGACGGTGCCGATCATGTCGGCGCCGGAGTCCTCGGTCGGCTTGAGGTCGTCGACCGCGGTGTAGAAGTCGAACTCGTTGACCACCGCATGGGTGGACAGGGCGTGGGCGACCTGCGAGGCGGCGTCGACGTTAAAGTCCTTGTTGTCGGCGATCATCCGTCCGAACAGCGCCACGTCGACCGCGCGGCTGCCGTCGAGGATGCGCTTGGCCTCGGCGGAGGTGGTCTTGTCCGGCTTGGCCTTCGCGCCCTTCTTCTCGATCTTGGCCATCGCCTCCCAGTTGGCGGTGCAGTACTCGGCGAGGTGCTCGATCGAGGAGCGCCCGACGAAGAGCAGGTACTGCGTCAACCCTTTGCCGGCGTCGACACCGAACCCGAGGTGGCCGAGTGCGGCGATCACGATCTCCCTGGCCTGGGACTCCTCCCGGCCCCGGGTGACCAGCAGATCGGTGGTGCTGTCGACCAGGCGCTTGGTCCTCACGCCCGTTTCGTCGGTGTCCAGACCGTGGTCGTTGAACAGCAGGCGCGCGGCGCGCTTGAGTGACTGGCTGGAGATCCTGGCCCGGGTATGTCCGCCGAAGGTCGCGGTCTTGGGCTGGCCGACGTCGTCGCGGTTGAGGTTGCTGACCGGGAAGGACTGGAGCAGGTGCAGTTCGAGGATCACTTCTGGTCTCCGGATTCGGATTCGTCGTTGTCGGTGGCCTGGCTGTCCGCGCGACCGTTCTTGAGCGGGACGTGGTACTCCCGAGCCCAGTACAGGCGGATCTGGTGCGCGTGGTCACCGCGGTAGTCGTCACCGAGCAGGACGATCAGGTCGTCGAGCAGTTGGTGGTGGTCGACGGGGATGTCGTGCGAGGCCAGCAGGCGGATGGTTTGTCGCAGGTGGTGGGGCAGGGCGTCCCGGTCGCGGGCCAGCAGCTGGGTGAAGCGTCGATCGGCGGTGGCGCCGGTCCTGGCCTTCAGCTCGCCCATGGACGCACCGAGGGTCCGGCGGCCCTTCCTGCTGCGCGGTGGCTGCGGGTTGAGCGCGAACAACCCTGCCACCAACAACCACACCTCCTGCTCCGACCGCGGGGGGTCGTGGGGAAAGACGTACTCGAACGCGTCGGCCTGCTGCCGCGCTCCGGAGAACATGCGGCGCATCCTGGCCAAGGCCTGTCGGCATTCCCCTGCGTACCTGGGGTTTTTCGATCGGGTGCCGCGTTCGCGGGCGTAGAGGCTGTCGACGAACGCCTGCCGGCGATCTCGAACGGACATCGGCTCGCTCATTCCTCCTCCCGGGGGATGTAGTTGCGCACCTCGTGGTCGAAGGTGCGGACCAGCGTGATGAGGCGGTTGAGGAACCGGTCGAGGTACTTGGCCATCAGCACGATGTCGGCCGCCTCTGCCTGAGCACCGCCTGCCCAGCGTTCGGCCGCGCGCTGCGCGGTGCGTCGCACGTGGCTCGACCACGTGGTGACCGCCTCTGTCGAGGCCGCGCCTGCAGGCCACACCTCGCCCAGATCGGTGATCAGGGTGGTGAACCGTGCGGTCAGCTTCGGCCAGTAGTCCAGGTCGAGGGTGCTCGACGGTGCGGCGCGCTTGTCCTTGCGGTAGTCGCGTTCCATGTGGCGAAGCGCCGCGCCGGCGTTGTCAGCCAGGGTGATCGCCGTGCCGATCAAAGCGCCCAACACCTCGTCATCGGCGCGTAACAGGGTGACCGGAGCGGGCACCTGGTCCTCCAAGTACGCTTCGACCACCGAGTTGTTGTCGTCCAACTGCTGGCCGAACACCCGCAGCGTGTACACCGCCTTCGCCGGGATGTGTCCCTGGGCGACGTGGTCGGGGATCGCGTGCAGCGTCCTGGGCCTCAGCCGGGACCTGTTCTCCTCGCGCCGGTCGGACAGCAGCAGCTCGACGCTGTGCCGCCACACGCCGCGGACCGGGTGCAGGCGCACCGGCAGCAACGGTTTGTCCCGCATCGGTTTGCCGTTGGTGCCGACCGGCTTGCGGAACGCCGCCATCTTCTCCTCGTCGGCCTGCGAACCGTCATACCGGTCACCGGGGGTGAGCACGACGCCGTTGACCACGTGCCGGCCGTCGGCCTGGTCGTGGAAGAGCAGGACGCGGCGCGACGGCCAGGTCAGCAGATCCGTCCATCCCCGTGCGGTGCGCGACGTCCTCGGCTCGCCCGAGGGAGGGTGCGCCTGTTCCCACACCGGGTGGTCATCCGGCCACGTCCCCTCCGGGCGTTCGAGTTCCGGCCGGTAACGCAAGGTGTTGAGCAGCAGGGTTTCCTTCAGCGTTGCGCCTTCGACCAGCACCACCCCCATCGTGTTGCACGGGGCCTTCTGCGACGACTTGTCCTTGGTGAAAGGCGTCTTCATCCCGCCCGGGTCGAAGGCCTGGGTGGTCACCAACCACCGGGCTGCCTCCGCGGGTGTCATGGTCGCCCGGTCGGAGGCCGTGGTGTGGTCGAACAGGGTGACCTTGTTGCCCACCGCGCGGTGCGGCACGAGCTTGAACGGGGTGCTCGGCGCCAGTCTCGCCAGGTCGGGGCACTGGAAGAACGGGCGCTCCGGGTCGAACAGGTCGAACCGTGAGGTCTTGTCGGCCAAGTACTCGCGCAGCGGGGCTTCGGGCAACGCCGTCGCCTTCCACAACGCGCCCCAGTCCTCCTCAGTCGGAGGTCCGTACGCGCGGTGCAGCAGGGCGAGCACCAGGCGGTGCAGTGCCGCGGTCATCGGCGGTGTCTCGCCGGTGATCCGCCGCAGTTCGTGAGCCCGGAGCAAGACCTGCTCCAACCCGAGTTCACGTGCGTGCCCGCTGTCGTCGAGCACGGGCACCCACCGCTCGGTGAGCAGGTCGAATCTGGAGCCGGTCACAGGTCTTCATCGGTGTACACACCGAACTCCTTGTCATAGTGCAGCATGCTGTCCCCCACCCGGCAGCATCCGTTGTCGAACACCAGTGCCCGGTGGTGGCTCAACCACGGTTGTGCGGCGAACGCCGCCGGCACCCTGTCCTCCCGCAGCGCGCGCACCACCGCCGCGGACACCCCGTCGGGCGCCGACAGCAGCGCGGTGTCGTCCAGCACCTGGGCCACCGCCGAGGGCGACAGCCACTCCCCTGCCAGGTCAAAGGACTCGGTTCCCGACACCGTGGTCACCGCACCGGATGACGGGTCACGCTTGAGCAGGGCCACGACGACCGTCGTGGCCAGCGGTTCAGGTTGCCCGGTCACGTCGCTTCCCACCGGCTCTGAGGTTCCTGGGGTGTTTCGGAATGTCGGTCATCTCGTTCAGCTGCTCGATCGCCATCGGCATGGGCACGTACCACTGGCGTGCCTGCTCCCTTTGCGCGTCAACGTCCTTGCGGTAGCTCTCCTGCGATGCGCGCCACGACGTTTCCCACCCGGCCGGGCAGTCAACGGCGTCAGCCGGCCCGTACACCGCATCGACCAGGCCGGAGACGTCGTCCGGACAGACGATCACCGACCGGTCACGCAGCACCACCCACGTCCGGGTCAGCACATGGGTGGAGTACACCCCGTGCAGGTACCTGGGGAACTTCGGTCCTGCGGGCGTGTCGGTGACACCGGTAATGCCCAGCACCAACTCGCCACGCCCGTCACGGCGATGCCGATGGACCCGGCCGGCGCGTTGGATCAGCAGGTCGACGGGCGCGAGATCGGTCAACATCGCGTCGAAGTCGAGGTCGAGACTCTGTTCCAGCACCTGCGTGCCGACGACGATCGCGTGGGGTCGCTTGCCCTCGCGCCCGAACCAGCACCGCAACCTCGTCTCGATCCGACGGCGCTGGGCGTTGCTCATCTCCCCGTGCAGCAGGACGATCTTCGGCCTGGCAGCCGGAGCCAGCTGTTCGACCGCGTCGCACACCGCCTGGTAGGTGGCTTTGGCGCGCGACCTCATGTTGTGCACCGCGGCCACGGCACGCCCGCTGCCGGCATGGTCGATCAACCAGTCGACCACCTCGTCGTCCGTGACGCCCTTGTCCAGGACCACGCGGCGGTGGGAGTTCAACTCCGACACACCGACCTCCAGCACCCGCGCCGAACCGCGCCCCGCGACGGTCACCCTCGGGTAGACGGCGACGCCCTCCTCCGCCGGAACCCTGGACGGCGGGCACCCGAGCACACCGGCTTGCCAGGCGACGACCAGCTCGCGACGCCGACTCGACGGCAGGGTGGCCGACAACATCACGACCGATCCACCCAGGCAGCCCAGCCACATCAGCAACCGATCCAGCAGCGCCGACATCTGCGTGTCGTAGGCGTGGACCTCGTCGAACACCACGACCTTGTTCGACAACGCGGTCAACCGCACGAACAGGTGCCCGGACCGCACCACCGCCTTCAGGGCCTGGTCCAGCGTGCCCACGCCGAAACTGGCCAACAAGCTCTTCTTGTGCGTGAACCACTCGCGGGCGGCGACGTCGGAGTCGTTGGCGTCATCCCGTCCGATGTCGGAAGGCTCGACAGCACGCTCCTCCAGAAACGCCTTCGCGTCGGAGTGGACCAGCTTCACCGCAGTCGAGTCGCCCAGTCTCCCCAGTAGTCGTTCGACCTCACCGAGGAACTGGTGACTGGTGGCCTTCGTCGGCATTCCCACGTAGGTCCCGCTCAACCCCAGGTTGCCGACCAGGGTCGCGGCGGCCTGCAACGCCAGGTTCGTCTTGCCCTCGCCCGTCGGGGCCTCCACCACCAGCATCGTCGGCGAGGTCCGGTCGGCCACCAGCGACTCGACCGTCCGCTGCACCGGCCGGACAGTGTCGAGCTGGGGGAACAACGCCTCGAACGACGTCTCCGGAGGAGGCTTCCAGGGCTGCAAACGGGCCTTGTCCAGTGCTTCGCGGGCATTGGCGCGTGCTTGTGCCACGTAGCCGACCAAGTCGAACGCCCCCTGAGGCGAGGTGTAGTTCGAGGTGTCGGAGGCGATCCAATCGCTCACCGACGCCAGCGCCGCCAGCCCCACCGCCGCCTCGACACCCAGCCGCACCTCCGCCCACGGCAAGGATCCGGGTTCAGCCAGCCCCAGGGCCGCCGCCACGTCGAGCGCCATGCCGTCACGCCACGCGGCCCACCGCCGTCCTCCGTGGTCGTTGACCTCGTTGTTCGCCTGAGCGATCTGGTCGGCAGCGGGGAAGTAACCGTGGTGCCCTCCCAACGCTGCCGCGATCATCGACGCGCAGGGAAACCCCATTCCCCACCGCGTCAGCATTTCCCGCACATGCAGCGCCGTCACGGTCCCGTGCGGCGTGTCCACCCGGGGCACGCCTTTCGGCCGCTCCAAATACCGCACATCCGCGGCAACGATCACATCTAGCCGCTCCGTGGCGAGATCGGCACGGAGCGCCTGGAACCCAGGCGTGTACTTCCCCAGGTCGTGGAGGCCACAGAGCAGCGCTATCCAGCCATCGGGGTCGTCCAGCACAGAGAAGGCGCCTCGCAACGCCGTCAAGCACACCGGCCCCAACAGCGTCGGCATCAACCGCTCGGCGACGGCCGTCGTGTCCACGATATGGCAGACCAGAGGATGAGGCGGTCGAGCCCCGGACGCCTTGCCCCAAGCACCCCACACAGGAGGCGACTCCACAAAGGCTCACCTTTCACAATTGCGACTCGCACGTCCCCGAGTTCCAGGCTGGACATACAAGCAGATCGCCTGCGAGAACTCCAATTCGATCGCCAAGGCCAGCCACCCAGCGCCGAGGTTCACCCGAATGTCGCAATGAACTAACCTACGGTCCAGTTCAACTGGCCATAAGTTCAGATAATCACACGTTGATGATTTTTCCGCAAAAATGCGCCCCTTCGCGGCCACTCCTTGAGCCTTTTACCCTCAGACTCGAAGAGATCGCACACGTCCAGCGCAGGACGGGCTGCCGCCTTCCGCCACCGCCTCCGGGCGCGGACGGCAGCCCGTCCTGTCAGGTCACTCGATCAGTCGATCGAGGAACTTGACGGCCGTCATGCACGCGGGAACGAAGGCGGCGACCATCGTGCCGACAGCGACCGCCCCAGCCATCGGCGGCTGAACGAATTGAGCAGCACAGAACCATGCCCCGAACCCCGCCACCAGTACGAGAGGGACAGTCAACAGCGCCGCCCCCAGAAAGATGAGGAACGCTCTCCCCGTCATCAGCCCTGCGCGTCCACAAGACGCGCCAGGATCGCCGCCCTCCTCGAGCAGCCCGCTCGCAATGCCCTGAGCAGGTAACATACGCTCACTTCCTTTCGTTGGGTATGCATCCCGGGAGGAAGAAGGACGGCCTCTCCGCTGACATCGGAGGGGCCGTTCGTTCGAGCCCTCGACCGTCCTTCAAGACGATGACTCCATCGCCTCCTCACCCCTGCTCGCACAGGGAAAGCCCCAGTACACGCACCAGCTGCACGTGACGGCCTGGGCCACCCCCACCTGGAGCCCGCAGCAGTAGGCGCCGATGGGGAATCGCGATCCCCTCTTGGTCAGACTGCTGTGAGACACCTCGTGTGAGTGGGGGTCCTGACCAAGGGCGGGATCGGAGATCCTTGTGCGCGTGTCCACGTCATCCGA
>NZ_BAAAKE010000049.1:0-33104 GCF_039527585.1 Saccharothrix xinjiangensis | reverse complement strand
GTGATGCGGGCGCCGTCGTTGGTGGCGAGGTTGTAGACGTCCAAGGCCTTGCCGCTGTTGCGGTTGACCAGCACGTACCACGCGTTCGTGTCGACCGAGGCGGCCGAGGCCGCGGTCGAGCCGAGCACCACCGTCACACCGCCCAGCAGGACGACCGCGAGCGCGACGGCCGTTCCGGCCCACCGGCGGCGCAGTCCCGACCCGGGCCCGAACGCGGTTGACCGCCGCGCCGGTGACGGGGGTTGGCTTGTCCCGTACATGATTCGCACTCTTTCGTCGGTGGGGTGCGGCGGCGCCCCGCCCCGTCCGGGAACGGGGCGCCGCTCGCAGGAGGGAGGACGCGCGTCAGCCGACGCGGAGGAGCTGCCACTGCTGGTTGGCGCCGCCCCAGTCGCTGTACTGCACGACGTTGCCGCCGTCGGCGGTGGACGCGCCCTGGACCTCGACGGCCTTGCCGCTGTTGCGGTTGACCAGCCGGATGTGGCCGCTCGCGTCGACCACGCGGAACTGCTGGTTGGCGCCGTTGTTGTCGGTCCACTGGACGATGTCGGCGCCGTCGGCGGTGGAGAGGTTGTAGACGTCCAGCACCTTGCCCGACAGCCGCGACTTCACCCGGTAGTAGCCGCCGCCGGAGTCGACGAACTGCCACTGCTGCTGGTTGCCGTCGTTGCGGGCCCACTGGGTGATGCGCGCCCCGTCGTTGGTGGCGAGGTTGTAGACGTCCAAGGCCTTGCCGCTGTTGCGGTTCACCAGCACGTACCACGCGGTCGGGTCGACGACCCCGGGCTGGCTGGAGCCCTCGTTGAGGGCGTTGAGCACGGCGGTGTAGGCGGCCTTCTTGTTGCCCGAGGCGTCGAACAGCAGGGGGTTCTGGCCGGTGCGCCAGGAGTCGCTGTCGCGGATGCCCCAGACGGTGATGCCGGTGCAGCGGGCCACCGCCAGGCACGCGCGGGTGACGGTGCCGAACGCGTTGGCCTGGTTGGAGCCGGAGATGTCCAGCTCGGTGATCTGCACGTCGACCCCGAGGTCGGCGAAGCGCTGGATGTTGGCCTGGTAGTCCGACGGCGCGGAGTTGGTCAGGTGGGACTGGAGGCCCACGCAGTCGATCGGCACGCCGCGGGCCTTGAAGTCGCGCACCATGTTGTAGATGCCGGTCGACTTCGCGTTGATGCCGTCGGTGTTGTAGTCGTTGTAGCAGAGCTTCGCGCCCGGGTCGGCGGCGCGGGCGGTGCGGAAGGCGACCTCGATCCAGTCGTTGCCGGTGCGCTGGAGGTTCGAGTCACGCCGCCCGCCGGAGCCGCCGTCGGCGAACGCCTCGTTCACCACGTCCCAGGAGTGGATCTTGCCCCGGTAGTAGGACGCGACCCGGCTGATGTGGTTGACCAGCGCGGAGCGCAGCGCCGAACCCTCCATGCGCTGCATCCAGCCGGGCTGCTGGGCGTGCCAGGCCAGGGTGTGGCCGCGCACCTTCATGCCGCGGCTGAGGGCGTGGTTGACGATCCGGTCGCCGTTGGTGAACGTGAACTGGCCCTGGTTCGGCTCGGTCGCGTCCATCTTCATCTCGTTCTCGGCGGTGACGCTGTTGAACTCGCGGTTCAGGATGGTCGCGTACGTGCCGTCGCCGAGCCGACCCGCCGCGACGGCGGCGCCGAAGTACCGCCCCTTCTCCGCCGCCGAGGCCCCCAGCGTCGTGCCCGCCGAGGCCTGGCCGCCGAACACCGTCGCCATCGAGGTGGCGACGAGTCCCGCGACGAGCAGCAACGCCGTTGTTCTCGACCGCCGCGCGGGCGTCGGTCGAATGACCGCTCGTGTTGAATCGTTCATCGATTGTCCTTTTGAGGTCAAATACATCTGTTAACGCTAACAATTTTGAGTCCCGTTGTCCTCGGTGGAAATGGGGGGACATCGGGGGGCGGCGGTGGTCGCGTGGGCCGGCATCGTGCCTGTCAGACTGTGAACGATGAGACGCGGCCCGGTCAAGGCGTAACGAAAATGTTTCGTGCAGGTAGAGGCTGATTCGAACCCGGCGGGAACTCGCTCGACCGTTCGGCGAAGCGACGGCGGACCTCTCCGGCGGCGTGGTCAGTTCGAACGCCGTTCGACAGCGGGGGTTATGGCGCGCAGCTAAAGTTAGCGCGAACATTTTAGCGCCGGTGGAATGTTGACCGGGATTGTTGCCGTGGTTACCGTGGTGAGTGGTGGGCCGCCTGGTCCGGCGGTGTCCCGCGGTCATTCGGGCTCATTGCGGGCATCGGCCGGAGGGGCCGTGCTCCCGTTGGCCCCGCCGCGCCCCGGTGGCGTCGCCGAGGGCGCGACTTCGGCCGGGATCACCGCCACGGCTCGGCGGGGGCCTGGTCCGCTCCGGCGTCCGGTCAGGAAGCGCCTGGCAGGCCGGCGACCAGGTCCGCGGCGGTGTGCGCCTGGACGGGGGTGAGGGCGTCGGTGGTGAACCGGCCCGCGACGGCCCGCACGTGCTCCTGCGCGGGTCCGGCGAGACCGTCGTAGACGGCGGTGAACAGGTCGAGCGCGGACTTGCGCGGCCATCCCGGCGGTAGCAGGCGGAGGGGCAGGCTCGGGTCCAGGATGGGCAGGCGGCGGTAGGTGTCCATGACCGCGGTGCGGGCGCCGACCGCTTCCACGCCGGTGATCCGCGCGGCGCGGATGTCGGGCAGCAGCGGGTTCCACCGCCGGAGGAACGCCTCGTAGTGGCGGGCGATGGCGGCGGTGTCCCAGGCGTCGATGGGGTTGCGGCCGATCGACGCGTCGAGTTCGACGTGGCGGGCGCGGAAGACGGTCAGGGCGCCGGAGGTGAGGTCGGCCAGTTGCGCCCCGGTCCTGCCCGTGAGGTCGTGGGAGGAGATCCAGAGGCCGTCGTAGAGGGGCGCGCACCCCAGCCAGCGCAGCCGGCTGCGGAGTTCGCGCCGCTGGGCGTCCCCGTCCTGGGGCAGGGAGAAGGCGATCAGCGTCCACTGCCCGTCCCAGGCCGCGGCGCCGGTGGCGGCGGAGACGAGGGAGCGGCCGCCGGCCGCCAGGTTGCGGGCGGCCGCCTCGGTCAACCGGTAGGAGCTGTTGCGCCCCTGCCTGCTGCCTTCGAGGACGCCGCGGCGGGCGAGGCGGCTGATGGTGGTGCGGGCGCCGGCGTGGCTGACGCCGGCCTCGGCGAGCAGGGCGACGATGGCGGCCGAGGGCAGCCAGGCCCGGGTGCGCAGGGTGTAGTCGGCCAACAGGGTCACGGTCAGCCCCTGCGGTGAGTTGCCGTTCTGCCGCCGGGGCAGCCGGACCCCGTCGTCCGGGAAGATCTCCTCGATGTCGTACGGGCTGGTCACGGCGGCTCCGACGGGGCTCGGGGACGGTTGACGCCGACTGTAATCGGCCTCGGGTGGAGCAGACCCGCCTGTCGAGATGGTTGATTGACAGTTTGTCGATCGGTGAGCACTCTAACTGTCATCTAACGGATGCCGCCCCTGACCAGGCGGAAGAGCATCCGGCGGGTGCGCGCACGCGTGGACCTCCCTCCGCCGCGCCAGGGGTCGCGCTCGTCCGCGCAGCTCAACCCACTCATCCGGTCGTGCGCGAAACGAAGGAGCCCAGCGCATGAAGGTCACACCGAGCCTGTTGGTCGCCGCGGCGGCAGCACTGGCCGTGGCGGGTCTCGTCACCGCTTCACCCACGCCCGCGTCCGCGGCGTCGTTGACCGAGGTCACGAGCTTCGGCAGCAACCCGGGCGGGATGCGCATGCACGTGTACGTGCCGGACTCCCGCCCCGCCAACCCCGGGATCGTGGTGGCGATGCACGGGTGCGGCGGTTCGGGTCCCGGCTTCTACTCGGGCAGCGAGTTCGCCTCGCTGGCCGATCGGCACGGGTTCATCGTCGTCTACCCCAGCGCCCAGCAGGAGGCCGGCTTCGGCAAGTGCTTCGACACCTGGTCGGATGCCGCCAAGCGCCGCGGCGGCGGCAGCGACCCGGTGTCGATCGTGTCGATGGTCGACCACGTCCGGCAGCGCTACGGCGGCGACCCCGGCCGGGTCTTCGCCACCGGTTCGTCGTCCGGCGGCATGATGACCAACCACATGCTCGCGCTGTACCCGGACGTGTTCAAGGCCGGCGCGGCGTTCATGGGCGTGCCCTTCAACTGCTTCGCCAACGCCGCGGACTACCCGCCCGGCGGCAGGTGCACCAACGGGACCATGAACCGGACCCCGCAGCAGTGGGGCGACGCGGTGCGCCAGGTCAACCCCGGCTACACCGGGGCCCGGCCGCGCGTCCAGCTCTGGCACGGCACCAACGACACCCTCGTGCCGTACTCGCTGCTCCAGGAGTCGATCGAGCAGTGGACCGACGTGTTCGGCCTGGGCCAGACGCCGTCGTCCACCGACACCCCGCAGGCCAACTGGAACCGCCGCCGCTACAACGACAGCTCCGGCGCCACCCTGGTCGAGGCCTACAGCGTCCAGGGCGCGGGTCACAGCCTGCCGTCGGGCGGCATGGCCGCACGGGCCGTCGCGTTCTTCGGCCTCGACGGGACCGGCGACCCCACCAGCACCACCACGACGACGAGCACCACCACGACCACCACGACGACCACCACGACCACGACGACCACGGGCGGCTCGGGCTCGTGCCGCGTCACCGGCACGGTCAACGCCTGGAACACCGGGCTGACCGCGACCATCACCATCACCAACACCGGCGCCACCGCGGTCAACGGCTGGTCCCTGGCCTTCACCCTGCCCGGCGGCCAGACCATCACCTCCGGCTGGAGCGCCACCTACTCGCCCAGGTCCGGCCAGGTGACCGCGCGCAACGCCGCCTACAACGCCGCGATCCCGCCGAACGCCTCGATCGGCATCGGCTTCCAGGCCACCCACACCGGCGACGCGGCCAAGCCCGCCTCGTTCACCCTCAACGGCACGCCCTGCGCCACCGGCTGACCCCGGGCCCGCCCGCACCGGTCCCGCCGGTGAACGCGAACCCCGCCCGGGAGCACCGGGCGGGGTCGTCGCGCCGACCGGTCAGATGAAACGCCACAGGTGGTCGGCGGTGCCGTTGTCGTCCCAGAGGACGACCTGCGCGCCCCGGCTCGTGGACGCCCCGTTGACGCCCAGCACCCGGCCGCCGTTGGCGCACTGGATGCGGAAGCAGCCGCCCGTGCCGTAGCGGAGCCGCCACTTGTGGTCGTTCGTGCCGTTGTCCGCCCACTGGAGCACGCGGGCGCCGTTGGCGTTGGCGGCGTTCTCGACGCCGAGGACCTTGCCGCTGTTGCCGTTGCGCAGGCGGAAGTACCCGTCGGGGTCGAGCACGGCGGTCCAGAGGTGGTCGGCGGTGCCGCTGTCGTCCCACTGGACGGCCAGGCCGCCGTCCGCGGTGGACATGTCCTGCACGCCCAGGACCAAGCCGCTGTTGAGGTTCTGGACGCGGCGGGCCCCGGCGGGCACGAAGCGCCACCGGTTGTCGGCGGTGCCGTTGTCGGGGTCCTGGACGGCCTGCGCGCCCTGGGCGGTGGAGCCGTTGAGGATGCCCAGCAGCTTGGTGCTGTGGGCGTTGCGGAGCTTGTGGGTGCCGTCGCCGTTGTCCACGACGGTCCAGCGGTGGTCGGCGGTGCCCGTGTCGGACCACTGGAGGACGCGGGCGTTGTCGGCCGTGGACATGTCCTGCACGCCGAGGACCTTGCCGCTGTTGCGGTTGCGCAGCCGCACCGCGCCGCCGTCGGCCACCAGCTCCCAGTTGTGGTCGCGGGTGCCGGTGTCGCCCCACTGCACGGCGAGGCCGCCGTCGGCGGTCGACATGTCCTGCACGCCCAGCACGAGGCCGCTGGCGGCGTTGAACAGCCGGTACCCGGCGTCGGAACCGCCGCCGCCACCGCCGGTGTTCCAGTAGACGGTGTAGTTGTGGCCGTGGGCGTCGTGGAACGGCCCCAGGTTCACGGTCGTGCCGTTGGCGCGGGCGGTGAAGGCCAGCGAGCCGGTGCCGGTCCGGGTGATCGAGGCGACGTCGAGCGTCGGCAGCGCGGACAGCGCGGTGTTGCCGTAGTTGCCCGACAGCACGGCGGGACCGTAGGTGACGGCGACGACGGAGGGGTTGTCGTTGGCGGGCACGGTGGTCACGCGCATGGGCAGGCGCAGGGTGACGGTGTCGCCGGAGGCCCAGGTCCGGGTCAGCGCGGCGTAGCTGCCGGGCGTGGTGGTGATGTCCTGGGCCGCGCCGTTGACGCTGACGGTCGCGCCGGTGGTCCAGGCGGGGATGCGCAGGCGCATCGTCCACGACCCGCTCGCGTTGCCGGTCACGGTGAGGGTGGTGGTGTCGGTGACCGGGATGTTCGTGCTCTGGGTGACGGTGATGCCGCGCTGCGCCCAGGTCAGCACCGACGGGGTGTAGAGGTTCACCGTGAGCGTGGTGCCGTTGTGGAAGTAGACGGAGTTCGCCAGCGAGGTGTTGGTTTCCAGGGCGGTGCCCTGGCAGCACCAGAAGGTGGTGTAGTCGGTGCTCCAGTTGCCGCCGCCCCAGGCGGGTCCGGTGTTGCCGCGCCGGTGGCCGGGGTTGAGGCCGGTGAAGTAGCAGATGTGGCCGTGCGGGTCGGCGGTGTTCTGCTGACCGATGAGGTGGTTGAGCAGGGCGCGCTCGTAGTAGTCGAAGTACGCCGCGTTGTTCGGGTCCAGCAGCCACAGCTCGCGGGTGAGCCTGAGCATGTTGTAGGTGTTGCACGCCTCGGCGGTGTCGGTGTTGAGGTAGGCGGCGATGGCGTTGGGCGCGCGGAAGTGCTCGGCCTGGCTGTTGCCGCCGATGGCGTAGGTGTGCGCGCCCACGGTGATGTTCCAGGCGTTCGTGGCGATGTCGCGGTAGCGGGTGGCGCCCGTGGCCTTGTACTCCCGCGCCGCGCCGATCCACTTGGGCACCTGGGTGTTGGCGTGCAGCCCGTTGAGCCGGTCCTGGTTGGCGGCCAGGGGGTCGAACACCGCGGCGTGGTCGAACCGCTGCGCCGTCGTGAGCCAGCGGGAGTCGCCGGTCTGCTGGTACAGGTCGGTCAGCACCGCGTTCATGCCGCCGAACTCCGTGCCCAGCACGCGTTGCATGGTGTTGTAGGACAACCTGCCGGTGCGCCAGTCCACCCACCCGGCGAACCGCAGCAGCACGTCACGGGCCTGGGTGCTGCCGATCAGGCGCCACGCGTCCAGCAGGCCGGCCAGGGTCTTGTGCAGCGAGTAGTACGACACCGACACCGGGTTGCCGGCCTCCAGCGCGGTGAAGTCCGACTCCGGGAAACCCGACAGGTAACCGGTGGCGAACCCGGCCGCCGCGTTGTTCGCCTGGCACTTCGCCAGCTCCGCGACCATGTAGTTGGCCCGGTCACGGCACGTGGTGTCGCCCAGCACCGCCCACGCCTGGGCCCACGCGGTCAGGAAGTGCCCCTGGCTGTGGGTGCGGAACGGGAAGTTCGGCGCCTCCCAGCCTCCCAGCGCCGCCGCGCCGTTCGTGGGCAGCCGGTGGTTCGCGCGGAAGTTGTAGAGCAGCCGGTCGACGTTGACGAACTTCAGGTACGTCAGGGTCCGGCTCTGGTTCTCCATCCAGCGACCAGGGCTCAGGCGCACCTCGCCGAGGTCGAACGCGTGGGCCGAGACGCCGAGGTCGGCGCGCGCCGGCGGGACCGCCGCCGCCTCGGCGGCGCCCTGGAACAGGGCGGGGGTGGTGCTCGCGACGGCCGCGACTCCTGCGGCCTGCAACAGCCTGCGACGGCTCAACGGTGAGGACGACATGAGGCTCCCGGGATCGGCTGCGGCGGCTGCGGGCGAGCCCGTCCGCAAGCAGGTGGTAGGCGCTCCACCGGGGTCGGACCGCATCCTCGGCGGGCACTCTTGTTATCGTTAACAAACAATGGCGCCGTTGGCCGGGGCGAACGGGCGCGTGAGCGGCGGTGCAGAACGCTTGTCGGGCAGAGGCTCCGGCGGCCGCCGATCGCGGGTCGCGCAGAGGTGTCGGCTGCGTGACCGGAGCGTTACACCCTAGTGTTAGCGATAACACTGACGGTGTCAATACCGTTGCGGGCAGTGGTGGCGGCCTGCGGACCGGTCGTCCTCGGCACCGAGGTCGGCGAAGGGGTGCGGGTGGTTCTCCTCCACCGGGGTGCCGCCGGGCGGGAAGTGGTCGAAACGTTTCGCGGCAATTGATCGACCGGAAAGCCGTTGCCCGGCGTTGTCGGCCGGATTCCAGGGCTAAAATTCACGCCCGAATTTTTAGCGTCCTCCGCCGTTGACTGGACAAATGGGGCGTGTCTACATTGACGTGCCGACCAAAGACGATCGGATTAGTTTTCGAAACTTTCGGAGGCGGTTGTCGCGCAGATGGGGCGGTAGTGGGGAACAGGGCGTCCGGCGCACCCGCGATGGCTGACGTGGCCCGGCTCGCGGGCGTCTCGCACCAGACGGTGTCGCGGGTGCTCAACGGGCACCCGTACGTCCAGGAGCAGACGCGCCTGAGGGTCCGGGCGGCGATCGCGGAACTGGGCTACCGCCCGAACCGGTTCGCCCGCGCGCTGGTGACGGGCCGCTCGCAGCTGATCGGCGTGGTGGCCCAGAACACGACCCTGTGCGGACCCGCCTCGTTGCTCGCGGCGTTCGAGCAGGTGGCGGCGGACGCCGGGTTCGTGGTGACCGCGCACCGGGCGAACGTGCTCGACCGCGAGTCGATCACCAGGGCGCTGGAGCGGCACCGCGACCAGCGGGTGGCGGGCATCGTCGTCATCGCGCCGACGACCTCGGCGCACGACGCGGTCGACGCCGTTCCCCCCGGTGTGCCGCTGGTGATGGTCGACGGCGATTCGGAGCGCTCCACCCCGCTGGTGACCGTCGACCAGGCGGCGGGCGCCGTCACCGCGACCCGGCACCTGCTGGAGGCGGGCCACCGCACGGTGTGGCACGTGTCGGGCCCGCCGGACTGGTTCGACAGCGCGGACCGCATCAGGGGTTGGCGGCTGGCGCTGGAGTCCGCGGGCGCGGAGGTGCCACCGGTGGTGCCCGCCGATTGGAGCGCCGCGTCCGGGTACCGGGCGGGGCAGGTGCTGGCGCGGATGCCGGAGGTCACGGCGATCTTCGCGGCCAACGACCACCTGGCGCTGGGCATCCTGCGGGCGATGAGCGAGCGCGGCCGCAACGTGCCCCGCGACGTGAGCGTGGTCGGCTTCGACGACGTGCCCGAGGCCGCCTACTTCATCCCGCCGCTGACCACCCTCCGGCAGGACTTCGACGCCGTCGCCCGTGACGCCCTGGACCTGCTGACGGCGCAGATCGACGGCAAGGCGGTCGAGGGGGCCCGGCGCGCCTCCAGCCCGACGCTCGTGCGGCGGGACAGCGTTCGACCGCCCCCGGGCTGAGGACCTCCGGCGACCCGCCGCGCAGGACTGATGCCGAGCATGCTCAGCCGGCGGGTGACGGGCGCGTCGTAGGCGCGTTGGTAGACGGCCCAGGGCAGGCGGGCGAGGTGGTCGAGGGTCGGCTCGTCGCCGACCTCGGGGTTGTCGTCGGCGACCAGGCAGACCCACCGGGTGCAGCACGCGGGCCGGCGGCACGCCGAACACGGTCGCGCCGTAGGCGGAGGTGATGAGGGTGAACTCGCGGGTCTCGGTGGCCGGGTCGAAGGCGGCCTGGCTGGTGAAGACGCGCTCCAGCGCCTCGCACGCCGCGGCGGCGCGGTCGCGCAGGACCGCGCCCAGGGGGTCAGGTCGTAGCGGGATCCGGTGCGGGACAGCAGGGGGCGTCGAAGTGGCGGCGCAGGCGGGCCAGGGCGGCGCTCATGGCGGGCTGCGTCAGGCCGACCCGCTGCCCGGCCCTGGTGACGTTGCGCTCCTCCAGCGACCTGGTCACCGGCATCGAGCACGTGGCCGCCCACGTGGCGGGGCGCGGCGTGCTGCTCGACGTCGGTCGCCGCCGTGATCCGCGACCGCGGGATCGCCGCCGGCCTGGACTGGCCCGCGACCCGCTGGAGACGTGCTGGCGCCGGACCCCGCGCCGGGACGGCCCCCGCGCCCATTCCCCGAACTCTCCCGAAACATCGTCGGGAAGTGGGCCCGGGGCTTGGCGGACGTGTGGGAAAAGGTCCTGGATCGCCCGCGGAATGCCCGTTCGGTCAACCGCGGATCAAATACTTGACCGTTCAACCAACCGGTGTTAGCTTCGCGATTGATCATCGGCGCTCCTCGGGAGGAAAACCGTGCGACCGTTGAAGTCCTTCGCCCTCGCCGCATCCGTAGCCAGTGTGCTGGTCGCCGCCCCGGTCGCCTCGGCGGCGGGTTCCGCGACATCGGATGAGCCGTGGCCGCCCGGGAACTGCCCGCGGGGCACGTTCTGCGTCTGGCCCCACTGGGCCCACCCGGAGCCCGCTCCGGTGGAAACCCCGTCCCTGGTCACCGCGGGCGCGTGGGCGGGCAGCGCCCCGGCGTTGACCTACTACAACTACACGTCGCGGAACTTCGACGTGGAGTACGCCTACACGTGGCCCGACGGGTCGACGAAGTCCGCCAAGACCTGCGCCGGCCCCGGTGGCAACATCTTCTACCTGCCGGTGACCGTGACGAAGGTGAGCCCGCACGAGGGCGCCTGCTAGCGCTCGGCGCCCGGACGTGGCGGTGGGGCGGCCCTCCCGGAGGGCCGCCCCACCATTGCGTCAGATGAAGTCGCCGCCGCGGGTCACGGCGCCGTAGGCGTCCACGATGCCGTGGCCGTAGAAGCCGTTGAACCTCGCGTCACCCACGCAGGTGGCGGTGAACTCGGCCGGCCGGCCGACGTCCTCGTAGGAGACCGTGCGCGGCTCCGGGCAGGCCCGCTGGATGGCGGTCTTGACCAGCACCTCCTGCACCTTGTCCGGTGACAGGGTCAGCGTGCCGGGGTGCGCCCGGTCCTTCTTGCCGTACTGGCTGACCACCAGCGCGGCCACGCCGGTGGCGTGCGGTGCGGCCATCGAGGTGCCCTGCGTGTAGCGGTAGAAGCCGCAGGTGGCGCCGTCGCAGTACTTCGCCACGCCGGCATCGAGGCCCCGCTGGGTGATGTTGCCTTCGGCATCGACGTCACCCGCGGCCAGCGCCACGTTGAGGGGGTAGGCGGAGCGGATCATGTTCTCGTTGGTGCGGTACCAGTCGGTGCCCAGGCCGTCGCGGAAGTAGCCGCCGGGGGCCGACAGCACGGTCTGCTCGGTGCCGTAGTTGGAGTAGTCCGCCTTGGCCGACGTCGGGCCGAGCGCCGACACCGAGATGACGTGGTTGCCCTCGGTCGGGAGGTTGAGGCACGTCGCGTTGTCGATCGCGCGCGGGTAGGCGGCGTTCGGCGGGTAGTTCGGGCTGGCCGCGTCGGTCCGCGGGTTGCCCTGGTCCTCGTGGTTGTTGCCACCCGCGCCGATCAGGGTGACGCCCTTGCGGTGCGCGTAGTCGAGCGCGCGCTGGACCGCGGCGATCGTGGTGCGCTGGGCGATCTGCGCCTCGGGGCTGTCGGCCGGGTTGGCCGTGCAGTTCATGTACCAGGGGTCCACGAAGAACGACATGTTGATGACGTCGAGGCCGACGTCGGCGCCGTAGGTCAGCGCGTCCACCACGGGCTGGAGGAAGAAGTAACCGGAGTCCTGGCCGCCGCGGATGTTGACCAGCGACACGTTCGGCGCGACGCCGGACACGCCGAAGCCGTTGGCGGCGGCCCCGATGGTGCCCGCGACGTGCGTGCCGTGGCCGCCGTCGTCGCGGTCGGCGGGGTCGACGCAGCCGCGGAACTCGCACGGCCCGTCCAGCTCGTCGCCGTTGGAGTCGTTCGGGATGTCGACGGTGAAGTTGCGGGACAGCTCGCGGTTGAAGTTCGGCGCGATGTCCGGGTGCGTGCCGTCGACCCCGGTGTCCAGCACGCCGACGTAGACGCGCCGGTCACCGGCCTGCCGGGCGCGGGCGATGTCGGAGCGCACCATGCGCAGGCCCCACAGGGCGTCGTCGAGCGGGTCGAGCCCGGCCGTCGCGCGGGACCGGGCCTCGGGAGCGGGCCGGGCGTCCGCGCCGATGTGCTCGTTCTCGACCTCGTGCCACTCGCGGGCCTGGCGGTTCGCGCCCCGCGGTGACTGGCCGATCGGCCGCACCGGAGCCGCGCCGAACACCGCGTCGGCGGCGGTGACGCGCTGGACGAACCCCCCGGCCGGCGCTTTCACGGTCAGCGTGCCGACCGCGGCGTTCTCGGCGGTGACCCGGCCACCGGCGGCCCGGACGGCGGCGCGTGCCGCCTGGAGCGGCGCACCGGCCTCCACGAGGACGGTGTAGTCGGCGTTCTGCTGTTGTGCCGACACGGGCTGCACGGTGGCCACGAGCACCACCGCCGCGCTCGCCACCGCGAGCACTGGCCGAGCTAATCGTCTGAGGCTCAAGGTCGTCTCCTCCCACCGGATCGGGTTGCGTCGCGATACCTTGTCACACGGGGCCGCCGACGGTCAGGGTCCTTTCGTCGGGTTCGGCGCGCGGCCGCGGTCGCGGCGCTGGTGGGGGCACGGGTCATCGGCTCGCCCGCCGGGGTCATCAGGTTTCCTGATCGGCGTTCCCGGTGGGCACGGCGACGACCTGCCCGGTGCGCCGGGTCCGGACCGCCCGGCCGCGCCCGCCCCCGGCCGGGAGGACCACCTTCGACCGGGTGCACGACACGGTCGTCTCCCGCGGCATCCCGGTGATCATCGGCGAGTGGGCCCTGCTCGGCTACGGTCACGACCGGCCCGGCGTCATCGAGCGCGGCGAGTTCCTCCGGCCCGATCGCGCCGCGGTCACCGGCGGCGGCTGACCCGCTAGTGGGCCGAGGCGGCGGTCGTGAAGCGGCGCTGCAAGCGCTGGCAGGCGAACCCCGCGACCGCCCCGATGGCGCTGGCGGCCAGCAGCGCGAGCAAGCCGGGCAGGACCTCGTCGACGCCGGCGGCGAAGTACGCGATCAGCCCGAGGAACCAGGCGAGCGTGTTGTCGACCACCGGTGTGCCGCGCAGCCCGACCGCGACGACGGCGAGGCAGAACACGGCCGGCGGCAGCGCGGCGTGGCCGAGGGCGGGGGACAGCGCCCCCACCAGGAGGTGGCCGGCGATGGCGAGGCCGAAGCCGAGCCACAGGCAGACCACGGCGTGGACGCCCTGCACCGCCGAGGCGGGACGGGTGAACCAGGCGACCCAGCCGACGAACATCGCCCACGGTTCGAGGGACAGCGACTCGCTGCCGAAGGCGGCGACCGCGGCCACCACGCCGGCGATGGCGGTGAAGACGACGAAGTCGGTGCGGTCGGAGGTGGTCGAGGAGGATCGTTGCCGGATCACGGGCGTGCTTCCTTCCGGGAGGTGGTCGGTCGGGTTCGGGAGGGCCTGAGCAGCTCGCCGAAGCCCATGCGGGTCACGAACCGCTCGCGGACCCGGCGGGCCACTTCGTTGACCTCGTCCACGCCCGAGTCGGTGAAGTCGACGACGCTGCGGAACGGCTTCTCGCCGAAGGGCAGGGCGAGGATGCGCGAGATCTCCTCGGCGACGCCGACGGGACCGGGATCGACGCCCGGGACGACCAGGCTCGCGGTGGCCTCCTCGTTGCGGGCGACCAGCGGGTCGAGCGCCGCGTAGGCCTCGGCCACCCGGGTGTCGCCCGCGCGGGTGGCGTTCGAGAAGTGCCGGGTGCCCTTGGTGATCGCGCCGGGCATCACGATGCTGGTCTCCACGCCGAAGGGGTTCGTCTCGTAGGCGGTGGTCACGGCGAGCGCGTCGAAGGCGACCTTGGAGGCGACGTAGGGACCGAGGAACGGCGGGGTGGTGACGCCGATCGTGCTGCTCACGTAGAGCAGGGTGCCGCGGCCGCGCTCGCGCAGGTGCGGCAGCGCGGCGCGGTTGACCCGGTGCGCGCCGACGGCGTTGACGTCGAACAGGTGGGTGATGTCCTCGGCGGTGAACGCCTCGACGTAGCCCACGTACAGGTGACCCGCGTTGTGGATGACGACGTCCAGCTCGCCGGTGTCACCCAGGATCGAGGCCACCGCGGCGTCGGCGGAGCCCTGGGCGGTGACGTCGAGTTCGACGACCCGCACGTCACCGCCCTCGCGCCGCGCGTGGTCGAGCAGTTCACGGGCGTGTTCGGCGTCGTCGCGCGCCGGGTCGCGCATGCCGGCGTGGACGGTGTGCCCGTCGGCGGCCAGCCTCCTCGCGGTGGTGTTGCCGATGCCGGTGGCGGCGCCGGTGATCAGGATCGCGGACATGGTCCTCCTGTCCAGTGGGTGAGTGGTGGTCAGGCCGCGCCGCCGTTGACGAAGACCGTCTGGCCGTTGACCCAGCTGTCCCGGGCCGCGAGCAGGCTGACCACCTTGGCGATGTCGTCGGGGGTGCCGAGCCGCTCCAGCGGGCTCATCCCCGCGATGCGCTCGACGGTCGCCTGGTCCTTGCCGTCGAAGAAGAGGTCGGTCGCGGTGGGGCCCGGCGCCACCGAGTTGACGGTGACGCGCCGGCCCCGCAGTTCCTTGGCCAGGATCGGCCCCAGCACCTCGACCGCGCCCTTGCCGGCCGCGTAGGCGGCGTAGGTGGGCAAGCTCAGCCGGGTCACCGACGTGGAGAAGTTGATGATCGCGCCGCCCTCGCGCACCCGGCGGGCGGCTTCCCGGGCCACGACGAACGCGCCCCGGACGTTGGTGCGCCACATGCGGTCCAGGTCGTCGAGGTCGAGTTGGGCGACGGGGCCCAGGACCATGACGCCGGCCGCGTTGACGACGACGTCGACACCGCCGTACCGCTGCTCCGCGGCGTCGAACAGCGCCGCGACGGCGCCCTCCTCGGCCACGTCGGCCCGGACCGCGACGGCCCGCCCGCCCGCGGCCTCCACCGCGGCCACCGCGGTCTTGGCCGCCACCTCGTTGCCGGCGTAGCCGATGACGACCGCTTGGCCGTCGGCCGCCAGGCGTTCCGCGACGGCGCGGCCGATGCCGCGGGACCCGCCGGTCACGATCGCCACGCGCTCCATGTCAGGCACAACGCCCTCCCTCTGTTGCTAACGACGCCAACGTTAGGGCGTTGGCGTTGATAACGCAAGGTGTCAACAACTTGGTGTTATCGTCGTCAACGTGAAGCGAGACCTGACACGGGAGCGGATCGTCGAGGCCGCTTACGACCTGCTGAGCCGGGAAGGCCGCGAGGCGCTGTCCACGCGCGCGGTCTGCGCCGCCTCGGGGGTCCAGTCGCCGACCATCTACCGGCTCTTCGGCGACAAGCAGGGCCTGCTGGACGAGGTCGCCCGCCACGGCTTCGAGGGGTACCTCGCCGGCAAGACCGCGCTCGCCGAGACCGACGACCCCGTCGAGGACCTGCGCCGCGGCTGGGACCTGCACATCGACTTCGGCACGGCCAACCCGGCCCTCTACTCGCTGATCTACGGCGACGCCCGGCCCGGCGCCGAGTCCCCGGCGGCCCGCCTCGCGTCGGCCGTGCTGGCGAAGCGGGTCAAGCGCATCGCCGAGGTCGGCCGGCTGCGGACCAGCGAGGACCGCGCCGCGCACCTGGTCCACGCCACCGGGTGCGGCATGGTGTTCACCCTCATCTCGCTGCCGCCGGGGGCACGCGACCCGGCGCTGTCGGTCATGGCCCGGGAGTCGGTGATCTCGGCGGTCACCACCGACGGCGCGGCGCCGCCCGCCGACGCCGACGCGGTGACCGCCGCGGTCACGCTGCGATCGGTCGCGCCCGCGCTGACCGCGCTGACCGACAACGAGCGCGCCCTGCTGTCCGAGTGGCTCGAACGCATCGCCACCTCCACCGGGTAGCGCGGGCGCAGGGGCCCGCCGACCCCGGCCCTGCCCGACCCCGGCCGGACGCCGACCGCCGGCGCCTCGTCCACGGCCGGGACAGCGGTTCCCGGGCCGATCCGGGCGTCGGAGGTGGGCGCCAGGGCCACGGTGGTCCCGGTGTCGCCGATCGCGCGCCACGCGTCCCCGGTCAGGCCGGTGGGGTGGACCAGCGTCACGTGCGGCCCCAGCAGGCCCTGCCGCTCCCACTCCAGGACCGCGCGGGACGAGCGCTCGCCGCGCACGGCGTCCACGCTCACCCCGACACCCAGCTCCCGGGCGTGCCGGGCGAGTTCGGGCCCATGGCGGCGTGCGCGCCGCGGATCCCGGTGTCGCGCAGCGCCCGGACGGCGGCGTCGGGGTGCGCGGCGGTGCGGGAGTTGTGGGAGAAGTCGAGCACGGTGGTGATGCCCGAGTCGATCGCGGTGAGCGCCGCCGACCTGGTGCCGGTGCGCACGTCCTCCGGCCGGTAGGCGGGGGCGTGGCCGAGCAGGGTCGAGGCGACGTGCGAACCCGGGTCGTCGACGTCGGGCACGGTGCGGCGCAGCAGGTCCGGGGTGGCCTGGCGGGAGGCGGTCATCGGGGCGTCCGTTCCTCGGGTGGCTGGTCGAGGACCACCCTCGGGGCGCGGCGGTGGGATCACCAGGCCGTGGTGAACCTGGACGTGCCACGTCCTGGATGGGCGCGCCCCGGACGACAGCGCCACGCCGGGTGCGGCCCCACCTGTCGCCCCACCCGCTGCTTCACCCGCCGCTGAGCACGTCCGGCGACCGCAAGGCCTGCACCAGCCACCTGACCCGCCTGCTGCGGGTCGAGTTGGGACGCAAGATGGTGCGCACCGCCCAGGCGGTGTGAGCGCGAACCCCGTGCGGTGGAACGGAACCCGGTCGTGCCCGTGCGGAGCCCGTCGACCACGGCGGCGGGGGAAGCCGGTCACCCGGGCGGCGTGGAGGGCCGGCCGCCCGGGTGGCCGCGGCACCAGCAGGTCTCGTCCGACTCCTTCATGCCGGTCGCCGCCGACGCCCGGTGACGCCGGTGACACCCCCGGGGCCATGCCGACCGATGTTGCGACGACCACCGCGGCTGCGGCCGCGGGGATTCGCCGTGCGACCGGTCGTGCCATTTCGTCTCCTGCGTCTTCGAAGACAGAACGGTGTTGTCGCATTCATCGGCTCGGCGGCGGCCGGCACCCGTAAGGAAAGCGCTTCCTTCACGCTGTGGTTCCGTTCTTGGGCCGGTCAATCCGCGGCGAGTCAGTCATGAATATGGCCAACGCCGCTGGTAGGGGATTCGCGCGAACCATCACGCACATGAACCACTAGGGTGGGGCAATGTCCTCGGTCAAGCAGTTCCAGGTCACCTTCGACTGCGCGGAACCCGAGCGCCTCGCCCGTTTCTGGTGCGAGGTGCTGGGTTATGTCGTGCCACCGCCGCCGGAGGGGTTCGCCAGTTGGGCCGACGCCGACGGCTCGCTGCCGCCCGAGCACCGGGGTGCGGCGTTCGCGTGCGTCGACCCCGCCGGGGTGGGCCCGAGGCTGTTCTTCCAGCGCGTCCCCGAGGGCAGGGTCGTCAAGAACCGGCTGCACCTCGACGTGCGGGTCGGCACCGGGCTCGTGGGCGAGGAGCGCCTGGCCGCGCTCCAAGCCGAGCGCGTGCGACTGGAGGCGCTCGGCGCGGTGTGCGTGCAGGTGCTGGTGGCCGACGGCGTCAACGAGTCGTGCATCCCGATGCGGGACATCGAGGGCAACGAGTTCTGCTTGGACTGAGGCGCTCAGGGGCGGTCGCCGCCGGGACCTGGCCGCGGCGCGGGGGACACCTCGGGCGGCCGCGACGAGACGGGCGTCTCCCCGACCGTCAACATGGCGTAAAAGGACCCGGTCCGGGGCGTCAAGGACCCGTCAGGCGCCCGCTTCCCCCGCCCCTTCCCGTGCATCGTCTCCGGCGTCGCGGTCCGCTCGTGGACGGCTCGGAGTTCGGGAAGGAGCGCGGGATGGCCGATCTGGCCTACGTGCTGCTGATCATGGGTGTGTTCCTGCTGCCGGCGCTCGTCGTGCGCGGTCTGGGGCGGTTGTGAGCGGCACCGGGGTGGTGGCCAACGCCGTCGGCGGCGTGCTGGCCCTGCTGCTGATCGGGTACCTGTTCGTCGCGCTGGTCCGCCCGGAGAAGTTCTGATGTCCTCAACCTCGGCCGGCCTGCTCCAGGTCGGCTTCCTGATCGCCGCCCTGGCCGTGGCGCACCGGCCGTTCGGCGACTACATGGCCCGCGTCTACACCGGCTCGGCGCACTCCAGGGCCGAACGCGCGGTCTACAAGGTCGCGCGCGTCGACCCGGACTCCGAGCAGCGGTGGGGCACCTACGCGCTGGGCGTGCTCGGGTTCTCGTTCGTCGGTGTGGTCCTGCTCTACGTGCTGCAACGCGTGCAGTCGGTGCTGCCGTGGGACTTCGGCCGCGGGAACGTGCCGCCGGGCATGGCGTTCAACACCGCGGTCAGCTTCGTGACCAACACGAACTGGCAGTCCTACGTGCCCGAGACCGTCATGGGGCACACCGTGCAGGTGGTCGGCCTGACGGTGCAGAACTTCGTCTCCGCCGCGGTGGGCCTGGCGGTGGCCGTGGCCCTGGTGCGCGGGTTCGTCCGCAGCCGCACCGACCGGCTGGGCAACTTCTGGGTCGACCTGACCCGCGGCACGCTCCGCGTCCTGCTGCCCGTCGCCTTCGCGTCCGCCGTCGTGCTCATCGCCACCGGCGTGGTGATGAGCCTGGAGTCCGGGGTGGACGTCGACGGGCGGACCGTGGCGATCGCGCCCGTGGCGAGCCAGGAGGCCATCAAGGTGTTGGGCACCAACGGCGGCGGGGTGCTCAACGCCAACTCCGCGCACCCGTTCGAGAACCCCGGCGCCTGGTCCAACCTCATCGAGGTCTTCCTCGTCCTGCTCATCCCGGTCTCGCTCACCCGCACCTTCGGCACCATGGTCGGCGAGCGCCGGCAGGGGTACGTGCTGCTGGGCGTGATGGGCGCGCTGTGGACGGCGATGCTCGGCGTGATCTGGGCGGCCGAGGCGAGCGGGCTGCGCCCCCTGGAGGGCAAGGAACTGCGGTTCGGCGTCCCGTCGAGCGCGTTGTTCGCCAACACCACCACGGCCACGTCCACCGGCGCGGTGAACTCGGCGCACGACAGCTTCACCGGCCTGGGCGGCGGCGGCTTGCTGCTGAACATGCTGTTCGGCGAGATGACGCCCGGCGGCGTGGGCACCGGCCTCTACGGCATCCTGGTGATGGCCGTGATCGCGCTGTTCCTGGCCGGCCTGATGGTCGGCCGCACGCCCGAGTACCTGGGCAAGAAGCTCGGTCGCCGCGAGGTGACGGCGGCGGCGGTGTCGACCCTGGCCATGCCGGCCGCGCTGCTGATCGGCGCGGGCGTCGCCGCGGTCCTGCCGTCCACGCGGGCGGCGTTGGACGACCCCGGCGCGCACGGCCTGTCCGAGGTCCTCTACGCCTACGCGTCGGCGTCGAACAACAACGGCAGCGCGTTCGCCGGCATCACGGTCACCAACGACTGGTTCCAGTCCTCCCTGGGCGTGTGCATGGCGCTGGGCCGGTTCGTGCCGATCGTCGCGGTGCTGTGCCTGGCCGGGTCGCTGGCCGCGCAGCGGAAGGCGCCCGGGACGGCCGGCACGCTGCCCACCACCGGCCCGCTGTTCGCCACGCTGCTCGGCGGCGCGATCGTGCTCGTCGCCGCGCTGACCTTCGTCCCCGCCCTCGCCCTCGGTCCCCTCGCGGAGGCCCTGCTGTGACCACCACCGCCGAACACCCGCGGACTCCGGAGGAGACCCGCGAACGCCCCTTGCGGGACCCGGGCCACCGGCGCGCGTCGGGCGCGATCACCCCCCGGCAACTGCTCGCCTCCCTGCCCGGGGCGCTGCGCAAGCTCCACCCGCGGCACCAGGCCCGCAACCCCGTCGTGTTCGTGGTGTGGGTCGGGTCGGTCCTGGTCACGGTCTTCGCCGTCACCGACCCGAGCGCCTTCACCACCGCGGTGGCGGTGTGGCTGTGGCTGACCGCGCTGTTCGCCAACCTCGCCGAATCGGTCGCCGAGGGGCGGGGCAAGGCGCAGGCCGACGCGCTGCGCAGGACCAAGGCCGACGCCGTCGCGCACCTGGCCGACGGCCGCACCGCGCCCGGCGCCGAGCTCGCCGTCGGCGACCTGGTCGTGGTCGAGGCCGGGCAGGTGATCCCCGGTGACGGCGACGTCGTCGAGGGCATCGCCACCGTGGACGAGTCGGCGATCACCGGCGAGTCCGCGCCCGTCGTGCGCGAGTCCGGCGGCGACCGGTCGGCCGTCACCGGCGGCACCACCGTGCTGTCGGACCGGATCGTCGTGCGGATCACGGCCAAGCCCGGTGAGACGTTCGTCGACCGGATGATCGCCCTGGTCGAAGGGGCGCGGCGGCAGAAGACGCCCAACGAGATCGCCCTGACGATCCTGCTGTCCACGCTGACGATCATCTTCCTGCTGGCCGTCGTGGCGTTGCAGCCGTTCGCGGTGCACTCCGGCGGCGAGCAGTCGGTGGTCGTGCTGACCGCCCTGCTGGTGTGCCTGATCCCGACCACGATCGGCGCGCTGCTCTCGGCGATCGGCATCGCGGGCATGGACCGGCTCGTCCAGCGGAACGTGCTGGCGACCTCCGGCAGGGCGGTGGAGGCCGCGGGCGACGTGGACACCCTGCTGCTGGACAAGACCGGCACGATCACCTGGGGCAACCGCCGCGCCACCGAGCTGATCCCCGCTCCCGGCGCGGGGCTCGACGCCCTGGTGGACGCGGCCCGGTTGTCGTCGCTGGCCGACGGCACCCCGGAGGGCCGCAGCGTGGTCGAGCTGTGCGCCGAGCGGCACGGGCGTTCCCCGGAGCCCGACGAGCACGAGAGGACCGGCGAGTTCGTCCCGTTCACCGCCCAGACCCGCATGAGCGGCATCGACCTCGACGGCCGCCGTGTTCGCAAGGGCGCGGCGAGCGCCTTCACCCTGGACGAACCCACCCGGCAGGTCGTGGACCGGATCAGCGCCGAGGGCGGGACACCGCTGGCGGTCGCCGTCGACGACCGGGTGCTGGGCGTGATCCGGCTGACCGACGTGGTCAAGCCCGGCATGCGGGAGCGGTTCGCCGAGCTGCGCGCCATGGGCATCCGCACGGTCATGGTGACCGGCGACAACCCGCTCACCGCCCGCGCCATCGCCGTCGAGGCCGGGGTGGACGACTTCCTGGCCGAGGCGAAGCCCGAGGACAAGCTGGCGTTGATCAAGCGGGAGCAGGAGGGCGGGAAGCTGGTCGCGATGACCGGCGACGGCACCAACGACGCGCCCGCGTTGGCGCAGGCCGACGTCGGCGTGGCCATGAACACCGGCACCTCGGCCGCCAAGGAGGCCGGGAACATGGTGGACCTGGACTCCGACCCGACCAAGCTGATCGAGGTCGTGGGGATCGGCAAGCAGCTGCTGGTCACCCGCGGCGCGCTGACCACGTTCAGCCTGGCCAACGACCTGGCCAAGTACTTCGCCGTCCTGCCCGCCATGTTCGCCACCGTCCACCCGCAGCTGGACCGGCTCAACGTCATGCGGCTGGCCTCGCCGCAGTCGGCGATCCTCTCGGCGGTGGTCTTCAACGCGCTGATCATCCTCGTGCTCATCCCGCTGGCGCTGCGGGGCGTGCGCTGGAAGCCCTCCGGCGCCTCGGCGCTGCTGCGGCGCAACCTGCTGGTCTACGGACTGGGCGGCGTCGTGACGCCGTTCGCCGGGATCTGGCTGATCGACCTGCTCGTGCGACTCCTCCCCGGAATCGGGTGACCCCGTGGTGAACAACTCCGTCAAGCAGGCACTGGCCGGGCTGCGCGTCCTGCTCGTGCTCACCGCCGTCACCGGCGTGCTCTACCCGGCCGCCGTGTGGGCCGTCAGCCGCGTGCCCGGCCTGCACGCCAACGCCGAGGCCGTGGACACCACGCTCGTCGCCGTCCCGCGTGACGGCGACCGGTGGTTCGCGCCACGGCCCTCGGCGGCCACGCTGCCCGCGTCGGGCGCCTCGAACAAGGGCGAGCTGAACAGCGACTACGACGCGGTGATCGCCGAGCGGCGCACCGGGATCGCCCGGCGCGAGGGCGTGGCCGAGGAGCGGGTGCCGCCCGACGCCGTCACCGCCTCGGCCTCCGGCCTGGACCCGCACATCAGCACCGCCTACGCCGAGCTCCAGGTGCCGCGGGTGGCCAGGGAGAACGGGCTGGGCGAGGACCGGGTGCGGCAGCTGGTCGCCGAGCACACCGACGGCCGCGCCCTCGGGTTCCTGGGCGAGCCGGGCGTCAACGTCACCGCCCTCAACCGGGCGCTCGACGGGTAGGAGGGGAAGCCTCCCGGCCTGGTCGGGCAGGACGGCGTGGCGGCGTCACCGGACGCGCTCCCCGGCGATCCAGACCCCGGTGACGTGGCGCGTCCGGTCGATGTCGGCGGTGGGATCGCCGTCGACGAGGAGCAGGTCGGCCCGCCGGCCGGCGGTGATCACGCCCCGGTCGGTGAGGCCGAACACCTCGGCCGGCGTGGCGGTCGCGGCCCGCAGCGCCTCGACGGGCGACAGGCCGGCGTCGACGAGCAGCCGCAACTCCTGGTGCATCGCTTCGCCGTGCGGCGGCGAGAACGGCGTGGTCGGGTCCGCGTTCGCATCGGTGCCGGCGAGGATGGTCGCCCCCGAGTCGCGGAGGAGCCGGACCGAGGCGAGGGCGTTGTCGAAGTCCATCCGCGGGACGACGCGCAGGGCCGCCAGCGCCCGCAGCGCCGGTTTGCGGCCGATGGTCGCGCAGATGCCGCGCATCATGACCAGCGTGGGGGAGACGACCAGGCCGGCTCGGGCGGCGCCCCGGTCCACGACGGCCTGGACGGGCACGTGCGTCACCACGTCCGCGCCCGCCCGCACCGCTGTCAGGAACGTCGAGCCGGTGACCGCGTGGGCGACGACCTTGAGCCGGTGGCGGTGCGCGGCGTCGACGACCGCCTCGACCGTGGCGGCGTCAAGAGCCTTCGTCCCGGGCTGTTTCGGGTCCTCGACGAGGACCTTCACGTAGTCGGCGCCGTCCCGGACGCGAGCCGCGACGAAGGCCTCGGCGTCGGCGGGACCGGCCACCGCGGCGCTCGCCGGGTAGTCCATCTTCCTGATGGCCGTGGCGCCGGGGGCGACGGCCGGGTGCCCCGCGGCGAAGAGGTCGGTCACCGCGTCCAGGTGGCGCAGCGGCAGGGTCCGGTCCAGGTGGGGCGTGCCCATGTCGAGCGCGGTGGTGACGCCCCAGTGCGCCGACGCGCGGAGTTCGGCGAGGTCCTCGACGTGGACGTGGGTGTCGATGAGCCCCGGCAGCAGGGCGCCGCCCCTGGCGTCGACGACGCGGGCGCCGGGCGGCGGCGCGTGCACGAGCAGGCCGCCCGCGAGGTGGACGGCGCGTGGTCCCGTCAACCCGGTCCCGTCGAAGACCCGGGCGTTCTCGATCGTGGTGGCTTCACCCACTGGGGGGCTCCCGTGCGCGGTGGCTGGAAAAAGTGGACGAGCTGCTGGTCCACTCTGGCAGATGGACAAGCTGCTGGTCTAATCTGGTGCGGTGCCGGACCCGGGGAGGTGAGATGCCGACACCGATGCCGCTGGTTCTCGCCATGGCCTTCCGCCTGCTGACCGACCGCCTGCACGAGCGCCTGCCCGGGGAAGGGCACCCCGACGTCCGACCCGCGCACGGTTTCGCCGTCGGCCACCTGGTGACCTCGCGCGGCGCGACGGCCGTGGAACTGGCCGAGCACCTCGGTGTCACGAAGCAGGGCGCGGGCCACCTCATCGGCGAACTGGAGCGCTGGGGGTACGTCGAGCGCGTCGACCACCCCGCCGACCGCCGCAGCCGGCTCGTCGTCGCCACCGACAAGGGGCACGCCCTGGTGTCGTGCGTCAACGCGATCTGGCGAGAGGAAGAGGCCCGGTGGGCCGACCTCGTCGGCGCCCGGGACCTCGACGGCGCGCGCGCCGCCTTGCAGGCCTACGTCGACGCCACCGGCGGCGGGAGCGCCCCGGTCAGACCGGTCTGGTAGCCGAGCCGGCGCTCCGACCACCCGGTTCCCCGGTAGGGCGCGCTGCCGGTGCCGCCGGACGTCGTGCGGCCGTGAGCACGCAGAACACCACCTGGGCCGAAGCCGTCGAGCTGTTCCGGCAGCCGGGGCTCCCCGAGTCCACCCGGGAGGACCTGCACGGGGGCGAGTACGTCCTGCACCCGGGCAACGCCGTCGTCACCGGCAACTTCCCCTCAACCACGGCGAACCGCGCCCGTGGGACGTGGCCTGGGACATCGGCCGCATCGTGGACGGTGACCTGGTGGTGTCGGGTGGCGTCTACGACGTGGACGGCGGTGCGGCGGTGCTGGTGGTGCTCGGCGACCTGCGCGCGACCGGCATCCACACCAGTGCACCTGCGCAAGGGCGAGCCGTTCGCCGAGGTGGGAGCCGGGTTCGGGGTGTCGACCGCGACCTGTTGGCGGTATGTCCGCGAAACCGTCGAACTGCTCACCCGGTGGGCTCCGAAGTTGCGGACCGCACTGCGCACGGCGAAGCGGCAAGGCCTGGCCCACGTGGTCATCGACGGCACCCTGGTCCCGATCGACCGGATCGCCGCCGACCGGCCCTCCTGCTCGGGCAAGCACGCAATGCACGGGGGTGAACCTGCGAGTGATCGCGTCCCCCGACGGCACGATCCTGCGGGTATCAGGCCAACTGCCGGGCAGCACCCGCGACACCGCGGCCGCCCGGATCTGGAACATCCTCGCCGCGCTGCGCGACGCCGGGCTGATCGCCTTGGCCGACAAGGGCTACCACGGCTACGACCAGACCGGCCACCAGGTGATCACCCCGTGCAAGGGCCGGAACGAACCCGAGTCCCAGAAGGGAGCCGACCGCGCCCATGCCCGCCCACGCGGTCCTGGCGAACGTGCCGACGCCCGACTCAAGACCTGGCGCATCCTCCGCAAGCTCCGCTGCTGCCCCCGCCGCGCTCAAGAGCTGGAGGTTTTTGCGCAAGCAGCGCTGTTGCCCGCGCCGGGCCACTGCACTCGTCCAGGCCGTCCAGGTCCTCATCCTCGCTGGTCGAGCCCCACTGAATGGGCTCGCTGCGGCCCGGGTTCCACGAGCGGCGACCGCAGCGCCAGGAGCCGGAGCACGATCCGTCGTGGTCCAGTGCGCTGGGCTCAGCGTGGAGATCCGCGCTGTCGACCGGGTTCGCTCAGCTGTCGATGTCCTCGGTGGGTGAGTCGCCCTGCTCCCCGGGTGCGTCCGTCCGCAGGGAGCAGTCGCCGGCCTGGTGGGCGTCGAGGGCGCTGAGGATCTTCCGGGTGACGGCGTCGACTGCCGACTGTCCGTCCTGGCCCAAGGGCTCGAAGAAAAGTGACTGGACAGCTCGGATGTGCGCGGGGGCAGCGGCGGCGATGAGAGCGAAGCCCTCTTCGGTCAGGACGGCGTCGGGGTAGCGGGTGTGTGCCGAGGTCACGCGGCTGATCAGACCGCGCTTACCGGTCCGGGCCAGCTGGTGGGACAGGCGGCTCGGCTCCCAGCCGGTGCTCTCGGCGAGGGTGGCTACCGGCAAACGGTGTCCAGGGGCTTCGGAGAGGCGCGCGAGCAGCTCGTACTCGGGTACCGACATGCCGCACTCGCGCTGAAGATGCCGGCGCAGGTGGCGGTCGAGTTCTCGGACCATCCTCAGGTAGCCCCGCCACGTGTCCTGCTGGGTGTCGTCGAGCGAGGTGTCAGTTGTCATGGTGATCAGTCTACAAGCGGGATTGACACGTCAAGCAGAGCCTGTCTACGGTCTGGCTTGACACATCAATCTGGAGAAATGGGCTAACGATGGGCGAGAAGCGCATCATCACCGTGCTGGGCGCGACGGGGAGTCAGGGCGGCAGCGTCGTGCGCGCGATCGCGGCTGATCCCACCGGTGGGTTCGTCGCCCGCGCGGTGACCCGGGACAAGGGGAAGGCCGAGGAGCTCCTCGCCTCGGGGATCGAGGTCGTCGAGGCTGATCTGGACGACGAGGCGAGCCTGCGTCGTGCTTTCGACGGCGCCCACGGTGCGTTCGTGGTGACGAACTGGTGGGAGCCGCCGACCGCGGATTCGGTCTGGACCTCCCGGACCGAACGTGAACAAGGACAGGCCGGGAACGCAGCCCGCGCGGCCGCCGCGACCGGCCTGCGGCACGTCATCTGGTCCACGCTGGCCGACACTCGGCCCTACCTGCCGGACGCTCCCCGCCAGGAAGCCGGTTACACCGTGCCGCACGCCGACGGCAAGGCCGAGGCGAACGCGTTCTTCCTCGACGCGGGGGTCCCCACCACCTTCGTCACCGCACCGATGTACTACGAGTCCCTGTTCACCTTCAATGCCCCGCGGCGCGCTGAAGACGGCACCGTCGTGCTGGCGATGCCGATCGGCTCCGCTCGGGTGGTCAGTGGCACCGTCGACGACGTCGGTCACACCGTGTACGCGATCTTCGGCAGGGGCGACACCCTCGTTGGCCGCACGGTGCCCATCGCGAGTGACCTGTGCGCCGGAGAGGACTTCGCCGCCGGAATTGCCGAGGCGCTCGGCGAACCCGTGCGCTATGTCCCGGTCGACCCGGCCGCACTGGCCCACTCGGGCATGCCCGACGCCGGCGAAGTGGCCAACATGTTCCAGTACTTCATCAACGCCGAGAAGGACCTGACGCAGATCGACTTCGACCGGCTGCGGGACCTCAACCCGGGCCTGCAGCCGTTCAGCACCTGGGCGTCCGCCAACCGGGACCGCTTCCGGGCACTGAACCTGTGACATCCGAGGAATACCCGTGAAGGGCCTGGGTGTGGATCTCTGCGCACAGCGGGAGAGCACGCCCGTCGTCGGCTGCGACCGCGGCGCGCGGTGACTGCTGGTAGCAGTCACGTGGGGCCAGGGGACACCACCTCCTGACCGGCCGGCACGGTGAGCGTCCCCACCAGTCTCACGAGATGGTTCCGTGGGTTGGTGGACGCGTCCGGGGCAGAGCGGTGGACAAGCACGCGGAGCCCCTGGTGGCGGGCGCCGATCTCGATGATCGCGATCCCACCAGGGGCTCCTGCACCTTCCCGCCACCGCCACGTGCACCCCTGTTGCCCCTGGGCCACTGTTGCTCGGAAGGTCGGAAAGGGCTGACCGACAAGTACCTGGAGTTCCGCGGCGACCTGCGGGCCGCCGTGCAGGTGTGGTCGGTCGAGTGCGCGCCCGACCGCGTCGGCGGCACGCTGTCGGGCAGCCTCGTCCAGCCCTCCTGCGCCGACCACGCCGATGTGAACGCGGCGGAGGTCGAGGACGTGGTGGGGTCCGGCGCCGGGCGCACCGCACGACCGGGTCGCCCGGATGACGCGCAAGTGAAGATCAACTGAATTCGATCACCCGTCTTCGCGCGCGCGACCGGGCCGTTCGTACTGTGGCCGTACGGGTCGCCCGACCCCGTCCGATCACCCGCGAGGATGTCATGTTTCGCTTTCGCAGAACGGTTTTCGCTGCTCTGACGGCCATCGGCCTCACCGCGGCCGCGGCTCCGCCGGCCAGTGCGGCGACCTACTACAACCTCGTGAACTACAAGAGCGACAAGTGCATGTCCGTCGAGGGCGGCGGCAGCACCGCGAACGGCGCCAAAGTCATCCAGTGGAGCTGCAACGACGGCGGCGAACAACTCTGGTACTGGTCCGGCAGCCGGCTGAAGAACAGCAAGAGCGACAAGTGCCTCTCGGTCTCCGGCGGCGGCAGCACCGCCAACGGAGCCGAACTGGTCCAGTGGACCTGCAACGGCGAGGCCGAGCAGTCCTGGGACTCCTCGAACGGCTACCTGATCAACGCCAAGAGCGGCAAGGTCGCCTCGGTCTCGGGTGGCGGCAGCACCGCGAACGGCGCCGAGGTGGTCCAGTGGTCGGCCAACGGCGGCGCCGAGCAGGGCTGGTACTTCGACGCCCGCTTCATCGACGCCTGACCAGCCCCGGCGGTGGCGGGCGCGCCCCTTGGTCGACCTCCTCACGACAGCGGGGGCCGGCTGAGGGCCGCGACCGAAAGCCCTTTCCCCCGGTGCACCAGCGCCTCCGGGTGGGTGGGGCCGGAGTCGCGCTCCAGTGCGTCCCAGCCGCCCGATCACGGCCGGCTGGTCGAGCACGGCAGAACCCGCGCCCGACCCGACGACAACGCAACAGCGCGGTCACCCGAGAGGTGACCGCGAGTGGAGGAGAGCGAGGGAACTAAGGGTTCGAAGTAGGAGGAAGCTCCCTCATGGCCTCACCCGTGCAACCTAACACGCCGCGGTCACCGCGGCACCAGCTCGCGCAGCGTGGCCAGGGTGATCACCGTCGAGCCGGCGGGCAGCCCCTCCGGCCGCTCGACGCCGATGAAGGTGACCGGCTCGGTGAACACCATGCCCCGCGTCCACGTCGTGCCGGCACCGGCCTTGGCGCGCAACAGCTCCACGACGTGGCCGACCGTCGTGCTCCGGTGCTCCACCAGGGACCGGACGAGCACGGACACCGACATGCGGTTGTCCTCGACCCGGTTGCCCCACGTCGCGCCGCGCTGGTAGAGGTGCAGCCACTTCGCCGACCACGAGCCGTCGTCGTCGCGCCGGAAGACCAGCGGCACCGCGACGCGGCCCGCTCCCCGCAGGTCGGACCGCGTCCGCACGGTGGACGGCTCGAACGGGCGGCCGCGCTGGTCGAGGTCCCGGGTCATGAAGCCGAACACCGACTCGGCGACGTCCGCGAAGCCCTCACCGGAGAAGATGTTCACCTGCGGCACCACGTACCGGGCGGTCACGGTGCCCAGCGGCACGTCGATGAACTCCGTCGCGCCGTCGGGGGCCTCGGTCAGGTCGCCGGAGTAGTGCGCGCCGCCCGAGCCGTAGTCGGTCCACGACACCTGCCCGGCGAAGCCGAAATCGTCGTCCAGCAGCAACGCCGACAGGTCGAAGTCGGTCCGCCGCTCCCGCTGCCGCCAGTGCACGAAGAACCGCAGCAGCTCGCCGTCCAGCGCCGAGACGGAGCCGCGCGGCATCACGCCGAAACCGTCCGCGACCGCCTTGTCCGACAGCGGCAGCGCCAGGGTGAGCACGTCGGGGTCGACCACGAGCCGGTCGTGCGCGGGGAGCCGGCGCAGCAGCTCGCCGTCCACCGCGGCCGTCAGCCGGTCGACCACGGCGCGGTCCAGGCCCGGCCGCTCGTCGGGGGTCACCCAGCCGCGGCCCTCCTTGTTCACGAACACCCGGGCCGCGCTCGCGGCGGTGCGGTTGACCAGGTGCTCGCGCACCGAGCACAGCACCCGGCCGGACACGTCACCGAGCACGGACCCCGCGATCCGGACGACGTCCTCCACGTCGTCGGGCGCGCAGGACCGCAGCACGCGGTCCAACGAGCGGAGCAGCAGGCCGGGCGCGGTCGACAGCAACCGGACCGCGCCGCGGACGTCGCCGGCGGCGAACGCCAGTTCGACCCGGCCGGCGAACGACCGGACCTCCCGGTCGCCGCGCGCCACCGCGAACACGTCCCGGGCGTGCGGGAACGCGTCGTGCTCGTGCGGGTGCAGGCGCTCACCGAGCCGCTGCCACCTGCCCCGGTGGGTCGTCACGTCGCCGAGCTTGGCGTGGTTGGCGGCGACCACGGCGTCCAGGGCGGCCATCAGCGCGCGGCGCTCGGCACGGCGGAACGACCGGAACCTCGTCGGCGCCGCCAGGGTCACGTCGCCGCCCGACGCCGCGCACGCCAGTCGCAGCACGTCCGTCACGGTGTCGACGGCCACCAGCGGCCGGCCGGCCGCGAGCCGGACCGCGTTGAGCACGGCCCGGTTCTCCCGCACCGGGACCGGGTCGGGCTGGTCGTCGTCGACGCACAGCCGGGCCAGGTCGGCGAGCAGGACCAGGTCCTCCTCCCGCAACGGCGTCGCGCTCGTGGCCAGCTCGCGGTAGAGCGACCGCGCCTCCTCGTCGGCGGTCCCCCCGAGGTGCAGCACCGTGAGCCGGTCCTTCACCGACGGGACCAGGTCGTCGTGGGCGGCCAGCAGGTCTTCGTAGGAGTGCTGGACGCGGCCGTACGCCGGCAGCCGGAGGAGGTCGACGACGGGAGGGGGAGGAGCGTCGCCGATGGCCTGGCGCAGGCACTCCAGCCAGAACTCGGTGGTGTCCGGGACACCGCGCGGGAAGTCGCGGAAGTAGGGGTTGTGGGCGACGTGGTCGGCGACCAGCTCGCGCACGGCGGCGACCGCCTGGCCGGCGAGCGCCCCGGCCGCCGCCGGCGACAGCCCCGACACGTGCCGCAGGAGGTCGCCGGAGGCCTTGAAACCGACCTGGAGGAGCGCGGCGTCGAACTGCCGCGCCACGGCGCGGCCGTCACCGGGCGAGCCGGGTGACCTGGGCACGCGCAGCGTTTTCTGGATCAGCGTCGCGTCTTCGGTCATGGGACGCCATTAGAGCAGAGAGCGGATCGCGGGGTCACTTGCAGGGCACGGCGACCACGTGGTCGTCGCAGGAGGCGGCGACGTCGTCGCCGATGACGTCGAGCGCGCAGCCCTTGAGCGCGCCCTCCGGTGGGCGTCGGGTTCAGGCGGGCCGGCCCCCGAGCGCCGGCACCACGTGGTCGTGCACCAGCTGCAGTTGCTCGCGCATCGTGGCCACGCCGGGCAGGTCCATCCCGGAGAAGGCCTTCACCAGCGCCGCGTCGGTGATGGCGAGGATCAGGTGGTTGACCCCGGTCGGCGCGATCTCGGTCCTCAGCTTCTCCGCGCACTCCTCCGGTGTGCCGGACACCGACAGCCGGTCGGCCAGCTCCGGCGGGGTCAGTTCGAACGCCCGGTCGACCCGGCCCGCGCCCACCGCGGCGATGATGTCGGTCAGCGACGCGGGGTCCACGCCGTTGCGGGCCAGTTGCTCCGCGGACATCGACGACGCGTACAGCCCGACCATCGCCCTGGCGGCGTCCTTGGCGGCGCGCCCGTCCGGTCCGGTCGCGAACACGACCCAAGCCCCCAGGTCCAAGGTGGACGCGTCGCGGCCGGCGCGCTCGGCCCCGATCCGCACGTTCTCGACCATGTACTCGTACGCCGACCTGGTGTAGCTCAGCGCGTGGTGCACCCCGTCGGCCACTTCGCCCGCCACCTGGAACGACCTGGGCCCGCGCATCGCGCCGAGCTTGACCGGGACGTGCCGCTGGACCGGCCGGGCGAAGGTGAACAGACCGCTGTAGCGGTAGAACTCGCCCTCGTGGTCGATCGCGCCCTCGTCGAGCAGGGCGCGCAGCACGTGGTGCGCCTCCTCGAGCCGGGACAGCGGCCTGGTCTTCGCCCAGTCGATGCCGTACTGCGCGAGCAGCCCGAAGTTCCCCGAGCCCAGCACGCACTCGGCGCGACCGCCGGTGAGCTCGTCGAGGGTCGCGGTGGCCTGGGCGATCAGCGACGGCTCCCGCAGCGTCACCGAGGACAGGCTCGGGCCGAACCGGATGTCCTTCGTCTTGTCCGCCGCGGCGGCGAACAGCAACCAGAGGTCCTTGTGCCACGTCTCGTCCGCCGCGTAGCAGGCGTGGAACCCCAGCGCGTCGGCGAGCTTGATGGACTCGATCGTGTCGTCGAGGGGTGAATCGGGCAACAGCACCAGGCTGAATCGCATGTGACACCTCTCCCGGAGGTCAGGAGGCGATTTCGGGCCGGACTCGCCGTTCGGCGAGTCTTCCACGGGTGTTCGGCATCGCTCCAGCCTCGCCCGCCTCTGTCACGCCAACGGGTCAGGGCGGGCACGCGACGTGCCTGTCGGCTGCGCCATCGGGGTACCGCTCGGGCGCGCCGCCAACCGGGCGCCGTGGTGCTGCGCGGCACCACCGCGAACCTGCCGGCCGTGCCGTGGACCCCGAGTTCTGCCGGACCCCCCTGATACGTTCCCCGCGAGCCCGGACGGGCCAGGACGAGGAGGGCACCGGTGGCAGAGGTGGCGTTGCGGCCGATCGAGGATTCCGACCTCGACGCGCTGTTCGAGCAGATGCGCGACCCCGAGTCGGTCCGGATGGCCGCCTTCACCGCCGAGGACCCCGACGACCGCGCGGCGTTCGACACCCACATGGCCGAGGTAAGGGCCTCCTCCGACGGCACGTTGCGCGTGGTGACCCTCGACGGGCGCCTCGTCGGCAGCATCGCCGGTTTCGTCGTGGACGGCGACACCGAGATCACCTACTGGATCGACCGCTCGGCCTGGGGTCGGGGAGTCGCCACCCGGGCGCTCGCCCTGTTCCTCGACGTCGTCGCGGTCCGGCCCCTGCACGCCCGCGCCGCCGCCGACAACCTCGGATCGCTCAGGGTCCTGCACAAGGCGGACTTCAGGGTCGTCGGCACCGAGGTGTCCCACGCGCCCGCCCGGGACGCCGAGATCGAGGAAGCCGTCCTGCGCCTCGACTAGCGCCCGACCGCCGCCCCGCCCCGCCGGGCCCTTCGGTCGCCGCGGCGCGCCAGCACGAACTCGGCGCGGCGCCATCCTCACGAGGCCGCCGTTCGGGGCCGCTGGACCTCTCGTCAGGGCAGGGCGGCCCGCCGGCACGCCTCGTCGATGACCTCCTGCGGCTGGACGCCCGCGATCTGGAGGCCGAAGTCGCACAGGACCGCGTCGCCGTTCGCCCCGGAGGCGCACCCGATGTCCACCAGCTTGCCGGAGAAGCCCTCGAAGAACAGGTAGAACTTGCAGTCCAGCGAATCGGCTCCGGCCACCGACGTGCCGGTGATCGCGGGTGCCGCGGTGAAGCCGAGGACCAGGGCCGCGCACAGGAGCAATCGACGCATGGTCCCAGTCTCGCGGTGGCGGAGATCCACCGCACGGGACCGCACGGAGTCGCCGAACCCGCCAATCGGGCCCCGGGCGGCGCAGCGCGGAACACCCGACCGGTCGCGCGGGGAACCCGGCCGGAGCGGCGCGCGGGCCGGGATCCGCCGGCGGGGTGCCGGGCCGTGCCGGGAGGCGGGTGCTCTCCTACCTCGTCGTCGACGACCTCTGACCCGACACCGGGGCCGCGGTGCCCGCTCGGACCGCCGTAGACAGCCGTCGGGGTGTGGTCGGGATCGCCGAGTCGCCGTCGCACCCGCTCGGCGTCGGGCAGCGGGTAGGGGTGCGCAGGCGCGCACGAGGACGTGCACGCCCTAGGAGCTGTTTGAGGTTCGGATCATGTGGCTGAAGCCAGGGCTCTCAGCCACATGATCGCTCCTCGTAGATGCAGCCCGGCCTCGTAGCTCTCCG
>NZ_BAAAKE010000048.1:0-33610 GCF_039527585.1 Saccharothrix xinjiangensis | reverse complement strand
CCGGCGCCCACGGCTCCCGCCACCGCGACGAGGCGTTCGGCGACCCCTACGAACTGCCCGCCGACCGCGCCTACGCCGAGACCTGCGCCGCCATCGCGAGCGTCCAGTGGAACTGGCGGATGCTCCTGGCCACCGGCGAATCCCGCTTCGCGGACGAGCTGGAACGCGCGCTGTACAACGCGGTCGCGGGCTCCACCTCCCTGGAAGGGAAGCGCTTCTCCCAGTCCAACCCGCTGCACCTACGCACCGGCCACGACGGGTCGGAAGAGGACGCGCCCTCGCACCGACCGCCCTGGCACTCCCGCGCCTGCTGCCCGCCCAACCTGGCCCGCCTGATCGCCTCGCTGCACGGCTACACCACCACGACCGACCACGACGGCGTGCAGGTCCACCTCTACTCGGCCGGCACGATCCGCACCGAGGTCGACGGCTCCGCCGTGGAGATCACCACCCGCACCGACTACCCCTGGCACGGACGCGTCGAGCTGACCGTCACCGCCTCCGCACCGCTCACGTTGTCCCTGCGCGTGCCCGGCTGGTGCGCCTCGGCCCAAATCCATGTGGACGGGGCGGAGGTCGACGTGGAGCCCGAGGACGGTTACCTGAGGTTGCGGCGCGACTGGTCGGCCGGCGCCACCGTCGTACTCGACCTGGACATGCCCGTACGCGTGGTGCGACCGCACCCCCGCATCGACGCCATCCGCGGCTGCGTCGCCCTGACCCGCGGCCCCCTCGTCTACTGCGTCGAACAGGCCGACCTGCCCACCGACATCGTGCTGGAAGACGTCCGGATCGACCCCATCAATCCCGCGATCACCGGCCTGCGCGGCAGCCCGCAGGCGCTGACCGTGCGCGGAGCGGTCGAACCACCACCCACCGACAAGCTCTACACCGACGCTGTCCCCGCGACCAGCTCTCCGATCACCTTCGCCGCCGTTCCGTACTTCCTGTGGGGCAACCGGACACCCGGACCGATGCGGGTCTGGATGCCGACCACCACGGGATGACGCGATATCCCTGCTCCGGTCGTCCCTGCTGACCTGAAGAAACGCCTTTGTCGCGCATGTTGACAAACTTCTGAGGTGGCTCTTAGTTTGGGCGGGCACGAGCGATGGGCTCGGGTCGCGCACCATGCAGCTGTCAAGGGAGATGCCTCGCATGCGATTGCGTTCCTCCACATTCCCCGGCGTGGTCGCCGCCACCTTCCTTCCGCCGATGGGCTGCTCCGGGGAGTCACCAGGCGGGGCCGGACCCGTCACGCTCGAGCCCACATGATGCTGTCCGACCAGGACGTCCACCGCTCACCGTTGGGTTTCACACCTTGCTGTCCAAGGGCTCGGAATCACCAGCGCGTCCGTCGCGACCATCCGGCTCGGTGCGTTCGTGCTGTTCCAGCAACGGTTGTGGAAGTCCGATCTGCTGACAGCGGACTCAAGGGTATCGACGACGCGCCGGCCCACGGTGGATTCGGCTCCGACGGGGACGGCAGGCGGACGCGGGCACCAACCCCGAGCAACATCAACCTTAGGGAAGCATGATGAGACCAACGATACTGAACCTCACTGCGGCCGTGATCGCCGCCGCTCTGGTCCTCGCGAGCTGCTCGACCGACGGGTCCAAGCCACGAGCCGACGGTGAGATCGTCCTGGAGATCGCTACGTTCGGGGACTGGGGATATGCCCCCTACATTGAGCAGTGGGAGGCCAAGCACCCCAATGTCAGGGTCGAGTACGAGACCGCCGGCGGTGGTGACGACCAGCGTGAGAAGCTGCTCAACTTCCTCGGGCAGGGTTCCGGCCTGGCCTGTGTGGAGGCCTTAGAGGTCGACTGGCTCGGGGAGTTCAAGGGGTTCTCCGACCGCTTCGTCGACCTGTCCACCCCCGAGCTCGAAGACCGGTGGTTCGACTGGAAGTCGGAGATGGCGACCACGGACGACGGCAAACTTATCGGCTACGGCACCGACATCGGCCCTCAGGCCGTCGCCTACCGCGCCGACCTGTTCAAGGCGGCCGGTCTGCCCTCCGACCGCGAGATGGTCGCCGAATACCTCGGCGGGGACAACGCGACGTGGCAACGGTTCTACGAAGTCGGCGCGGAGTTCACGGCGCAGTCCGACGCGGCCTGGTTCGAATCGGTGCAGGGCGCCTACACCGCCATGGTCAACCAGATCGAGTACGCCTACGAGAACGAGGACGGCACGCGCAAGGACCTCGCCGGCTCCGAGATCGAGCGGATCTTTCGGACCGTGCTGGAACACGGCACCGGGCAGCAGCAGTCGGCGGGTCTGGCGCAGTGGTCCTCGGACTGGAACGCCTCCTTCAAGCGGAACGACACCTTCGCCGTCGTGCTGGCCCCGTCGTGGATGGCAGGCGTGATCAAGAACAACGCGGGTGAGGACTTCGTGGGTTGGGACATCGCCAACGTCTTCCCCGGCGGCGGCGGCAACTGGGGCGGCTCCTACCTCTCCGTCCCGGTCCAGTGCGAGTACCCCGAGCAGGCCAAGGACTTGGCCGCCTACCTCACCTCTCCCGAGGTGATGCTGGATCTGGTCGTGAAGAGCGGCGGCGGCACCCCGAGCCAGGTCGAGGCGATGAGCTCGCCGAAGCTCCTGCCGCTGACCAACCCGTTCTTCGACAATGCGCCCACCGGCCGGATCTGGGCCGATCGCGCCGCGGCGGTCAAGGTCGTTCCGTTCAAGGGCCCGAATTACAAGAAGGTGCACGACGTGATCGTCGCCGGTCTCAACCGGGTCGACGTGGACAAGTCGCAGAGCGTCGACCAGTCCTGGGCGCAGGTCCTCGCCGACCTCGCATCGCTCAACTGACGAGGCAGGCGGGCCGGGTCGGCACGGCCCGGCCCTGGCGGAAACGACTGGGAACGGAACCTCTGATGACGACCACACACAACCCGGCGACAGAGCCCGGAGCCGGTGCGTCGACCCGGGAACGCCGGCGTCCTCACCGCGGCCCCAGGCGACGGGGCACGGCCGCCGGACTCGACCTGCGGTTATCGCCGTATGTCTACATCGCGCCGTTCTTCGTCCTGCTCTTCCTGTTCGGGCTTGCGCCGATGTTCTACACCGCGTGGGTCGCGCTGCACGAGTGGCACCCCATCGGCGGGCAGGGTGCCTTCGTCGGCCTGGACAACTTCACCGCGGTCCTCGGCCAGGACATGTTCTGGAAATCGGTGTTCAACACCCTGTCGATCTTCGTTTTCACCGCGGTGCCTCAGTTGGTCGCGGCGATCTTCATCGCGGCGGTGCTGGACGCGAACCTGCGGGCCGGGACATTCTGGCGCATGGCCGTCCTGCTGCCCTACGTGGCCGCCCCGGTCGCGGTGGCGATCATCTTCTCCAACCTGTTCGGCAACCAGTTCGGGCTCGTCAACAACCTCCTCGCCACCGTCGGCCTGCCGCAGATCCAGTGGACCGGCTCCTCGACGGCCAGCCACATCGCGATCGCCACGATGGTCTCCTTCCGTTGGACCGGCTACAACGCGCTGATCCTGCTCGCCGGCATGCAGGCGATTCCCCGCGACCTGTACGAGGCGGCGAGCATCGACGGCGCGAACCGGGTGCGCCGCTTCTTCTCGGTGACCATCCCGATGCTGCGCCCGACGCTCATCTTCGTGATCATCACCGCCACCATCGGGAACCTGCAGACCTTCGACGAGGTCCGGATCTTCGGGGGCGCAGGCGGCAACGGACCCGTGGGCGGCGCCGACGGCCAGTGGAAGACGATCACGCTGTACCTGTGGGAGGTCGGCTGGCGGCAGGCCAACCTCGGCCGCTCCGCCGCGATCGCCTGGCTCCTCCTGCTCCTGATCGTTCTCATCGGATTGGTCAACCTGTTGGCCGCCCGGAAGATCGCCTCGGAGAACGGAGCCAAGCGATGACCACGACCCGCGGGTCCGGCGCCCGGCGGGCCGCGTCGCGCCCGGGTAGGCGCCGCCAGGCCTTCGGCGAGGCCCGCCGTCCCGGATGGGCCACCTACGCGACGCTGATGATCGTCGCCGCGATCGGTGCGTTCCCGTTCTACTGGACCATCGTGGTCGGCAGCTGGACCAATGACGTGATCTACTCCGACGAGCTCACGCTCACCATCGGGCCCAACCTGTTCGACTCGATCCGACGGGTCCTGACCGCCGACATCAACCTGGTCGCCGCGACCCTGAACTCGCTGTTCGTCGCGGCCACGACCGCGCTGGCCGTCGTGCTGTTCTCCACACTGGCGGGATTCTCCTTCGCGAAGCTTCGGTTCCGCGGCTCCCGCGTCCTGCTGGTCGCGGTCGTCGCCACGATGGCCGTCCCCGCTCAGCTCGGCATCGTCCCCCTCTACCTGCTCATGAACCACCTCAACCTGCGCGGCAGCCTCCTGGCGGTCATCCTGCCAGGCCTGGTCACCGCGTTCGGCGTGTTCTGGATGACCCAGTTCCTGCGCGGAGCGCTGCCCGATGAGCTGATCGACTCCGCGCGCATCGATGGCGCCTCGTTGATCAAGACGTTCTGGCATATCGCGCTGCCGGCGGCCCGGCCAGCGGCGGCGATGCTGTTCCTCTTCACCTTCGCCGGCAGCTGGACCAACTTCTTCTGGCCCTACATCATCCTCGACAGCAAGAGCGCCACCCTGCCCGTCGCCCTCCAGGGACTCCAGTCGCAGTACTACACCGACTACCCGCTTCTCCTCACCGGAGCGCTGCTGTCCACCGTCCCCCTGCTCATCCTCTTCGTGTTCGCGGGCAGGCAACTGGTCGCGGGCATCATGGCCGGAGCCATCAAAGGCTGACCCGACCCGCCACCCACCTCCCAGCAACGCTCGATACAACGTTCGACCACGAGGAGCCGTTCGTGACCGAAACCGCCGTCCGTGCCGTCGTCAACCTCGACGTCGAGGGTCCCGTCATCAACCGCCACGTGTACGGCCACTTCGCCGAGCACCTGGGCCGGTGCGTCTACGGCGGCTTCTACGTGGGGGAGGGGTCCGACCTCCCGAACGTGGGCGGCATCCGCCTCGACGTGGTCGAGGCCCTGCGCGCGCTCGACATTCCGAACCTGCGCTGGCCCGGCGGCTGCTTCGCCGACGAGTACCACTGGCGCGACGGCATCGGCCCCAAGCAGGACCGCCCCGTCATGGTGAACACCCACTGGGGCGGCGTCGAGGAGAACAACCACTTCGGCACGCACGAGTTCATGGCCCTGTGCGAGCTACTGGGCGCCGAGCCGTACATCGCCGGGAACGTCGGCTCCGGCACCGTCCGGGAGATGAGCGAGTGGGTGGAGTACCTGACCCGCCAGGGTGATTCCCCCACCGTGCGCGAGCGCAAGGCCAACGGCCGCGAAGAGCCGTGGCAGGTCCGGTTCTGGGGCTTGGGCAACGAGGCTTGGGGCTGCGGCGGCAACATGGCGGCTGAGCAGTACGCCCTGGAGGCCCGCCGTTACGCGACCTACTGCCGCGACTACGGCGACAACAAGCTCTACCGCATCGCCGCCGGTGCCGCGGAGTTCGACTACGCCTGGACCGAAAGCCTCATGAAGCAGCTCTCGCACCTGGGCTGCCAACGCGTCGAGCGCCCGCTGTACCAGGCGCTCTCGGTGCACTACTACACGATGCCCGGCACGTGGCAGGACAAGGGAGCCGCGACGGTCTTCACCGAGGACGACTACTACGCCACGATGCTCAGGGCCAACCGCACGGACGAGCTGCTCACCGGCCACGGACGCGTCATGGACCTGTACGACCCCACCAAGGAGATCGGGCTCGTACTCGACGAGTGGGGCACCTGGTGGAACGTGGAGCCGGGCACCAACCCGGGGTTCCTGTACCAGCAGAACACGATGCGCGACGCGCTCGTGGCGAGCCTGCACTTCGACATCTTCCACCGGCACGCCGACCGCCTGGTGATGGCCAACATCGCGCAGACGGTCAACGTGCTCCAGGCGATGATCCTGACCGACCCGGACTCCGGCGCGCTCGTGCTCACCCCCACCTACCACGTGTTCCGGATGAACAAGGGCCACCAGGATGCGGCGTCGCTGCGAGTCGACACCCCTGCTGGTATCCCGACCTGCGAGGTGGACGGCAAGCAGCTGCCGATGGTCTCGGTCTCAGCCTCCCGCAAGGACGGCCGCCTGCTCATCTCGCTGTCGAACCTGGACGCCGCCGCGGGCCAGGACGTCGAAATCGACCTGCGCGGCGGGACCGTGGACGACGTCGTGTCGACGATCCTCACCGCCGACACGCTTCAGGCCCACAACACGATCGAGGCGCCCGAAGCCGTGGCGCCGCGCGCGCACGAGGGAGTGGAGCTCGAGAGCTCGACACTGCGGGTGCACCTCCCGGCGCACTCCTTCGTGACTGTTGCAGCTGCTCTGTCGTAACCGGGCCGGCCACCGCAGCCGACAGTCTCACCTTCTGATACCTGCGAACCTCATTTCGGGAGTTGCAGGCGGTAGCGGACCGTGTCGGGATGGTGTGCGCGTCGGCTCCGTGGTCGATGGGTTCCTTACCGTGGTCGCGTACGGTGACGGCCATGTCACGTTTTACTGTCGCCGCGGACTCCGGCAGCGGCGTTCAGTCCTGGCCTCGGCTGTCCGCGTCGTCACGTGCGGCGCTGCGGCTGTTGTTGACGCGTGGTGGCCTGCCGCGTGCGGAGATGGCACGCATCCTGGGGCTGTCGCGGACCAGCCTGACTCGGGTGACGCGGGAGTTGCTCGAGGTAGGGCTGGTGCGGGAGGGCGTGATCGAGTTGCGGGCGACGACCGGCCGTCCTTCGGAGGTCTTGGAGGTGGTCTCGTCGGCGCACCACTTCCTGGGGATCAAGCTCACCGGTGACGCGTTGCACGCGGTCGTGACGGACCTGGCGGCGACCGTGCAGGAGCACTCGAGCGCGGCGCTCGAGGCCCAGGACGTCGCCCACGTGGTCGCGCAGATCGCGGCCCACGTCGAGGGTGTCCTGGGCAGGTTCCCCAAGTTGACGTCGGTCGGGATCAGCCTCGCTGGTGTGGTGACCGGCGCTCCGGGTGAAGAAGTGGTCCACCAGTCCCCGTTCCTCGGGTGGACGGAGGACGTGCCGCTCGCGCGGTTGGTCGCACGGGCGACGGGGTGCCCGGTCGTGGTCGAGAACGACGTAAGCGCGCTGACGGCGCTGGAGGCGTGGAGCCGGGTCGGCGCGGGTGTGTCGTCGATGGCCCTGGTCACGATCGGCGCGGGGCTCGGGTTCGGGTTTGTCATCGACGGGCGGGTGGTGCGTGGCGCCCACGGTGTCGCCGGGCGGCTGGATCACGTGGTCGTCGTCCCGGACGGGCCGGTGTGCGAGCGGGGCCACCAGGGTTGTGCGAGTGCGTTGCTCAACGAGGGCGCGGTGGTGCGCCATGCGGGTTCGGCGAGCGGTGACTACCGGGCGGTGATCGAAGCGGCACGTGCCGGCGACGGTCCGGAGCGGCGTGCGGTCGAGGCCGCAGGTGTGGCGCTGGGGCGACTGATCGGCCTGATCCTGAACACCATCGACCCAGAGAAGGTGGTACTCACCGGCGAAGGGCTGGACACCTACCGGATCGCGGCCGATGTCGTGCACGCCGAGATTGATCGGCTGGCCGAGGGTGGGGTGGGCAGCGCCGCGCTCGACGTGCAGGACTTCGACTTCTCGGAGTGGGCACGCGCGGCGGCGGGAACTGCCATTTCTGCCCTGCTGACCTGACCAAACGACTTTGTCGCGCATGTTGACAAACTCCTGAGGCGGCTCTTAGCGTGGGCGGGCATGAGCGATCGGGCTCGGACCGCGCAGCTGAAGGAGTCAAACTCGTGACAGGGGAGACCGTCGAGCGCCGACTGGTCGTGCCGGGCCGCAGGATGCGCGTCATGCGGGAGAGTCGGTGAGCGGAGCTGGGTCGTCGTGGCCCGGTCACCCGGTCGTGCTCGCGGCCGGCGGTGTGTCGCTCATGCTGGCTCCGCAGGCCGAGGGCCTGCCCGAGGTGCTGCACTGGGGCGCGGACCTCGGCCCGCTCGATGCGGAGGAGCTTGACCAGTTCCGGCTCGCGCGGCAGCGCGGGGTGTCGGCCAGCGCGCTGGACGAGCCGTGGCCGTTCACCCTGGCGCCCGGCGAGGGCGACGGGTGGGCGGGAGCACCGGGTCTGCTGCTGGAGTGGGAAGGCGGTCCGTTCCGCCCCCGTTGGCACGTCGACGGGTTCACCGTCACCTCCACCGACGTGACGGTGACCGCGTGGTCCGCCGGTATCGCGCTGGAGATCGACCTGGGTCTGGACGCGCACGGCGTCCTGCGCGTGCGACACCGGGTGCGTAATGAAGGGGCGACGCCGGTGCGCGTCGTCGTCGCCGACACGGTGCTGCCGTTGGACGACCGGGCGACCGAGCTGCTCGACTTCACCGGTCGCTGGACGCGTGAGCGGGTACCGCAACGGAGGCCCCGCACGCAGGGGACGGTGGTGCGCGAGTCCCGGCGCGGGCGCACCGGTCACGACTCGCCGACGTTGCTGGTGGCAGGCACCCCGGGTTTCGGCGACCGTCACGGTGAGTTGTGGGCCGCCCACCTTGCCTGGAGCGGCGACGCGCGCTACCGCGTGGACGACCTGCCCGAGGGCCGCGTCGCGATCGGCGTCGGGGAACTGCTGCGACCCGGCGAGGTCGAACTGGCCGCGGGGGAGGCCTTCCAGACCCCGGACGGCGTCTTCGTCTGGTCCGACCGAGGGCTCGACGGGGTGTCGGCCCGCCTGCACGCCTCACTGCGCGACCGGCCGCACCACCCCGTCTCCCCGCGACCGGTCGTGCTCAACACGTGGGAGGCCGTCTACTACGAGCACGACCTCCCGACCCTGCACCGGCTAGCCGACATCGCCGCCGACATCGGCGTGGAAAGGTTCGTGCTGGACGACGGATGGTTCCGCGGCCGGCGCAACGACCGCGCCGGGCTCGGCGACTGGGTCGTGGACGAGGCGGTGTGGCCCGACGGCCTGCACCCCCTGGTCGACCACGTGCGAGGCCTGGGCATGCAGTTCGGGCTGTGGGTCGAGCCGGAGATGGTCAACCTCGACTCCGACCTCGCCCGCGAGCACCCCGACTGGCTGTTGGTCCCGGATGCCGACCGGGCACGGACCATGCGCAACCAGCACGTGCTGGACCTCGCGCTGCCGGAGGTTCGCGAGCACCTGCTCAAGCACCTCTCGGCGCTGCTGGACGAGTACGACATCGCCTACCTCAAGTGGGACCAGAACCGCGACCTGCTCGAAGCCACCCACCTCGGCCGCGCGGGCGTCGACAGGCAGGTGCGCGCCCTCTACGACCTCCTCGACACCCTGCGCGCCCGGTACCCGGCACTGGAGATCGAGTCGTGCGCCTCCGGCGGCGCTCGCATCGACCTGGGCATCCTGGAGCGCACCGACCGGGTCTGGGCGTCGGACTCGAACGACCCCGTCGAGCGCATCCGGCTGCAGCGCTGGACCGAATTGCTGCTGCCGCCGGAATTGATCGGCAGCCACGTCGGCGCGCCCCGGTCCCACATCTCCGGCCGGCACGCCGACCTGGGCTTCCGCATCTCCACCACGCTGTTCGCCTCACCCGGTCTGGAATGGGACCTCACCGCCTGCGGCCCGCACGAGCTGGACGTCCTGACCGCGTGGATCGACTTCTACCGCCGCGTGCGTCCCACCCTGCACACCGGGGAGCTCGTCCACGACACCCCGACCGACGGCGGAGCGCTGCTCACCGGAGCAGTCGCCCCCGATCGCGCCTACGCGGTGTACCGCCTATCGCGCACCGACTCCGGCGACCGCGCCGTGCCGCCTCCGATCCGCCTGCCCGGCCTCGATCCGACCCGGCGGTACCGGGTGCGCGTGGTCGACGAACTGCCCGCAGCCCGTCTGCTCGACGTCCGGCCACCGGCGTGGATCACCGCCGGCGCGACCGTCGCCACCGGTCGCGTGCTGGCCGAAGCCGGTCTCGCCGCACCGCTCCTGGCACCGGCCCAAGCACTGGTGCTCGAACTCACCACGCTGGACGGAGGTGCTTGACACCCGCATCCCGCCAACCCGCCGGTACTTGCCCGGCCCATGTCCCAGGAAAGCCGACCCCATTTCGGAATAACGTGCGTGACGCGGTCGCCCGATCATTCGTGCGACCGGTTGCGGGTTATTTCGACACTGAGGCGTGCATTCGTTATTTCGTGCGCGATAGTTGAAGTCGTCCGGAAGTCATGACTGCTCATTGAGCCGATCGGAGGCTTTCTGGATTTTCTTGGGACACTTACAGTTGCTTCTGGGAGCGCTCCCGGAAATAGTTCCAAAAACCGCTGTCAACCGTCAGAGTAGACGGAGGAGAACAGTTCGATGACATCACGTCTCCTTTCCCGGTGGCGCCGGCCAGCCGCTGCCGCCCTCGCGGCGGCACTGGCGATGAGCGGTGCTCTCGCCACAGGCACCGCCCGCGCGGCGGAGTACAACAGGATCCTCAACGGCACGTTCGGCAGCGGTACCACTGATCCGTGGTGGGCCAATGACAAGGTGTCGGCCGCGGCCGTCAACGGCGAGATGTGCGCGACGGTCGCCGCCGGCGCATCTGATCTGTGGAGCGCCCTGCTCGGCCAGAACGGCGTGCCGTTCGAAGCCGGGCAGTCCTACACGATGAGCTTCGACGCCTATGCCGCCGCGCCGCGGCCGATGGCGGTCGTCATCGGCCAGGGTGTGCCGCCATACCAGGAGATGCTCAAGCGCGAGTTCCAGTTGGGCACCACCAAGCAGCGGCACAGCTTCACGTTCACCGCCACGATGGACTTCCCCGACGCGGGCAGCGGGCAGATGAACTTCCACCTCGGCGGCCAGTCGGCCGAGAGTCGGATCTGCTTCGACAACGTGTCGCTGACCGGAGGGTTGAAGGCGCCGGGCGAGGGCTACACGCCGCCGCCGAAGAAGGTTCAGGTCAACCAGGTCGCTTACGTGCCCGGCCTGTCCAAGCAGGCCACCCTGGTGTCGGCCGCGACCACGCCCCAGACCTGGGTGCTGAAGAACTCGTCGGGGACGACGGTGGCCACCGGCCAGTCGACGCCCAAGGGACTGGACGCCGCCTCCGGTGACTCGACGCATCTGATCGACTTCTCGTCGTTCGACACCCCCGGTACCGGCTACACGCTCAGCGTGGGCGCGGCCACGAGCTTCCCGTTCGACATCGCGACGGACGAGATCAAGAAGCTGCGGTACGACTCGCTGGCGTACTTCTACCACAACCGCAGCGGCATCCCGATCGAGGCGCAGTACGTCGGCGCGCAGTACTCGCGCCCCGCCGGTCACGTCGATGTCGCACCCAACAAGGGCGACAGCGCGGTGCCGTGCCGCGCGTACCTCAACTGCGGTTACACGCTGGACGTGCGCGGCGGCTGGTACGACGCGGGCGACCACGGCAAGTACGTCGTCAACGGCGGCATCTCGGCGTGGCAGGTGCTCAACACCTACGAGCGCGCGAAGCTGATCGGCGACGCCGCCCCGCTGGGCGACGGCAAGCTGAACATCCCGGAGAAGGCCAACGGGGTGCCGGACATCCTGGACGAGGCCCGCTGGGAGGTCGAGTTCCTGCTGAAGATGCAGGCGCCCGACGGCCTGGTCCACCACAAGATGCACAGCGAGCACTGGACCGGCCTGCCTACGCGACCCGACCAGGACCCGCACCAGCGCTACCTCTCGGCGACCAGCACCGCGGCGACGCTGAACATGGCCGCCGTGGCGGCTCAGACGGCCCGCATCTGGAAGACGATCGACCTGGCGTTCTCGGCGAAGGCGCTCGCGGCGGCTACCAAGGCCTACGCGGCGGCCAAGGCCAACCCGGCCAAGTTCGACAACGGCTTCGACAGCGGTGGCGGCGGGTACGGCGACGACCGGCTGACCGACGAGTTCTACTGGGCCGCGGCGGAGATGTTCACCACCACCGGTGAAGCGTCCTACCGGGCCGACCTGACCTCGTCGCCCCACTTCAAGGGCACGAGCCTGAACGCGCGCGGCTTCGACTGGCAGTCCACCGGCCCGCTGGGCGACATCACGCTGGCGCTCGTGCCCAACGGCCTGCCCGCCGCGGACATCGCGGCCACCAGGTCCGCGTTCACCGTCATCGCCGACCAGCACCTGGCGCAGGTGGCGAACGAGGGCTACCCGACCCCGTACCGCACGGGCGACGGTGGCTACGACTGGGGCTCCAACGGCCTGGTGGCCAACAACATCTCGGTGTTGGCGCTGGCGCACGACTTCACCGGCCAGGCCAAGTACCGCGACGGCGTCTACAACGCGCTGGGCTACCTGCTGGGCCGCAACCCCATGAGCACCTCCTACGTCGCGGGCTACGGCGACCAGGCGTTCAAGAACGGCCACCACCGGTTCTGGGCCAACCAGCTCGACCCCGCGCTGCCGATCACGCCGCCGGGCACCCTTTCCGGCGGCCCGAAGAGCGGCGACCGCGACTCGCACGCCCAACGCCTCATCCCGGCCGACTGCAAGCCCCAGAAGTGCTGGGTCGACCACATCCAGGCATACACGGTCAACGAGGTCACGATCAACTGGAACTCGGCCCTCGCCTGGGTCGCGAACTGGGCAGCGGAGAAGGCGGGCGGCACGACGACGCCCGTCGAGGACACCACCCCGCCGTCGGCGCCGGGCGCCCCGGCCGCGTCCGACATCACCGCCACCGGCATGAAGCTCACCTGGAACGCGGCGACGGACGCGGAGAGCGGCGTCAAGAACTACGACGTCGTCGCCCTCGACGGCGGCGCACAGCGCGTCGTCACCACCGTGTCGGGCACGTCGGCGACCCTGACCGGTCTGAAGGCCGACACCCCCTACACGTTCGCGGTCGTCGCCCGCAACGGCGCCAACCTGACGTCAGCGGCGTCGCAGACGACGGCCGTGCGGACCAGGCCGGACACCACCCCGACCAGCGGCTGCAAGGTCACCTACACCGCGAACTCCTGGTCCAGCGGTCTCACGGCGAGCGTCACGATCACCAACACCGGCGCCACCGCGTGGAACTCGTGGACGCTGAAGTTCGCCTTCCCCGGCGATCAGAAGCTCACCCACGGCTGGTCGGCCGACTGGACGCAGACCGGCACCGACATCACCGCCAGGAACGCCTCGTGGAACGGCAATATCGGCCCTGGTGGTTCGACCTCGGTCGGGTTCAACGCCTCGCACAGCGGCCACAACCCCGATCCCACCGCGTTCGCGGTCAACGGCCAGTCCTGCACCAAGGGCTGAACCAGCGGCAACGCCCGACTCCGGGCCGTCGGCACCCTCCCGCGCCGACGGCCCGGCCCCCTCAGGAAGCCGACCTCAACGATCAATGGAGATCCGGTGGAACCCATGCACCGCTTACCGGACAACGCCCCCCACCGACGTCCACAGCCGCCGGTGACCTCGAAGAAGGCCGCTTGGCGGGCATCGGCGACGCTGAGCGCCTGCGTTGCGCTGTTGGCCACCGTGCTGGTGACCTTCGGCGCGGGCAGCGCCGCCGCGCACGGCGCGGTGAGCGACCCGCCGTCGCGCCACTACGGCTGTTACCACCACTGGACCAGCGGCGCGTCGCAGCAGATGGCCGTCGAGGACCCCATGTGCTACCAGGGGTGGCAGGCCGACGCGTCCGCGATGTACAACTGGAACGGCCTGTTCCGCGAGGGCGTCGCGGGCAACCACCAGGGAGCCATTCCCGACGGGCAGCTGTGCAGCGGCGGTCTGGCCCACAACGGCCGTTACGCCGCTTTCGACAAGCCCGGCAACTGGCGGACCACCGACCGGCCCAGCCGGTTCACCCTGAACCTGCACGACCAGTCCTTGCACGGCGCGGACTACATCCGCGTCTACGCCACCAAGCAAGGCTTCGACCCCAGGATCCAGGCGTTGAAGTGGAGCGACCTGGAACTGGTCGGCCAGACCGGCCGGATCCCCACCGGCCCTCGAACGCCGGTCGAGATCGACGCCTCAGGTCGCACGGGCCACCACGTGCTGTTCACGGTGTGGCAGGCCAGCCACCTCGACCAAAGCTATTACGCCTGCAGTGACGTCAACTTCACCGACGGCGGCACCAACCCGACCACCACGACTCCGACCACCACCACGACCGGTAACCCCTCGGTGGGGTGCTCGGCCACCCTCAGGGTCGTCTCGCAGTGGTCCGGCGGCTTCCAGGCCGAGGTGCGTGTGACCGCCGACGCCACGCCGGCCTCCGGCTGGACGGTGAGCTGGACCTTCACCAATGGTGAGCGGATCAACCACGCGTGGAGCGCGACAGTGACCACGGACGGCTCCACCATCACCGCCCGCAACGCCGCCTACAACGGCACAGTGGGCGCAGGCACGGCCGCCACCTTCGGCTTCATCGGCTTCGGCGTCGCCAGCCCACCCGCCCTCACCTGCACGGCGGACCAGCCCTGACCAACGGCGTGAAGGGAGCACTGACATGCGATCTGTTCTCGGGGCCGCCTTGCTGTTGACGGCGCTCGCACCACCTTTCCCGGCTGCGGCAACCGACACCTGGATCGAGGCCGAGACGGGTGCCCTGAACGGCACCGCGGTCGAGTCGAGCCTGACGGGTTATTCCGGCACCGGGTACGTGGACGGGTTCGACCAGGCTTCGGACTCCGTCACCATCACCATCCCGGGCAGCCCTGGCGGGCTGCACGACCTCACCATCCGCTACGCCACCCCGCACGGCGGGAAGTCCGCCTCGTTGTCGCTCAACGGCAGCGGCCTGGGTGACGTGTCATTCCCCGCAAATCCGACGTTCACCACGATCCCAGCGGGCAAGGCGCTACTGCGGCCCGGCGACAACACCATCACCATCACCACCAACTGGGGCTGGTACCTGATCGACGCGATCAAGGTGACCCCCACTGCACCGCGACCGCCGCACCAGGTGACCGGCGCGTTGACCGACCCGGCCGCCACCGCGGAGGCCAAGGGGCTGATGCGGTACCTGACCGACAACTACGGCAAGAACATCCTGTCGGGCCAGCAGGACCAGGCCAGCATCGACTGGGTCGAGCAGAACATCGGCAAGGTCCCGGCGGTGGGCGGCTACGACCTGATGGACTACTCGCCCAGCCGGGTCGAGCGCGGTACCAGGGGCCAGGATGTGGACCGCGCCCTGGCGTACGACGCCCGCGGCGGGATCGTCACGATGGTGTGGCACTGGAACGCGCCGTCCGGCCTGATCGACCAGCCCGGCAAGGAGTGGTGGCGCGGCTTCTACACCGACGCCACGACCTTTGACGTGGCCGCCGCACTGGCCAATACCAGCTCGACCGACTACCAGCTGCTGATCCGGGACATGGACGCGATCGCCGTGCAGCTCAAGCGCCTGGCGGACGCGAAGGTGCCGGTGCTGTTCCGACCGTTGCACGAGGCCGAGGGCGGCTGGTTCTGGTGGGGCGCCAAGGGGCCCGGCCCGGCCAAGCAGCTGTGGCGGATCCTGCACGACCGGCTGGTGAACCACCACGGGTTGCACAACCTGATCTGGGTGTGGAACTCGATCTCGCCGGACTGGTACCCCGGTGACGACGTGGTCGACGTGGTCAGCGCGGACGTCTACCTGCCGTCGGGCGACCACAGCGCGGCCGTGGGCCAGTACGAACGGTTGGTGCAGCTGGGCGGCGACAAGAAGTTGGTCGCGCTGGGCGAGGTCGGCTCCATCCCCGACCCCGACCTGGTCCGCGCCTACGAGGCCCGCTGGTCCTGGTTCGTCGCCTGGTCGGGGGCCGTCCAGGACGGCGTGGCCAACCCGCGCGACTTCGTCCAGCGCGTCTACAACCACGCCAACGTCATCACCCTCGACGAGCTGCCCGACTTCAAGGACCCCGGTAACCAGCCGGAGCCCACGGACGGTTGCGCCGCCACGCTACGCGTGACCAACCAGTGGCCCGGCGGCTACCAGGGCGAGGTCACCGTGAAGAACCAGAAGCCCACGGCGGTCACCGGCTGGCAGGTCACCTGGACGCTTGCCGCGGGCCAGGGCGTCCAGAACGCCTGGAACACCGACCTGTCCAGCTCCGGCTCGACCGTGACCGCGAAGAACGCGTCGTGGAACGGCACGATCAAGCCGGGGGAGACCGCCTCGTTCGGCTTCATCGGCAGCGGCACACCGTCGGCGGCCGCGCTGACCTGCACCACTACCTGACCGTTCTGGTAGGGCGCTGGCAGCGACGGTGGACGGACGCGTGTCTGCCCCATGCTCCACAGTGGCCTGCTCTGGGTGGCATACCGACGACCGGGTGCCACCCAGAGCCGGAACGGGACACCGCGCTCACCCCGAACGGCTGCCCCACCGCCCGCATCGTCGACTGCAACGGCGCCTTGGCCGCTGGGGCGAGCGCCACCTCACCGCCTTCAGGGCGATTGATCCGACGCCAACAGGCCGTCCACCCCGACCTTCGCGACCGCCGGAGCCCTCGGCGCGGCGTTCAAGGGCTGACCCACCGCAAGGACAACCATGACGTCGCCGATGACTACCGACTTGGACGCGGCTTGGCGCGACTGCGACCTCCCGGTGCACGACCGCGTGGAAGCGTTGCTGGCGGCCATGACGTTGGAGGAGAAAGTCGCCCAGCTCGGTACGGTCTGGCTCGACCGGAACGGCGGTTCCGCGACCGGTTCCGCGCCGATCCCCGAGGTGTTCACCGCGTCAGCGACCGGGACTGTCGACGACCTGGTGCGCGGGGGGATCGGGCATCTCATCCGTGTGTTCGGCAACGCCCCGGTCACGGTAGCCGAAGGCGTGCAGCGGCTGCGCGCGCTTCAGGAACGGGTGGTGGCGGGCAACCGGTTCGGGATTCCGGCCATCGTGCACGAGGAGTGCCTAACAGGGTTCGCCACCCTCGGCGCGACCGTCTACCCGACGCCGCTGGCGTGGGCGGCGACCTTCGACGTCGAGTTCGTGCGCGAGATGGCCTCGGCCATCGGACGTGACCTGCGGTCGGTGGGTGTGCACCAGGGCTTGGTGCCGGTGCTGGACGTGGTGCGCGACTACCGGTGGAGCCGGATGGAGGAGATGCTGGGGGAGGACCCGTACCTGGTGGGGCAGCTCGGCGCGGCGTACGCGCGGGGATTGGAGGAGGCCGGGGTCGTCGCCACGGTCAGGCACTTCGCCGGGTACGCCGCTTCCCCTGCCGCCCGCAACCGCGCCTTGGCCGGGATCGGGCCGCGTGAGCTGGCCGACGTGATCCTGCCACCATTCGAGACCGCGTTGCGCGATGGTGGCGCCCGGTCGGTGATGAGCTCCTGCACGGACGTCGACGGCGTGCCTGTTGCGGCGAATGGGGAGCTGTTCCGCGACTTGCTGAGCGAGGGGTGGGCGTTCACCGGCACGGTGGTGGCCGATCACCGGGTCATCCTGTTTGTTGCCTCGATGGAGCGGGCTTTCGCGGAAGGGGAGAAGAGCCAGGTGCTCGCGTTGCGGGCAGGCAACGACGGGGAACTACCTGAGACTCGCAGCTACGGCGAGCGCCTGGTCGGACACGTGCGTACCGGCGGTGTCGAGGAATCCCTGGTGGACGAGTCGGTTCGCCGGGTGCTGCGGCAGAAGGTCGAGCTGGGCCTGTTCGACGACGACCCTCTCGTGCTGGTCAGCCCGCACGAGGTGGATCTGGACAGCGCCGACAACCGGTGGGTCGCCCGCACGGTGGCCGAGCGCTCGGTCGTACTGCTGGCCAACGACCGCTCGACGCTGCCGCTGAACCTGCCCCTGAGCAGGATCGCCATCGTCGGCGCCTGTGCGAACGACCCGCTCACCCTGCTGGGTTGTCACGCTTTTCCGCACCAGGTGCTGCGCCGTTGTCCCGAGCGCGGCGCGGGTGTGCCCATCGCGACGATCAGACGGCAGGTCGAAGCCGAGTTTCCGCAGTCCATCGTCCACTACGCGCGGGGCGCCGAGGTGACGGTTGGCGACGATTCCGGCATCGCCGAAGCCGTCCACGCCGCCACCCTCGCCGACGTCGTCCTGCTGTTCATCGGCGACGGCACCGCGGTCGAGAGCTGTGACGTGCCCGACCTGAGCCTGCCGGGAGCGCAGGATCGCCTGGTCGAGGCCGTGTTGGCCACTGGTACGCCGACCGTGCTGGTCGTGGTGTCCGGACGGCCCTACGCCCTGGGTGACTACGCCGGCCGCGCCGCCGCGGTGGTGCAGGCTTTCTTCCCTGGGATAGAGGGTGCCTCGGCCGTGGCCGGGGTGCTCAGCGGGCGGATCAACCCGTCCGGGCGGCTGCCGGTGCAGGTTCCCCGGCTGCCATGGGTGTACCCCTCGACCTACCTCCAACCACTGCCGGGCGCGTGGACCGGCGGGGATTCGGCGCTGGACCCGACCCCGCTGTACCCGTTCGGGCACGGCCTGTCCTACACGACCGTGCGCTACGAGACGCTGGGCCTCACCAGCGATGAAGCACCGACCACCGGGTCTGTGGAGGCCGGGGTCGTCGTGCGCAACACCGGGCACCGCGCCGTGGACGAGGTCGTGCAGCTCTACGCGTCCGGCCCGGCAGACCAGGTGACGCGCCCGCCGGTCCGACTCATCGGGTTCACCCGCGTCGCACTGGAGCCAGGGCAGGCCCGGCTGGTGGTCTTCGAGGTGCCCGCCGAGGCGTTCTCCTTCACCGGCGTCAACGGCCGCCGTGTCGTCGAACCCGGCCGGATCACCCTATCCACCGGCCCGTCCTCAGCCGACCTGCCACTGAGCACCGACGTCTGGTTGACCGGCGAACCGGCTCATCCCGGACACGACCGGCGACTGACCACCACGCACGTCATCCGCGACCTGGACGAACGGGAGGACGACCGGTGAGACCCCCGAGGTCCTGGCACCGATCGCAACCGCGCGGTGCGCACACCGGCTCGTCCGGTGCAACGAGGAACCCCCTACAGCAAAGGACAGTGAAGTCTTGAGCTACCGCGACATACGTAGAACTCTCCGCCGACTCGGCGTGATAGCCACCGGCTTGGCCGCCATGCTGGTGACGGTGGTGGTCCCGGGCACCAGCGCCCAGACAGCACCGGGCTGCCGCGTCGACTACTCCGTGCCGTCCCAGTGGCCGGGTGGTTTCACCGCCGACGTGCGCGTCACCAACCTCGGAGACCCGGTCAACGGCTGGCGCGTGGGCTGGACGTTCCCGTCGGGGCAGCAGGTCCAGCACGCCTGGAACGCGACGGTCACCTCGTCGGGTGCGCAGGTCACCGCGGTGAACGCGAGCTACAACGCGAACATCGCCACCGGCGGGTCGGTCTCCTTCGGGTTCAACGGCTCGTGGTCGGGCGGCAACATCTCACCCGCCGCGTTCACGCTCAACGGTGTCACCTGCACCGGGCGCGTCGTTGACGAGCCGCCGCCGACCGCCCCGAAGGCGGTGGTGGCTGCGATGCAACCGGGCTGGAACCTGGGCAACACGTTGGACGCCATCCCGGACGAGACGGCGTGGGGCAACCCACTCACCACCCGCGAACTGCTGCGCCACGTCCGTTCCGAGGGGTACAAGAGCATCCGCCTGCCGATCACGTGGACCAACCACCACGGACCCGGTCCCGGCTACACCATCGACCCGGTCTGGCTGGGCCGCGTCCGCGACATCGTCAACTGGTCGCTCGAAGAAGGCCTCTACGTGATGATCAACCTGCACCACGACTCGTGGCAGTGGATCAACACTTACCCCACCGACCGCGCGAACGTGCTCGCCAGGTACAACGCCCTGTGGTCCCAGATCGCCACCACCTTCCGCGACCACTCCCCGAAGCTGGTGTTCGAGAACATCAACGAACCCCAGTTCGCCGGCACCGCCAACGACGAGGAGAACTACCGGGCGCTGCACGAGCTCAACGCCGAGTTCCACCGTATTGTCCGCAGCTCCGGCGGCGGTAACACCACCCGCCTGCTCGTGCTGCCCACCCTGCACACCAACGCCGACCAGGGCCGCCTGGACGCGTTCATGGACAGCTACGACCAGCTGCGCGACACCAACATCGCCGCGACGGTCCACTTTTACGGCTTCTGGCCGTTCAGCGTGAACATCGCGGGCTACACCCGCTACAACGCCGAAGTGGAAAAGGACCTGGTCGACACCTTCGACCGGGTGCACACCACGTTCGTCTCCCGCGGCATCCCCGTGATCATCGGCGAGTGGGCGTTGCTCGGCTACGACCGCAACCGGCCCGGTGTCATCGAGCGGGGCGAACTCCTCAAGTTCTTCGAGGCGGTCGGCTACCACGCCAGGACCCGCGAGCTGACCACCATGCTCTGGGACGCGGCCTCGTTCCTCAACCGGCCTGAGCTGCGGTGGCGCGATCAGGGCTTGCACGACTTGATCAGGTCCAGCTGGACTGAGCGTTCCGGCACGGCGTCCTCCGACCAGGTCTACCTGCCGCGCAGCGGTGTCATCACGGCCAAGTCGTTGACGTTGAACCTGAACGGCACCCTGTTCCAGGGCGTGCGACACGGCGGCACCGACCTGGTCAACGGCATCGACTACACCGTGTCGGGCTCCACGCTCACGCTCACCGCGTCGGCTTTGACCCGACTGGCCGGCAACCGCGACTACGGCGTCAACACCGCCGTCGAGGCCCGCTTCTCCCAAGGTGTGCCGTGGCGGATCGAAATCATCAGCTCCGATCCGCCCACCCACACAGCCTCGACCGGTACGACCGCGTCCTTCAGCATCCCCACCCAGTTCCGCGGCGACCAACTCGCCACCATGGAGGCCAAGTACGCCGACGGCACTCCCGCCGGACCGGCCAACTGGACCACGTTCAAGGAGTTCGGACACATCTTCGAGCCCGACTACGCCGCCGGCCGGTTGATCCTCAAGCCGGACTTCTTCACCGAGGTCAAGGACGGCCCCGTCCAGCTCACGTTCCACTTCTGGAGCGGCGCGCAGACCACCTACCGGATCACCAAGTCAGGCACCGCGGTCACCGGTAGCCCACGTTGACCGGAGGCCCCCAGTCGTCGACACCCTCACGGCACGTGACCAGGGGCGTCGACGACTGGGGGCCGCGGTGCCGTCGACGGGATTCCGGTCCGGGCGGTCAGTATCCGGTGACGCCGATCGGTGTGCTTTGGAGGTGAAGTGATGCGACGGAACGACGGTTCGGAGGCGAGCCACGGTCGTTGGTTCCGGACCAGCTCACCCGTCCTCATCGGGCGCGACGAGCACTTGGCCGCACTGCGCGAGGTCGTCGTGCACAACCCTGCGGTCGTCCTGCTGGAGGGCGAGGCGGGGGTGGGCAAGAGCAGGCTGGTGTCCGAGCTGCTCGCCGGAGATCTGGGTGCGGTGCTGCCGCTGGTCGGTTACTGCCGACAGGTCGGTGAGCCGTTTTCCTACGGTGCGGTGTTGGAGGCGTTGCGGGGCGTGGGGCCGAGGCTGGCCCGCCAACGGGAGTTGAACCCGGTGATCGGCGCGCTGGCTCCGCTGCTGCCCGAGATCGCCGCGGACCTGCCGGCCCCGTTGCCGCCGGTCGGTGATCCCCTGACCGAGCGGCATCGGCTCTTCCGGGCGGTGCGGGAACTGCTGGCCGCTGTCGGCCCGGTGCTGTTGGTGGTGGAGGACCTGCACTGGGCCGATGACGGAACACGCCAGTTACTGCGCTTCCTGGCCAGCGGACCACCGACCGATCTCAGCATGGTTCTCACTTACCGGCGGGAGGACCTGCACCGTGGCAGCCCGTTGGGCGCGGAGTTCCGGTCCGCCGGTGGCGGCCTGGTCGCGGTGCTGGAGATCGAACCGCTAGACGTAGACGGTGTGCGTCGGTTGACCGGGGCGGTCCTCGGTGTGGAAAAGGTGTCGGCGGAGTTCGCGGCCCGGTTGCACGAGCGGACTGCGGGCATCCCGTTCGTCGTCGAGGAGACGCTGCGTTCCCTGCACGAGCCTGCGAGGGCGGTGCACGCGGGCAGCGTCCGTGCCAAGCGGCTTCTCGACGCTGTCAAAGTCCCCGTGCTGCTGCGCGACGCGATGGCGGACCGCCTCGCTACTCTGCCCGCCGAGACGGTTCGGCTGGTCGAGGTGGCTGCGGTGCTCGGCACTCCCGCCCCCGCCGAACTACTCGCCGCGGTCGGCGGCATCCCGGCGGACCAGGCGAGGGCGGCGCTCGCGCACGCCGTTGCCGGGCACGTCCTGCTTGAAGTCGACGGGTTGAGGTACGGCTTCCGGCACATGCTGGCCCGTCAGGCCGTCTACGACGGGATCAGCGCTCCCGAGCGGGTCGGCCTGCACGACCGCGCCGTCGACGCGTTGCAGCACGTGGAACCACAGCCTCTGGTGCAGCTGGCGGGTCACAGCGAGCGGGCGGGCCGGACGACGGACTGGTTGACCTTTGGGGAGGCCGCCGCGGACCGGGCCATCGACTCCGGTGACACGGCCACCGCCACCACGCTCCTGCAACGGTTGCTCGCCGCACCGGTGCTGCCCGGCGACGTCGTCGACCGGCTGGCGATCAAGCTCGGGCGCGTCGCCAACACCGGGCTTGACCAGCGCGACCCGACGGAAACGCTGGAACGCCTGTTAGTCGACCCGCGGTTGGCCACGTCGGTGCGCGGTGAGGTGCGCCTGTTCCAGGCGTCACTGATGGTCCGCCAGATCGGCCGCATCCGGGAGGGACGAGCGGAACTCGAACGCGCGATCGACGAGTCCGCGGACAGACCCGACCTCGTCGCCCGTGCCGCCGCCGTGCTTTCCATGCCCTACCTGGGCACGCCGCCCCCCGCTGAACTGGGCCGTTGGCGACAGCAGACCGAGGCACATATGGTGGTCGAGACGGGCGAACTGAGGATCTCCCTGCTGGCCAACGTCCTCGGATCCCGCCTGCACCGCGGGTACCTCACCGGGCTGGACGAGGTGCCCGACCGCGCGGACACGCTCGGCGGTCGGCAACACCTGGCGCGGTTGCGGTGCAACGTCGCCGACGCCTGCGTGTGGCTCGGCCACCTCGACCAGGGTGCCCGGTTCCTGCGCAACGGGCTGCGGCTCGCGACCGAGAGCGGCACGCCGTTCGTGATCGGCACCGGCCGGATCACCGAGGCGAGGCTGGACTGGATCACCGGCCGGTGGGAGGGCTTGACGGAGCGGGCGAGCACCTTGATCGAGGAATACCGCGACGTGACCAGCATGACCAGCGAACTGGAGTTGGTGCTCGGCTGGCTCGCGACGGCGCGCGGAGACTGGACGGTCGCGCGTGAGCACTTCGGCAGGACCGGCGCCCACGACCCGTGTGACGCGATCGCTCCGGTGGCGATCAGCGGAATCGCGGGCATGGCCTCGGTCCTGTTGGAACGGAAAGCGGCGGGCAAAGCGGCGGCGGAGGTCGATCGAGGACTGGCCGCCGTGCGGCTGACGGACGGCTGGTCCTGGGCAGGCGTGCTGGCTCCGGTCGCGGTCACCGCCTACTCGGCCACCGGACGGACAGCGGACGCCGAACGATCGGTGGACGAGATCGGTGAAGGCATCTCCGACCGCAACGCGCCCGCAGTGCTCGCCGCCCTCGCGCAGTGTCGGGGCCTGCTGGCCGAGGCGCGGGGCGAACCCACCGAAGCCATCGGGCACTTCAGGGAAGCCGCCGCACGCTACGAGGCGATGCCCGCGCCGTACTTCGCCGCCATCGCCGGGGAACGCGAGGCGACCATCCTGATGTCGTCCGATCCGGAGAAGGCCGTCGAACTGCTCACAGACCTGGTGGAGACCTTCGACGCGCTCGGCGCGTCGAAGGACAGCGTGCGGTGTCGCCACACCCTGCACACCCTCGGCCGCGCGAAACCGGTACGACCGGGACGGCCTGGGTACGGCAACGACCTCTCGCCCCGAGAAGTCGAGATCGCACGCATGGTCGCGGCCGGGCAGACCAACCGCGAGATCGCCGAAACGCTGATCCTGTCGTCTCGGACGGTCGAGCGGCACGTGGCTCGGGTGTTCCGCAAACTCGGGATCAAGTCTCGCGCTCAATTGCGCGCGGACCACCTCGACTGAGGGTCCATCAGCAGCACGACCCTTGGGCGATGTGCGGCCAGGCCGTGCTGATCTCCCGGGTGTTCTGTCGCGTTGCCGGCCGCGATACCGGTGTTGCGTGAACTGATCGCGGTGTGGTTGGCAGAGGTGTTCCGGACCTTCCAGTCGTCGCAGGAAACAACCCGGACCCGCGCTCCTGAGCGAGGCGTGTCCACGACGGCTCATGCGCACACCGACGACCGGTCGAGCAGCACGTGCGGTCTACGGTTTGCAACGATGCGATGTCCCTCGACGAATGGTCGACGACGCGTCGGCCAGGACTCATCGGGCCTACGTGTGCCCAGGCCGTGTATGCAGGGACCTGACCGACACTCATCAGAACCGACAACACGTACGAAATAGAAAACCGGCGCAGGAGTTTCTTGGGTATGCGCATCTATCCTTCGGCTTCGACATGCTCGGGGTGATGTGTATTACGGTTCTTCTGGGAGCGCTCCCAGATACTTTTCGGTCACGTGTGCGATCGGTTTCGGCGCAGTGACTGGAGCGCTCCCAGGTAGCGGGTTGCTCGCAAGGAGGCGATGCATGAGTCTGCGCACGTTCGTACGTTCCCGGAAACTGACCGGGGCATTGGCGGTGACCTCGGTGGCGGCCCTGTCCGTGGCCGGGGTGGTGGCCTCCACGGCCACCGCCAACGCTGCTCCCGGTTGCCGGGTGTCGTACTCGATCACGAACCAGTGGCCAGGTGGGTTCGGCGGCAATGTCGCGATCACCAACCTGGGTGAGGCCATTTCCGGTGGTTGGACGTTGGAGTGGGACTTCGCCGCCGGCCAGACGGTTCAGCAGGGGTGGAACGGTGAGTTCTCCCAGTCCGGGACCCGGGTGACGGTTCGCAACCCTTCCTGGAGCGCCAACCTGGGCACCGGTGCGTCGGTGACGCCCGGCTTCAACGGCTCGTGGAACGGGTCGAACCCGGTGCCTACGCAGTTCCGGTTGAACGGCACGGTGTGTACGGGGTCGGTCGACACGACGACCACCACAACGACCACGACGACCAGCGGCAACGAGAACCCGGGTGGTCCGAAGGTGGACAACCCGTACGTGGGCGCGGGTGTGTACGTGAACCCGCAGTGGTCGCGTCAGGCGGCGGCGGAGCCGGGTGGTTCGCGGATCGCGAACCAGCCGACGGGTGTGTGGCTGGACCGGATCAGCGCTATCGCCGGCAATGGTTCCCCCACGACCGGCTCCATGGGTCTGGTGGACCACCTGAACGAGGCCGAGAGGCAGCGCGCGGCCCGTGCGGACGGTCAGCTGGTCGTCCAGCTCGTGGTCTACAACCTGCCCGGTCGCGACTGCGCGGCGTTGGCGTCCAACGGTGAGCTGAAGGCCGACGAGATCGGTCGCTACAAGACCGAGTACATCGACAAGATCGCCGAGATCGTGGCCCGGCCGGCGTACTCGAAGCTGCGGATCGTTTCGGTCATCGAGATCGACTCGCTGCCCAACCTGGTCACCAACGTCTCGCCGCGCGTCACCGCGACGCCGGAGTGCAACACGATGAAGGCCAACGGCAACTACATCGAGGGTGTCTCGTACGCGCTGGGCAAGCTGGGTGCGATCTCGAACGTCTACAACTACATCGACGCAGCGCACCACGGCTGGATCGGGTGGGGCGACGCGGACCCGCAGTACGACAACTTCTTCGCCTCGGCGAAGCTGTTCGCCACGCTGCTCGGCAAGAACGGCGCGACGAAGGACAAGATCCACGGCTTCATCACCAACACGGCGAACTACTCGCCGCTGGAGGAGCCGTACTGGACGGTCGACGACTACGTCGGCGGCCGCCCGGTGAAGGAGTCCTCGAAGTGGGTGGACTGGAACGACTTCAACGGTGAGCTCGGGTTCGCCACGGCGTTCCGCGCCGAGCTGGTCAAGCAGGGCTTCGACAGCGGCATCGGCATGCTGATCGACACCTCGCGCAACGGCTGGGGTGGTCCGAACCGGCCCACCGCCAAGTCGACCTCCGGCGACCCGACCACCTACGTCAACGAGTCGCGCATCGACCGCCGCTTCCAGAAGGGCAACTGGTGCAACCAGTCCGGCGCCGGGCTGGGCGAGCGTCCGACCGCCGCGCCCAAGCCCAACATCGACGCCTACGTCTGGATCAAGCCGCCGGGCGAGTCCGACGGCTCCAGCACCCTCATCCCCAACGACGAGGGCAAGGGCTTCGACCGGATGTGCGACCCGACCTACACCGGCAACCCCCGCAACGGCAACAACATGTCCGGCGCCCTGCCGAACGCCCCGCTGTCGGGCCACTGGTTCTCGGCCCAGTTCCAGGAGCTCATGCGCAACGCCTACCCGGCCCTGTGACCTTGGGTGATCGGCACGACAACTGAATGATTTCCGCACATCCCGTGGGCGGCGTGCGCCCTCGACGCCGCCCACGGGGATGGCGGCGCCTGCGTGCGCTGGGACAAGTGATGAGCACCCCGATGCCGGGTGGCGTGGTCGCGCCACCCGGCATCGAGGTCGAGCCGAGTGGGAATCAGCCGACGAGGGGCGCGACGGTCAGGTAGCCGATGTTCGGGGTGTACTAAGAGCGCTGGCCGAACTGGTTGAACGTCGTGCCGTCCCAGTTCGGCAGCTTCTGCGAGGTGAACGTGGCGGTGTTGGTCCTGGCCACGAGGTCGACCGGCACCGCGAGGTCGCGGAACTGGTTGAAGTGGAAGGTGTTCGGGAACTGGACTTGTTGCACGCGGCCGTTGACCGACATGTCCGCGTGACCGGGTCGGGGTTGTAGTGGGTGGAGATGGACTCCTGGGCGTTGGCATAGCGGATCACGAGCACTTGCGGGCCGGTCCGCTCGGCCTGGACATTGAGCGTCAGCGCGTTCGCCGGGTCGTCACCGACGTTCGTCGAGACCTGCCCGGGGGGCGAACGGGAAGTCGCCGCTGAACTCCGCGGCGCCGGTGACCTGGCCGGTTTCCGCCTCCACCTTCACCGGTGGTGCCGTGGTGGCCGGTCCGGTGCGGACGCGGTCGAGGCGCACGTTGCCCGCGGTGCCGGTCACGGTGAGCTGGTTGATGCCGGCGGAGAGGAACAACTGCGCGGTGTCGGTGCCGGTGGCGGTGCAGATGGTGAGGCCGTCGACGGTGTGCCCGTTGAGCCGCACGGTCGCTTGGCCGCCACTGCGGTGGTCGAAGTCCACCGTCGCGTGGCCGTCGTGGTCGGCGTGCACCCAGAACGTGGCCGAACCTCCCTGGGGGATCACGGCGACGCCGGGACCGGATGCGTGCGTGACGCCGTAGCGCGTCTCGGCGCCGCGCAGTTCGGCGTACTCGGCCTCGTAGTCTGCTGCCATCGCGTGCTCGCCCCGGCGGTCGTGCCGCGACCGGCCGGACTGATGATCACCTGGTAGGCCGACATTTCCTTCAGGTCCGTGAACGGCAGGACCAGGCTGCCGTCACCGCCCACGGTGCGCACGGTCTCGAGCAGCCGCCGCGGCGCGGGGGAGTCGCCGAGCTGCTCCGTCCACGGGATCTCCTCCACGGTGACGTGCACCCGGTCGCCGAACAGGCCGCGGTCGACGTTGGTGAAGCGCACGTCGGCGGCGCCGTTCGCACCGCCGAAGATGGTGCGCGACTGCCTCTTGCCGCGATCGAGCGTGGCCACCCCCTGAAGGGTGCACTCCACCCCGGCTGCGGAGGTGTCAGGCGGCCGGTGTCGCCGCTCATCCAGCCGTAGGCGTTGAACAGCCATTGACCGTTGGCCTTGCTGGCCTCGGTGACCGAGTCGTTGAGGTTACCGTCGATGTTTCACTCCGGATGGGAATCGGCGAACATGTCTGAGTCTCGAAGTCGCGCCGGTGAGGTGCGCAGGTTCGAATCCCTGGCAGGAGACCCGTACAGACCCACTCGCGCCTGACCAGCGGTTTCTTGCAGGAAGGCTGGTTGTTGAAGGTCGGTTCGAGGTCGACGCGCCTGGAGGGGATTTCCGATGACTGCCGAACATGGATTGCGTGGGGTGGTGGCTGAAGCGGGTGACCGGCAGGTGCTATGGGCGGTCACGGTGATCATCGGCGCGGTCGTGGGGCTGACCTTCGTGTTCGGCTTCGGCAACGTGTTGAGCTTGGCGCTGAGGTTGGGCGTGCCGGTCTGGGTCGCGCCACTGGTGGCTCCCACGGTCGACTTGTCAGTGCTTGCCCTGTGGTTGCCAGCCGACACCTCGCCATGTGCGGGGCGAATCGGGAGCAGCTTCAGCCCACTCGGCGACTTTTGATCTTTTCGAGTCTGGTGACGTTGGCGCTGAATGTCGCTGACCCATTGGTGGCCGGCCATTCGGCAAGGTCGCTTTCGACGCTGTCGGCCCGCTGTTGCTGATCGGCTGGGCCGAGGTCGGGCCGGAGCTGTTGCGGGCTGTGAACGGGACGGTCGGCGTCCGGGTTGACGCGGTGGTCGAGGGGTTACCTCCGGTGGTGGCGGCGATGTCGTCTCCGATGCGGCGGATGCGCTCCTGTATCAGGCACGGCTGGAGGACGCTCGCGATTGGGAAGCGAACCGGCGTCCGATCTCGGCTGAGACCCTGTGCAGGCGTCTTCGGATTGGGGCACGTCGGGCACGGCGTCTGGTCGAGGTGGTGCGGCGGTCCGAACGCGCCGGCATGCCGTGATCGGACGAGGGTGGTCAGGGCTAGCGGCTGCGCGGGAGGAAGACTCGCCCCGCGCGCACGGGAAGACAGGAGGACCTCTTCCATCCGCAGACGAGGGAGGCGTGGCTCGATTCCGGTCAGGCCGGATCGAAGGGCACCGTGGTGGAGTCGCGGGCGACGAGTCGGCACGGGTTGAGGTGGCGGCCGGGTGCGGGTTCGCCGTTGATTGCGGTCAGCAGCAGGTTGGCGGCGGTTCGGCCGAGGAGTTCCAGTTCCATGTCGACGCTGGTGAGCGTGGGTTGGCAGGCCAGGGTCATGACGTCCCAGTTGTCGAAGCCGACCAGGGCGACGTCGTCGGGGACGCGGCGGCCGGCCGTGCGCAGGGCGTCGGCCACGCCGCGGGCGATCTGGTCGCTGCCGCAGAACACCGCGTCGAAGTCCTGGCCGGTGCCGAGCAGGATGCCAGCGGCCTGCCTGCCCCACGCCTCGCTCCACTCGCCGAACATCGGTGCGCCGACCAGGGCGAAACCCTCCTCGGCGAGCCGGGCGGTGGCGGCCTCGGCGCGGACCGCCGCCGAGTGGTGGTGTTCGGGTCCGGTGACGTGGGCGATCCGGCGTCGTCCGATGGCAAGCAGGTGGTCAACGGCCTTGCGCGCGCCGCCGGCTTCATCCGGGACGACCGAGCAGTCGTCGGGGTCGGTCGAGCTGATGAACGCGTAGACCACGGGGACGGTCAGGTCCACGCCGATGGGCGCGCGGGCCTGGGTGCGGCGGCCGGTGACGATGATGCCGTCGACCCGGCGGCTGAGCAGGGTGCGCAGGTAGTACTGCTCGCGGATCGGGTCGTCGCGCGCGTCGCACAGGAACACCGACATGCGGCCCGCGCCGAGGGCGTCCTCGGCGCCGGTCATCAGCGGGATGCTGAACCGGCCGATGGTGTCGGTGGTGATCATGCCGACGGTGTAGGTGCGCCCGGAGTTGAGCGTCAGGGCGGCGCTGTTGGGCTGGAAGCCGAGTTCCTCGGCGGCCAGGCGCACGCGTCTACGGGTTTCCTCGCGCAGCGACCCGCGCCCGTTGAGCGCCTTGGAGGCTGTGCCGACGGAGACGCCCGCCAGCCGGGCGACGTCGCTGATCGTGGCCGGTCGCGACAGGACCCGCTGGGTTTCCTCAGTTTTCCTCGGCGGCATGGTGGCAGGTTACCGCGTGTGATCTCGGCTGCGAGTACAGCGATGTCGTAAGTGCAGCTCAAAGCCGCTGAACTGCCACTTGACAGGTGATATGTGTCTCTCTAGTTTGGTCGGCAACCGGTTTCCTAGATTTCCGTCCACCGCGGTTGACCCGGCTCCGTGGCGGACGGTTCACCGCCGCACCGGCTCCACGATCGCGAGCCGGTTTCCGAACGCTTCCGAGGGAACGCCCCATGAGTTCAACCCCCGCACCGCTGCTGCGCCGCCTGGTGTTGGCCGTCACGTCGCTGCTGGCCCTCGCCGCGTGCCAGAGCACACCGGCAGGCTCGTCGCCCGACGACACCTCGTCGGTGGACGACGGAACGACCGTCACCATGTGGACCCGGTCGCCGACGGCCACGTTCAGCCAGACCCTGGTGGACGCCTACAACGCGAGCCACAAGAACAAGGTCGAGCTGACGGTGTTCCCGGCCGACTCCTACCAGCAGAAGGTCGGCACGGCCGCGGGCGCCAAGCAGCTGCCCGACATCCTGGCGGCGGACGTGGTCTACGCGCCCAACTACGCGAGCAAGGGCGTCTACCTCGACATTTCCGCCCGGGTTAACGGGCTGCCGTTCAAGGACAAGCTGGCACCCGCCCACATGGACGCGGCGACGCACGAGGGCAAGTCCTACGGCGTGCCGCACAACATCGACCTGTCGGCCGTGTTCTACAACAAGGTGCTGTTCGAACGGGCCGGCCTCGACCCGGACAACCCGCCGACGTCGCTGGAAGGGCTGTACGAGGCGGCCAAGAAGATCGACGCGCTCGGTGACGTGGACGGCTACTTCTTCGGCGGCGGCTGCCCCGGCTGCATGCTGTTCACCACCTGGCCGATGATCTGGGCCTCCGGTGACACGGTGCTCGACGACAAGGGCACCGCCTCCACGATCGACAACGCCTCCGCGACCAAGGTCTACGACCTGCTGCGCCGCATGTACACCGAGGGCATCGTGCCCGCCTCGGCGAAGAACGAGTCCGGTCCGACGTGGACGCAGCTGTTCGCCGAGGGCAAGATCGGTATCCAGCCGATGGGCGCCACCTCGTTGCAGGGCCTGAAGGAAGGCCCCAACCTCCAGGTGGGTGTGGCACCGATCCCCGGGCTGACCGGCGGCCGGTCGGCGTTTGTCGGCGGTGACGTGCTGGGCATCGGTGCCAACTCCACCAAGGCCGCGGCGGCGTGGGACTTCATCTCCTGGACGCTGTCGGACCAGGCGCAGGTCGAGGTGCTGGCGAAGAACAAGAACATCACCGTGCGGGAAGACCTCACCGACAACGACTACGCCAAGCGCGACAACCGGTTGCGCACGTTCAACCTGCTCGTCACCGAGGGCCAGACGCCGATCTCGGTGAACTTCGGCAAGACCTACAACGACACCAACGGACCGTGGACGGCGGCGGTCACCGACGCGCTGTTCGGCTCGGCGCCCGTGGCCGACGTGCTCAAACAGCACAACGGGACCATCACCGGGTCGCTGGCGAGCGGAAGCTGACGATGGCGACGCTGTCCGACATCCGTCCCGGGGCGCGGGTCCGACCTGCGCCCCGGCGCTCCCGGGCATCGTTGAGCCGCACCAGACGTCGGCTCGGGGTGCTGTACGCGAGCCCGATGGTGGTGCTGGTGGCGGTGCTGTTCGTCGTGCCGCTGGTGCTGATGGTGTGGATGTCGTTCAACCGCTGGCCGTTGCTGGGGGCGTCGTACCCCAACGGGGTGGAGAACTACAGCGCGTTGAGCGATCCGCTGTTCCTGCGGGCGATCGGGTTCACGCTGAAGTACACGGCGGTCACCACGGTCGTGCTGAGCCTGGTCGCGTTCGGCCTGGCCCTGCTGGTGCAGGAGAACAGACCCGGTGTCGGGATCTACCGCACGGCGATCTTCCTGCCCAGCGCGGTCGGCCTGGCGTCGGCGAGCCTGCTGTTCTACGGCCTGTTCAACACCGAAGCCTCGCCGCTCAACGACCTGGTGCGGTGGCTGGGTCTCGGCCCGGTGGACTGGTTGGGCACGACGGACAACGCCCTGTATTCGACCGTAGGCATGATCACCTGGCGGTTCGCCGGTTTCTACATGCTGATCCTGATGACCGGCCTGCAGAGCATCGACCCGGTGCTCTACGAGGCGGCACGTGCCGACGGCGCGACCAAGTGGCAGACGATGTGGCGGGTGACGTTGCCGCTGCTGCGGCCGACGTTGGCGCTGATGATGGTGCTGTCGCTGACCGGGTCGCTGCTGGCGTTCGACCAGTTCTTCATCCTCACCGGCGGCAGGCACGAGACGGCCACCGTCGTCATCAGCGTCTACCGCGAGGCGTTCCTGTCCCAGGACCTCGGTGCGGCGGCCGCCGTGTCCGTCGCCATCCTGGCCGTCCTGCTCGTCGTCAACGGCGCGCAGCTGACCCTGTTGCGCAGAGGTGGTCGTTGATGGCAGCGCGGACGAACGCGATGACGCACGCGCGCACCGCCGGTTTCCACGTCACCGGCGCCGCGCTGGCCGTGCTGTTCCTGCTGCCGATGCTGTGGACGCTGTACTCCTCGGTCGACAGCAAGCGCGCCACCGACGACGGCGAGGGCCTGGGCGTCGGCAACTACGAACGGCTCGCCGACTACGGCAGCGGGTTGGGCGCATACCTGGCCAACACGTTCGTGGTGGCGTTCGTCGCGGTCGCGGTCACCGTCGTGACGACGACCCTGGGCGGGTACGCGCTGGCCCGGTTGAGCTTCCCCGGTCACAACCTGCTGTTCCTGGTGACGTTGGCGATCCTGATGGTGCCCTACACCACCATCCTGGTCCCGCTGTACATCCTGCTCGGCTGGATCGGCCTGCAGAACTCGCTGATCGGCCTCGGGCTGGTGCTGGCGGTGTTCCAGCTGCCGTTCGGGCTGTTCATGATGCGCAGCTCGTTCGAGGCGCTGCCGCGCGAGCTGGAGGAGGCGGCGCTGATCGACGGCTGCACGATCGGCGGCGCGCTGTGGCGCGTCCTGTTGCGCGGCGTCCTGCCGGGCGTCGTCACCGTGGGCCTGTTCTCGTTCCTGGCCGCCTGGAACGAGTTCGTCGCCCCGCTGATCTTCCTCACCGACGGCTCGAAGTTCACCCTGCCCGTCGCGCTGTTCAACCTGCAATCCGGCAGCCTCGGCTCCGTCGACTTCGAGGCCCTGCAAGCGGGCGTGGTCACCTCCGCGATCCCGTGCGTCGTCGTCTTCCTGCTGCTGCAACGGCATTACGTACGCGGTTTCACCTCGGGCGCCCTCAAGGGCTGACCTCAAGGGCTGACAAGGAATCCCCATGACTGACCTGCACCACGGCCCCGTGCGACCCACCGCGGCGGCCAAGACCGCGCTGCGCCCGGTCGCGCTGGCCGACGTCGCCTTCGAGCCGGAGAGCCTGTTCGGGCAGTGGCAGCACCGCAACGCCACCCGCACGCTGCCGCACTGCGTCGACCAGCTGGAAGCCTCCGGCGCGCTGGACAACCTGCGCCTGGTCACGGGCGAGAAGTCCGGCGGGTTCCGCAACATGTGGTTCGCCGACTCCGATGTCCACAAGACCCTGGAAGCCGCCGCCTGGCACCTGGCCGGGAACCCCGAGGACGCCGCGCTGTCGGCGTTCCTCGACTCGACGGCGGCTCTGCTGGCCAAGGCGCAGGGCGACGACGGTTACCTCAACTCCTACTATACGGTCGTCGCACCGGAGCGCCGGTGGCGGGAACTGCACCGCAGCCACGAGCTGTACGTGGCGGGCCACCTGTTCCAGGCCGCGGTGGCCGCGGCCCGCGCGGGCGTGGGCTCGGAGC
>NZ_BAAAKE010000047.1:0-34707 GCF_039527585.1 Saccharothrix xinjiangensis | reverse complement strand
GCCGGGGCGCGCGGTTCCGCGCGCCGGGTCCGGGAGGCGCTGGCCGCGCCCGCCGCCCCCGCGCCGCCGCCGCCCGACCTGCCGCGCGGGCGCGTCGGCCTCGTCGGACCCAACGGCGCGGGCAAGAGCACCTACCTGCGCGCGCTGGCCGCCCACCCCGGCGCGCTGGGCGTGCTCGACGACGCGCACGTGTTCCACGCGACCGCCGAGGCCAACGTGCGGCTGGCCCGGCCCGGCGCCGGCCGGGAGGACCTGGACCGGGTGGCCGCGCTGGTGGACCTGGACGTGCCGTGGGACACCCCGGTCGGCGCGGACGGCGACGCCCTGTCCGGCGGCCAGCGGCGGCGGCTGCTGCTGGCCCGCGCCCTGCTCGCCGAGCCCGACGTGCTGCTGCTCGACGAACCCGTCGAGGGCCTGCCCACCGGGCACGGCGACGCGGTGCTCGCCCGCGTCCTCGCGGACCGGGCGCCGGGCGGGCACGTCGTGCTGGTCACCCACCGGCTCGCGCCGCTGGTCGACTTCGACGAGGTCCTGGTGTTCGAGGACGGCCGCGTCACCCAGCGGGGCACGCACGCCGAACTGGTCGCCGCGCCCGGCTACTACCGGGACCGCTGGAGCACCGAGCGCATGGCCGGCCGGTCCTCCGCCGGCACCTCCACCGACGACGGCAGCCACTCGCCGTCGAACGGCAGGAACTGCGTCAGCGAAGCCGACGCGACCGGCACGCCGCACCGGCGCAACGCGGTGCCCGCGACCTGAGCCGCCATCGCGCCCAACTGCCGCAGGTCGCGGTTGCGGTGCTCCCGCACACCCAGGTTGACCTGCGCGATCCCGGCCAGGCCGTAGCGGGCGTGCGCGTCGAGCAGCAGCCCGATCTCCACGCCGTAGCCGGGCGCGAACGGCACCGACTCCAGGAACGCGCGCGTGCCCGCGTACTCGCCGCCCAGCGGCTGCACCACCCCGGCCAGCTCCGGGCGCAGCGCGTTGAGCAGCGGGCGGGCGGCCAGCTCGGTCACCCGCCCGCCGCCGGAGCCCGACCCGCCCAGCGGCCGCCGGTAGAAGCCCTTGACCAGGTGCACGTCCCGGGTCAGCAGCGGCCCCAGCAGCGCGGGCACGAACCCCGGGTCCGGGTCGACCAGGTCCGAGTCCAGGAACACCACCAGGTCGCCCGAGGTCGCCGCGAGCGAGCGCCACAGCACCTCGCCCTTGCCCGGCCGCGGCGGCAGGTCCGGCAGCACGTCCGAGCGGCGCACCACCCGCGCGCCGGCCGCGGCGGCCCGCGCGGCCGTGCCGTCGGTCGACCCGGAGTCCACCACGACCAGCTCGTCCACCAGGGACCCCACCAGCGGCCGCACCGCGGCCACCACGCCGCCGACGGTCGCCTCCTCGTCCAGCGCGGGCAGCACCACGCTCACCGCGCGACCGCCCTTGAGGGCCACCAGCTCCGGGACCGCCCACGGCGGGCGCTGCCAGGTGTTGGCCGCGAACCAGTCGAGCATCAGGCCAACGCCCTCAGCACCCGCGCGGGCGGGCGCGTGCCCGCGATGCTCGCCACCATCTCCAGCACCCGCCGCGTCTGCCGCACCTGGTGCGCCCGGAACACCTTCGCGCCCGTCCACGCCGCCACCGAGGTCGCCGCGAGCGTGCCGTCCACCCGGTCGCCCACCTCCGCGCCCAGCGCCTCGCCGACGAAGTCCTTGTTGGACAGCGCCATCAGCACCGGCCACCCGGTGGCCACCAGCTCGTCCAGCCGCCGCAGCAGCTCCAGGCCGTGCCAGGTGTTCTTGCCGAAGTCGTGCGTCGGGTCGATCAGCACGCCCTCCCGCGGCACGCCCAGCGCCACCACCCGCTCGGCGCGCTCCACCAGCTCCCCCGCCACCGCCGCCACCACGTCCCGGTAGCGCACGCGGTGCGGGTCGGTGCGCGGCGCCAGGCCGCCGGTGTGCGAGCAGACGATGCCGACGCCGAACTCGGCCGCCACCTCCGCCAGCCGCGGGTCCGCGCCGGCCCACGTGTCGTTGAGCAGGTCCGCGCCCGCGGCGCACACCGCGCGGCCCACCTCGTGCCGCCACGTGTCGACGCTGATCACCAGGTCCGGGTGCCGCTCGCGGACCGCCGCGACGAACGGCACCACCCGCCGCGCCTCCTCGGCCGCGTCCACCACCTCGCCCTTGGAGCCGGCCCGGACCCCGCCGATGTCGACGACGTCCGCGCCCTCGGCGACCGCCCGGTCCACCGCGGCCATGGCGGCGGTGTCGGTGAACGTCGCGCCCCGGTCGTAGAACGAGTCGCGCGTCCGGTTGACGATCGCCATCACCAGCGCGCGGTCGTGCGCGACCTCACGGGCACCGAACCGCAGCATGACCGCATCGTGCCACGCCCCACTCGCGCGTGATCCACGCCACACCACCGTGCTACTCGCCGGTACCCATGAGGTTTACTCACCGGTAACACCCTGCGTGATCCCGGTCACGGTCAAGGAGGACCACGTGCGCCGATCACTACCCCTGCTCCTCGCCGCCCTGCTCGCGCTGCTCCTCGCGCCGCCCGCCCAGGCCGCGACCGGCTTCCGGGCCTCCTACGAGACCATCCCCGGCGCGGGCGGCACCCCGCTCAAGGCGTTCGTGATCGAACCCACCGGGCGCGGCTCCGGCCCGTTCCCGCTGATCGTGCTGCCGTCCAGCTGGGGCCTGCCCAACCTGGAGTACGTCGGCGCGGCCGCCAAGCTCGCCCACGAGTCCGGCTACGTGGTCATCAGCTACACCAGCCGGGGCTTCCACGACTCCGGCGGCGAGATCGACGTGGCCGGCGCGGACACCGTCGCCGACGTCAGCCGGGTCATCGACTGGGGCGTCGCCGAGGCCGCCGGCGACCCCGCGCGCGTCGGCGTCGGCGGCATCTCCTACGGCGCGGGCCAGGCGCTGCTCGCCGCCGCCGCCGACCCCCGGGTCAAGGCGGTCGCCGCGCTGAGCACGTGGACCGACCTGGCCCGCTCCCTCTACCCGAACGAGACCGTCAGCGCGCAGGGCGTGGAGCTGCTGCTGGCCGCCGGCCACCTCACCGGCCGCCCCGGCCCGGTGCTGCGCGAGGCCGAGGCCGCCTACCGGCAGGGCCGGTTCGCCGACGTGCTGCCGATCTCACCGCCCCGCTCGCCCGCCACGCGCGTGTCGTCCATCAAGGCCGCCGTCATGATCGGCAACGCCTGGAACGACGGCCTGTTCCCACCCGGCCAGGTCACCGACTTCTTCACCGCGCTCACCGGGCCCAAGCGGCTCATGCTCTCCCCCGGCGACCACGCCACCGCCGAGCTGTTCGGCGCGGCCGGCCTGCCCAACGAGATCTGGGAGTCGGTCGGCCGCTGGTTCGACCACCACCTCAAGGGCGAGGCCAACGGCATCGACCGCGAGCAGCCCGTCCGGCTCAAGCCCAACAACGGCGGCGCCTGGCGGTCCTACCCCACGTGGGCGGCGGCCACCGCGCGCACCGAGGTGACACCGCTGGCCGCCGACCGCATCGGCGCGGTCCGGCCCACCCTCGCCGAGAGCGGCGCGGTCCTGCTGTCCGGCGCCCTCCAGGGCTTCTTCAAGATCCCCGTCGGCGTGTCCACCCCGCTGGTCGACCGCGGCGCCGCCGCCGTGTGGCACACCCCGGTGAGGTGGCTGCCGGTCACCGTCAGCGGCACGCCCCGCGCCCGCCTCACCGTCACCCCGAGCGCGCCCGCCACCACCCTCTACGCCTACCTGTACGAGGTGAACCCGCTGGGCCTGGGCGCGCTCGTCACGCACAAGCCCGTCACGCTGGCCGGCGCCGGGACCCGCGTGGTCGACCTCGCCCTGGAACCGGTGGTGTGGCAGGTCGGCGCGGGCAACCGGCTCGTGCTGGTCGTCGACGCCGTGGACGCCCGGTACGGCGGGACCAGCAGGGCCGGCGCGTCGGTGGCCTTCGGCGCGGACTCCTCGCTGACCGTGCCGCTCGGCTGACAGCGGTTGACAGGTATTCCTGCCAGGATCGCCGGCATGGAAGCGAAGTTCACGATCACCCGCTGGGACGAGACCACCTGGGACGACGCGGAGCCCAGGCTCGGCCGGGTGCTGGTCGGCAAGACCTACACGGGCGTCATGGAGGGCACGAGCACCGCCGAGCTGACCACCTGCCAACCGTCCGAGGAGCAGGCCGGGTACGTCGGCACGGAGCGGTTCACCGGCACGCTCGACGGCCGCGCCGGGTCGTTCGTCATGCAGCACGGCGGCGTGGTCTCCGCCGGCGGGGCGCGCAACTTCGGCCACGTCGTGCCCGGCTCCGGCACCGGCGAGCTGGCGGGCGTCGGCGGCAGCGTCCTGCTCGCGCACGAGCGGATCACCCTGGACGTCCGGTTCGGTGACGGCCGGCCCGGGGACGTCGAGCCCGGGAACGCCGAGACCGGGGACGTCCAGCTCGGGGACGTCCGGGGTGGCTGACCGCGAGCAGGTGATCGCCTACCGCGTCGCCGCCCACCAGTTCGACCGGACCACCACCGACCCCGCCCGGCTGCGCGTGTTCGACCTCGGGTTGCAGGACTCGGAGCGCTCCGCCGCGCCCGCCCTGGCGGCCCGGCTGGACACCGTGCCGCCGCTCGACGCCCACGTGCTCACGTGGAGCGTGCGGGGAGCGCCCCACTGGCACCGCGCGGAGGACGTCCCGGCGCTGGCCGCCCGGCTGTGGCCGCTGTCCGACGCCGACGCCGTGACCCGCGCGGGCCGGCCGCCGGTCGCCGAGGGCCTGCGGGTCCTGCGCGAGGTCGCCACCGCGCTGCGGGACGTGGTGACCGGGCCGATGCCCAAGGGCGAGGCGTCGGCCAGGCTCACGCCGCTCGTGCCGCCCGAGGTCACCGGCTGGTGCCGGGGCTGCGGCGCCACGCACGTGCACGACCCGGTGTTCCGGCTCGCCGCGCTGCCCGCCGGCCTCCGGTTCGACCCGGACGAGCGGGGCGTCGTGTTCGTGCCGCTGGAGGACCGCCGGGACGTGCCGGCGCGCGCCGAGGGCTTCGGCGACCTGGTCTCCGACTACCTGCGGCTGCACGGCCCCGCCGGGTACGCGGAGGTCGCCCACTACTTCGGCGCGCCCGTCCGCGACGTCAAGGAGGCCTGGCCGGACGACCTGGTGGCCGTGTCCAGGAAGGCGTGGCTGCCCGCCGACCGGGTCGAGGCGTTCGAGAACCCGCCCGAACCCGAGGTGGTGCGGCTGCTGCCGCCGCTGGACCCCTACCTCAACGCCCGCGACCGCGACCTGCTCGTGCCCGACAAGGACCACCAGAAGCAGGTGTGGCGCGTCCTCGGCCGGCGCGGCGCGCTGCTCGTGGACGGCGAGGTCCTGGGCACCTGGCAGGCCAAGGCGAGCGGGGCGCGGCTGGACGTGAAGGTGTCGCCGTTCGTGTCGCTGGACGTCGACGTGTTCGCCGGGGAAGCCGACCGCCTCGCCCGCGCCAGGGGCCTGGAGAGCGCCCGGATCGGCTGACCGCGCTCGCCTGACCGCGCCCGACTGATCGCGCCCGACCCGCGAGGCCGCGTCGGTCGTCCGCGATTCGTCCCCCGGTGATCACCCCCTTCGACCGCCGGGGGACCGGGCGCGAACGACCGCCCTCGCGGGCCGGCCCGCGCCACCGCTCAGTGCGCGTCGGCCCACGCCTGGTGCGCCTCGCGCACGATGCGGACCGCGTCGTCGACGTCGTCGGTCAGGTACAGCAGCTCGACGTCCTTCTCGCCCACCTTGCCGCCGCCCAGCACCGAGCCCTTCACCCAGTCGTACAGGCCCTGCCAGTACTCGCGGCCGAACAGCACCACCGGGAACTTGGTGACCTTCTTCGTCTGCACGAGGGTCAGCGCCTCGAACAGCTCGTCCAGCGTGCCGAAGCCGCCCGGCAGGCAGATGAACGCCTGCGAGTACTTGATGAACATGGTCTTGCGGACGAAGAAGTAGCGGAAGTTCACGCCCAGGTCGACCCACGGGTTCAGGCCCTGCTCGAACGGCAGCTCGATGCCGAGGCCGATGCTGAACCCGCCCGCCTCCGAGCAGCCCCGGTTCACCGCCTCCATCGCGCCCGGGCCGCCGCCGGTGATGCACGCGAAGCCCGCCTCGGCCAGCGCCCGGCCCAGCTCGCGGCCGACCTCGTACTCGGCGTGGCCGCGGGCGGTGCGGGCCGAGCCGAACACCGTCACCGCGCTCGGCACCTCGGCCAGCGCGCCGAAGCCCTCGACGAACTCGGCCTGGATGCGCAGCACCCGCCACGGGTCGGTGTGCACCCAGTCGCTGTGGCCGCGGGAGTCCAGCAGGCGCTGGTCGGTGGTCGTCAGCTCGTCGCGGCGCTCGCGGCGCAGGACGACCGGTCCGCGCTGCTTCTCCTTGGGGTGCTCGTCGACGCCGTTCTCGCTCATCGGCCGGAGTGTAGTGGGCCGGAGGGGCTAACCGAGGAAGCGGCGCAACACTTCAAGGCACTGTCGCACCTGGTTCACCGGGACGTTCTCCTGCCGCGTGTGCGCGAGGCTCGGGTCGCCCGGACCGAGGTTCACCGCGGGCATCCCGAGCGCCGCGAACCGGGCCACGTCGGTCCAGCCGAGCTTGGCCACGGGCGTGCCGCCGGCCGCCGCGACCAGCTCCCGGGTGATCGGGTGGGACAGGCCGGGCAGCGCGCCCGGCGACCGGTCGGTGACGGTCACCTCGTAGCCGTCGAACAGCTCCCGCAGGTGCTGCTCGGCCTGCTCCGGCGACCGGTCGGGGGCGAACCGGTGGTTGACCGTCAGCACCGCCTCGTCCGGCACCACGTTGCCGGCCACGCCACCGGAGACCCGCACCGCCTGGAGGCCCTCGCGGTAGTGGCAGCCGTCGATCTCGACGCGCCGCGGCTCGTGCGACTCCAGGCGGCGCAGGGCCTCGCCGAGGGCGTGGATCGCGTTCACGCCCATCCAGCCGCGGGCGGTGTGGGCGCGGGCGCCCCTCGCGCGCACCTCGACGCGCATGGTGCCCTGGCAGCCGGCCTCGATCACGGCGTTGGACGGCTCGCACACGATCGCCAGGTCGCCCCGCAGCCACTCGGGCAGCTCGCGCTCGACGCGGCCCAGGCCGTTGTGGACGGCCTCGATCTCCTCGCAGTCGTAGAACACGAAGGTCAGGTCGTGGCGCGGGTCCGGGGTGGTGGCGGCCAGGTGCAGCATCACCGCGTCGCCGCCCTTCATGTCCACCGTCCCGCAGCCGTGCAGGACGCCGTCGGCCAGGCGGGACGGCAGGTTGTCGTTGACCGGCACGGTGTCCAGGTGGCCGGCGAGGACGACCCTGCCCGGGCGGCCGAGGTCCGTGCGGGCCAGCACGGCGTTGCCGAGGCGGACCACCTCCAGCGCCGTCTGCTCCCGCAGGGACCGCTCCACCACGTCCGCGATGCGGGCCTCGTCGCGGGACACGCTGGGGATGTCCACCAGTGCGGCGGTCAGCTCGACGGGGTCGGCGGCGAGGTCCAGGGTGTCGGCCATGCGCCGCACGTTACCGTTGGCGCTCGTGAGCACCGCAGACACCACCGGCGCGTACGGCGTCGGACTCGCCACCGTCACCCCCTCCGGCGACGTGCTGGACACGTGGTTCCCCGCGCCGCGGCTGGGCGAGGCGACCGCCGGGCCCGCGCTGCTGTCCTCGGCCGAGGTCGCGGTCGAACTGGGCGAGGCGGCGGCCAAGCAGCTCGGCGCGGACGTCGAGCGCGACGTCGAGGTCGTCGGCGTCCGGGTCGGCATCGCCTCCCTGGCCGACGCGCCCACGTCGACCTACGACGTGTGGCTCCGGCTGCACCTGCTGTCGTCGCGCCTGGTCAAGCCGCACGGCGTCAACCTGGACGGCGTCTTCGGGCTGCTGAACAACGTGGTGTGGACGAACTTCGGGCCGTGCGCGGTCGAGGGCTTCGAGGGCGCCCGGCTGCGGCTGCGCTCGCGCGGGCCGGTCACCGTGTACGGCGTCGACAAGTTCCCGCGCATGGTCGACTACGTGGTGCCGACCGGCGTGCGGGTCGCGGACGCGGACCGCGTGCGCCTGGGCGCGCACCTGGCGCCCGGCACCACCGTCATGCACGAGGGCTTCGTGAACTTCAACGCGGGCACGCTCGGCGCGTCCATGGTGGAGGGGCGCATCTCGGCGGGCGTGGTCGTCGGCGACGGCACGGACGTGGGCGGCGGCGCGTCGATCATGGGCACCCTGTCGGGCGGCGGCAAGCAGGTCATCTCCGTCGGCGAGCGGTCCCTGATCGGCGCCAACGCGGGCCTGGGCATCTCCCTGGGCGACGACTGCGTGGTCGAGGCGGGCCTCTACATCACCGCCGGCACCAAGGTCACCGGCGCGGACGGCGCGGTGGTCAAGGCGGCCCAGCTCTCCGGCATGTCGAACCTGCTGTTCCTCCGCGACTCGACCACCGGCGTGGTCAAGGTCCTGCCGCGCAAGGGCACGGGCGTCGAGCTGAACGCCGCCCTGCACGCCAACGACTGACCGCTCCCCACTCGCGAGTGGCGAACTCACCGTCCCCGACCGGACGACACGCGATGCTCGACCGGACGACACGCAGTGCCTGACCGGACGACACGCGATGCTTGAGCGGAGGACACGCCGGGGTTCTGGTGGGAGACCCGGCGTGTCCTCCGGTGCGGTGTCGCGTGTCCTCCGGTCGGACATCGCGTGTCCTCCGGTGGGGCGCCGTGAAGGGCGCGGTCAGGTGGTCAGGCGGTCGGCGGCGGCGGCCACGCGTTCGTCCGTCGCGGTCAGGGCGATGCGGACGTGCCGGTCGCCGGTCGGGCCGTAGAACGTGCCGGGTGCGGCCAGGATGCCGCGCTCGGCCAGCCACGCCACCGTGTCCCACGCGTCCTCGCCGCGGGTCGACCACAGGTACAGGCCCGCCTCGGAGTGGTCCACGGTGAAACCGGCCCCGGTCAGCGCGGGCAGCAGCACGTCGCGCCGCGCCCGGTAGCGCTCACGCTGCGCCGCCACGTGCGCGTCGTCGGTCAGCGCCGCCGTCATGGCCTCCTGCACGGGCCGCGGCACGATCATGCCCGCGTGCTTGCGCACCTCCAGCAGGGCCTTCACCAGCGCCGGGTCGCCGGTCACGAACCCGGCCCGGTACCCGGCGAGGCAGGACGACTTCGACAGCGAGTGCACGGCCAGCACGCCCTCCGGCGAACCGCCGGACACCTCGGGCCGCAGCACCGACACCGGCTCCGCCGTCCACGGCAGCGTCAGGTAGCACTCGTCGGACGCGACGACCGCGCCCACCTCCCGCGCCTCCGCGACCGACCGCGCCAGCGACGCCGCCGACCGCACCCGACCGGTCGGGTTGGACGGCGAGTTCAGCCACACCAGGCGGGTGCCGGCGGGCGGCGCCTCGCCGTCGGCCAGCCGCACCGGCGTCGCGCCGGCCAGCTTCGCGCCCACCTCGTAGGTCGGGTAGGCCAGCGCCGGGATCGCGACCACGTCACCGGGGCCGAGGCCGAGCAGCGTCGGCAGCCAGGCCACCAGCTCCTTGGAGCCGATGGTCGGCAGCACCGCCGCCGGGTCGAGCCCGTCGACGCCGTGCCGCCGCGCCAGCGCCCCGACCGCGGCCTCGCGCAGCGCGGTGGTGCCGTGCGTGGTCGGGTAGCCCGGCTGGTCGGCGACCGAGCCGAGGGCACGCCGGACCACGTCGGGCACCGGGTCGACCGGCGTGCCGATGGACAGGTCGACCACGCCACCGGGGTGCGCGCGCGCCGCGGCGGCGTGGTCGGCCAGCGAGTCCCAGGGGAAGTCCGGGAGCCTCTTGGTCACTCGTGGGACGCCTGCGGCGGGAGAGCCTTGACGAACGCCGGGTCCGCGCTGACCTTGCCGACCTTCGAGGCGCCGCCGGGGGACCCCAGCTCGTCGAAGAAGTCCACGTTCGCCTTCGTGTACTCCTTCCACTCGTCCGGCACGTCGTCCTCGTAGTAGATGGCCTCGACGGGGCACACAGGCTCGCAAGCACCACAGTCGACGCACTCATCCGGGTGGATGTAGAGCATCCGGTCGCCTTCGTAGATGCAGTCGACGGGGCACTCTTCGATGCACGCCTTGTCGAGCACGTCCACGCACGGCTGGGCGATCACATAGGTCACTGCGCTCTCCTGCTTCTGTTCTGGTCCACACCGCGCAAGCCGGAGAGTACGCGGCGCGCTCGATTGTCCAACGCCCAGGCTTGCCTTATCAGCACCGTGCGCCAGGTCACACCTCACCCCTTGGTCCGTACGGGGGACGATGCCGGGGTGCGCGACATCACCGGGTTGGAGCAGCGCTGCGCCGAGGCGTGGCCGGCCGTGGTCGACGTGCCGCTCGGGCAGTGGCGGCTGCGGGCCGCGGGTGGTTTCACCGGACGCGCCAACAGCGCCCTGACCACGGGCGATCCGGGGGTGCCGGTGCCCGAGGCGCTCGACCTCGTGATCGACTTCGCCCGCCGCAACGCGATCGCGCCGGCCGCCCACGTGGTGGTCGGCTCACCGGCGGAGGGCGCGATCGGGGACGCCGGCTGGCGGGTCGACGAGGACCACCCGGGTGGCGCCGAGTCGCTCGTGATGACCGGCGGGCTCGCCGGCTTCGCCACCCCGAAGCACGCTCAGACGTCCCAAGGGGTGGTCGTCACGGCCGAGCCCCTTCCCGGCTGGTGGGAACTGGCGGCGCAACCGGACCCCACGCCCGCCCAGCGGCACGTGCTCACCACGGGCGCGGTGGGTTTCGGCGCGGTCGTGGCAGGCGGCACGGCGGCGGACGACGCGATGGCGGACGGCACGGCGGCGGACGGCACGGTGGCAGGCGGCGCGATGGCAGGCGGCACGGTGCTGGCCACCGTGCGCGGCGCCGTGGTCGGGGACCTGCTGCACGTCGCCCGGCTCGCGGTGCGGCCGTCGGCCCGCCGCCGGGGGCTGGCGCGGCTGCTGATGGGCGGCTTGGCCGCGTGGGGCGTCGAACGGGGCGCGACGCGCTGCGCGCTCCAGGTGGCCGAGCACAACGAGGCCGCGATCGCGCTGTACGGGTCGCTGGGGTGCGTCGAGCACCACCGCTACCGCTACTGGGCGCCGAACCACTCGTAGGCGGCCGCGCGGACCCTCTTCAGCGCCGACCGCTCACCCAGGTAGTCGCCGAGGACCCCGACCACGGGCAACATGCCCAGCGCCTGGTGGTACAGCCGGCCCTGGGGCCGCTTGTCCAGCTCGTCCTCCAGCCGCCACAGCACCTTGGCGAGCTTCCAGATCGTCGCGCCGATGGCCTTGAACGTGGACCGCTCGGGCTTCAGCTCCGCGGTCAGCTCGCGGGTCCGGCGGTCCTCGTCCTCGACGGGTTCCACGGCGCGGCCGTCGACCTCGCGCTGGAACAGCACGTGCGCCAGCAGCCGCACCCGGTCCTCGGTCGAGGTGAGCCCGCGCTCGCCCGCCATCGCCGACAGCAGCAGCCCCTGCCCGGCCGCGCCCAGCGTCGACTGGATCGGCAGCCGGTCGGCCAGCGCGCCGCCGACGCCGGGGATCGCGGCCAGCAGCGACAGCAGCCTGCCGAGCCGGTTGAGCCACCACTCGTCGCGCTGCGGCACGTCCATCCGCGCCCACCCGGCCGTGCCGGGCACCTTCACCTGCGCCAGCCGGTCCCACAGCTTGTCGACCAGCCGCCGGTCGGCGTCGCGCTCCACCTCGCGGTCGCGCAGGCCGAGCAGGTTGGCCTCGCGCAGGGTGTCCAGCAGCGGGCCCGTGGCGCGCACGAACGGCCGCAACGCCCGCACCACGTCCCGATCAGTGATCGCTTCCGCCACCGGCCCGCCTCCCCACGAAAGCACCCACGGCGACGGCGCTGGGCAGCACGCCGCCGGCGAACAGCACCAGGGTGCGCCAGTCGTTGAGGAGCAAAACGTCGCCACCCGGCCCGAGCAGCCCGAACAGCAGCAGCGTCGCCACCCACACCAGCAGCGGCGACGCCGCGCCGCTCGTGCGCCGCGCGTACTGGGAGGCGATGCGGACCAGGAGCGGGGTGGTCACGACCGCCAGCACCACCGCGATCGGGAACGGCCAGTCGTGCACGCGCGGCAGCAGGGTGCCGTCCAGCCTCAGCGGCAGGAAGAACAGCTCCAGCACCGCCAGCACGAAGGCCGCGGCGGCGATCCCGACCAGCGCCAGGCGGTCGGTCAATCCAGCCCCCCGAACAGGTCCGTGCCCGCGCCCTCGGCGGGCCCCTCGGCGAGCACGTAGTGCTCGGTGTGCACGACGGGCTGGGCGATGCCGTTGGACAGCGCGTAGGACGCGCAGCCCGTGCCGTCCTGCCACACGCCGACCTGGGTGGAGTGGGCGCGCAGCGCCCGCAGCTTGGCCACCAGGTGCTCGGAGACGTCCACCACCGTGGTGATCACCTCGTCGTCGGTGACCGGCAGCTCGCCGTCCTCGGGCAGCCGCCACGGCAGGTCGGCCAGCCCGGCCAGCCGCGCCACGCCCTCGGCGGTCGCGGCGCGCGAGGTGACGGTGTGGAACAGGCGGTCCACGTCCGAGGAGGCGACGGCGGCGGTGGTGATCTCGTGCGCCCGGATGTGGTCCGGGTGCCCGTACCCGCCGAACGCGTCGTAGGTGACCACGACCTGCGGCTTGACCGAGGCGATGATCTCCGACAGCTCGGCGACCTGCTCGTCGACCGGGCCCCGGACGAACGCGCGCGGGTGGTCGTTGGCCTCGACGCCCGCCATGCCGGAGTCGCGCCAGCGGCCCATGCCGCCGAGGAACCGGTGGTCGGTCACGCCCAGGGCGGCGCAGGCGGAGCGCAGCTCCGCGACCCGGTAACCGCCGAGCTGGTCGGCGGCGTCCGCGGCCAGGTTCCGCAACGCGGGCGGGATGACCTCGCCCTCCTCGCCGAGGGTGCAGGTGACCACGGTGACGTGCACGCCCAGGGACGAGTAGCGGGCGATGGTGCCGCCCGTCCACAGGCTCTCGTCGTCCGGGTGTGCGTGTACCAGCAGCAACCGTGGTGGTGCAGTCAGCGTCACCGGATCAGAGTAAAGCCCCGGTGTGACGACGCCGCCGGGAGGCTGTGTTGATGGCCGCTGCTCTGTGTTGATGGCCGCTGCTCCGCAGGCGGCGGCGAGACCGCCTGGAAGTCGGCGGCTCACGGCCGATCCGCCGGCGATCGAAGTGCGTGATCGCCGGCGGATGGGCCGTGAACCACCGACGCGGTCCCGCGAGGTGGTCTCGCTGGTGGTGCGTGGTCCCGCGGTGCGGTGCGTCGCCGCGGGGGTGGTGCGCAGTGCTGAGGGTCAGCTCGGCAGCAGCGGCTTGACCTCGGCGAAGTGGCACGCCGACAGCGTGCCGCCGGCGTCGCCGCGGCGCTCCAGCTTCGGCTCCTCGGTGGCGCAGATGTCCTGCGCCTTCCAGCAGCGGGTGCGGAAGCGGCAGCCCGACGGCGGGTTCACCGGCGACGGCACGTCACCGGTGAGCACGATCCGCTGGCGGCGGCGCTCCAGCTTCGGGTCCGGCACCGGCACCGCGGACAGCAGCGCCTGCGTGTACGGGTGCATGGGCCGGTTGTAGATGTCCTCGCGGTCGCCGATCTCGATGATCTTGCCGAGGTACATGACCGCGACCCGGTCGGAGATGTGCCGGACGACCGACAGGTCGTGCGCCACGAACAGGTAGGCCAGGCCGAGGCGCTCCTGCAACTCCTCCAGCAGGTTCACCACGCCCGCCTGCACCGACACGTCCAGCGCCGACACCGGCTCGTCCAGCACCACGAGCTTCGGGTTGAGCGCGAGCGCGCGGGCGATGCCGATGCGCTGGCGCTGGCCGCCGGAGAACTCGTGCGCGTACCGGTTGCGGTGCTCCGGGTTGAGGCCGACGAGCTCCATCAGCTCGTTGACCCGCGCCTGGACGTTGGTGCCGCTCTCCGTGCCGTGGATCTTGAACGGCTCGGAGATCAGCTCGTTGATCTGCCAGCGCGGGTTCAGCGACGCGTACGGGTCCTGGAACACGATCTGCATGTCCCGGCGCACCGAGCGCAGCCCGCGCCCGCGCAGCGTGGTCAGCTCGCGGCCCTCGAACTTCACCGAGCCGGACGTCGGCTTGTGCAGCTGGAGGATGGCGCGCCCGGTGGTGGACTTGCCGCAGCCGGACTCGCCGACCAGGCCCAGCGTCTCACCCGGGTACAGGTCGAAGGTGAGGCCGGAGACGGCCTGCACCTGCCCGACCGTGCGCGGGATGATGCCGCCGCCGCGCACCGGGAAGGACTTGACCAGGTCCCGGACCTCCAGCAGCGGGGTCTCGCCCGGCCGGCCGGAGGCGGCGCCGCCGGCCTGCGGGTTCACATCAGTGGACGTGGTCATGAGGTCGAGCTCTCCTCTTCGTGCAGCCGCGCTTCGACCGCCTCGACCGACTCGGCCACCGGGATGGCCGGGTTCGCCGCGGTCAGGGAGGCCGGGTTCTCCACGACGCCGATCTCGTCGTGCGCGAACAGCCGCTGCGGGTTCTCGATCGTGGCCAGGTGCGCGGAGCGGTGGCACCGCGCGAAGTGGCCGGACCGGTCGGTCTCCAGCAGCTGCGGCTCGGTCTCCCGGCAGGCGTCGATCGCCAGCGGGCAGCGCGGCGAGAACGTGCAGCCCCGCGGCAGGTTCATCAGCGAGGGCGGCGCGCCCTTGATCGGGGTGAGTCGCTTGCCCAGCATGTTCGGGTTCGGGATGGAACCCAGCAGGCCGACGGTGTAGGGCATCCGCTGCGCTTCGAAGATCTCGTCGACGGAGCCCTGCTCGACGACCGTGCCGCCGTACATGACCTGGACGCGGTCCACCATGCCCGCCACCACGCCGAGGTCGTGCGTGATGATCATGATGCCGGCCCGCGTCTCGTCCCGGATGCGCAGCAGCGTGTCCAGGATCTGCGCCTGCACGGTCACGTCGAGCGCCGTGGTCGGCTCGTCGGCGATGATCACGTCCGGGTCGTTGATGATCGCCATCGCGATCATCGCGCGCTGCCTCATGCCGCCCGAGAACTCGTGCGGGTACTGCGAGGCGCGCCGGTCCGGCTGCGGGATGCCCACCAGCTCCAGCACCTCGACGGCCTTGGCCCAGGCCGCCTTCTTGGACACGTCGTGGTGCGCCTGGTGCGCCTCGGCGAGCTGCCAGCCCACCGTGTACACCGGGTTCAGCGACGTCATCGGGTCCTGGAAGATCATCGAGATGCCGTTGCCGCGGATCGGCTGCATCTGCTTGTAGTCCAGGCCGACCAGCTCGCGGTCCCTGAACTGGATCGAGCCGCCGATCTGCGCGGTCTTGGGCAGCAGGCCCATGACCGCCATCGACGACACCGACTTGCCCGAGCCGGACTCGCCGACGACGCCGAGCACCTCGCCCGCGCCGAGCGTGAACGACACGTCCCGCACCGCGTGCACGGTGCCGTCGTCGGTGGGGAAGTCCACCGACAGGTTCTCGACCTTGAGGAGCTTCTCGCCGTCGCGGCCGGAGTCCGGCCGGGGCTCGCCGAGCACGTCAAACCCACTCATGCCTTCACCCTCTTCTGCCGCGGGTCGAAGGCGTCCCGGAGCCCGTCACCGATGAAGTTGACCGCGAGCGAGATCAGCACGATGAACACGAACGGGGCGAAGAACAGCCACGGGTGCAGCGTCAGCTCGTTCTTGTTCAGGCTGATCATCAGGCCCAGCGAGGTGTCCGGGCTCTGCACGCCCAGGCCGATGAAGGACAGGGCCGCCTCCAGCAGCACCGCCTGCGCGATGGCCAGCGTGGCGTTCACGATGATCACGTCGATGGTGTTCGGCAGGATGTGCCGGAACACGATCCGGGACGTGGACGCGCCCAGCGCGCGGGCCGCCTCCACGAACTCCTTCTCCCGCAGCGACAGCACCATGCCGCGGATCACCCGGGCGATCGACAGCCAGCCGATCAGGCCCAGGTACAGGGCCACGATCATCCAGTTCGACCCGCCGGAGCCGCCCGCCACCGACACCACGAAGCTGTTGCGCACCAGCACCGCCGCGATGACCAGGCTGGGGATCACCAGCAGCAGGTCGATGAAGCGGCTGATCAGGGTGTCGACCCAGCCCTTGAGGTAGCCGGCCAACGCGCCCAGCACCACGCCGATGACGGTGGACAGCAGCGCCACCACGATCGCGATCTGGATCGAGAACTGGGTGCCGCGGATGATCTGGGCGACCATGTCGCCACCGAGCCGGTCGGTGCCGAACGGGTGGTCGGCGCTGGGCGGCAGGTACCGCTTGAAGCCCAGGTCGGTGTACGGGTACTTCCAGAACAGGCCGCCGAAGAAGGCGAACAGCACCAGCAGCACGAACAGGATGAAACCGAACAGCGCCAGGCGGTGCCGGGCGAACCGGCGCAGGATGACCTGCCACTGCTTGCGGGCCGAGGTGTTGTCGAACTGGCTCGCCTCGGCCGAGTCCGGCGCAGGCGCCTGCGCCGCGGGGGCTCCCATGTTAGTCAAGGCGAATCCTCGGGTCCAGGAAGGCGTACAGGATGTCCGCGATCAGGTTGAACGCGATGATGAACACGGCCGTCACCATCATGAAGCCGAGCACCTGGTAGGGCTCGATCTTCGTGATGGCCTCGACGATGAACTTGCCCATCCCGGACCAGTTGAAGACCGTCTCGGTGATCACCGCGCCGCCGAAACCCGCACCGATGTTCAGGGAGGACACCGTGATGATCGGGATCAAGGCGTTGCGCAGCGCGTGGCGGAAGATGGCGCGCCCCTGCGAAATGCCCTTCGCCTGCGCGGTGCGCACGTAATCGGCGTTGAGCGTTTCGAGCATCGAAGCGCGCTGGAAGCGGCTGTAGAGCGCGAACTGGATCACCACGAGCGAGATGGTCGGCAGGATGTAGGCGCCGCTGTACTGGAAGAGCTGCTCGCTGAAGCTGCCGCTGAAGCCCTCGCCCGGGGGTCCCGCGGTGACGATCCACCGGTCCGCGCCGGTGGACTCCAACCAGTCGTTCAGCTTGATGCCGCCCGCCTTGAGCACGAGGGCCACGCAGAACAACGGCATCGAGAACATGGCGAACGATATTCCGGTCGCCGTGTAGTCGAACAACGAGTACTGTCTGACCGCGCCGACGACACCGACCGCGATGCCGAGTATGAGCGCGATGATCTCGGCGGCGAGGATGAGCCGCAGCGTGATGCCGAAAGACGTGAGCAGCTCGTCCTTGACGGGCCTGCCCGCGTTGCCGGGGACGACCGTCTCGCCCCAGTCGCCGGTCACGAAGTCGCCCGCCCACTCGACGTAGCGCTCCATGAACGGCTCGTTGTAGCCCGTCCGCTCGTAAGCGGCGGCGATCTCCGCCGGTGTCCGGGGCTTCTGGAGCTTCCACTCCGCCAGGGGGTCGCCCATGGCGTTCACGAGTCCGAAGCAGAGGAATGAAGCGACGATCAACAGCGGAATCGAGATCAACAACCGCCGGATTATGTAACGGAACATGACGAGTCTCTAGTCTCCCTAGGCACCCCCGCCTGCGAGCGTGGGCGCCTACCGGACGCGGACACCGTCCGGGGGGCCGGTGCTCGTGGCACCGGCCCCCCGGCGGAAGGGTCGTGCTTTGCCCAGCTAACCGCTTGCCGGCGTCAGCTGTTCTTCTGCCAGGCGTACACGTTCCAGGTCACGCCGCCACCGACGCCGATGTAGGAGATCGGGCCGATCTCCGCGTTCGACGCGGCGAAGTCGGACAGCTGGAACAGCGGGATGCTGTGCAGGTCTTCGCGCATGATCTTGTCCGCGTCGTTCATCATCGCGGTGCGCTTCTCGTAGTCGAGCTCGCCGTTCGCCTTGGCCCACGTCTCGGTCAGCGCGGCCGAGTCGTAGTTGTTGTAGTTGCCCGAACCGCCCTTGGACTTCTGCGCGTAGTTGCCGTACGCGCCGGCCTTCAGCGGCTGGCCGACCCACGCGAACAGGGCCGCGTCGAACTCGGACGCCGGGAGGCGCTTGTCGTTGAAGTCGGCGGCCTGGTCGGCGATGACCTCGATACCGGCCTGGCGGCACTTGTCCTGGAGGATCCGGACGGTGTCGGCGCGGCGCTGGACCGTCTTGAAGCCGATCGCGAACGAGGCGCGGAACTCGCCCTTGGCGTAGATGCCGTCCGAGCCCAGGGCCCAACCGCCGTCTTCCAGGGTCTTCTTCGCGGCCGCGACGTCACCGTTGCCGATGTCGCCGTAGTGGTCCTCGTAGCCGATCTCGTTCGGCATGAAGGTCAGGCTGCCCAGCGGCTTGGCGTTCGGGTCGACGTCCGCCACCAGCTTGTCGATCAGGCCCTGCCGGTCGAAGCACTGGGCCACGGCCGTGCGCAGGTCCTTGTTCTCCTTGAACAGCGGGCGCGCCATGTTGAAGTCGACGTGCTCGTAGGTCTGGCCACCGGCCGCGTAGACCTCGAACGCGCTGTCCTCGCGCAGCTGGAGGGCCACCGACGGGTCCGCCTGCGGCGCGATGACCTGGACTTCCTTGTTCTGGAGCTGCTGCGCCGCGGACTGGGCGTCCGTGTTCGTCTTCAGGATGACCTTGGCCGGGCCACCCGGGTTGCCCCACCACTTGGGGTTGCGCACCAGGACGGTCTGGTCCTTCAGGTCCGAGGACTCGATCATGTACGGACCGGCGGACAGGGCGACCGACGGGTCGAAGCCCAGCCAGCCCTTGGTGTAGAAGTCCGCGACCGTCTTGACGGTGTCGTCGTTCTGCGACGGCAGCACCTTGGTGATGTCCGAGACGCCGGTCTTCTGCTCCAGCACGTGGGCCGGGAGCAGGCTGTCGCTACCCGGCTGCGAGAACAGCGCGCGGTAGTCGGCGAACGGCTTGTCCGCGAAGAACGTCGTGGTGATCGTCTTGTCGTTGTCCGCGCACTCGAGCTTCTCGATGTTCTCGTAGCCCGTGGGCGACGAGTCGAAGATCGAGGCGGCCTCGCCGCTGTCACCCGTGACGGTGGCCTTGCTCGTGGCCGCCAGCCACTTCAGGTGGAAGTCGTCGCAGTCGACCGGCTGGCCGTCCGACCAGACCGCCGCCGAGTTGACCTTCCACTCGATGGTCTGCGGGCTCGACGAGGTGACCTTGACGGACTCCATCAGGTCGCCGTCGACCTTGATCAGCACCTTGCCGTCGACCAGCTCGGTCACGTACGGCGAGGGCTGGACGTTCGACAGCGCGATGGTGCTGGAGAAGTTGTTCGTCGCGCCGATGTTGTTGTTGTAGTTGTGGAAGCCCTCTTCCACGGCGACCGCGATCTCGCCGATGTCCTCGACCTTGGGACGCTTGAGCGTCTCGTCCTGGCCGCCGATCTCACCCGGGTTGGCGTCCTGCTGGCCACCCTGGTCGGTGCTGCTCGAACCGCCGCCGCCGCCGCACGCGCTCAGGACGAGCGCGGCGCTGGTCATCAGCGCGAGCGCCGAGACAGCTTTTGATCTCCTCATCGACACGTGCCCTCCTAGCACCGGGTTGGAGCGACCGTTTGAGTCTGCTTCCACCCATAACCGTGATGTGCCAAACACGCCCCGAACCGACACACCGTTGGAGCACGATAAGAACCTGTGCGCCGCACGGTCACTGCCCATCGGCCGATCGTGACCAAAGGGTGACACGTTGGTCGCAGCAAGCGACTCCGCAGTTACGGGCGGGAGCGTTCGTTAACCGGTCGCCGGGAATACTGTCAATACTGCCCCACGAACGCATCTTGAAGCCAGTGTTTCGTAGGAGTCAACGGTCAACGACCTTCCAGGCGCCAGGACGAGGCGGTGCCGAAGGGGCCGGCGAACGGGGCGCCCGCGGTCACCTCCCGGGCCTCCGGCAGCACCACCAACAGGTCCGCTACCTGGAACAACGGCATCGAGACGGCCTGCTGCCAGAGCACCGGCTCGACCGCCGCGAGGGCGTCGGACAGCAGCACCTCCCCCGACAGGGCCTGCTCGATGACGGGCTGGACCGACTGGTCGCAGAAACCCGAGAGATTCCCCGGAATGGGTGTACCGCCGTCCTGCGGTGACGTCGTGCAGCCGAATGAGGAAGCCAGAACGGCCGCCGAATCACCCGTGTCCAGCCGGGGCACGACGGCAATGTCGACAGCGTTGTCAGGGCCGTCCGTAAGGCCCAGATCTCGGGCGAACAACTCATTGGGCTGCGTTGTAAGGACGCGACCACCGATTCCGGACAATGACAGTTGACGTTGGACCTCGTTGGCGACGGCCACGTAGGGCTCGATCCCGGCGGGCGCGGCGATGGTCAACTCCAACCGACTGCCATCCCGACCCCAGTAACCATCCGTCCGGGTGTAACCCGCCTCGGTGAGCAACTGCACGGGGTCGCCGGTCTCGGCAGGCATGGTCGCCGCGTAACCGGGCTTTGACGGCGGTGTTACCTGGGCGTCGGCGCGCAGGTGCGCGCTCGGCCCGCTGCGGGTGCCGAGGGCGATCAGCTCGTCGCGGTCGAGGATGTTCGAGATCGCCGTCCGAACCCGGACATCACCCATCCGGGGGGCGGCGGGCCGGAACAGGACGGTGACGACCTCGGGGCGGGGCACGGTCGTGACCGTGACGGGCTGGGCCTTGGCCAGCTCGTCGACGTCCCGCAGCGCGATGGCGTCGGCCCGGATGAGCGCGACGTGGTTGTCGCTGGTGTCGAGCGCCTCGACGATGTCCCCCTGGCTGGCCCGACGGAGGACCAGCCGATCGAGCGCCGGCGGTTGCTCCCAGTAGCGGTCGTTGCGCTCCAGGATGATCTCCCCCCGCGGCTGGTCGAGGTTGCGCACCGCGAACGGCCCCGCGGTCGCCGGGAAGCTGTCGGCGAGCGCGGCCCCCCAGCCACCCGGCGCGTCCTTGAGCAGGTGGGCCGGCAGCAGGTCGTGGAAGAGGCTCCGCCAGCCGGGGTAGGGCTCGGCGAACACCACCTCGACCACCTTGCCCCCCTCGCGGCTGGTGATGTCGTCGATCAGGCGGTAACCGGCGGGGTTGACCACCCCGGGCTCCTCCCGCATCCGCTGCCAGAGGTAGACGAAGTCCTCGGCCGCGATGGGAGCCGAGTCGGACCAGCTCGCGTCCCGGCGGAGGGTGTAGGTGACGGTGTAGGGGTCGGCGCCGGTGACCTCGGCGCTGACCAGCAGGTCCAGGTCGACCCGAGGGCTGCCGTCCGCGTCCGTGCGGAAGGTGGACGGCAGGAGCAGCGAGGACAGGGCCGTGGTGATCGCCGACTGGGCCGCGAGCGTGTGCGGGTTGTAGCCGCCCTTGACGTCGTCGACCCCGACCACCAGCTCGTTCTGCTTCTCCTTGGGCACGACCGTCATGCCCGGTGTCGAGGGCACCAGCGGCGGGGGCGGGGTGGCCGTGCAAGCGGCCACCAGCAAAACCGCAGCCAACGCCACCACAACCGATCTCTCGCCCATGACGACGAGCGTGCCAGATGCCCCCGGCAACCAACCGCCGAGGCCCTGCCCCACCTCACGAACCGGTGACCCACCTCACAACCTCACCGCACCCAACCCTCCACCGCACCCGCTCGCAAGCCCGCGCCCCACGCCCCCACTCCCCCAGGCCCAGGCCCAGGCACTCACGCCACGTCCCCACGCCCGAGACCTCCCATGCCCGACTCCCGGACTCCCGGACTCCCGGACTCCCGGACTCCCGGACTCCCGGACTCCCGGACTCCCGGACTCCCGGACTCCCGGACTCCCGGACGCGAGCATCCCCTCCCTGCCAAGCGACCACCCGGTCCTCTGCGGCACCCGGCCCTCTGCGCGCACCCGCCTCAAGCAAGTGATCGACTCCGAACAGCATGCCTGCCCAGTTCCCCAGCATCTGCTGCCCGACTCCAGCAGCGAACACAGCCCGAGCGAGAGCAGCCCGAGCGAGCGTCGTCCGAGCGAGCCGGTTGGCCGGGTAGGCGCGCGGGCGTGCGGGCGGGCGCGTGGGTGCGGGTGGGTGCGGGCGTCGGCGTGGGTGCGGGTGTGCGCCCGGGCGTCGGCGTCGGCGTCGGCATCGGCGTGGGCGTGGGGGCAGGCGCGGGCCTGGCCAGTGCCGATGCCAAGGCCAGTGTCCGTGCCCGGGTTCGACGTGCCCGGGGCTGGTGGGCCGGCCTGGGTCGAAGGCCTGAGGCGGGGATCCGGGGTGGGGATCCGGGGTGGGGTGGCCGGTCGGGCAATGGGCCGGTCGGGCGGTCGGCAGAGTTCGGGGTTGGGCGGCTTCCTCATGTTTTAACCGAGTGCCGAACCCCCGGTTTTCGTACATGTCGAGGCCCATGACCACCCGATCGTGTGGCCCAAAACCAACGGGCACCCCGGGGCAGCCCCGGGGTGCCCGTCAGCACACCCTATATATAAGGAGAAGGCGGCGTCAGCCGCGCAGCTTGGCGCGGTTCCGCTCGCGGCCCCGCTGGTTCGCGTCCAGGATCACCTTCCGCACCCGCACGACCTCCGGCGCGACCTCGACGCACTCGTCCACCGCACAGAACTCCAGCGCCTCCTCCAGCGACAGCTTGCGCGGCCGCGCCAGGGTCTCCATCACGTCGGCCGTCGAGGTGCGCATGTTCGTCAGCTTCTTCTCGCGGCAGACGTTGACGTCCAGGTCCTCCGCGCGCGGGTTCTCGCCGACGACCATTCCCTCGTACGTGTCGGCGCCCGGCTCGACGAAGAACGTGCCCCGGTCGGCCAGCTGGATCATCGCGTACGCGGTGATCGAGCCCGCGCGGTCGGCGACCAGCGAGCCGTTGTGCCTGGTGCGGATCTCGCCGGCCCACGGGCCGTAGCCCTCGGCGACCGCGTTGGCGATGCCGGTGCCCCGGGTCTCGGTCAGGAACTCGGTGCGGAAGCCGATCAGGCCGCGCGACGGCACGACGTAGTCCAGCTTGATCCGGCCGGTGCCGTGGCCGGACATGTTCTCCATCCGGCCCTTGCGGTTGGCCAGCAGCTGGGTGATGGCGCCGAGGTGCTCCTCGGGCGCGTCGATGGTCAGCCGCTCGAACGGCTCGTGCAGCTTGCCGTCGACCGTCTTGGTCACCACCTGCGGCTTGCCGACGGTGAGCTCGAAGCCCTCGCGCCGCATCTGCTCGACCAGGATGGCCAGCGCCAGCTCGCCGCGGCCCTGGACCTCCCAGGTGTCGGGTCGCTCGGTGGGCAGCACGCGGACCGACACGTTGCCGACGAGTTCGGCGTCGAGACGGGCCTTGACCAGGCGCGCGGTGAGCTTGCTGCCGCCGCCGCGGCCGGCCAGCGGGCCGGTGTTGACGCCGATCGTCATGGAGATGGCGGGCTCGTCGACGGTGATCCGCGGCAGCGGCTCGGGGTTGTCGACGTCGGCCAGCGTGTCGCCGATGGTGATCTCCGGGATGCCCGCGATCGCGACCAGGTCGCCGGCGCGGGCCTCCTCGGCGGCCACTCGTTCGAGGGCCTCGGTGATCAGCAGTTCGGTGATCTTGACCTTCTGCGTCGACCCGTCCTCGCGGCACCAGGCGACGGTCTCGCCCTTGCGGATGCGGCCGGCGGCGATGCGGCACAGCGCGATGCGGCCGAGGAACGTCGACGCGTCGAGGTTGGTGACCAGGGCGCGCAGCGGCGCGTCGGCGTCACCGGTCGGGGCGGGGATGTGGTTGAGGAGCACCTCGAACAGCGAGTCGAGGTTCTCCTCGTCGGGCAGGCCGCCGTCCTCGGGCTGGTTGAGGGAGGCGCGGCCGGCGCGGGCGGAGGCGTAGACGACCGGGAGGTCGAGCACGGAGTCGTCGGCGCCGACCTCGGTGGCGAGGTCGAGCAGCAGGTCGTGGGCCTCTTCGACGACCTCGGAGATGCGGGCGTCGGGGCGGTCGACCTTGTTGACCACGAGGATGACCGGCAGGCCGGCGGCGAGGGTCTTGCGCAGCACGAACCGGGTCTGCGGCAGCGGGCCCTCGGAGGCGTCGACCAGCAGGACCACGCCGTCGACCATGGACAGGCCGCGTTCGACCTCGCCGCCGAAGTCGGCGTGGCCGGGGGTGTCCACCACGTTGATCGTGACCACGCCGTCGGGCGTGTGGCGGCGGACGGCGGTGTTCTTGGCGAGGATCGTGATCCCCTTCTCGCGCTCCAGCTCACCGGAGTCCATCACCCGGTCGACGGGCTCGGCCCGCTCGGAGAAGGCGCCGGACTGGCGGAGCATGGCGTCGACCAGGGTGGTCTTGCCGTGGTCAACGTGCGCGACGATCGCGACGTTGCGCAGGTCGTTGCGGACCAGCGTTTCCTTGATCGACGCGGTGGCCGTGGGCACGCGGAACTCCTAGAGCTGATTCGAGGAAGGGCCGGGCGCCGGGACTGGAGCACGCACGCAGCCACAATCAGTCTACCGGGCTTGCTGTCTTTACCACACGGCGACCGTAGGTGAGGTCAGCCTCACCTACCCTGGGGACACCTGGATGAGTGGAGCGCGTCACGTGGGCAAGGGCAAGGTGAAGAAGAAGTGCTGCCGGTCGACGCCGCGCTGCAAGGGCTGCCCGGTGGTGGCCCTGCTCAAGGCCAAGAAGAAGTCGGGGAAGCCGGGGAAGAGGGCCGCGTGACGCTGTTCGCGACGCTGAGGTCTGTGACGCGACGCCTCGACCCGCTACCATCTGGGGTCATGCGCGCACTTCACGTGTTCTGGTGGCCCGCCTTCCGGCGGCCCTAGCACTGCGCGTCAACGAACGAACGCAGGCCGCCCGTCGAGGCGGCCTTCGCGTTGTCCGGGGGGCTCCGTCGCGGCGGGCCGACCCCGAAGGGATCCACGATGGTCAGGCTCTCCGCGATCACCCCGTCCGGCCCGGTGCAGCTGGGCAACTACCTCGGCGCCGTTCGGCGGTGGGCTGTCGACGGTGGTGAGGACGACGTCTACTTCATCAGCGACCTGCACGCGATGACGACCTCGCACAACCCGTCCCGGCTGCGGGCGCTGGCCCGGGAGCAGCTGGCGGTGCTGATCGCCGCCGGTGTCGACCCGAGGTCGGTGTCGGTGCAGTCGGACCTGGTCCGCGAGCTGGGCGCGCTGACCTGGGTGTTGGAGTGCACCTGCACGTACGGCGAGGCGGCGCGGATGGTGCAGTTCAAGGAGAAGTCGGTGGGGCGGCCGTCGGTGCGGTTGAGCCTGCTCACCTACCCGGTGCTGATGGCGGCGGACATCCTGCTCCAGGGCGCGCACGAGGTGCCGGTCGGTGACGACCAGCGGCAGCACGTGGAGTTGGCGCGGGCGCTGGCGCGGCGGTTCAACGGCACGTACGGCGAGGTGTTCGTGGTGCCGCGCGCGGTGGTGCCGCCGACCGCCGCCCGGGTCCGCGACCTGGCCGATCCGAGCCGCAAGATGGACAAGTCGGCGAAGGACGCGGCGGGCACGGTGTTCGTGCTGGACCCGCCGGACCTGGTGCGCCGCAAGATCCGGCGTGCGGTGACGGACGAGTTGGCGCAGGTGCGCTACGCGCCCGAGGAGCAGCCGGGGGTGGCGAACCTGCTGGAGGTGCTGGCCGCGTGCACGGGCAAGGAGCCGAAAGACCTGGCCGACGGCTTCACGACCTACCACGAGCTGAAGGAGGCGACGGCCGAGGCGGTGGTCGAGGAGCTGAGGCCGGTGCGGGAGCGGACCCGGCAGCTGCTGGACGACCCGGCCGAGCTGGACCGCGTCCGCGCCCACGGCGCCGAGCGCACCCGTGACCGCTGCCGCCACCGCCTGGACGCCGCCCTGCGCCTCACCGGCCTCGGCTGAAGCCCCTCCCCCGCGTGTCCTCCACTCGGGCATCGCGTGTCCTCCACTCCGGCATCGCGAGTCGAACGCTCAGGTCCACCGTGTCGAACGCTCAGGTCCGGTGAGTTCACCGTTCAGGTCCGGCAGGTGACCCGGCTACCGGACCTGAACGGTGAACTCGGGGGTCCGGAACGTACGACACGGTGGACCTGGACGTACGACTCGCGCGGTTTGAGGGTGGGGCGCGTGTGCTGAGTGTTCGACACGGTGTGTCTGAGTGTTCGACTCGCGGTGTCTGAGTGGAGGACACGCGATGCCGGAGTGGAGGACACGCGGGGGGTTGGGTGGGTGGGGGTCAGGGGGTTAGGAGGGGGGTTAGGGAGGGGAGTAGGGCTCGGTCGGCTGGGAGCCAGTCGAGGGTGGTCAGTTCGGTGGGGGTTATCCAGCGGACGGCTTGGTGGTCGGTGGGGGTGGGGGTGCCGGTGTCCAGGTGGGCGGTGTAGGCGCGGAGGAGGAGGTCCGGGCGCAGGGGGACGTCCGGGTCGAGGGCGGGGCCCGGGGTGATGGTGATGTCCAGTTCTTCCCGGCACTCGCGGATCAGGGCGGCCTCGTCGGTCTCGCCGGGTTCCACGCGGCCGCCGGGGAGTTCCCAGCGGCCGGCGGTGTCCGGCGGGTAGGCGCGCTGCTGGGCCAGGAGGAGGCCGTTGCGGATGATGGCCGCGCCGACCACCACGCGGGCGTCCAGGAGTTCGACGGAGCGTTGGGCGATGGCGCGGGCGCGGGCCTGGAGGACCTTCAGGGCCAGGCCCCGGCCCACCACCACGTCCGCCAGGCGGCCCACCGGGCCTCCGGGGCTGGTCCACTCGACCGAGTCGACGACCATGGTGCCGCCGCCGGTGTGGAGGAGGTCGGTGGTCAGGTTCAGCGCCGGCAGGGGGCCGCCCACCAGCTCGGCCGAGACGCCGGTGGGGTCCGCCCGGGTGACGACCAGCACGCCGTTGACCGGGCCGACGGAGCCGGTGAGCGAGGCGCCCTGGTAGAGCACGGGTTCGCCGGAGATCCGCACGCCGAGGCCCCGGACCGCGCGGGCGAGCAGGAGGCCGTCCAGGAGCGCGGCGGCGACGGTGCGCAGGGGCGCGTCGACCAGGGTGGTGTTCCTGAGCTCGGGCACTGCGGCATCCTGCCATCCCCGGTGGCGGCGGCCCGTGGCCCCGAGCAGGGGACGCGGGGGTGGGGCGCCCGGTGCCGGCTGGGCGGGGCCGGGAGGGAGCGCCGGGCGGTCAGCGGTAGGTCGGCCAGCGCACTTCCAGGCGGGCGCCGCCCTCGGGCGACTCCGCCGCCCGCACGGTCCCGCGCCGCCGCCGCACCAGGTGCGAGACCAGGGCCAGGCCCAGGCCGAAGCCGCCGGTGGCGCGGCCCCGGTCGGTGTCGACGCGGTAGAAGCGGTCGAACACCTTCTGGCGGTGCTCCTCGGGGATGCCGTGGCCGTCGTCGTCGACGACGAGGCGCACCTGGCGGGCGGCGGGCAGCACCGAGATCCGGATGAGCGTGCGCGCGTGGCGGGCGGCGTTGCGCAGCAGGTTGTCCACGACCAGTTCGACCTCGGCGCGGGCGGCCGGGATCAGGCAGGCGCTCATGGGGGCGGCGACCTGCACGAGCAGGTCCGCGTCCAGCCGGTCCACGGCCGCCTGGACCTGGAGCACCAGGTCGACGGGTTCGGCGCGGGGCAGTTCGCCGGTGTCGGCGCGGGCGAGGATGAGCAGCGCGTCGACCAGGGCGGACAGCCGCTGGGACTCCTCGACGACGGATTCCAGCACCTCGATGGAGAAGTCGGGGTCGGGGTGCGCGACCGCCACCTCGGCCTGCGCCCGCACCGACGTCACCGGGGACCGCAGCTCGTGGGCGGCGTCGCCGGTGAACCGCCGCAGCCGCTCGGTGGCCTCGTCGCGGCGCGCCAGCAGCGCGTTCAGCGCCACGGCGAGCGCTTGCAGCTCGTCCCGGGCGGCGGGCACGGGCAGGCGCCTGCCGCGCGGCAGCTCGGCCGCCGCCACGCGCATCCGCTCGACCGGTCGCAGCGACGACCGCACGGACAGCCACGTCGCGATGCCCACCAGCCCGGCCACCAGGACGGCGGCCACCAGCAGCCAGCGGGTGCCCAGCCGGTTGGCCTCCTGGTAGCCGAGGAGGGTGTCGCCGGCGACGTGCAGCCGGGGGGTGCCGTCGGCGTCGAACGCGACCCGCCCGGTCCACCGGTGGGCGCTCGCGCCGTCCACCCTCAGCACCGGTTCGCCCGACTTGAGCGCCCGGACCTCGGCGGCGGTGAGGTCGGTGGGCGGCCCGCCGTCCAGGGGCGCGCCCGCGATGTCGAGCACGCGCACCGCGCCGGCACGCCACAGCTCCGCGTCCACCGCGCTGACCTGCACCATCCCGATCAGGCGCGGGGCGAGGAGGGTGAACGCGAGCAGGCACACCAGCGCCACGCCGGTCGCCACGACCGTGATGCGGAACCGCAGCGTGCGCCGCAGCCACCAGCGGCGCGGGTTCACCTGCGCCTGGCCGAGCCCAGGGCCGCGTCGAGGTCGGGCGTGGACGCCAGGTAGCCGTGCCCGCGCACGGTGCGCACGACCTCGCCCGCGCCCATCGCCTCCAGCTTGCGCCGCAGGTAGCCGACGTAGACCTCCACGGCGTTGCGGGTGGCGGCCTGCTCGTCACCCCACACGGCGCGCAGCAGCTCGTCCTTGGTGACCACGGACCCGGCGCGGCCGGCCAGCACGTCGAGCACGGCGTACTCGCGGGGCGACAGCTGCACCGGCTCGCCCGCCCAGCTGACCTCGCGGGCCGCCCGGTCCACCACCAGGTCGCCGAGCTTGAGCCGCCGCCGCGACAGGTCGGCCGTGTTGCGCCGCAGCAGGGCCCTGACCTGGGCGACGAGCACCACGAACGAGAACGGTTTGACCAGGTAGCCGTCCGCGCCGAGGTCGAGGCCGTCGGCCTGGTCGACCTCGCCGTCCTTGGCCGACACCATGAGCACGGGGGTGCGGACGCCCTCGGCGCGCATCCGCTGGAGCACCCGGTAGCCGGACAGGCCGGGCAGCATGATGTCCAGCAGCACCACGTCGAACGCGCCGGTCAGCGCCACCCGCAGGGCGTTGGGCCCGTCGGCGGCGGTGACCACCTCCATGCCCTCGGCGGACAGGCCGCGTTCCAGCGCCCGCCGCACGCCCACCTCGTCGTCCACTACCAGCACCCGTGGTCTCACGCACCACAGCATGCCCGGTCGGTGGGACCATCGTGATGGGCTCTCAGGGCTCTCTCAGCCTCTCAGCCCGATCTCAGGACGGGCGGGGGAGGGTCGGTGTCGTCGGGTCGCAAGGGGCTGCCCGACGGCGAGGAGGAGGGGTTCATGAACCGCAGAAGGGTGACCGTGGCCGTGGCGGCGGCCGGGGTGGTCGCCGGGGTCACCGGGTTGGGGGTGCTGGCGATGCCCGCCGGCGCGGGCCCGGCGCCGGTGCTGCCGGACGTCACCGCCGAGTCCCTCGTCGAGTCGGTGATCACGGCGGAACCGGCCGCGTTCGGCGGCAGCGTCGACGTCGACAACGACCTGGGCGTCCCGGCCCTGGCGGGCATCCCCCAGCTGTCCGACGGCGCCAGCTCGCTGCGCATGTGGACCGACGGCGCCGGCCGGGTGCGGGTCCAGCTGCCGGCGGGCGAGTCGGAGAAGACCTTCGTCGACGACGGCGCCACGTCGTGGCTGTGGGACTCGGCCGAGCAGACCGTCCAGAAGGTGACGCGCGACGCGGCGGCGAAGCGGGAGCGGCCGGTGGAGGGCGTGCCGAGCGACCCGGTGACGCTGGCCCGCGACGTGGTGACCCACGTCCAGGAGTTCAGCGACGTCACCGTCGACGGCACCGCGCGGGTGGCCGGCCGGTCGGCCTACGAGCTGGTGCTGACGCCGAAGCCGACCGAGCGGACCGTGCTGCGGGAGGTGCGGGTGGCGGTCGACGCGGAGCTGCGCGCGCCGCTGCGGGTGTCCGTGCTGACCAACGGCACGAACGCGCCCGCCGTCCAGGTCGGGTTCTCCGAGCTGACCGTCGGCCCGCAGGACCCGGCGCTGTTCGCCTTCACCCCGCCCGCCGGCGCCGAGGTGACCGAGGTCCGGCCGCAGGACGTGTCCGAGCGGGACCGGACGGCCGCGGAGCGGGCGCTGACCGAGGCCGACCCGCAGGTGGTCGGCGAGGGCTGGGACGCCGTGCTGGTCGCGCGCGTGCCGGCGGACGCCCTGGCGAACCTCGACCCGCGACGCGCCGAGGACGGCCGCGAGCGGGACGGCCGCGAGTGGGAGGGCCGCGGTGAGCGGGGCGCCGACGTGCAGGGCCTGCTGCGGCAGCTCGGCAAGCAGGTCAGCGGCCCGTGGGGGTCGGGCACGCTGGTCACCGCCCGGGTCGGCGGCGTGCTGATCGCCGACGACGGCCGGGTGGCCGTCGGCGCGGTGCCGGAGCAGGTGCTGACCGAGGCGATCGGGCAGGTGAAGTGACCGCCTCGACCAGCGCGCGGGTGGAGCCGGTGGGAACCGGCTCCACCCCGGTCCTCGCCGCCCGGACGCGGGGGCTGCGCAAGGTGTACGGGCGGACGGTCGCGGTGGACCGGGTCGACCTCGACGTGCCGGAGGGCGCGGTGCTGGGGATGCTCGGCCCGAACGGGTCGGGCAAGACCACCACGATCCGGATGCTGCTCGGGCTGGTGCGGCCGACCGAGGGTGAGGTCGAGCTGCTGGGCGAGGCGCTGCCCGACGGCGTGGGCGACGCGTTGCCGCACGTGGGCGCGCTGGTCGAGGGTCCCGGGTTCCACCCGTTCCTGTCGGGCCGGGAGAACCTGCGGCGGGCGGCGGCGTTCGAACCGCTGCTCGCCACCGGTTCGGTCCGGCAGGCGGTGGAGGACGCGCTGGAGCGGGTCGGGCTGGGCGCCGCCGCGCACCGCCGCTACCGGGGGTACTCGCTGGGCATGAAGCAGCGGCTGGGCCTGGCGGCGGCGCTGCTGGTGCCGCGCCGGCTGATCGTGCTGGACGAGCCGACCAACGGCCTCGACCCGGCGGGCACCCGCGAGGTGCGCGGCGTGATCGCCGACCTGCACGCGGCGGGCAGCACGGTGCTGGTGTCGTCGCACCTGCTCAGCGAGATCGAGGCGACCTGCACGCACGTGGCCGTGCTGCACCGGGGGACCGTGGTCGCGCAGGGCGAGCTGGCCGAGCTGCTCCAGTCCGACAGCAGCTCGCTGCTGGTCACCACGCCGGACGTGGAGCAGGCGCTCACCGCGCTGCGCGCGGGCCGGATCTCGGCGCGGCCCTTCACCGCGGACGACGGCGACGGCGGCGTGCGGGTGGAGCTGATCGGCACGACCGCGCCCGTGGTGCTGGAGGCGCTGGTGCGCGCGGGGGTCGCGGTGCACGAGGCGCGCCGGCACCGCACGGGCCTGGAGGACCTGTTCGCCCGGCTCACCGAGGCCGAGGAGGCCGAGCACAACCTGTCCGCGGTGGACACGATCGAGGAGGGCACCCGATGAGCGCGGTCGTGGCCGCACGCGCCCCGCTGGGCAGGCAACTGCGCTCGGAGCTGCGGTGGATCCTGCGCAGGCCGCGGACGGTGATCGGGCTGGCGCTGCTGTGCCTGGTGCCGGTGGTGCCCGGCATCGGCCTGTGGGTGGAGATGAACGGCGAGGGCTCGTCGGTGCCCGGCCTGGCCGGGATCATCTCCGGCAACGGCCTGGTGCTGCCGGTGTTCACGCTGACCCTGGCGCTGCCGCTGCTGCTGCCGCTGGTGGGCGCGATCTGGGCGGCGGACGGGCTGGCGGGCGAGGCCCAGCACGGCACGCTGCGCGGCCTGATGGTCGCCCCCGTCGGGCGGATGCGGCTGCTGGCGATCAAGGCGTTCGGCGTGGCCGCGATGACGCTGCTCGCGGTCACCCTGCTCGCGGTCGTGGGCACGGTCACCGGCGTGGTGCTGTTCGGCGGCGACGGGCTGCTGACCCTGTCGGGCAGCACGCTGCCGTTCGTCGAGGGCCTCGGCCGCATCGCGCTGGCGGTGCTGATGACCACCGTGCAGGTGTGGGGTGTCGCGGCGGTCGCCCTGGCGATCTCGGCGTGCACCGAGCACCCGCTGGTGGTGATGGCGGCGACCATGGCCGGTGTGATCGTGTTCGCGGTGCTGACCATGTTCCCCGCGCTGGACTGGCTGCACCCGTACCTGATCACCTCGGCGTGGGACGACCTGGGCGACGTGATGCGCGACCCGCTGCCCACCGAGGGGCTGTGGCACGGCACGGCCCTGGCGGGCTGCTACGTGCTGATCGGGTTGTCCCTGGCCGCCGCCCGCCTGGCGACCAGGGACAATTGACGGGTGATCCTGGAGACCGAGCGGCTGGTGCTGCGCCCGTTCACCCCGTCCGACGTGGACCTGCTGGTGTGGCTGCTGGGCGAGCCGCTGGTGATGCGGCACATCGACGACGGCAAGCCCGTGCCGCGCGACCGCGTCGAGCGCGAGGTGCTGCCCCGGGTGGTGGGCGGGGGCAGCGGCTGGTGGGCCGCGCACGAGCGGGCGACGGGCGCGTTCATCGGCTGGTTCGAGCTGAGCGCGGCGGGCGACGGCGTGGCCGAGCTGGGGTACCGGCTGCACCCCGGCTCGTGGGGCCGCGGCTACGCGACCGAGGGTGCGAAAGCGCTGGTGGAGCATGGTTTCGCGGCCGGGCTGACGAAGGTCGTGGCGACCGCGATGGTGGTCAACACCGGGTCGCGGCGGGTGCTGGAGAAGGTCGGGCTGCGGCACGTGCGGACGTTCCACGGTGACTGGCCGGACCCCGTCGAGGGCGCCGAGCACGGCGACGTGGAGTACGAGCTGGTCAGGTGACCCCGGGCCGGGCCGCACCGGCCCGGGGTCGGTGGCGGAGCGGTCCCTGCTCGGCCCGCTCCGCGACCGGCGCCCGACCTAGGAGTGGGGGCAGGTGGCGCGGTACTCCTGGATCAGGCTGCTCGGCGCGGGCGCGGGGCACAGGAACTGGTCGTAGCGGGTGTCGTCGTCCACGAACCGCTTCAACCACGAGATGCTGTACTTCGCGACCGTCGTGTTGGCCGAGGTCGGCGCCGAGTGGGAGGCGTTGTTCAGCTCCAGGTACGCCTTGTCCGGCGTCGAGGTGAGGCTCGCGTAGAACGGCTCGGAGTGCGAGGACACCGGGGCGACCGAGTCGTTCTCCGCACCGATGATCATGGTGGGCACGCGGACCGTCGACCACGACTTGGTGCCGTGCCACGGGGTCAGCGGGATCGCGGCCTGGAGCGCGGGCCGGGTGCGGCTCGCGGCCAGGGAACCGCCACCGCCCATCGAGTGGCCCATCACGGCCAGCCTCGTGGCGTCCACGCGGGTGCGCACCGAGCTGGTCCGGGTCAGGTAGTCGAGGGCCGCGAGCAGCTGGGCGCCCCGGCTGTCCGGCTGGTCCAGGGTCGAGTTCGTGTCGATGGTGATCACCACGAAGCCCTGGGACGCCAGGCGCGGGCCCAGCCACGCGACCGCCGACTGCGACGCGGTGAAGCCCGGCGAGATCGCCACGCCGCCGAACGCGCCCTCGGCGGTGCTGGTCGGGTAGTGGATGGTGCCGCCGCCGAAGCCCGACACCGAGCCGCGGGCGACGGTGGTGGAGGCCGTGGCGAACGGGCCGCGCGACGCCTCCACGCTCGCCGTCGTCGGCGCGGGGCCGCGCTCGTGGGGGTTGGGCGCGGCGTGCGCCTGGGTCGGGACGGCCGCGGCGGCGGCCAGGGCCAGTGCCAGGGCGGCGCGGGTGGTGCTGCGGAGTCGCACTGTCGTACACCTCGCTCATGCAGGGGTTCACGGGGTCGGGCCGCAGGGGGCGCCGACCGCCGACCATGGCGCAGCCGGCCACCGCGCGGCATCGGCACCACCCACCGGTTGTGCGGTGCGGGCTCCGCAACCCGCCGGCGCGCGGCATCGGTGAACGCACCGGCCCGTTCTCAACTGTCAACCCGCCGCACCCGTCGCGGCGCCGGTCCGGGTGTGGCAGAACTGGACCCATGCTGCGGGGACGGGAGCGGCAGCGCGTCGCCGTGGACGCGGTGCTCGACCGCGCCAGGTCGGGCCGCGCCGGCGTGCTGGTGCTGCGGGGCGAGGCCGGTTCGGGCAAGACGTCGCTGCTGCGCGCGGCGCGGCGGGCCGCCGCCGACTTCACCCCGGCGTCCCGGCTCGCCCTGCTGTGCGTGGACGACGCCCACCGGCTCGACCTGGGGTGGCTGCTCGACGCGCTGCCGGAGCTGGAGGGCGAACCGGTCGCCGTGCTCATCGCCTCCGAGGAGCCCGTGGCCGGCCTGCCCACCGCCGAGGTCGAGCCCCTGGACCACGCCGCGAGCGTGCGCGTGCTGCGGGACCTGGTGCCGGGCCTGCCCACCGAGCTGGCCGACGACGTGGCGCGCACCGCGGGCGGCAACCCGCTCGCCCTGGTGGAGCTGGTGGGGTCCCTGACCAGCGCGCAGCTCGGCGGCGCCGAACCGCCGCCGGCCGTGCTGCCGCCCGGCGGGTCCCTGCGCGCCCGGCTGCGCGCCCGCCTCCACGCGCTCACCCCCGGCGCCCGGCGCGCCCTGGCGATGGCGCTGGTGGACGACGAGGTCGACGTGGACGCCCTGGTGCGCGTGCCCGCACTGGAGGTCGCGGACGTGCAGGGGGCCACCGCCCTGATGGACCCGCGGCCGGTGGTGCGGGCGACGCTGCTCGCCGACCTGCCGCTGGCCGACCGCTGCGCCGCCCACGTCGCGCTCGCCGAGGCGCTGCCCGAGGGGCCGCGCCGGACCTGGCACGAGGCCGTGCTCGCGGCCGGGGCGCGCGACGACCACGCCGACCGGCTGGCGGCGGCCGCGGCGGCGGCCCGGACGCGCGGCGACTTCGCCTCCGCCGCCCGCGACCACGGCCGCGCCGCCGCCCTCACCACCGCGCCCCGCGCACCGGCCCGCAGGCTGCTGTCCGCCGCCCCC
>NZ_BAAAKE010000046.1:0-35709 GCF_039527585.1 Saccharothrix xinjiangensis | reverse complement strand
CGGAGAGCTACGAGGCCGGGCTGCATCTACGAGGAGCGATCATGTGGCTGAGAGCCCTGGCTTCAGCCACATGATCCGAACCTCAAACAGCTCCTAGCGGCCACCGGGCCGGGGGTCGGCCAGTGCGCGCAGCGCGGCACGGCTGTCCCGTTCCGGCATCCCGGTGAGGTCGGTGGCGGCGGGTGGGACGAGCCGGGTCCGGGGGCGCAGCTCGGCAGGGTGAACGCGGTGCGTTGCCGGTCGGTGAGGTGCCGCAGGGACCAGGACGGCACGGCGGGCAGGCCGGTGCCCGGGTCGACGACGCCACCGGGCCCGAGCACGGTCGGCCACCAGCATCTTCTTCGACACCGCGTGTTCCGGCTGGGGGACCCGAGCAGGTCGACCGAAGGGGAGGTGATGCGCGTGCGATGACGTCTTCCGGGTGGACGCCGTCGGTCAGGTGAGGGATGGGCGTCAAGTCCACCCGCCGGCCGCTCCGGTCGGCTGGACGCCACCCGGTCCGCGCAGGCCCCGGCCGGGGGCGAACCCCGGCCGGGGCGTCTGCTCAGGACGTTCGGCGCGCGGTGAGCAGCAGCCGCCCGCTCCCGATCCCGTAGGGCCCGCCGTCCGGGCCGCCGAACAGCTCGATGTCGCCGAACCCGTTGCCGGACAGGAGGTCGACGATCTGCGCCACCGTGTACACGTGGTGGATCGCGGTCACGTCGAGCTCCTCCTCGCCGCGGCTGAACCGGTATCGGCTGAGCAACCGGCTCCCGGCGACGTCGTACTCGCCGGTCGCGAGGACGGTGATGTCACCGGTCCGCATGGTCCGCGGCTCGGCCCGGTAACCGGGCAGCACCGATTCGGCCGCCGAGGCGAAGTCGACGACCAGACCGCCGCCGGGCCGGACGGCCCCGCCCAGCGCCGCGGCGAACTCCCGCAGGCCGTCGAGCTCGAAGTAGCCGAAGCTGTTGCCGAGGCACACGACGGCGTCGAACCCGTTGTCCCGCGGGATCTCCCGCATGTCGGCGCGGACGAAGTCGACGTCGAGACCGGCGGCGGCGCGCCGGGCGTGCCCGATCGCTTCGGCGGACAGGTCGACACCGGTCACGCGGTGCCCGCGCCGGGCGAGTTCCAGGCTGTGCCGCCCACTGCCGCACGGCACGTCCAGGACCAGCGAGCGCGGCGCGAGGCCGAGGCGCTCCTCGACGAAGTCGATCTCTTCGACGGTGACCTCCGGCGGCACGGCGCGCCGCCAGAACTCGTTGGGCAGTTCGGTGAAGAAGTCCACGTACCAGGTGGACGAGGGTGTTCCTGACATGGGAAAGCTCCTTGCGGTGCATCGGCTCCTGATGGCGATGTCACCGGGCGACCCCGGGCCGTCGAACGGCCTCGGAGCGGTGGCCCGGTGCGAGGTCCCGGGCAGCCATGGCTTCCTCCACGTCAGCGATCGCCCCGACGCTAGCAGCACCGGGCCGGATCGGTGAACGGTTTTTCTCGGGCACGGCGCCACCCCGAGGTCCCGCGACCCGGCTGTCGCGCCGCCGGGGCAGGTCAGGCGCCCAGCAGGCGGGCGCCCTTCGCGGACTCGTCGGTCGCGGTGACCAGGCCCCGCACGTTCGCGGACAGCTCGTCCTTGTCGATCAGGCCGTTGTTGTCGGCGTCCATCTCGGCGAAGGCGACCTCGGCGACGGCCTCCGCGTCGACCACGCCCGCACCCCGGTACATCGCGGCCAGCTCGTCCCGGCTGATGCGGCCGTCCCCGTCCTGGTCCGCCAGGATGAAGGCCTGGTCGGACGCGACCGCCCACCGGGACACCAGCTCCCCGGTCGACAACCGCTCGTCCAGGTGCGCCTGCTCGAACTCGGCCTTGCTCACCTCGCCGTCGAGGTCGGTGTCGGCCGCACCGCAGACGTACTCCCACACCTGCCGGTAGGCCGCCAGCAGCCCGCGCGCCGCGGGAGCCCCTTCGTCGAGGTCGAACTCCCGGGCGACGTCGCGCACGGTCACCTGGAAGTCGGTCCAGGTGATCCGGCCGTCGCCGTCGAGGTCCAGCACCGCGAAAAGGCGGTCGACATTGGCCTGCTGCACTGGGTTCGTCATGTGGCACCCGCTCCGTCGGAGATTTCATGATCGGGGATCACCACGGATCGTATCGACGCGGCGCTCCGGTCGAAGAGGGGAGAACGGGGCGAACTTCGTTACCCGACAGGGTGGTTTTCGATCCTCGGCAGCCACTGTCGGTGTCGCGTCACCGCCCGGTTGCGGTCGCGCGCTCGACCTCGCGCGAGGAGGCCGCCGGCACGCCGGAACGGGCGTCGTCGTCCGACCACCCGTCCCGGGCCACCGCGATCACGGTGCCCGGCAGGCTCACCTCGTCGTCCGCCGGGCACCGCGCGGTTGATCAGTAGGGGTTCCCCGGCACGTTGAGCCGCACCTGGTAGAGGCCGAACCCGCCGGGGACGCCGGAGGTGATGTACAGCGTCCGACCGTCCGGACCGCCGAACGCCGCGTTGGTGGTGTTGCGCCCCGCGGAGATGGTGCCCAGCCGCGTCCCGGACGGGGAGAAGACGTGCACGAGGCCCTCGTCGTAGGACGCCCAGTACAGGTTGCCCGCGCAGTCGACGGTCGCTCCGTCGGGCGTCCGGATGCCCGCGAACGCCGTGCGGCCGCCGGTGGAGCCGTCGGGGGCGACGGCGTACTTCACGATCGAGTTGCTGCCACCCACGTAGAGCGTTGTCCCGTCGGGTGCCAGGACGACGCCGTTGGGCTGCGACAGCGTGTCGTCGACGAGGTGGACCACGCCGTCGCGGACGCGGAAGACGCCGGTCCGACCGCCCTGCTCGTCGGCGCGGTTGCCGCGCTGGAAGTTGGGGTCGGTGAAGTAGGTGGTGCCGTCCTGCCCGGTGGTCAGGTCGTTGGGGGAGTTGAACGCGCGGCCGAGGTGGTCGGCGGCCGCGACGGTGGTGCGACCGCGGTCGGCCAGGCTGTAGGAGGAGACGGTGCGGTTGTCGTGGGTGGCGGCGAGCAGCCGCGTGCCGTCGGGGGTGACCGCGAGGCCGTTGCTGCCGGAGCCGGCGATGAACGTCTCGAACGTGGCCGGTGGGGTGAACCGGAGCACCGCGGACGGTTGCACGCCCTGGGGACCGGTGGGGTTCTGCATGTTCGACAGCAGCAGGGTGCCCGTCCGCTGGTCCCACGTGGGGCCTTCGAGGAAGTTGAACCCCCCTCGGACGAGCTGGGACGTCACCGCGCGGGTCGGCAACGGCGGGCCGTAGGTCGCTCCGGGCGTGCACGGCGATGCCGTTGCCACGTGGGCGGACGCGCCGGGCGCCGCGGGCGCCACCGCGCCCGCGAGGGCGACCGCCACCGCCGTGAGCGCCCGCGTGCGACGGCGACGCGGTGTCGTGCCGTGTGTCATGGGAGATCCTTCCGTGATCGGCGAACCGCGGGGTGGGGCGGAGCGGTCGCCCCACCCCGCGGCCGGGTCATCGGCCGAGTTCGACCTTGAGGATGCTCTCGCGGCTGTTGTTGGCGATGCTGTCCTTGTCGCCGCGGGTGCTGGTGGTCAGCCACAGGCCGCCGTCGGCGGAGGGTTCCACGGTGCGCAGCCGCCCGTAGGTGCCGTTGAGGTGCTGCTGGACGTTGGTCAGGCTCTCGCCGGAGATCTCGGCCCGGTACAACCGCGCTCCGCGCAGGCAGGCGATGTAGAGCGCGTCGCGGACGACGGCGATGCCGCTGCACGAGGCGTCGGCGACGGGCTGGGTGAGCTTGGGCGCGACGAAACCGGGCTCGTCGCAGTCGCCGGTGGTGCCCTCGCAGGCGGGCCAGCCGTAGTTGCCGCCGCGGACGATCAGGTTGGTCTCGTCCATGACGGAGTTGCCGAACTCCTGCTCCCACAGCCGGCCCTGGGAGTCGAAGGCCAGGCCCTGCGGGTTGCGGTGGCCGTAGCTCCACACCGGGGTGCCGAAGGGGTTGTCCGACGGGACGGCGCCGTCGCGGTCGATGCGCAGGACCTTGCCGGCGAGGTTGTCGCGGTCCTGGGCCCACTGGCCGTTCTGGCCGTCGCCGGTGGCGACGTAGAGCTTGCCGTCCGGGCCGAACCGCAGCCGGCCGCCGTTGTGGTACTTGTTGCGCGGGATGCCGGTGAGCAGCACCTGCGGCGCGCCCGCGAGCGCGCCGTCGGTGTAGCGGATGCGCACCACCCGGTTGTCGGTCGAGCTGGTGTGCATGACGTACACCCACGGGTCGGCCGTGAAGTCGGATGCCAGGGCGATGCCCAGCACCCCGCCCTCGCCGTCCGTCCCGGCCGCGTTCGGCACGCGCCCGACGACGGTCTTCGCGCCGGTGGCGGGGTCGAGTCGGACCAGTTCGAAGGTGTCGCGGCGGCCGAAGAGCACCTGTCCGCCGGGCAGGGTGGCCAGGCCCCAGGGCAGGTCGGTCTCGGTGGTGACCCTGGTGACCGAGCACAGCGCCGTGGCGCAGGAGCCGCCCGTGGTGACCGCGACCGCCGTGCTGGGGGTCGAGCGGTTGGCCTGCGCGTCGCGCGCCCGCACCCGGTACTCGTAGCGGGTGTTCGAGGCGAGGCCGCTGTCGGTGAACGACGTCGCGCCCGCGCCGCTGGTCGAGCCGACCTGGACGCCGTCGCGCAGGACCTCGTAGCCGGTGACGCCGATGTTGTCGGTGGCGGGCGACCAGCGGACCGTGACCGAGGTGCCGGACGCCGTCGCCGTCACGCCGGTGGGCGTGGTGGGCGGCTGGGTGTCGGCTTGGCACTGGGGCACGGTGATGGTGACCGTGGAGCTGGCCTGGGAGACGTTGCCGGCGGCGTCGCGGGCGTTGACGTACAGGCCCCAGGTCGCGCCGGGCACGACGGTCAGGTCCGCCGACAGGGCGGTGCCCGGCACGGAGGTCATGAGCTGTCCGTCGTGGTAGACGTCGTAGAACGCCACCGCGACGTCGTCCGCGGACGCCGACCACGAGAACGTCACCCGGGTGCACGTCAGGTTCGAGGTGCGGGGGTTGCCGGGCGTGGTCGGCGGCGTGGTGTCCGCGCCGAGCCTGACCAACTGCCACTGCTGGTTGGCGCCGCCGGTGTCGGGCCACTGGATCACCTGGGCGCCGTCGGCGGTGGAGGAGTCCAGCACGTCCACGGCCTTGCCGCCGGCCCGGTTGAGCAGGCGCACGTAGCCGCCGGGGGAGTCGGCCAACCGGAACTGCTGGCCGGTGAGGCCGGTGTCGGTCGTCTGCACCAGGCCGGCGCGGTCGGCGGTGGACGGGAAGCTCAGCACCCGGTTGCTGTGCCTGGACCTGATCCGGTAGTAGCCGCCGCCGGAGTCGACGAACTGCCACTGCTGCCACGCGCCGTCGTTGCGGGCGTACTGGGCGATGCGGGCGCCTTCCGAGGTGCTGCGCCCGTACACGTCGAGCACCTTGCCGCTGTTGCGGTTGACCAGCACGTACGAGGCGTTCGTGTCCACGGTGGCGGCCGACGCGGCGGGTGGCGGGAGAACGGCGCCGAGGACCGACAGCGCCACCACCCACACCGCTCGGCGTCGCGAACGGGGGACGGTTTTCTTCCTGGTCGCCAGGGGGTCTCGCATGGTCTTCCTCTCGCGGAATGCAAGGCCAATCGCCTTGTTATCGCTAACAAATCTGAGGCGGCACAATGCCGCGTCGATGGCGGTCGACGTGCACCGAAGGGGCGGAGCGGAAGTGTTCCTAAACGCGCCGGGCGACGGTCGCGGAGGAGATCAGGCGGGGTCTCAAGCGGAACGGGAACGATCCGGACGTCTTTTGCGCACGTGGATCCATGCTTCGCCTCCTTGCGAGCAGGGTGCGTGGCGGCGGCCGCCCAGTGCCGGGTCGATGGGACTGGGAGCGTTCCCAGAAACACCGTAGCGCGAGGCGTTCGCCGTCGACAAGACCACCGGGCGGTTACCCGCTCTTCGTTAGCGCTAACACCTGGGATTGATCCGACGGTCGGCGGCCTCGATCCGGCGCGCCCGACCGGAGCGCCGGCGCCGGAGGTGGCCGCCGTGACCAGGGCGTCACCTCGCCCTCCACCGGGTGAACGCCTCCCTCACCTCCTCGGGCGAGCGGGCGAGGGCGTCCTCGTCGGGTTCGGCCGCGGTGACGTGGGGCAGGTGGACGAGGGCGTCGTAGGCGTCCAACGGGCTGACGTCCGAGTACGAGGCACCGAGCCGCTGCCGGGTCACGGCGCGCACGGCCCCGGTGTCGGCCGGTGGCAGTCGTCGGAGGTCGGTGGCGAAAGGGCCGTCGTGGCTGGCGTGCAGGAGCCCGTCGAGGCTGTCGGGCTCGGGTGCGCCCAGTTCGGTGAAGAGCGCGCCGGCGTAGAAGTCGGGGCCGGTGTTGAGGGTCCGGCCGGTGCCGGTGGTCGTGCCGACGACCCGGTAGTCCTCGCCGAGCCGGTCGGCCAGGTGCATGCCCAGCGGGGTGAACGCGGGCATGCCGGGCAGGGCGGCGGGGTGGCGCTGGACGTGGGCGTCGTGGGCGGCGAGCACGATCCGGTCCTCGCGGCGCAGGATCCACTCGACCGTGTCGGCCATCGCGGCGTCGCGGGTGAACATCGCCGTCGGCACGTCGCCGCGGGCCATCGCCCGGACGACGGTGTCGAGGGCGGTGAGCAGGTGCAGGGACCGCAGCGCGCGCTCGTGGGCGTCGGTCCCGGTGCGCTGCCGATAGGTCAGGCGTCGCCCGTTCATGCGCGCGGCGAGTTCGGCCAGGCCCGCGGTGAACGCGTCCCGGGTCCCGGCAGGCAGGCCGCCGTAGGCGGCGAAGGCGGCGGGCGCGGAGAACGGGGACGGCGGCGCGAAGGACGCGGCGGTCTCCCGCAGGCCCGGGTCCACCTCGAAGTCGGGATCGGCTCGGGCGAGGTAGGCGGTGACGGCGTCCAGGCCGGTGAGCGGGGACGCGTTCGCGCCACCCAGGTCGATGCCGTAGTAGCCGACCGGGCGCGCGGCGGTGGCGTTGTGCCGGCGCATCCACTCCAGGTGGGCGCGCACCTGCGTCCACATGAGCATCAGGCTGACCATGCCGTCGCCCATCGACCGGCCGGGCTGGTCGGCGTCGGCGCCGCCGCGGACCCAGGCGTCGACCGCCCACCCCTCGGTGAAGCCGGGCTCCAGGGCGTAGGCGCCGAACCCGTGCCGTTCGACCAGGTAGCGGCACAGGCGGTGGCGCAGCAGGTAGGACTCGGCGTTGTAGTGCGCGCTCTCCCCGATCGCGACCACGCGCGCGTCGCCGACCACCTCGTCCAGCCATCCCAGGTCGTCCGGCGGCGCGGCCGGGTCCAGCGTGCCCAGCGGGATCACCGCCTCGGCGCTCAACCGCGCCGGAATGCTCGTGGTCATGTCGTCCCCCTCGATTGTTCCCAACTTTGGGAAAGGTATCACTCGTGGGAACATCAGCGGGTGGACATGCTCGAACTGCTCCTGCACCCGGTCCGGCTGCGCGTCGTGTGGGCCATGTCCGGCGACCGCGCCCGCACCACCTCGGAGCTGTGCGCGGCCCTGCCGGACATCCCCAAGACCAGCGTGTACCGGCACGTCGGCCTGCTGGCCGAGGCGGGGCTGCTGGAGGTCGTCGACGAGCAGCGGGTGCGCGGCGCCGTCGAGCGCCACTACCGGCTGCGCCGAGAACGGGCGGTGGTCGACCCCGAGGTGGGCGCGTCCATGACGCTCGAAGACCACCGGCACGGGTTCGCCGCCGCCGTGGCCGCCCTGCTGGCCGAGTTCAACGCCTACCTCGACCGGCCCGGCGCGGACCCGGTGGCCGACTCCGTGGGCTACCGCCAGGGCACCCTCTGGCTCACCCCCGACGAACTCGCCGAGGTCGTCGCCGAGGTGATGGGGGTCTTCCGGGCACGCGCGGGCCACGGCCCCGCACCGGGCCGCCGCCCCTACCTGGTGAGCCCGGTCTTCTTCCCGACCGGGGAAGCGCCGGACGCCGGGAACGCGCCGCCGCGGCGCTGAGGAGGCGCCCGCCTCGGTCGCGTGCTGGACTGACGCGGTTCCCGCGTCACCCGCCCCGGGACCCATGCCCTCGGCGCCCGGCTGCGGACCTCGACGCACGGGCGTCGGTCGCGTCCGCGCGACCGTCCCGGGAAACCTCGCTCCCCGATGCCGTGCGCCCGGGTGGGGCGGGTCGAGGTCGGCGCGCCGACCGGGGTGCCGGCGTCACCTCCTCCACCGCCCCCGGCGACCTACCCTGGTGTCATGGGCCAGGTCGACCACCGCGCGGAGGTCCGCGAGTTCCTCAGCTCGCGGCGGGCGCGCATCACCCCCGAGCAGGCGGGACTGCCCGCCTACGGCGGCGGCAACCGGCGCGTCGCCGGGCTGCGCCGGGAGGAGGTGGCCCTGCTCGCCGGCGTTTCCATCGACTACTACGTGCGACTGGAGCGGGGCAACCTGTCCGGGGCCTCGGAGAGCGTCCTGGACGCGGTGAGCCGCGCGTTGCAGCTCGACGAGGCCGAGCGCGAGCACCTGTTCACCCTGGCCCGCGCCGCCGAACCGGGCTCCCGGCCCCGCCGCACGCCGCCGACCAGCGTTCGGCCGGTGGTGCAGCAGGTGCTCGACGCCATCAGCGACGCGCCGGCGTGGGTGCGCAACGGCCGCCACGACGTCGTGGCGCTCAACCGCCTCGGCCGCGCCCTCTACGCCCCCGTGCCGGCCGACCCGCGCCGACCGGCGAACACGACCCGGTTCGTCTACCTCGACCCGGCCGCGCGCGAGTTCTTCGTGGACTGGGACCGCATCGCCAACGACGCCGCGGCGATGCTGCGCCTGGAAGCGGGCCGCAACCCGCACGACCGGGGGCTGATCGAGCTGGTCGGCGAGCTGTCGACGCGCAGCGAGGTGTTCCGGAAGCGCTGGGCCTCGCACGACGTGCAGTTCCACCGCAGCGGGCGCAAGCGGCTGCGACACCCGGTCGTGGGACAGCTGGACCTGGACTTCGAGTCGATGGAGCTGCCCTCCGAGCCCGGCCTGACCCTCAACGTCTACACCGCCGCACCGGGCACCCCCGCCGCCGACGGCCTGAAGGTGCTCGCCAGCTGGGCCGCCACCCAGGACGCGGCGCGGGCGGGCGCCGAACGACCGGACCCGCGACCCGGCGCCTGAACGGGCACGCCCCGCACGCGACCCGGCACCTGCGGGCACGCCCCTCGAAACCCTCCCGGGGGGTTCTGCCATTACCTGGAAGGGCAGACCCTCCCCGGCACGCGTGCCGGGGGGTTCCATCGACGGCGTCCACGGTGCGCGAACGAGCTTTGAGAGGAATTCATGCGAGCCACATTCCTGTACGGGGCCGGTGACGTGCGCGTGGAGGACGCGCCGGACCCGGTGCTGCGGCACCCCACCGACGCGATCGTGCGCGTCGTCCGGTCGTGCGTGTGCGGCAGCGACCTGCACCCGTACCACTCCATGCCCGCCTCCGGGCAGGGCACGCCGATGGGCCACGAGTTCCTGGGCGTGGTGGAGGAGCCGGGCTCGGAGGTGACCGGGCTCACGCGCGGTGACCTGGTGGTGTCCCCGTTCGCCTACTCGGACAACACGTGCGAGTTCTGCCGCGAGGGCCTGCACACCTCCTGCCGCAACGGCGGGTTCTGGGGCAACGGCAACGGCGACGTCGGCGGCGCGCAGGCCGAGGCCGTCCGCGTCCCGCAGGCGTCCGGCACGCTGGTCAAGCTGCCCGGTGTCGGCGAGGACTCGCCGCTGCTGCCGTCGCTGCTGACCCTGGCCGACGTGTACGGCACCGGCTACCACGCCGCCAAGCAGGCCCGCGTCAACCCGCGCACCACCGTGACGGTGATCGGCGACGGCGCGGTCGGCCTGCTCGCCGTGCTGTCCGCGAAGCAGCTGGGCGCGGAGCGGATCATCCTCATGGGACGCCACGAGGACCGCACCGACCTGGGCCGCGAGTTCGGCGCCACCGACGTGGTCGCCGCGCGCGGTGACGAGGGCATCGCGGAGGTCCGCGAGCTGACCGGCGGCGACGGCACCCACACCGTGCTGGAAGCGGTCGGGCACATGAGCGCCTACGACATGGCCGTCGGCGTCGTGCGCCCCGGCGGCGTGATCAGCCGGGTGGGCGTGCCGCAGTACGAGCAGGCCCCGGTCGGGTTCGGCAGCCTGTTCGGCCACAACATCACGTCGACCGGCGGCCCCGCGCCGGTGCGCGCCTACATCGACGAGCTGCTGCCCGCCGTGCTCGACGGCGCCGTCGACCCGGGCAAGGTCTTCGACCTCACCGTCGACCTCGACCAGACCCCCGACGGCTACCGCGCCATGGACCGCCGCGAAGCCCTCAAGGCGCTCATCAAGCCCTGATCGGGAGGGGCACCGCGGAGCACGTCTACCGCGGTGCCCCGGCACCCGGCAGGCGGGATCGGCGCCACTCGCCGGGTGGACAGCCGAAGGCCGCCCGGAACCTGCGGGTGAAGTGGGTCGGATCGGCGAAACCCCACCGGCGGGCGATGGCGGCGATCGGGGACGCGTCGGCGGCCAGGTCGGCACGCGCCCCCTCCAGGCGCTCGCCGATGATCCACTGCTCCAGGCTGAAACCGGCCTGGCCGCACAGCTTGTAGAGCAGGCGCACCGACACGTTCACCGCGGCGGCGATCTTCTCCGGTCCCAGGTCCGGTTCGGCCAGGTGTTGGCGGACGTAGGCGCGGACCTGGGTGAGCCGGGTGTCCTCGACCACGTGGCGGTCGTCGTGCGCGGCGGACGCCAGCAACGCCCGCACCAGGTCCAGGGTCGCGTCGCCGAGCGGTTCCGCCCCCGCCGACGCGGCCAGCGGGCGGGTGTTCCCGGCCAGGTGCGCGATGTGGTCGGCCACCAGCCGGTACAGCGGGCTGCCGCGCAGCGCGCCGGACGCGCGGCGGATCGTGTCCACGGGCACGCCCAGGACGTCCAGGGGCACCTGCACGCAGCCCGCCGAGCCTTCGCCGGACCACCCGAAGTCGTAGGAGGACGACAGGTCCATCAGGTGCATCTCCCCGGCGGGGACCAGTCGGCGGTTGCCCCACTGCTCCGCGCGGCCGACCCCCGACCGCTGCACCGAGATCGCGATGACCGGGGCGGGGTCCTCACGGGCCTGCCGCTCGGTGCGCAGCAGCCTCATCCCGGACGACCGGTTGCCGAAGACCTCCACGGCGCCCAGCCGCCACAGCTCCACCCGGAAGCGGACCGGGTGGTCGGGGTGCTCGTGGATCACGTGGCAGGGCGCGGAGGCCTCCTGGAAGGCGGTGTGGACGGCTTCGACCCGGTCGCCGGGGGCCAGGTCGTCGGTGTCGAGCAGCACCCGCCCGATTCTAGGTGGGGGTGCGACGCGCCGGCGCGCGCGGAAGTCGACGGCGCGGGAGGCCCTGTGCGCCCACAGCCGCGCAACGTGCACGCACAGCACTTCTCACGGCGTGCCGGCTGCCAAGAGCCTGTCCGTGAGAGGGGGGGCCATGTCAGGGCGACAGGAATCGCAGCACCACTTCGTTCCACTGCTGGGGGTGGGTCATCGGCGCGCCGTGCGGGGCACTGGGGATGATCGTGGCCGGCGCACGCCCGCGGCGCGGCGCGGTGAACGCGTCGCGCTCGCCGTGCACGACCAGCACCGGCACGCCCACGTCGGCCAGGTCGGCTTCGGGGTCGGCGCCGGCCCACGCGCCGATGACGTCCACCGTCGCCTTGGGCGACGCGCACGCCGCGACGTGCAGCAGGTGCTGCCGGGAGGCTTCGTCCAGCACGACCTCGCCGTCCACGGAGAAGAACCGGCCGAGCACGTCGTCCAGCATCGCGACCCGGTGCCACCCGGCCGCGTTCAGCAGGTCCCGCACCAGCCCGTCGTCCACCGCGAGCGGCCCCGCGAGCACCAGGCGGGACACCCGCCCGACGCCGAACCTGGCCACGCAGCGGGCCACGTCGCCCGCGCCGGAGGAGAACCCGACCAGCGCCGCGCCCCGGAGGTCCAGGTGCTCCAGCAGGAGGTGCAGGTCGGCCGCCAGGGTGTCCTGGTCGTACCCGCCCCAGGCGCGGGTCGAGCGGCCGAAGCCGCGCCGGTCGTAGCCGACCACCCGGTGGCCCGCCTCGACGAACGCCGCCACCTGCGACTCCCACGACTGCGCCGTCAGCGGCCAGCCCGCCACGAGCACCACGGGGGACCCGACGCCGTAGTCCTCGTAGTAGAGGCTCACTTCGGCGCCGTTCTCCGTTGCGACCGCGAGTCGTGGCACCACCCCAGCGTGCCCGCCGCCGCGGCCGGGGCCATCGGTCAGATGACTGCACCCGGCAGGCCGGGGTGATCGGGCGCGAGCGGGAGCTGGCGCGGCTGCGTCGCACGGTCGACCGGGACCCCGGGGTCCCGCCGAACCTGGTGCTGCACGGCGACCCCGGTGTCGGCAAGACGGTGCTGCTCGACGCGGGTGTCCGGTACGCCCGCGAGCAGGGCCTCCGGGTGCTCGGCGGCACCGGTTACGAGAGCGAGGCGCAGCTCGCGTTCGCCGGGCTGCACCAGCTCTTCGCGCCCGTCCTCGGCCACCTCGACCGCGTGGACCCGTTCCACCGGCAGGTGCTGCGCCGGGTGCTCGGCTTCGAGCCGGGACCGGTGCCCGACCGGCTCGCCATCTCGGTGGCCTCGCTCGCGGTGCTCGTCGAGGTCGCCCGGGAGGGCCCGCTGCTGATCGCGGTCGAGGACGCGCACTGGGTGGACCACCCGACGCGCGAGGTGATGATGTTCCTGCTGCTCCGCCTGGCGCCGCACGACATCCGGGCGCTGTTCGCCCGCCGCCCGCTGACCAGCGGCGAACGGGTCACGCCGGGCATCGCCGTGCTGGAGGTCGGGCCGCTGCCGGAGCAGGACGCGGGCGCGCTGCTCGACGAGCTGCACCCCGGCCTGCCGGACGCCGCCCGCAGGCGGGTGCTGCTGGAGGCGGCGGGCAACCCGCTGGCGCTGGTCGAGCTGCCGCACGTGGTCGGCACGGACGCGCTGGACCTGCTGCCGGCCGGCGCGTCACCGCGCACCCGGCTGGAGTCGACCTACGCGACGCGCGTCGTGGCGCTGCCGACACCCCTGCGCACCCTGCTGCTCCAGACCGCCCTGGACGGCGACCGGTTGGAGAACGACGCCCTGCGCCCGAGCGCCCTGTCCCCGCTCGACCTGGTCGAGGTGGAGCGCCTGGGCCTGGTCACCCGCGACTCGACGCCGTCCGGGCTGCGGTTCCGCCACCCGCTGGTGCGGTCGGCGATCGTCAACACCGCCTCGCCGGACGAGGTGCGCGCGGCGCACGCCGAGCTGGCCGAGGCGTACCGGGACGCGCCGGAACGCCGGGTGTGGCACCTGGCGGCGGCCGCCGCCGGCCCGGACGAGGAGGTGGCGGCCGAGATCGAGCGGGCCGCGCTGAGCGCGAGCCTGCGCGGGGGCAGCGGCCTGGCCGTCAACGCCCTGCGGCGGGCCGCCGCCGTCAGCACCACCGCGCCCGCCGCCGCGGGCCGGCTGCACCGGGCCGCGGAACTGGCGGAGGAGTCGGGCCAGCTCCCGCTGGCCCACGAGCTCCTGGAAGAGGCGCGGAGGCAGCTCGACGACCCCACCCGCAGCTCCACCACCCGCGCCCGCATCGCGCTGGTGCGCGACGGCGACTTCAGCGGGGCCCGCCGGCTGCTGGCCGGCGCGGACGACGACCGCGCGCTGCTCACCCGCCTGTTCGCCGCCACCTACACCGGGGAGCCGTTCACCGACGACCTGGCGGGCGCCGCCCCGCACACCAGGCTCCTGCACGGCGTGTTCACCGGCACGGCGGGCGCGGACGAGCTGCGGGCGGCGTTCGAGTCGCTGCCCGCCGACGCCGCACCCGGCCGCGTCGCCGAGCTGTGCCGCGCCGCCGCACGGCTGGACGTCCTGCACGAGCACCGGGAGCACGTCCGCGGGCTGGTGCGGCGCGAGGTCGGCCAAGGCGCGGTGACGCACGCCGCGACCGGCTACTGGTTCACCGCGCACGACCACTTCCTGGCGGGGGAGTGGGAGCAGGCGGAACAGGCCGCGAGCACGGGCCTGGACCTGTGCGTCCGCCACGACCTCGCGCTACCCGCGCAGGACCTGCGGTGCGCGCTGGGGTGGCTGGCCGCCGCCCGCGGCGACACCGCCTCCGCCCACGAGTACAGCCGCGCCGTGGAGCAGTGGGCGGAACCGCGCGGCAGTGCCGCGCACCTGGCGTCCTCCGCGCGGAACCTGGCGCTGGCGGCGCTCGGCGAGGGCGATTACGAAGCCGCCCACGCCCACGGCTCACGCGACCGGGGCACGCCGTGGGCGCTCCTGGACGCCGTGGAGGCGGCGGTGCGCGCCGGGCGCCGCGAGGAGGCGCGCGACCGGGTCGCCGCGGCGGACCGGGCCGGGTTCGCCGACCGCACGCCGCGGCTGCGGCTGCACGTGTTCGCGTCCCGCGCGCTGGTCGCCGACGCGGACGCCGACGCGGTGGCCGGCCTGCGCGCCGCACTGGCCCTGCCGCGCGTGGAGCGCTGGCCGTTCGAGCAGGCCCGGGTTCGACTGATGCTCGGTGAGCTGCACCGCAGGCGCCACCGCCCCGGTGACGCCCGACCCGAGCTGCGCCGCGCCGGCGACGTCTTCCGCCGCGTCGGCGCGACGGCCTGGTTGCGCCGGGCCGAGCAGGAGCTGAGGGCGACCGGGGTGGCCGTGGCGACCAAGCCGTCCACGGCGGAGCTGACCGCGCAACAGCTGGAGGTGGCGCACCTCGCCGCCTCGGGCTTGAGCAACAAGGAGATCGGCGAACGCCTGTTCCTGTCGCCGCGCACGGTCAGCGCCCACCTCTACCGGATCTTCCCGAAGCTGGGCATCACGTCCCGGTCGGCGTTGCGGGACGCGTTGGCGGCGCTCGGCTGAACCGCCTCCCCGCGGCGGTGTCCAGTCAGGTGACCGATGTCGCCGGCCTCCGGGCCGAGCCGTGTTGCCCGCATGACGACGACGAACGACCGCGGCGCGCGGGTCGGCCCCACGCGCTCCGTCCGCGCCGGTGACCGCACCCTCGCCTACCGCGCGGTGGGCGAGGGCACGCCCCTGGTGCTGTGCAACCGCTTCCGGGGCACCCTGGACACCTGGGACCCGCTGTTCCTGGACGCCCTCGCCGCCGAGGGCTTCCGGGTGGTCACGTTCGACCACAGCGGTCTCGGCCGGTCCACCGGGACGCCCTCCTACGACCCCTCCGCGCTGGCCCGGGACGCGGCGGACCTGATCGCCGCCCTCGACCTGACCCGTCCGGCCCTGTTCGCGAAGGGGGGTGGGTCGTGGACCACCACGACCCACCCCCTCCCCGTCACGGCCCGCCGGCGGACACGACCGTCAGCGGGCGTGGGCGACGGCCCAGGCCAGGACGTCGTCGGCGATCCGCTCCCAGCCCTCCTGCGCGGGCAGGAGGTGCGCGTAGCCGGGGTACTCGCGGACCTCGGTCACGGTGTCGGACTTGTAGTGCTTGGCGTTGGACTTCTGCACGCTCGGCGGCATGAGGTGGTCCTCGCCGCCGGACACGAACAGCAGCGGCGCGCGCTTGTCGTTGCGGTAGTCGACCCACACGTCCTGGTGGCCGGGCTGGAGGTTCGCGAGCAGGCTGCCCCAGAGGATCCCGGCCGAGCCCGGGACGTGGTAGCGCTCGTAGAGGGCGCGGGACTCCTCCTCGGTGAACGTGTTGGTGAACGCGTAGCGCCACTGCTCGTGCGTGAAACCGACCGCCTTGTGCCGGTTCGCGGGGTTGCGCAGGATCGGGAACGTGGACTTGAGCTGCGACGGCGGCGCCACCACCACGCCCTCGGTCGGCGCGGAGTTGATCGCCACGCCCACCGCGCCGAAGCCGTGGTCCAGCAGGACCTGGGTGAACGCGCCGCCCGCCGAGTGCCCGATGATGATCGGCGGCGCGTCCAGCTCGCCGACGACCGCCTCCAGGTGGGAGATGATCTGCGGCACGGTGACGTTCGCGATCGGCGACGGGTCGGCGTTGAGCGCCTCCACCTCGACCTCGAAGCCGGGGTAGTTGGGCGCGAGCACCCGGTAGCCCTGCTTCTCGTAGTGCGCCCGCCAGTGCTCCCAGCTCCGGGCGGTCACCCAGAAGCCGTGGACGAGGACGATCGTGTCGGGGGTCATCGGTTCTCCTCGGTGGAGTCGCGGTCGGTGGCGCCGGGGGTGTGCTCGTAGGAGTCGAGGAACGCCAGCAGGTCGTCGCCGAGCCGCTCCTTGTGGGTGTCGGTGATGCCGTGCGGCGCACCGGGGTACACGGTGAGCTTCGCGCCCTTGATCCGCTCCGCGGACGCCCTGCCGCCGACCTCGAACGGCACGACCTGGTCGTCGTCGCCGTGGATCACCAGCGCGGGCACGTCCACCGCGTCGAGGTCCGACCGGAAGTCGGTCGCCGAGAACGCGGCGACGCACTCGTAGGCGTTGCGGTGCCCGGACTGCATGCCCTGGAGCCAGAAGGCGTCCCGGACGCCCCGCGACACGTCCGCGCCGGCCCGGTCGTTGCCGAAGAACGGACCGTCGGCGAGGTCCCGGTAGAGCTGGGAGCGGTCGGCCAGGGACCCGGCGCGGATGCCGTCGAACACCTCGACGGGGACGCCGCCGGGGTTGTCGTCGGTGCGGAGCATGAACGGCGGCACCGCCGACACCAGCACGACCTGCGCGACCCGGCCCGTGCCGTGGCGTCCGACGTAGCGGGCCACCTCGCCGCCGCCGGTGGAGAAGCCGACCAGGGTCGCCTCCCGCAGGTCGAGCGCGTCGAGCACGGCCGCGAGGTCGTCGGCGTAGGTGTCCATCTCGTTGCCGTGCCAGGTCTGGTCGGACCGGCCGTGCCCGCGCCGGTCGTGCGCCACGACCCGGTAGCCGCGGGAGGCGAGGAACAACGCCTGCGCGTCCCAGCTGTCCGCGTTGAGCGGCCAGCCGTGGCTGAGCACCACGGGACGCCCGGCGCCCCAGTCCTTGTAGAAGATCCGCGTGCCGTCGTGGGTCGTCACGTAGCCCATGTCAGCTCCCTTCAGCGGTGGGTGGCGGCGTCGACGACGAGGTCGACGGTGGCGGAGGGCTTGGAGATCATCGCGACGTGGGAGGCGTTCACCTCGACCGCGCGGGCGTGCGCGCGGGCGGCCATGAAGCGCTGGGCGGCCGCCGGGATGAGGTTGTCGTCGCGGGCGATCAGCGTCCAGGAGGGGATCGTCCGCCACGCCGGTTCGCCGGACGGCTGGTCGAGGGTGTGCACGTCGGCGGGGCGTTGCGTGGCCGCGAGGAGGGCGGCCTCGGCGGGCGGCAGGTCGCCGGCGAAGATGTCGCGGAACAACGCGGGCTTGACGTACCCCTCGTGGCTCACGCCGCCACCCGCCAACGGGAACTCCCGGACGTCCAACGCGGCCTGGCCGAGCTTGGTGCCGGGGTACTTCACCTGCAAACCGCCCACCGTGTCCCCCGCGTCGGGGACGAAGGCCGCCACGTAGACCAGGGCCTTCACGTTCGCGTTCCCGGTGGCGGCGTTCGTGATCACGACACCGCCGTAGGAGTGCCCGACCAGCACGACCGGCCCGCTGATCGTGCCGAGCACGCTGGCGAGGTAGGCGGAATCGGCGGCCACGCCCCGCAGCGGGTTGGCCGGGGCGAGCACCGGGTAGCCCTTGCGCTGCAACCGCAGCACCACCTCGGACCAGCTGGACGCGTCCGCGAAGGCCCCGTGCACCAGCACGACGGTGGGCTTGGGCCGGTGCCCCGACCCCGAGGGAGAGCCCGAGGCCGGCACCGCGACCAAGGTGAGCAGGACCACCGCGAGCCCTGCGACCACTCGGCGCAAGCCGGCGGCGAGACCGGGACGAGACGACATGGGAACCCCTTCGGAACCGGATTCGAAGACCCGCTCACCGTAGGAATCCGAGAGGTCCTCGGGCTTCGGTCGAATGACTGCACCTCGTCTCGACCACCCCGCTCGCGCCTGCGGTCATCAGACTCGCGAGCCGCCCCGGAGTGGGCCGACCGGACTGCTCGGGGACGTCGTCCACCAGTGCGAGCACGTCCTCTTCGGCGCAGGTCGGTGCTCAACGAATGGCGTGAACATTTAGCACTCGCGCGCGTTGACGGGCCGAACGAGGCGTGGCTACATTGACGTGCCGATCGAAATTGATCGGTGTTAATGACGAAAATTTCGGCTCCGGCGGGTGTCCGCCGCCGTGGCGTTCCGCCGGTCAGGTCGCCGGTCGACGCACACCCGACGCAGATGTCAGGAGACGCCACGATGTCAGCACCAGCGGGGCGCGCGCGCCGCGTCCTCGCCGCGACGGCGGTCGCCGTCGCGGGCACGCTCGCCGTCGGCATGGCGGTCGCCGCGCCGTCCTCGGCGGACGCCGCGCCGACCCTGGGGCAGCTCGCCGCAGCCAAGGGTCGCTACTTCGGCTCGGCGACGGACAACCCGACGTTGGACAACGCCCCCTACACCGCGGTGCTGGGCGGCGAGTTCAACCAGATCACCGTCGGCAACACCCAGAAGTGGATGTACACCGAGCCCAGCCGCGGGCAGTTCGACTACACCCAGGCCGACCGGATCGTCGCCTTCGCCCGGGCGCACGACCAGGTCGTGCGCGGCCACACCCTGGTGTGGCACAACCAGCTCCCGGGCTGGATCGACACCGTGCCCGCCGGTGAGCTGCTCGGCGTGATGCGCAACCACGTCGCCAACGTGGCCGGCCACTACCGGGGCGAGGTCGTGCACTGGGACGTGGTCAACGAGGCGTTCGAGGAGGACGGCACCCGGCGGCAGTCGGTGTTCCAGCAGAAGATCGGCGACGGCTACATCGCCGAGGCGTTCAAGGCCGCCCGCGCCGCCGACCCGAACGCCAAGCTGTACTACAACGACTACAACATCGAGGGCATCGGCGCCAAGAGCGACGCCGTGTACGACCTGGTGAAGTCGTTCAAGCAGCAGGGCATCCCCATCGACGGCGTCGGCATGCAGGCCCACCTCATCCTCGGCCAGGTCCCCGGCACCGTCCAGCGGAACATCCAGCGCTTCGCGGACCTCGGCGTCGACGTCGCCCTCACCGAACTCGACATTCGCATGAACACGCCCCGCGACGCCGCCAAGGACGCCCAGCAGGCACAGGACTACCGGACCGTGGTCAACGCCTGCCTGGCCGTGACCCGCTGCGTCGGCATCACGATCTGGGACTTCTCCGACGGCTACTCCTGGATCCCCTCGGTGTTCCCCGGCGAGGGCGCGGCCCTGATCTACGACGAGAACTTCGCCAAGAAGCCCTCGTACTGGGCGGTCTACGAAGCCCTCGGCGGCACGACCACCACCACTACGACCACCACGACCACGACCGGCGACAACGGCACCGGCTGCACCGCCACCTACCGCGTGGTCGGCCAGTGGCACGGCGGCTACCAGGCCGAAGTCACCGTCCGCAACACCGGCACCGCCGCCACCACCGGGTGGCGGGTCGGCTGGACCCTCGCCCAGGGGCAGACCGTGAGCAGCCTGTGGAACGGCGTGCTGACCACCAGCGGCCAACAGGCGACCGTGCGCAACGCCACCTACAACGGCAGGATCGCCGTCAACGGCACCGCCGCGTTCGGCTTCGTCGGCGCCTCCGCCGGCACCAACCCCGCTCCCGTCATCACCTGCGCCACGACCTGACCGGGGATCGCGACGGGGAGGGGGTCGGCGCCGCCGCGCCGGCCCCCTCAGGGGCGGATGCGCAGCACCCCCACCCGGTCCTCGTCGAACCGCTCGAAGTGGAATCCCAGGCCGGCGAACGGGCTGCCGGGGAAGTCGCCGGTGATCGTGCAGGTCACCACCAGCCCTTCGCCGGCGGGTTCGACGTCGGTGATCTCGTACCGGACGGGCGGGACCTCGGCGCGCCAGGCGCGGATGGCGGCGATGCCCGCGTGCTCCCGGCCCTCGTCCTCGACGAGGGCGTCGTCGGCGAACAGGGCGAGGTGCGCCTCGCTGTCCGGCGCGGAGGCGAGTTCGAAGTAGCGCCGGACGATCGGGGGCGCGGTGGTGGTGGTCATGTCGGTCCTCCTGTTCCCGCGGGGCTCGTTCACACGGTGGGGGTGGTGCCGCCGTCGATGACGTGCTCGGCGCCGGTGATGGCCGACGCCCGGTCCGACACCAGGAAGGCCACCAGCTCCGCGACCTCCTCGGGCTCGGCCGGGCGACCCAGCGGGATGCCGCCGAGGGAGTCCATCAAGGACTCCAGCGCCGCGTCGGCGCCGATGCCCCCGCCCTCGGCGATCCGGCTGACCAGGGCGTCGGCGGCGGCGGTCCTGATGAACCCCGGCGAGACGGTGTTGACCCGGACGCCGTGCGGGGCGACCTCTTTGGACAGCCCTTTGCTGTAGGTGGCCAGCGCGGCCTTCGCCGCGGCGTAGCCCAGGGTGGCGTCGTGCAGCGGCATCGTGCGCTGGATGGAGGTCACGTGCACCACCGCGCCCCGACCGCGGGCGACCATCCCCGGGAGCAGCCCCCGGTCGAGCCGCACGGCGCCGAGCAGGTTGAGGTTCAGCTCCTCGGCCCAGGCCTCGTCCGACAGCGCCGCGAACCCGCCCGACGGCGCGTGCGAGCCACCGGCGACGTGCACGAGGACGTCCACGCCCCCGTCGCGCACCACGGCGTCCACCACGGTCCGGACGCCCTCGGCGGTCGAGGTGTCCGCGGCGATGAAGCGCTCACCGTCCGGGAGCCGCGCGGGCTCGGACCGCGCGGTGACGGTCACCGCGGCGCCCGCGGCGCGGAGGCGCGCGGCGATGGCCGCGCCCGTGCCCTTCGTCCCGCCGGTCACCAGGGCACGCCTGCCGTGCAGGGATCCGTCGATCACGCTTCCTCCTGAGTGCTAAAATAGAAGCCAGTGACTTCGATGTTAGCAGTGACTTGGAGGGGGTCAACCGTGGTGGCCAAGATCCGGCTGGAGGACCGCGAGTGCCCGCTGTCGACGGCCCTGGGCTACGTCGGCGAGTGGTGGACGCTGCTGATCCTGCACGACTGCTTCGACGGCTACCGCCGCTTCGACCAGTTCCAGGAGAACCTCAAGATCTCCACCAGCATGCTCGCCGGCAGGCTCAAGTCCCTGGTGGCCAACGGGCTGCTGGAGAAGAGGCCGTACCAGGCCAACCCCGTCCGGTACGAGTACGTGCTCACCGAACTGGGCCGGTCGCTGCGGCCCGTCGTCGTCGCGCTCGCCGCCTGGGGGAACTCCCGGCTCGACCCGGCCGAGCGCAGCATGGTCCTCGTCGACGCCGGGACGGGGCAGGAGGTGGAGCCCGTCCTCGTCGACGCCAGGACCGGCCGGCGGGTCGACGGCGACGACCACGTCTTCACCGCGGGACCCGCCGCCGGCGCCGCCTTCCGCGACCGCTACGCCGACACCGTTCCCGTCGCCCCACGACAGGACCCCGTGTGACTCTCGCGCCCGAGAGGTGACATCACGCGCCTGCACGGCGGTCGTACGCTTTCGTCGGCCCGAAGGCGAGCCGGAAGTCATTCCTGTCCCCGGTCTCCTCCGCGGCCCGTGACGCTTCGTCCAAGTAGTCGCGTGCCGCGCGGTGGTCGCCCAGGGTTGCCGCGCCTACGGCGCCCTTCAGCATGAGCGACCCGTACGTGCTGTGAGCCTGCGGGGAATCCAGGTTCGACCTGAGGGCATCGGCCGCCGCGACGAGACGCACCTGGATCGTGATCGACGGGGCATCCTGCTGGAGCGCACGCGGGCCGCGAGGGGGCAGGGGGCCCGCTGTTCGGCACAGTGCACGCGACGCGCAAACGAGAAGCCATGGCGGAACTCCTCTGCCAGGTGTGCGGCGAACCGGCCGACGAGAACGATGACGGTGTCCTCTGGCTGCTCCAAGACCACCGGGCGGACTGGCAGGACTGGCCGAACCGCATGGGGTGCACCGAACCGCCCGTGTGCCGGGACTGCGCGCACGAGTCCGTCCGCCTGCGCCCGGCCCTGCGAAAAGGCCGCGTCCTGGCCCGCGTTCGCGACGCCCCCGTGACCGGCGTTCGCGGCGCCCTGTACCTCCCGAACGCACTCGGCGTACCGCGAGCGGTTCAACACGGCGCCTACGGCCTCGCCGAACCGCTGATCCACTCGGTGCTCGCATCCCTCCTCGTCCGGGAAATCCGTGACGCGACTCTGATCGACCGATGACCGGCACCGCAGCAGACAGGGGAACACCACGCGTGAACACCCGCACCGTGCTGAGGCGAGCTTCCCCCATGGCGACCGGGGCTGTGCTCGGCGGGCTCGGCGCGCACGTCTACCGCCGCAGGCGACGCACGTCGCGGCCCTACGACCCGCACCGGGACCGGCTTCCCCGCGGCGGCAAGGAGGCCTGGACGGCCTGCCACGAGAGGCGGGACGCGCGTCAGCAGCTCTGGACCGACCTCGCGGTGGAAATCAGGGACGGCGTCAACACGGGCCTCACCAGGCTCACCCTCGGCCTGTGCCAGGCCGAGCCGAGGGAACCGCTGCACGGCCGTGCGGCGGCCGTGCCCTCGGACCGCGAAGCGCCCACGCCGCTGCGAGTCGCCCGGCGTGACGAGTAGGCCCGACCCGGCCGAGCGGGAGCGGGTGCGCCGGCGCAGCCCCGGACGGCGGCGAACCCCCCTGGGGCGTGGTCCTCCCGGCCCTGCCCGGAAGGAGCGGTGAGACGGTGACTGGATGTGATCGAGGAGTCGCGGTACGTTTGGGAGCGCTCCCAGAACGTGTCCTCCACACCCTGCTCGAGGAGCCGAACATGTTGCGACGACGTTGTCGCCCGGCCGGCCTGTCCGCCGGCCTGCTCATCCTGGCCCTGTCCGCGTTCCTGCTGCCCCCGTCGTCGGCGAGCGGCAGCGCCGCGACCGGCACGCCCCACACCCGTGCTCTACCGCTCGCCGAGCTGACCGTGGCGTCCGAACGGGTGGCGGTCGGCCTGCGGCGCCCGATCGCGATCACCGGGCTGCCGGACGGCCGGATGCTGATCGCGGAGAAGGAAGGCACCGTCCGCGCCTACCACCCCGACACCGGTCTGGCGGCCGAGCCGGTGCTCGACCTGTCCGACCGGATCGACCCGTCGGACAACGAGCGCGGCCTCCTCGGCGTCACCCCCGCGCCGGACTTCGCCCGGACCGGGATGCTCTACGTGGCCTACACGAGCCTGCCGGCCGGCGCGCTGACCCTGGCGCGGGTGCCCCTCGGCGCTCCCGACCGGGTGCAGGTGCTGCTCACCCAGGAGCACGCCGAGTACGGCAACCACAACGGCGGGCAGGTGGCGTTCGGCCGCGACGGCTACCTCTACTGGTCCCTCGGCGACGGCGGCCACACGAACGACCCGTTCAAGGCCGGTCAGAACCTCGGCACCCTGCTCGGCAAGATCGTGCGGATCGACGTCAACCGCACCTGCGGGGCCAAGCCCTACTGCGTGCCCTCCACCAACCCGTTCGTCCGCGTGTCGGGCGCGCGCCCGGAGATCTGGCTCTACGGGTTGCGCAACCCGTGGCGGTTCTCCGTCGACCCGGCCGACGGCTCGCTGTGGATCGGCGACGTCGGCCAGGGCCTGATCGAGGAGGTCAACCACATCCGCCCGTGGCAGGGCGGGGCGAACCTCGGCTGGTCCTGCCGGGAGGGCACCCCGGTGTTCGACCCGCAGCAGTGCCGGGCGGGCGGGCGGTACACCGACCCGGTCTTCGAGTACGACCACTTCAACGACAACTGCTCGGTGACCGGCGGCGTGGTGTACCGGGGTTCCCGGACCCCGGAGGCGCGGGGGACCTACATCGCGACCGACTACTGCTCGACCCGCGTGTTCGCCGTGCGCCCCAAGCTCGACGGCAGCTACGAGTCCGCCGAGATCGGCTACTTCCCCACCCAGCCGACCGCGATCGGCGCCGACGTGCACGGCGAGCTGTACGTGCTCAGCGACCTCCCCGGGTACCTGAACCGGGTGCGGTTCGAGCGGGTCCAGCCGGCGCCCGGCGCCGGGGCGGCGAACCGCTGAGGTCCCGGCGGGGGCGGTACCCGCACCCGCAAGACCTCCGGGGGCGGTCGCGTCGGACGCGGCCGCCCCCGCCTGGCGTGCGGTCCCGCCGGTTCGGCGGGGGTGGCGGTGGGGCGCGGGCGGGTCTTCCCGCACCACCCGGCCCGCCGGGTCGTCGGGTCAGTACGGCATCCGCGACGGGGGCAGGTTCGGCGGCGTCATCGCCCGGTCCCTGATCGACGGCGGCGGCGGTGCGGCGCCGGGACCGCCGGACCGGAGCCAGTCGGCCAGGTCCTCCAGGGCGTCGTCGTCCGAGATCCGGCCCAGCCAGACGGGCTTGGCGCCCGCGGCGCGCGCGGTGGGGGAGGGGTGGACGACGACGATGTCGGAATCGTCGCAGGCTCCCAGGCAGTCGGACTGGCGAACGTCGACAGCCCCGTCCGACGCCCCGCTCAGCGCGCGCACCCGCTGTTCGTGGTCGGCCGCGGAGTGCTTGGGTCTGGTGCCGCAGCAGCACGCGCGGCAGAGGGTGACGCGTGGGCGCCCGTGAGACATGGTCCTCCTTCAGCCTGGGCACGGTGCCCGTCTGGCGGGCACCTCGACACGAGTCGCGTCGTGTCCTGTCGATCGCCCCGGTTGGCGGCGGACGGGCGGGATCCCGGGGTTGGCGCGGCCGGGGGGGACCGGGGTTCGCAGAACCCCGGTCCCCCGCGCGGCGGAAAGCCGACGTAGAGGTGGTCGTGCGGATCGGTGCTCCGGTTCCCGATGAGACGGGACCCGGTAGATCAGTACCCGGTCGGGGGATGCTTCACTCGGCGGGGAGCGCCGGGACGGCCGTGGTCCACGGGTGCGCGGTCAGGCCGCGACCGGCCCGAAGATCCAGTTCCCCCTGGCGTCCTCCTCCGGGCTGCGGAAGAACTGCTCGTTGGCGGCGTGCAGCTCGTCGCGGTCGAGCCAGCCGTTGCCGTTGAGGTCGAGCTTGTCGAACGCGGCGCTGCCCGCGTCCTCGGACAGGCGGAAGGCGCTGGCCGCCATGCGCACGTACTCGGTCCGGGTGATCCGACCGTCGCCGTCGCCGTCCATCAGGTCGTAGAAGGCGTCGGCGACCGGTGCGATGTGGGCCCGGTAGCCCTCCTCGGACGCGGTCACGAACCGGTCCATGCCCGAGGAGTACTCCTCGACGTCGACGCGCTCGTCCCCGTCGGTGTCCATCGGGAGCGTGACGGCCTCCCACAACCTGTTGTAGCGCTCCCGGACGAGCGCGCTCTCGGGCGAGCCCGGCGCGTACCCGAACGCGGTGACGAGCCGGTCGGCGGAAGCCGTGTAATCCATCCTGTCGATGGTGCCGTCGTCATCCACGTCCAGCAGGGCGAAGAGGTGGGCGAGTTTTCGCTTCAGCAGTTCGTTGAGCATGGGATTCGGCTCTTTCTCCCAGGGGCATTAGTCTGGCGGTGTGAACGCTACTGTCGGCGATGCGGCCATGGGAAGGTTGTTCCGTGGTTGACCACGTGGTAGATGGGGCCAACGGCTTTGTGGCCTCCCACCTCATCGGCGCGCTCGTGGCGCGAGGCAACTCGGTGCTCGCTTTGGCGCGCGCCAGTGAGGAGATCGTCAGGAGGAAGGTCTCCGACGCCCTGTCCACGCTGCACCTCGACCCCGACATGGTGGACGAGGTGCAGGTCAGGGCGTTCTCGCTGGCGGAACCCGGGCTGGGCACATCACTGCCCGACGTATTCGCCGAACCGTGCACCTATTGGCACAGCGCCGCCCTGATCACGTTCTTCCCGCGTCGCGAGGCCGAGTTGCACGCCGTCAACGTGGTCGGCTCGGCCAACACCGTTGCCGCGTTCGCCGGGCACGCGAAACCCGGTTCCCGGTACGTCCACGTCAGCACGGCCTATCAACACGGTACTACTCAGGGTAAAGCGTTGGAGCAATGGCCTGAATATGCTCACCCGTCCGAGTTCAGAAATGACTACGAGCACTCGAAGAGGTGCGCCGAAGTCGCACTCTCGCAGACCGGGTTAGCCCGGAAGGGTGCGGTGCTGGTCGCCCGATTGGGTGTCATGGTCGGCCACTCCGGAACCGGTCGGGCGCTGTCCGACCTCGGCGTCTACGACTTCATCAGGGTCATCGCGCTGTTCGCGAGGCGCACCCCCGGCGAACGCGTCCGCTTCGTCTGCCACCCGAGGGCGGCCCTGCACCTGACACCCGTCGACACCACCGTGGACCGGCTGCTGGCGCTGGCGGGCGGTCCGCTCGACCGGCCGGTGCGGCACCTCGTGCCCCCGGTCGCGGTGCCGGTGGCCGACCTGTTCGCCGCGATCTCCAGGCACCTGCCCGTCGAACTGGTCGCCGTCACCGCCGCGGACGTCGAGGCCGAGCCCTTCGGCAGGTTCGAGGCGATCGTCAACATGCGGTGCAAGTTCACCTCCCCCTACCTCCGCCACGAGTACGAGTTCGAGTCCCACGCGGACGCCGAGCCGCCGCCCGTCACACCTCGGGTCCTCGACCTCCTCATCTCCTGGTACACCCGCGAGGGGCTCCCCGAATGACGGACTTCGCCACCCGCTTCCGCGCCCGCCCGCGCTCCGACCGGAAGGTCGCCTACCTCGCCGACGGGCGTCCGGCGGTCGAGCTCACCCACCTCGAACTCGACCGGAGGGCCAGTGCCGTGGCGTCCTGGCTGGCCGAGTCCGGGATGGCGGGCAGACCGGTGCTGCTGCTCTACCCCGCCGGGCTGGACTTCCTCGTCGCGTTCCTCGGCTGCCTCTACGCGCGTGCCGTGGCGGTGCCCGCGCCCCTGCCCCTGTCGGGGGCCTCGCGCGTGGACCGGGTGAACCGGCTCGTCGAGGACTCGGGCGCGCGGGTGGTGCTCACCGACGAGGCCCACGTGGCCGTGCTGGGCGACCTGTCGGCGCGGACCTTCGACGAGACCCCCGCCCCCGGCTCCTGGGCGCCGCCGGAGGTGGGTGCGGACACCGTCGCCTACCTCCAGTACACCTCCGGGTCGACCAGCCGACCGCGCGGCGTCGAGGTCACCCACGGCAGCTTGACCCACAACCTGGAGCTGTTCGGGAAGCTCAGCGGCGACGTCCCCGTCCGGCGCATCGGCGGCTGGTTGCCGCACCACCACGACATGGGGCTCGTCGGGCTCCAGTTGCAGGCCCTGCACGCGGGGGCCGACCTGGTCCTGCTCTCGCCGGAGGCGGTGGTCGCCCGCCCGATCCGCTGGCTGCGCGCCATCAGCGATCACCGGGTGGACTGGACGGTGGCCCCGGACTTCGGCTACGCGTGGGCGACTCGCCGGATCGGCGACGAGGAGCTCGACGGGCTCGACCTGTCCTGCCTGACGATGGCGGTCAGCGGGGCCGAGCCGATCCGGATCGCCACGCTGGACGCGTTCGCCGACCGGTTCGCGCCGGTCGGGTTCCGGCGCGGCGCGCTGAGCCCGGGTTACGGGCTCGCCGAATCCACCCTGGTGGTCACCTGCACGTCACGTGGCCTCGGACCGACCGTCCGCCGGTTCACCCCGGAGTCCCTGGCGGCCGGCGAGGTCGTGCTCACGCCGGACCCCGGTGGCGTGCCGCTGGTCGGGTGCGGCGAACCGGGCGACATGCGGGTGCGCGTCGTCGACCCGGCCACGGGCGCCGAGGTGGCCGACGGCACGATCGGCGAGATCCGGGTGGCCGGGCCCAGCCTGGCCGCGGGCTACCACGACGACCCCGCCGCGACGCGCGCCGCGTTCGTCACCGGCGCGGACGGCCGCTGGCTGCGGACCGGTGACCTGGGATTCCTCCTCGACGGGCAGCTGTACGTCACCGGGCGGCTGAAGGAACTCATCATCGTCCGCGGCCGGAACCTGTACCCGCACGACATCGAGTCCTCGGCGCGGGAGGCGCACCCGGACGCGGGCCGGGGCGCGGCCTTCGGCGTGCGGGACGCCGACTCGGGGGAGCACGTCGTGCTGGTGCAGGAGGTGCGCGGCGCCTCGCGGGGCGACCCCGGCGGGTTCGCCGACGCGGTGCTCGACGCCGTGACCGGGCAGTTCGGCGTGTCCGCCAGCATCGTGGTCGTCCGGTCGAACGCGATCTGCCGCACCACGAGCGGCAAGGTGCGCCGGGGGCACATGCGTGACCTGTTCCTCGACGGTGGGCTGTCGGCGCTGCACAGCGCGCTGACCCCCGCGGTCGCCGCCATCGTCGCCGCCTCGGGGGGAACCCGTGCCTGACGAGTCGTTGAGGGCCTGGCTCGTCGACGCGGTGGCGGGATACCTGGGGCTGCCGCGGTCGCAGGTCGGCACCGGGGTGGCGCTGCGCTCGCTCGGCTTCGACTCCGTGCACGCCATGGGGCTGTGCGTCGACATCGAAGAGCGCTGGGGGATCCTCGTGGAACCCACGCTGGCCTGGGACTTCCCGACCATCGACGCCATCGTGGCGCACCTCGGCGGGCAGCTCGACCGGGCGTGAGCCGATCCGCGCCCGGACGTAAGGACTTGCCGGTGGGCGGGAGGTGCTCGGCGAAGGAGCCGATGTCGGTGCCGGAGAACTCCCAGCGCACGGCGACGCGGTCACCGGACCGGAAGGCGTCGACGACCTCCACCCCGGGGTCCTCGGTGGAGGCGTGGGTGTTGGCGAACCACCCCGCGACGCCGTCCTTGCCGGTGGAGGTGGCCTGGGAGGCGTGGTCGGTGTAGCTGCCGGCGTCGGTGAACAACGCGGCCGTGCGCTCGGGCGAGTTGGTGTTCCACGCCGCGGCCCACTCGTCCGCGATCGGGGTGCTGCGCTTGCCGTGGTCCCCGTGCGCGCCCGGCGCCGAGGCGGGGATCGGGGCGGGCGCGGGGGGCGCGGTGGCGACGGCGCCGCCGAGGGCGGCGGCGGAGGCGATGCCGGCGTCGTCCACCACGAGCCCGATTCGCTCCTACGGGTGGAGCACTGCCCTTCCAGGTGGTTCTGGGTGCGGTCGGCGCGGGTGCATGGTTAGCGTCGCTGTCGTGCACCTGTCACCACAGGAACGGGACAAGCTTCTGGTACACGTCGCCGCGGACCTGGCCAGGCGGCGGTTGGAGAGCGGCCTGCTGCTCAACTACCCGGAGGCGGTCGCGTTGATCACCTCCTACGTCGTGGAGGGTGCGCGGGCCGGGCGGAGGGTGGCGGAGCTGTCCGCTTCGGGGCGCACCGTGCTGCGGCGGGACCAGGTGCTCGACGGCGTCGCGGAGATGGTCGACACGGTGCAGGTCGAGGCGACGTTCCCGGACGGCACGAAGCTGGTCACCGTCCACGACCCGATCCACTGACCCCTGGCGGACGAGCGCGGAGGTACGCGTGCACCCCGGCGAGATCATCCCGGCCGACGAGCCGATCCCCCTCAACCCCGGACGCGACCGCGTGCGCCTGGTGGTGGTCAACGAGGGGGACCGCCCGATCCAGGTCGGGTCGCACTACCACTTCGGCGCGGTGAACCCGCTGCTGGAGTTCGACCGATCCGCCGCGTGGGGACTCCGGTTGGACATCGCGGCCGGGACCGCGGTGCGGTTCGAGCCCAACATCGCGCGCGAGGTCGACCTCGTGCCCATCGCCGGGCGACGCGTGGTCCCGGGCCTGCGCCCGGAGTACTCGGGGGCGCTGGACGAACGCGGACCCGAGCCGATCGAACCGGAGGGGCGGTCGTGAGCAACGAGGTCAAGCGCCGCAGGTACGCCGAGCTGTTCGGCCCCACGGTCGGGGACCGGGTCCGGCTGGCCGACACCGACCTGCTGATCGAGGTGACCGAGGACCGCAGCCGGGGCGCGGGCTCGGGCGACGAGGTCGTCTTCGGCGGCGGCAAGGTGATCCGCGAGTCGATGGGGCAGGCGCTGACCACGCGGGAGCAGGGCGCGCCGGACCTGGTGATCACCGGCGCGGTGGTGCTCGACCACTGGGGCGTGGTCAAGGCGGACGTGGGCGTGCGCGACGGGCGGGTCGTCGGCATCGGCAAGGCGGGCAACCCCGACACGATGGACGGCGTCGACCCGGCGCTGGTCATCGGACCCGGCACGGAGGTCATCTCCGGCAACGGCAGGATCCTCACCGCGGGCGGCATCGACTGCCACGTGCACTTCATCTGCCCGCAGCTCGTCGACACCGCGCTGGCCTCCGGTCTGACCACGTTGATCGGTGGCGGCACGGGCCCGGCGGAGGGCAGCAAGGCCACCACGGTGACGCCGGGGCCGTGGAACCTGGCGCGGATGCTGCGGGCGATGGACGGCCTGCCGGTCAACGTGCTGCTGCTGGGCAAGGGCAGTTCCGCGCACGAGGACGCCCTGTGGGAGCAGCTGCGCGCCGGCGCGGCCGGGTTCAAGATCCACGAGGACTGGGGCGCCACCCCGTCGGTGATCGAGACGGCGCTGGGCGTGGCCGAGCGCAGCGGCGTGCAGGTCGCCATCCACACCGACACCCTCAACGAGGCCGGCTTCCTGGAGTCCACCCTGGCGGCGATCGGCGGCCGGTCGATCAACGCCTACCACACCGAGGGCGCGGGCGGCGGCCACGCGCCCGACATCATCCGCGTGGTGTCCGCGCCGAACGTGCTGCCCTCCTCGACCAACCCCACCCGCCCGCACACCGTGAACACCTTCGACGAGCACCTGGACATGTTGATGGTGTGCCACCACCTCAAGCGGTCGATCCCCGAGGACCTGGCCTTCGCCAACAGCCGCATCCGTCCCAGCACCATCGCCGCCGAGGACGTGCTGCACGACATCGGCGCGATCTCCATGATCAGCTCCGACTCCCAGGCCATGGGGCGCGTGGGCGAGGTGGTGCTGCGCACGTGGCAGACCGCGCACGTGATGAAGGCCAAGCGCGGCGCGCTGCCGGGTCCCGACCCCGCCGACAACCTGCGCGCGCGCCGGTACGTCGCGAAGTACACGATCAACCCGGCCATCGCCCACGGCATCGACCACGAGGTCGGCTCGGTCGAGGTCGGCAAGCTGGCCGACCTGGTCCTGTGGGACCCGAAGTTCTTCGGGGTGCGCCCCGAACTGGTGCTCAAGGGCGGGTTCGTCGCCTGGGCGCAGATGGGCGACCCCAACGCCTCCATCCCCACCCCGCAGCCGGTGTGGGCGCGACCGATGTACGGCAGCACGCCGAAGGTGGCCGCCGACACCAGCCTGCACTTCGTCGCCCAGGCCGCCCTCGACGCCGACCTGCCCGACCGCGTCCGCACCGACACCCGGATGGTGGCGGTGGGCGACACCCGTTCGAGGGGCAAGGCCGACATGCTGCTCAACGACGTGACGCCGGAGGTCGTCGTGCGGCCGGACAACTTCGCCGTGCGCATCGACGGGGAGCTGGTGGAGCCCGAGCCGGTGCACGAGCTGCCCATGGCCCAGCGCTACTCCCTGTTCTGATGACCGCGCCCGATCCCGGTCTCGCGGCCGTGCTGTCCCTGGCGGACTCGCGCTTCCCCGGCGGCGGCCACGCCCACTCCGGCGGGGTGGAGGAAGCGGTGGCGCGCGGCCTGGTCACCGACACCACGACCCTGGCGGCGTTCCTGCGCGGACGCCTGCGCACCGCCGGCGCGCTCGCCGCGGCGTTCACCGCGGCCGCGGCGCACACCGCACGCCACGGGGGCGACCGGTGGCGCGATCTGGACGCCGAGCTGGACGCGCGCACCCCCTCGCCCGCCCAGCGCGCCGCCTCCCGGGCCCAGGGCCGCGGCCTCGTCCGCGCCGGACGGCTGGCCTGGCCCGCACCGGTGTTCGACGACCTGCTCGCGGCCACCCCGGCGCCGCACCACCCGATCGCGCTGGGCGCGCTGGCCGGCATCGCGGGCGCCGGCGCGCACCACGCCGCGCTCGCGGCGGCCTACCTGTCGATCAGCGGACCCGCGAGCGCCTGCGTCCGCCTGTTGGGCCTGGACCCGTTCGAGGCCAACGCCGCCGTCACCGCCCTGTCCGCGGACCTGGACCGCATCGCCGCGACCGCCGCCGGGACGCGCGACCGCCCGCCCGCCGACCTGCCCGCGCCCGGCGCGCCCGCGCTGGACCTGTTCGCCGAGGCCCACGACCGAACCCACCGCCTGGAGGTGCGTCTCTTTGCCAGCTGACCACGACCACGAGCACGGCCACACCCACCCGGTCACCTTCGACCCCACCGCCGCCGGACCCGACCACCACGCCTCCTCCGCGACGGCCGGCCGCGCGTTCCGCATCGGCATCGGCGGCCCGGTCGGCAGCGGCAAGACCGCCCTGACCGCCGCCCTGTGCCGGGCCCTGGGGGAGGAGGTGGACCTGGCGGTGGTGACCAACGACATCTACACCACCGAGGACGCCGACTTCCTGCGCCGCGCGGGCGTCCTGGACCCCGACCGCGTCGAGGCCGTGCAGACCGGCGCCTGCCCGCACACGGCCATCCGCGACGACATCACCGCCAACCTCGACGCCGTCGAACGCCTCGAATCCCGCTTCCCGGGCCTGGACCTGGTCATCATCGAAAGCGGCGGGGACAACCTCACCGCCACCTTCAGCCGCGGCCTGGCCGACCGGCAGGTCTTCGTCGTCGACGTGGCCGGCGGCGACAAGGTCCCCCGCAAGGGCGGACCCGGCGTCACCACCGCGGACCTGCTGGTCATCAACAAGACCGACCTCGCCGAGCAGGTCGGGGCGGACATGGGCGTCATGGTGTCCGACGCCCACCGCATGCGCCGCCACCGGCTGCCGGTGATCGCCCAGTCCCTGGTGCGCACCCCCGACGCCCCCGACGTGGCCGACTGGGTGCGGGCACAGCTGGGCCGCGCCGCCACCACGCCACCGGCTCGGCTCACGGGCACGGCGTGAGGGCCAGGGCCCGGCTCGTGGTCGAACGGGACGCCACCGGCCGCAGCGTCGTGCGCGAGCTGCGGTCGGCCTCCCCGCTCACCCTCATGCCCAGCCCGCCCGGCCTGCACGACGGTGACCCGGACACCACCCTGGTCCACCTCGTCGGCTCCGCCGCGGCCCCGCTCGGCGGCGACGACCTCGAACTGGAGGTCCACGTCGGACCCGGCGCGCGGCTCGCGCTGCGGGGCGTCGGCGCCACCCTCGCCCTGCCCGGCCAACACCCCGGCCCGAGCCGGGTGTCCGTGACCTGCCGGCTCGCCGACGCGGCCCGGTTGGACTACCTGGCCGAACCCACCGTCGTCGCCGCCGACGCCGACCACCACGCCGAACTGCACGCCGACCTCGACGCCGACGCCCGACTGCGCTGCCGCGAGGTCGTCGTCCTGGGCCGCACCGGCGAACGACCCGGGCGCTTCCGCGGCGCCACCCGGGTCCGCCGCGCCGGCGCCACCCTGCTGCACCAGCACCTCCACCTCGGCGACCCCGAGCTGGACCACACCCCGGCACACCTGGCCGGCCACCGGGTCGTCGCCACCGAGCTGCTGGTGTGGGGCGACGACCCACCCGAACCGGTCAACGGCGACTGGTGGTCCCTGGTGCCGCTGGCACGCGGCGGCGCGCTCGCCACCGCGCTGGCCCACGACACCATCACCGCCCACCGCCTGCTCGCCACCGCCGTCGCGGCACACCCCGGCACCGCCCAGGCACCGCCGGTGCCGCTGCCCCTGTCGGCCGCCGCTCCTCCGCGGGTCGTGCCCGCGCGGGGGAGGGCGACGGCCGACGGGCCGATCACCGTTCGGAGGGCTCGACCGCTCGGCTCGCCCAGCCGGTCCTCAACAGGGTGTTGAGCGCCGGGGGCGAGGACTCGTCGGCCATGGCGGCGCCACGCGCCCAGCTCACGGCGAGCACGCCCAGGAAGAGGTCCGCGCCCCGCACCTCCGGGCGGGCGCCGCCGTCGCGTTGGGCGGCCTGGAGGAACTCGTCGGTGGTGGTGATGCACCCCTGGCAGGTGAGGGCCAGCGGGGACGTGCCCTCGGCCGGCGCCGCCCGGAGGGGCTCGGGCAGGCCGTCGAAGGCGGTGGCCCACCGGCCCAGCGCGTCCAGCCACCGGTCCAGCGCCTCGGTGGGGTCGTCGACCTCCCGGCGGATGGCGTCGCGGCGGGACACCAGTTCGTCCTCACGTGCCTTGAGCAGCGCGGCGAGCAGCACCTCCCGGTTGGGGAAGTGCCGGTAGAGGGTGCCGGGGCCGACGCCGGCGCGTTTGGCGATGGCGTCCAGCGAGCCGGTGACGCCGTGCTCGGCGAAGTGCTGCTCGGCGACGTCGAGGATGTGCGTCCGGTTGCGCTGCGCGTCCGTCCGCGGCCTGCGCTCGCGGGCACCTGTCGTCTCGGACACGTCCGGCCACCTCTCGTCGACAAAGCGGAGATGGTCTCCCTGCGTCGGGGCGTCGAAGTGGAGACTCTCTCCTTGTCTGTCGTCAGCGTACCGCCGTCGACCACAGGGGAACGGGGCGTGCCGGGCGGCAGGGGTCGAAGCCCGCTCCGTCCGGGCGTGTCGATGTGGTCTCGGCGCGGCAGGAGACGGTTGACTTTGTTTCGTTGGGCACTTAAGAATCTCGCTCATGCGAGACCGCGGTCGGTCTCCGGCCAGGAAGGGATCAACGATGTTCCTGAAGGCAAAGCGCTCCTCACGGGCGCGCACGGCGGCGGCCGGGCTGGCCGCGGTGGCCGTGCTGGCGACCGGCTGCGGCGGGTCGGACACCGCCGGCGGCACCGACTCGGACACGCTGATCGTCTACACCGGGCAGTCGGGGGACTGGCAGCTGAACTTCAACCCGTTCTCGCCGACGCTGTTGGAGGGGCCGGGCACGATCTTCGAGCCGCTGTTCTTCTTCAACAACATCCGCGACGTCGACCCGCGCCCCCGCCTCGGCAAGAGCTTCACCTGGAACGCCGACGGCACCCAGCTCGACATCGAGCTGCGCGACGACGCGAAGTGGACCGACGGGGAGAAGTTCACCGCCCAGGACGTCGTGTTCACCCTGGACATGGTCAAGAAGAACCCGTCCATGAACGGCACGGGCTACAAGGGCGAGGCCACCGCGGTCGACGACACGCACGTCACCGTCAAGTTCGCCGAACCGTCCTTCATGGAGGGCCCGCAGGTCCTGGGCCGGATCTGGATGGTCCCGCGGCACAGGTGGAAGGACATCGCCACTCCCGCCACCGACGTCGTCTCCGAACCGGTGGGCACGGGCCCCTTCCAGCTGGGGGACTTCAAGGCGCAGGCCTTCACGCTCAAGGCCAACCCGGCCTACTGGGGCGGCGAACCGGCGCTCAAGAACGTCCGCTACCTGGCGCTGTCGGGCAACCAGTCCGGCGAGGCCGCGCTGCGCCAGGGCCAGATCGACTGGCAGACCGGCCCCGTGCCCGACATCGCCAACGTGGAGAAGAACTACCCGGGCTACCGGGCGATCACCGTCCCGATGAACCAGGCCGCCCTGTTCACCTGCTCGAACGCCGAGCTGGGCTGCCAGGGCCCGCAGACCGACGTCGCGGTGCGCAAGGCCGTCTACTACGGGATGAACCGCACTCAGATCAACTCCCTGGCCTTCGAGAACACCGCGAGCGAGGTCTCACCCGGAGCGGCCTTGCTGATCCGGGACGAAGAGGTCGTCTCCGGGGAGCTCCAGGAGCGCACCGCGCCGATGCGGCCGGACGTGGCCAAGGCCACCGCGGCGCTGGAGTCCGCCGGCTACGCCAAGGGCTCCGACGGTATCTACGCCAAGGACGGCAAGCCCGTGGCCATGACCATCAAGGTCGTCGCCGGCTGGACCGACTACATCACCGCCGTGGAGACCATCGCCCAGCAGC
>NZ_BAAAKE010000045.1:0-36823 GCF_039527585.1 Saccharothrix xinjiangensis | reverse complement strand
GTCGGCGTGGAACACGCCCTCGGCGCGCTCCCCCGCGATCGCCGCGCGCACCTGCGCCACGTCCGCGCCCACCACCGCCAGCCACGCCCGCTCGCCGCGTCCCGCCGCCACGTCCGCCCGCGTCGCCGCGCGCAGCGCGAGGTCGCGCAGCCGTGCGCCGGGCGCGCGGTCCAGCAGCTCGGCCGCGGCGCGCCGGGCCGCCACCGGGTCCGCGCCGCGGAACACGAACAGCTCGGCGGGCCACTGGTCCAGCGCGTGCGCGGCGGGGGCCTGCTCGTGGGCGCGCACCACCACGTGGAAGTTGGTGCCGCCGAACCCGAACGCGCTCACGCCCGCGACCCGGTCGGCGGCCTCGGCCGCCCACGGCCGCGCCGCGGTGTGGAAGGCGAACGGGCTGCTGGCGGGTTCCCACGCCTCGTTGGGCTCGCGCAGGTGCAGCGTGGGCGGTTTGACGCCGTGGTGCACCGAGAGCACGGCCTTGATCAGCCCGGCCAGGCCCGCCGCGCACTTGGTGTGCCCGATCTGCGACTTGACCGAGCCGAGCGCGCACGAGCCGGGTCCCGCGCCCGCCTCGGCGAACACCTCGGTGAGCACCTTCAGCTCGGTGCGGTCGCCGACCACGGTGCCGGTGCCGTGCGCCTCCACCAGGCCGACGCGCGCGGGTGAGACGCCGGCGTTGCGGTAGGCGCGGGTGAGCGCGGCGCGCTGCCCCTCGGGCCGCGGCGCGGTCAGGCCCAGGGCGCGGCCGTCGCTGGCGCTGCCGACGCCGTCGATGACCGCGTAGACCCGGTCGCCGTCGCGCACCGCGTCGTCCAGCCGCTTGAGCACCACGCACGCCACGCCCTCGCCCAGCGCGATGCCGTCGGCCGACCTGTCGAAGGTCGCGGAGCGGCCACTGGGCGAGAGCGCGTGCACCGAGGAGAACAGCAGGTAGTCGTTGATGCCGTTGTGCAGGTCCGCGCCACCGCACACGACCAGGTCGCTGGTGCCGGTGACCAGCTCCTTGCACGCCACGTCGACCGCGGTCAGCGAGGACGCGCACGCGGCGTCGACGGTGTAGTTCGCGCCGCCGAGGTCGAGGCGGTTGGCCACGCGCCCGGCGATGACGTTGGCCAGCATCCCGGGGAACGAGTCCTCGGTGAGCCGGGGCAGCTGCGCGTCCAGCGCGGGCGGCACCTGCCCCAGGTAGGCGGGCAGCACGGTGCGCAGCGTGGTGGCGTTGGACAGGTCGCTGCCCGACTCCGCGCCGAACACCACCGAGGTCCGGCGGTGGTCGGCCTCGGTGTGCGGGTAGCCGGCGTCGACCAGGGCGCGCCGGGCGACCTCCAGCGCGAGCAGCTGCACGGGTTCGATCGACCCCAGCGACGCGGGCGGGATGCCGTAGCCCAGCGGGTCGAACGGGATGCGCGGCAGGAAGCCGCCCCAGCGCGAGGGGGTGCGCTCGCCGTCGCCCTCGGGGTCGTAGTAGACCTCCGGGTCCCACCGCTCGGCGGGCACCTCGGTGATGCTGTCGCGGCCGGCCAGCACGTTCGCCCAGAACGAGGGCAGGTCGGGCGCGCCGGGGAACACGCAGGCCATGCCGACCACGGCCACGCGCAGCGGCGCGGGCGCCGGTTCGGCGACGACGGGCTCGGCCAGCGCCGCGCGCACCGCGCCGGCGCGGTCCCGCAGCCACCGGGCGGCGGACGCGCCGACCGACTCGTGCAGGTCGGCGACCGTGGTGACGGCGTCGCGCAGCACGCTCACCTCGCCCGCCATGAACATGCCCTCGGCCAGTTGGCGGTCCTCGTCCACCGGGCGCAGGTCGTCGCCGACGCGCTCCAGGCCCTTGCTGGCCAGGCGCAGCCGGCCGACGTTGAACCGCTCCAGCCGCTCCCACGCCTCCCGGTCGGGCACGCCGTCCGCGCGCAGCCGTTCCCGCAGGGCGGTGAACTCGCCGGTGAACCCGCTGCGCACGCAGCGGGTGGCGTGGCCGGGCGCGGTCTCCAGCAGGTCGGTGCGCTCGGCGGCGACGACCTGCCGCTGGAACACCGGGCCGATCGCCCCGGTGCCCACGGCCTCGGCGGTGAACAGGTAGGCGGTGCCCATCAGCACGCCGACGCCGACGCCCGCGCGGGCCAGCGGCGCGGCGAGCGCGGCCACCATCGCGGCGGACCGCTCGTCGTGCACGCCGCCGGCGAAGAGGACGGTCAGCTCCTCGGCCGCGCCGCCCGCGGCGAGGTGGTCGAGCAGGACGTCCACCTGGGACTCCCACAGCGGGAAGCTGTTGCGCGGCCCGACGTGGCCGCCGCACTCCGCGCCCTCGAACACGAACCGCCGCGTGCCGGCCGCGAGGAACTGCCGGAGCAGGCCGGGCGAGGGCACGTGCAGGAACGCCGCGATGCCCGCGGCCTCCAGGTCCGCGGCCTGGGCGGGCCGGCCTCCCGCGATGATCGCGTGGGTGGGCCGGACCTCCCGCACCACCTCCAGCTGCGCGGTGCGCACGTCCTCGGCGGCGAAACCGAGCACGCCGACGCCCCACGGCGCGTCGCCCAGCTCGTCGCGGGTGCGCTCCAGCAGCTCGCGGGTCTGCTCCGCGCCGGACAGGGCCAGGGCGAGGAACGGCAGCCCGCCCGCCGAGGCCACCGCGGCGGCGAAACCGGGCCGGTCGCTGACCCTGGTCATCGGGCCCTGCGCCACCGGCAGCGCGGTGCCCAGGCGCCGGGCGCCGGTGGAGCCCGGCTCGAGCACGGCGGGTGCGGCGTCGTCGGCGAGGGCGGCCAGCACCGCGTCGCGGACCGCGCGCACGGCGGCCCCCGGGGTGCGCCAGCGGCGGGCGAACACCGTCGCCAGCGCCACGTCCTGGCCCACCGGCAGGAACTGCTCGCGCGGGTCGTCGGCCCCGAGCCGGTCGCCGATGCCCTCGGCGGGCAGGTCCGGCACGCCGGGTCCGCGCCTGCGCAGCACGCGGAAGCCCTGGTGCAGCACCGTTTCCGAGCCGTCGAGGCCGTCGAGCGCGGCGGTGACCTCCAGCGGCAGGCCGGCCTCGGGGTAGCGGGCGAGCTGGGTGTCGAGCACGACGCCCGCCGCGCCGCCGGCGACCGCGGCCGCGGCGGTGTGGGGTCCGATGCCGCCGGCCGCCCACACGGGCACGTCGACCGCGGCCAGCACCTGCTGCACCAGCACGAAGGTGCTCAGCTCACCGACCCGGCCGCCGGCCTCCCGGCCGCGCGCCACCAGCCCGGCCGCGCCCGCCGCCACGGCGGACAGCGCCTCGTCCAGGTCGGTGACCTCGACCAGCACGCGGCGGCCGGGGAACTCGCCCGGGTCCCGGGTCGGGTCCGCGAGCAGCACGGTGCCCGCGCTCGCGGGCAGGTCCACGGCCGGGCAGCCGCGCCGGACCCGGACCCCGAAGGGTCCCGGGGTCCACCGCGCGGCCAGGTCCAGCGCGTCGGCCGCCGCCCGCGGATCGCCCGCGGGCAGCTCCAGCACGCCCAGCACACCCGCGCGGGCGACGGCGGCGGTCAGCCGGGGGGCGGGCCTGTGCACCGGGTTCACCGCGATGACGAGGTCGGAACGGTTGACCATGCATTACTCCCGGCGGCAAGCTGCGGCAGGCCCGATGACGTGGAGTAGTGAAGGCAACCCGGTGCGTGCGGTCAACGCCCCGAACCCATGTTCTCACGATTGTGAACATGTCAAGGCCGGCCCTTGTTGCTTTCCGACAAAGCCGCGCCGATCTGCGGTGTTCTCCACCGGGGCCCGAATGCGGTTCACCCGCGGACACGGCCGCGTCATCACGGTGACACCGAAGTATTACGCGCAAAGTGGAAAACGTGACGCAAAGCACATGCCTGCGAGGACCGGAATGGGGCCGTTCGGAGCAACGGAGGTGTAGACCGAAAGGCCGCGTCCACTTCGGAGGGTGGACAACCAGCTCTACTGAGCGGTAACGGGCGTGCCGCGGTGGATCCGGACGCCTTTCACCTCCACGCGGGCGCCCAACGCGCGCGGTTGTACAACGCGCGTGGGCGCCCAACGCGCGGGCGCCTCGCGCGTCAGCCCAGGGCAGGCCGGAAGACGGCCTCCTCGCTGTACCGCGGTTCGCCGTCGGCCGCGTCACCGAGGTAGAAGCGCGTCGCCATCGTGCGGTCGTCGAGGTCGAAGACCGTGCGCCACAGCGTGCGCAGCGGGGAGCCCGCGGCCTTGCGCCCGTCGAACCGCACCTCGTCGAGCGCCTCGCGCAGCCGCTCCGGCGACATCGAACCGGACTCCACCCGCTTGCCCAGCTTCTCCAGGCGCTCGTGGGTGAACATGGTCTCCTCGGTGTCCCGGGGCGGGTCGGCCGGGTCGGGCCGCTCGTGGAGCGGGTGGTTGGTCACGCTCAGGGACTCGCCGTCGGCCTCGACGATGTGCTCGACGCCGCCGTGGCCGTGCTCCCAGACGAAGGCCCGGCCAGACGGGTCCGCGACCAGGTAGTGCAGCGGCGTGCCCAGGTCGTACTGCTTGGCCGTCAGCAGCGCCTGCTTGGCCTGCTCGACGTCCCGGCAGGTGTCGAGCACGAACCGGGGCAGCTGGCCCGAGCTGATGCCGACCTGCGGCCCGGCCTGCACGGGCGCGTTCGTGCTCTCCGCGTCGGCGACCAGGAGCACGACCACGAGCCCGTGCTCGTTGATGCCCTCCATGCAGCCGTCCAGCTCGTTCATCGTCACGACGGTCGTGGCCGGCCCGTCGTCGGGGACGCTGGTGATGACGTACGGGCGCGAGGACATCGGCGGCTCGTCCTCCGGTCCCTCGTCACCGGACATCATCGCGACCAGCTGCCGCTGCCCGAGGGTGAAGAAGTCGTAGTTGCGGCCGACCAGCGTGTGCCCGTCTGCGGTCCTCGACGGGGCGCTCCACGTGGCCGAGCAGGCCGAACCGACCGGCAGGCTGGTGAGCCCGTCCAGGTGGACGTCGTCGTCCCCCGGGCGCACGCCGGCCACCTCGGCCGCGCCCGCCATGCGCGCGTGGTGCTGCGGCCAGTTGCTCTCGAACCAGGTGCGGCGGGCCCGGCCGACGGTCGGGTCGGCGGGCACGGGCCGCCAGCCGCGGCCCCTGGCCTCCTCGGCGAGCGCGCGGCCGACCTCGGACTGGCTGCCCGACACCACGAGGTGCCGCACGGTCATGAACTCACCCGCGCCACCGGCCACGAGTTCCCGGGTCACGTTCATCGGAGGTGCTCCGTTCCTTCTTCGTCGCGTCCTCCACCGGGGTTCCCTGAACTACACGGTCGTCTAACCGGTCCAAGTGGCTGAAATGCCGGACCCCGGCGTGGCCGGGAGCGCGACGGGTGGGCCGCCGGGGCGAGCGGGGCGCGCCCGTCCGGCGGCCCACCGGGGAACGGCGGGGCTCGGCGTCCCGTCAGCGGACGCGGCTCACACCCCCACCGGCACGTCGCCGCGCAGCGTGATCCGGTGCATCACGCGCCGCAGGTCGCCGTAGTCGTCCACGGCGTAGTGGGCCGTGCTCCGGTTGTCCCACACCACCACGTCGCCCTCGCTCCACCGGTGCCGCACGGTGAACTCCGGCCTGCCCACCGCGGCGAAGAACACGTCCAGCAGCGCCCGGCTCTCCCCCTCGGTCACGCCCAGCAGGCGCGTGGTGAACCCCGGGTTCACGAACAGGCTCCGCCGACCCGATTCCGGGTGCACCCGCACCACCGGGTGCTCGACCGGCTCCAGCGAGCGGACGCGCTCGCCCTCCCAGGTGTTGCCCTCGCCGCCCAGCCGGTCGCGCAGGTACTCCTCGAAGTCCTCGCGCCCGTCGTGCAGCGCGGTGAGCCGGTCCGCCAGCTCGCGCAGCGGCTCGGACAGGAACAGGTAGGCAGCCTCCAGGTCGGTCCAGCACGTGTCGCCGCCGGTCGGCGGCAGCGTCACCGCCCGCAGGACCGACCCGAGCGGCGGCCGCGCCACGAAGGTCACGTCGGTGTGCCACACGGGGGCCTTGCCGCCGTCGCCCGCGTCCAGCACGTAGATCTCCGGGTGGTCGGCGTCCAGGCCGGGCACGACCGGGTGGGCGGGTGTCGGCTCGCCCAGCGCGGCGGCGAACGCGCGGTGCGCGGTCGGGGTCAGCGACTGGCCGGGGAACACCAGCACCTTGTGCTCGACCAGGGCCGCGCGCAGCGGCGCGCCCGCCTCGGCGGAGGCCACGTCGTTGAGGTCGACGCCGGTCACCCGGGCGCCGAGGGTCGGGGTGAGAGGTTCGAAGTGCGTCATGGTTCTCCCCACTGGGTCAGGCCGCGACCGCGCGGACGGCCCCGGCGACCTCGCCGCGCAGCGCGGCGAACTCCGCCGAACCGCGCAGCTCGTCGGCCGGCACGCCGGAGCGCGGCAGCGGCACGGGCAGGTCCAGCGCCACCCGACCGGGCCGGTCGGACAGCACGACGACGCGGTCGGCGAGGAACACCGCCTCGTCCACGCTGTGCGTCACGAACACCACGCCCCGCTCGTCGTCGGTCAACGAGCGGACGTCCTCCTGGAGCCGTTCGCGGGTCAGCGCGTCCAGCGCGGCGAACGGCTCGTCCATCAGCAGCAGCCGGGGCCGGGCGGCCAGGGCGCGGGCGATCGCCACCCGCTGCTGCTGGCCGCCGGAGACCTCCCACGTGCGGCGCGGCGCGAGCTCGGCCAGGCCGACCTGGCCGAGCAGGTCGCGGATCCGCCGGGGGCGGTCCGCGCGCGGCACGCCGGCCCAGCGCAGCGCGGTGCCGATGTTGCCGCCGACGGTCTGCCACGGGAACAGCCTGGGCTGCTGGAACACCGTGCCGACGTCCCGGCCGGCCACGGGCGCGCCGCCGAGCACCCGGGCTTCGCCGGTGGTGGGTCGCTCGAAGCCGCCGACCAGCCGCAGCAGGGTGCTCTTGCCCGACCCGGAGGGCCCGACGACGACCAGGAACTCGCCCGGGTCGACGCGCAGGTCCAGCGGTCCGAGGGCGGGCACGTGGTCGCGGCCCGCCCGGTACCGGTGCTCGACACCGGTCAGCTCGACCAGCGGCTCACCCACGGGGAGCCCGCAGCGCCGCGCGGAACGCGCCCAGGTCCGGCACGGACTCGACCTTCTTCTGCCCGTGCAGGAATTGCGCGGTGGCCAGCAGCTGGTCGGCGAGCGCGCCGGGCGACCCGGGCGTGCCGAAGTACTCGGGCGTGAGCTGCTCGGCGTGGTCCAGGTAGATGTTCTGCTCCAGCTGGGAGAGGGCGTCGTCCACGCCGGCGCCGATCTGCCGCGCCACGGCCTCGGCCACGACCCGCGGCTCCGCCTTGACCTTCTTGAGCGCGTCGTCGGTGGCGGCGAGCCACTGGTCGACGACGTCGCCGTTCCGCTCGATGAACTCCGTGCGCGCCACGGTGAACGTCAGCGTCGGCTTGCCGGCGGCGGCCAGCTCGGCGCTGTCGGTGAGCGTCACGCCGTCCTGCTGGAGCACGCTGAGCACCGGCGTCCACACGTAGGCCCCGTCGATGTCGCCGCGCTGCCAGGCGGCCTGGATGTTCTGCGGTTCCAGGTCCACCAGGGTGACCGAGGCCGGGTCGACGCCCGCCCGCTCGAAGGCGGCCAGCAGGCTGTAGTGCGCGGTGGAGCCGAACGGCGCGGCGACCTTGCGGCCGGCCAGCCCTCCGATGTCGGTGATGCCGGTGTCCCGGCGCACCACCAGGGCCTCGCTGTCGCCGATCACGTTGAGCAGCTCGATGACCTGGTAGGGGATGTTCAGCGGCGCGCTCAGCCCGGCCGCGGCCGGGCTGCTGCCGATGACCGCGAGGTCGATCGCGCCGCCGAGGAAGGCGGTGTTGATGCTCGCGCCGGAGTCGAACGAGGTCCAGGTGACCTCGTGGCCGGGCAGCGCCGCCTCCAACGTCCCCCGGTCCTTGACCAGCAGGGTGCTGTCGGCGAAGTTCTGGTAGGCGACGCGGACCTTCGGCCGCTCACCGGAGCCCGAGGACGAGCCGCCGACCCCGCACGCGGCCAACACCGGTGCGGCGGCGAGCAGGGACAGGACCGATCTGCGGGTGACGGACATGGTGGTGCTCCCGGTGTTCGGCGCTCACGCCCGCCCGCGCCACGGCGAGACGGCGCGTTGCAGCGCGAGGAGGGCGGTGTCGATGAGCAGCCCGGTCACGCCGATGACGACGAGCCCGAGCAGGACCACCGCGGTCTGGTTGTAGCGCTGGGCGTTGAGGACCATGCCCCCGATGCCGTCCGCGCCGTTGACGGTCTCGGCGGCCACGACCGAGCTGTAGGCGATGCCCACGGCCAGCCGCACGCCGGTCAGGATCTCCGGCGCGGACGCGGGCAGCACCACCGTGGTGACGACCCCGAGCCGGTTCGCGCCGAGGGCGTGGGCGGCCTCCACGTACTGCCGGTTGACGCCGGTGACGGCCGCCGCGGTCGCCACCGCGACGGGCGGGAACGCGGCCACCACCAGCAGGTACACCTTGGGTTCCTCGTCGATGCCGAACCAGATGACCAGCAGGCTGAGGTAGGCCAGCGGCGGCAGGGCGCGCAGGAACGTCACGAACGGCTCGGCCACCGCGCGGACGACCGGGACCAGTCCCATGACCAGCCCGAGCGCGACGCCGATCAGCACGCCGTAGAGGACGCCGTAGCCGACGCGGCGCAGGCTCACGCCGAGTCGTTCGACCACAGTGGACCCCGCGTACCCGCCCTGGCCGTTGCCCGCGTCGGACGCGGCGAGCAGCTGGTCCCACACCTGCCCCGGGCCGGGCAGCACCGCGGGCGGCCAGAACTGCGCGAGCACCAGCAACTGCCAGATCCCGAGCAGCGCCACCACGGCGGCCACGCGCACCAGCACCGAGTGCGGCGCCGACAACGCGGCGGTGCGCCGTTCCTTCTGGGCCATGGGAAACTCCGTGCGGTGGCGGGAAGAGCGGTCGGCGGCGAATGTACAGAGGTACACATGGACCGATGTTCTTTCCCGCTGGGTGGACACCGTTGCCGGAAGTGCTTGCGCGAGAGGGGATCTCATGGGATCAGCACGGCGGATCGATCCCGACAGGCGGGAACGCATAGTGCGGGCGGCGGTCGACGTGATAGCGGAGTCCGGCCTGTCGGCCCTGACGCACCGGGCCGCGGCGGCGAAGGCCGACGTCCCGCTGGGTTCCACCACGTACCACTTCGCCGACCTGGACGAGCTGCTGGTCGCGGCGGTGAGGGCGGTGGCCGGGCGCAACGTGGCGAGGTTGCGCCGCTGGGCCGATTCCCTCGGACCAGGAGCTGATCTGTGCGCCGAGCTGTCGGATTTCCTGGTGACGCTGTCGACGCGGCACCGGAAGACGAGCGTGCTCGCCTACGAGCTCTACAGCGCGGCCCTGCGCCGTCCCGCCCTGCGGTCGGCGAGCACGGCGTGGGACGGGATGCTGGCCGAGGTGTTCGCGCGGCACGTGGCCGAGCCGACCGCGCGGGTGCTCACCGTCCTGTTCGACGGCCTGCTGCACCAGGCGCTGGTGTCACCGAGCCGCCCGGTGCGCGCCGACTTCGAGCCCGCGCTGCGCCTGCTGCTCGGACCGGCGGAGAAGAACCAGGATCACCCGCACGGGTGAGACGGGGAGCCCGGGCGGTTGTTCCGGCGACGACTACGGGATCGCCGCCGTGAGCAAGGCCGCGATGCGCGACCACGGGCACGTGCCGCGGCACGCCCTCGTGGGCGCGGAGGGTTCCTCGACCGCCACGCGCAAGGCCGTGCGGGGCGCCGAGGCCGAGCCTCAGCCCGCGGTCGCGCCGTGCCCGGCCAGCAGCGGCACGGCGTCGAACTGCTCCACCGCCCACGCCCCGCCCGTCAGCAGCGCCACCGACGCGGCGTAGCCGGGCCCGGCGTCGAGGTCGTGCAGCGCCACCGGCGTGCCGAGCGGTTCCGGCCCGGACCACCCGAGCAGGCGCGGCGGCTCGTCCGGCGGGCTGAGCCGCACCGCGGCCGGCGGCACCGACAGGCCGTGCCCGGTGGCCTTGAGCACCGCCTCCTTGCGCGCCCACGCCAGGTGGAACCCCGCCCCGGCCGGGCAGCCGGCCAGCTCGGCCGCGCGCGGGTCCACCGGTCCGGTCTCCTCCACGTCCACCCCGACGTCCGCGCCGCGGGACAGCGCGACCACCACCCGGTCCCCCGAGTGCGACACCGAGAAGTGCACCCCGCGCGGCTCGGCCAGGCGCGGTTTGCCGTTGGCGCAGCCGCACCGCTCGCACGACGCGGTGAGCCGGACCCCGGCCGGGGAGGCGCCCAGCTCCCGCCCGAGCAGCACCCGGGCCAGGGCCCGGCCGGTGACGTGGCGCAGCAGCGCGCCCCGGTCGCGGAAGCGGGCCAACCGGGCGCGCTCGTCGGCGTCGAGCAGCCCGGTCAGCCCGTCGACCGGGCGCGCCCACCACACCTCGCAGCGCACGGCGGTCAGCGCACCGCCTGCGGCGCCCGCAGCAGCGCGCGCATCCCGTCGAAGCACTCGTCCAGGTCCTCCGACAGGGAGAACTCGTGCACCGGCAGCCCGGACAGCAGCACGCGCAGGTCCTCCTCCACCGCGGCGAGCACGGCCGGGTCGGTCTTGCCGGTGGCGAAGTCGTCGCGGCAGCGCTCGACGGCCTCGACCACGCCCAGCGGCCGCACCCCGGTGGAGCCGTCGCGGACCAGGAACACCGCCGACCCGGGGCGGGTGCGCGGGCGCAGCCGGTCGGACAGCGCGTCGGGCAGGCGCACGCGGCTCTTCGCGCCGTCGTCGATCTCGCTGATCAGCGCGCCGTCCAGCACCGTGGCGCGGTCGATCGTGGCCCGGTCGAGGTAGACGGCCCGCGGGTAGCCCCACACGACGCCGGGCTCGTCGTCGAGGTGCCGGACCATGATGTCCTCGCCGCCCAGGTCCGCGCCGCGTTCCAGGCACCAGAAGCTGAACGTCGACTTGCCCGTGCCGGTCGGCGCGGACACCAGGGCCACCTCGCCGTCGAGGCCGACGGCGCCGGCGTGCAGCGGGTAGTGGCGGGGCGAGCGGCACACCAGGTAGAGGAACAGCCGCTCCAGGAGGTAGCGGCCCCACACGACCTGGTCGGCCAGGTCGCCGCGGGCCAGGGTGACGGTGGCGCGCCACTCGTCCGGCACGATCACCGCGCGCGAGTTGCCGGTGTCCACGGTGATCGGGTCGGACGCGATCACCTCCAGCGTGTGCGGCGGGTTGACCGTGGGCACGCCCGCGCCGTCGGTCACCTCGAAGGTCAGGCGCACCTCCGGGGCGGAGGCGGGCGGCTCCGCGGAGCCGAAGAAGAGGTCGACGACCTCGCGCGCCTCCGGGTGCACCGAGCACACGACGCGGAAGCCGTAGCACTCGCGAACGATCTCCAGCATGGGTTGACCTGCTCTCACTCGGTCAGCCGGCCGAACCGGCTGCGCACGAACAGCAGCGGCGGCCGGTCGGACAGGACGTCGAAGGCGCGAACCGCGCCGATCACCACCGCGTGGTCCCCGGCGGCGTGGACCTGCTCGACCTCGCAGTCGAAGAAGCTGACGCCGTCGGTGAGGATCGGCGCCGACGAGTGCGGCGCGGGCCGCCAGGGGATGCCGTCGAACGCGACCGCGCCGTCCGGGCGGGCGCGGCCCGCGAACCACCGCGCCACCTCCTGCTGCGCGTCGGCGAGCACGGTGACCGCGAAGACGCCGGACCGCCGGATCCGCTCGCAGGTCCGGGAGCCGTTGCCCAGGGACACCAGGACCAGCAGCGGGTCCAGCGAGACCGAGGTGAACGAGCTGACGGTCATGCCGCACGGCCGGCCGTCCTCGACCGTGCTCAGCACCGTCACCCCGGTCGGGAACCGGCCCGCGGCGTGGCGGAAGCGCCTGCCGAGGTCCGGCTCCACCGCGGTGCTCACGTCGTGGCCGCGAGCGGCGACGAGGTCAGCTCGCGCAGCCGGTTGAGCTGCTCCAGGCCGGCCAGGACGGTCCGCTGCGGCAGGCCGAAGTCGATCAGGCAGGCGATCTCGTCCACGTCCGCGGCCCGCGCCCGCTCGACCACGCGCGCGGCCTTGTCGACCGTGCCCAGCAGGGCGCCGTCGTCGTAGTAGCGGTCGAACGCCCGCTCGACGAGGAAGTCGACGTCCTTCGGGCGCAGCTTGGCCGGGTCGACCTTGCGGGCGCTGCCCTGCTGCGAGCCCAGCAGCAGGCCCAGCGAGCTGCGCAGGTAGTCGCACATCGGGCCGCGCACCTGCTCGCGCACCACGTCCTCGTCCTCGCCGAGGAAGGTGTGCACCATGAGCACGACGTGGCCCTCGGAGCCCTGCTCGCGCGCCGCGGCGCGGTACTCGGCGATCTTCCCGGCCAGGTCGTCGACGTCCTGGCCCAGCAGGTGCGTCAGCAGCCCGGCGCCGGCGCGGCCCGCGTTGCGGAAGGTCTCCACCCCGCCCGCGCTGGTGATCCACACGGGCAGCTCCGGCTGCACCGGCGGCGGGAAGACGCCGATCCGCTGCGGCGCGCCGGTGCCGTCGACCACGTCGACCTGCTCGCCGCGCCACAGCCGGCGGACCTGGTCGGTGTAGTCGATCAGCACCTGCCTGCGGTCGGCGTAGTTCTCCGGCTTGAGCGCGAAGTCCACGGCGTGCCAACCGGAGGCGAAGGACAGGCCGACGCGACCGCCCGAGAGGTTGTCCACCACGGACCACTCCTCGGCGATGCGCAGCGGGTGGTGCAGGGGCGCGACGACGCTGCCGGCCCGGATCTGGATCCGCTCGGTGATGGTGGCGACGGCGGCGCCGGTCACCGACGGGTTCGGGTAGAGCCCGCCGAACGGGTGGAAGTGGCGTTCGGGCGTCCACACGGCGGTGAAGCCGTTGCGGTCGGCGAACCGCGCGCCGTCCAGCAGGAGCTGGTAGCGGTTGGCGTCGAGCTCGCGGCTGTCGTTGGCGAAGTAGAACAGGCTGAAGTCCATGGTGTCCCCCAAGAGGTGGTCAGGCCGGGAGGGCGCTCTCGGCGGGCTGCTGCGGCCTGGTGCCCTGGGCCCAGCGGGCGACGGCGGGCGCGGCCAGGCCGGCGGCGAGCAGGACGACGGCGAAGACGAGCCAGCCCGGCCAGCCGAGGCCGATCACCAGCGTGGTGGCGGCGACCGGGGTGACCACCGAGCCGAGCTGCGTCGACATGCCGAACAGGCCCTGGTACTGGCCCTGGGCGTGCTCCGGGGCCAGCTCGTAGGCCAGCGCCCACGAGCCCGCGCTGTAGAGCAGCTCGCCGAACACGTGCACCAGCGCGCCCAGGCCCAGGGCCACGACCGCCGGCCACGCCGGCTGCCCGGCGGCCAGGGCGAACAGGCCGCAGCACATCGCGAGCAGGACGCCGCAGCGCCGCAGCGCCCTGGCGCCGCCCTCGACGTCCTCCGCGCCCTGGCTGGCCCGCACCTGGAACAGCACCACCATCACGGTGTTGAGCAGCAGGATGCCGGAGTACACCCAGGTCGGCGCCTCGGTGCGCTCGGCGATCCAGATGGGCAGGGCGACGGTGAGGATGCCGCCGTTCATCACCAGGACCGCGTTGAGCAGCGCGACGACCGCGAACGGCCGGTCCCGCAGCACCACCCAGGTGGGGCCGCCGTCCTCCGCCGACTTCACCGCGGGCGGCACGTTCGGGGCCTTCAGGAAGACCAGGCCCGCCACCACGTACAGCAGGCCCGCCGCGAACAGCAGCGACACGTAGCCCGCCCGCGAGTCGAAGTGCAGCGCCACACCGCCGGCGACCGCGCCGATCGACACACCGATGTTGGTGATCGACCGCAGGTACGCCCTGGCGCGCACCCGGTCCTTGCCCTTCGTCACGCCCGCGACCAGCGCGCCGCGGGCCGCGTCCGCCGCCGACTGCGCCGAGACCACCAGCGTCGAGGCGACGACGAACCCGACGAAACCGCCGGCGAGGGCGTAGGTGCAGATCGTCAGGCCCTGGAGCGCGACGAACGCGATCGCCGCGGTGCGGGCGCCCAGCACGTCCGCCACCCGCCCGGCCGGGATGCTGACCAGCATCCCGAGCACGGCGGCGAGGGTCATGCCGAGGCCCACCTGCGTGGCGGGGATGCCGACCGAGCGGGTGAAGAACAGCACGGTGACGGAGATGAGCACACCGTTGCCGATCGTCCGCGCCAGGTTGCTCGCGGCGAGGACCCGGATCGGACCGCGGTCGGGGATGAGGTGCCGGACGAAGGACGGTACGGCCGCCATGGGGTGTTCCTCTGCTTCCTGGTTCGGGTCAGACGAGGTCCGGCGCGGTGAGCAGCTCGCGGAGCCTGCCCCGGTCCGCCTTGCCGTTGGCGTTGAGCGGCAGCGCGTCCAGGTGGACGTAGCGCCGCGGCACCATGTGCACGGGGATCTTCTTGCGCAGCCACAGCAGGAACGCCGTCGGCTCCACCGGGCTGCCGGTGTGGAAGCCGACCAGCTCGGTGTCGTCGCCCCTCCGGTGGGCGATCACGACGGCCTGCGAGACGTCCGGGTGCTTGCGCATCGCGGCCTCGACCTCGCCCAGCTCGATGCGGTAGCCGCGGACCTTCACCTGGTTGTCGAGCCTGCCCAGGTGGACCCACTCCCCCCGCTCCAGCCGCACGCGGTCGCCGGTGCGGTAGTAGTGCCCCGGGGTCAGCGGGCCGTCGCCGTCGTACGGCTCGGCGCGCTCGCCGTCGAAGGCGAGGAAGCGGCCGGCGTTGTCGCCCGGGTCGAGGTAGCCGTCGAAGCGCTGGGCGCCGCGCACGCACAGCTCGCCCTCCTGCGCCGGGCGGCCGTCCTCGTCCAGCACGACCCAGTCCAGGAAGTCGTACACCGGGCCGATCGGCACGGTGTCGTTCGACGTCTCCGGCCACTCGGCGCGGTCGCGCGGCAGCCGGTGCTCGGTGCACGCCACGGTCAGCTCGGTGGGGCCGTAGACGTTCTCGATCACCGCGTCCGGTGCGACCGCGTGCCACGCGGCGGCCTGCCGCGAGGTCAGCTGCTCGCCGATGAACACGCTGTGCCGCAGGCCGCTCACCAGGCCGGTGGGCAGGTTGCCCAGCTCGGCGCTGACCGACACGACCGACGGCACCGAGAACCAGTGCGTGATGCCGTGGTTGACCAGGTAGTCCACCGGCGTGAGCAGCTCGTTGCGCTGCGGCGCGACCAGCGTCGCGCCACCGCCCCAGGTGACGAACAGGTCGAACACCGACGGGTCGAAGGTCAGGTCGAACGTGTGCGACATCCGGCAGCCCGGTTCGACCCGGTAGCGCTCGATGTTGTGCGCGACGTACGGCGAGAGGTTGCGGTGCCGGACCGGCACGCCCTTCGGCCGCCCCGTGGACCCGGAGGTGAACAGCACGTAGGCCACGTCGTCCGGGGACACCGCGTACGGGGGCAGGTCCGCCTCGTCCACGCCGGTGTCGGTGATGTCGGCCTCGGTCAGCTGCACCACCGTGGGCACGAGCGCGTCCAGCTCGGCGTCGCGCTGGGCCGCGCCGGACTCGTCGACCACGACGAGGTCGACGCCCGCCAGCTCGCACACCATGCGGTTGCGGTCGGCCGGGTAGGCCGGGTTGAGCGGGGTCACCGTCGCGCCGAGCCGCAGCGCGGCCAGGTAGCCGGTGAACGCGACCCGGCTGCGGGCCGCCAGCAGCGCGAGCCGCTTCGGCGGCGCGCCGTGCTCGCGCAGCAGCCGGTCGGCCAGCGACACGACCTCCCGGTGCAGCTGCCCGTAGGTCACGGCCTCGCCGCGGACCTCCAGCGCGGGCCGGTCCGGGAAGCGGCGCACCGAGCCCTCGAACCACTCGTAGAGGGTGCGGCCGCCCAGCTCGGGCGCGAACACCGCCATGGTGGTCGCCTCCGGTTGCCGCGTGGGCACCAGGTGCAGCCGCTCCACGCCCTCCGGGCCCGCCGCGGGCGGCAGCTCGGCGACGCACCGGCAGCCGGTGTCGGTGAACCCGGCGAAGCGGTAGGCGATCTCCATCATCCGGTTGCGGTCGGTCCGCCGGAAGTCCGCCACCAGGTGCACGCCCGCGCGGGCGGCCTGGTCGGTCAGCCAGCGCAGGATCACCGCGCCGGTGCCGAACGCGACCACGCGGCACGAGGTCGCCAGCAGCTTGAGGTTCCACACCCCGGCGTGCTTCTCGATGAGCATGACGCCGATCGCGCCGTGCGGGCCGAAGCGGTCCTTCAGCGTCGCGACGAGCACCTCGTGCCGGGGGTCGGCGATCAGGGCGCGCAGGTCGGCGTCGGAGTAGTGCACGCCGGTGGCGTTCATCTGGCTGGTGCGCAGGGTCAGCTCCTCGACCCGCGCCAGTGCCTGCTCACCGGCCCGCTCGACGCGCAGCTCCAGCTCCAGGGACCGGAGGAAGTCCTCGTCCGCGCCGCTGTACTCGGCGCGGGCGGCGTCGCGCCGGAAACCCGCCTGGTACATCCTGCGGCGCTGCCGGGAGTCCTCGGTGACCACCGGGTCGAACTCGGGCAGGTCGAGCAGGCCGACCGCCTGCTCCGCCTCGTAGCAGCGCACCTCGGGCAGGTGGTAGGACACCTCGGCGCGCTCGGTGGGCTGGTCGTCGATGAACGCGATGGCGCGCGGCGCGAAGTTCAGCGCGTCCGCGATCGCCCGCACCGAGCCCGACTTGGGGCTCCAGCCGATCTGCGGCAGCACGAAGTACTCCGCGAGGCCCAGCTCCTCCAGCTTGGCCCAGGCCTGGTCGTGGTCGTTGCGGCTGGCGACGGACTGGAGGATGCCGCGCGAGTCCAGCTCGACGACGACGCGGCGCAGCTCGTCGACCAGCTCGACCTCGCCGTCCTCCAGCAGGGTCCCCCGCCACAGCGTGTTGTCCAGGTCCCACACCAGGCACTTGACCGCAGGCTGCTCGCTCACCCGTTCTCCCCCTTCGTTCAGACTTCCCACAGCGTCACCGCCCACGCCGCGACGGGGCTGTTGTTCAGCACCAGCACCAGGTCGCCCCGGCCCAGCTCGCCGGAGGCCAGCAGGCGGTCGAGGTTCAGCACGACGTCCATCGCGCCCAGGTGCCCCAGCTCGCGCAGGTGCTGCCCGCACACGGGGTGCACGGGCACGCCGAGCAGGGTGGTGTAGAAGTCGTAGGCGCTCGCGGTGACGTTCTGCATGAGCGTCGCGCCGACGTCGGCCTTGGTGACGCCGGCGTCGGCCAGCACCCGGTCCACCAGCCGGTCCAGCCGCTTCTGGCTGTGCATGGCCAGGTCGAAGCGGTAGCGGTCGGCCGACCGGCACTCCTCGCGCCACTCGTACCAGGGCGCCTGCTTGTAGTCGACCCGGAACAGGTCGTGGAAGCTGCCGTCGGTCTCCATCCGGTGCGCCCGCAGCACCGGCCGCCCGCCGCGCACCATCGTCATGGCGTACGCGCCGTCGCCGATGACGGTGACCGGGTAGCGGATGCGGTCCACACCGGTCGGCCTGCTGGCGTGGGCGATCAGGACGCTCTCCCGCGCCGGGTCGGCGACCAGCAGGTCGCGGGCGAGCGCCCACGCCGCGCTGGAGCCGGTGCAGCCCAGGCCGTCCACGGTGAACGAGAACGACGCCAGGCCGCTGCCGTGCGCCACCGCGCCCACGTCCGAGCCCAGCAGCACCTCCGGCGACCGGGGGCTGACCAGCATCAGCACGTCCGGTCGGCCGGGGTGGGCGGCGAGCAGCCCGCGGCACGCCCGCGCGGCCAGGTCCGTGGTGGGCTCGTCGTCGAAGACCGCGACGGTCTCCACGCCCGAGGCCCGCGCGAACTCGGCCTCCTCGTGGGCGAGCGAGGCGAACTCGGGCAGGTCGACGACCTTGGCCCGGCCGTCGGGCAGGACGCAGTGGACGGCGCCGATGCCGATCTCGGCCCCCGTGCCGCTCGGCGCGCTCACGACGCCACCGCCAGGGCGTGCTCGGCCAGCACCAGCCGGCAGATCTCGTTGCTGCCCTCGATGATCTCCATCAGCTTCGCGTCCCGGTAGGCGCGGGCGACGACGTGGCCGTCCTCGGCGCCCGCGGAGGCGAGCACCTGCACGGCCGTCGAGGCCTGTCGCGCGGCGTTGGTGGCGCTGACGTGCTTGGCCAGCACGGCGGCGGTGACCATCTCGGGCGAGCTGTCGTCCCAGCACCGGCTGGCGTGCTCGCAGACGCGGGTGGCCACCTGCTCGGCGACCAGCAGGTCCGCCAGGTGCCCGGCGACGAGCTGGTGCCCGGCCAGCGGCTTGCCGGACTGGGTGCGGGTGGCCGCGTGCCGCGTGGCCGCGGTCAGGCAGGCCCGCAGGATGCCGACGCAGCCCCAGGCCACGGACACGCGGCCGTAGGTCAGCGCGGTGGTGACGAGCATGGACATCGGCTGCCCGGCGCCGCTGAGCAGCGCGTCGAGCGGCAGCCGGACGTCGCGCAGCCCGACCGTCGAGTGCCCGGCCGCGCGGCAGCCGAGGGGGTCGGGCACCGGGCTGATCGACACGCCCGCGGCGTCGGTGGGCACGACCACCGCGGCCGCGCCGTCGCCGAAGCGCCCGACCACGACGAGCAGGTCGGCGTACCCGGCGCCGGTCAGCCACACCTTGGCGCCGTCCACCACGACGGTGTCGCCGTCGACCCGGATGGTGGTGCTCATCGCGGACAGGTCGCTGCCCGCGCCGGGCTCGCTGAACCCGATGCCGACCAGCTCACCGCCGGTGAGGCGGGCCAGGTGGTGCGCGCGCTGCGCGGCGGAGCCGAAGCGCTGGACCGCCCACGCGGCCATGCCCTGCGAGGTCATCAGGCTGCGCAACGAGCTGCACAGCGAGCCGACGTGGGCGGTGAACGCGCCGTTGTCCAGGCTGCTCCAGCCGCGCCCGCCGAAGCGGGCGGGCACCTCGGCGCACAGCAGGCCCTCCGCGCCCAGCCGCCGGACCAGCTCGACGGGGATGCGGCCCGCGCGGTCCCACTCGCCGGCGGAGTCGCCGACGAGTTCGGTGACCAGCGCGGAGGCCGCGCTCAGCTCGTCACTCACCGCTGTCCTCGTCCCGGAGCCTGCGCACCAGCGCCACCATGGCGGTGACGGTGCGGAAGTTGTCCAGCTTGAGGTCGTCGCCCGCGACCGAGATGTCGAAGGTCTTCTCCAGCGCCATCACGAGCTGGAGCGCGAACATCGACGACACCGCGCCGGACGCGAACAGGTCCGTGTCCACGTCCCAGGACTTCTTGGTGTGCTGCTCGATGAAGCGCAGGACGTGCTGCTCGATCTCGGAGTTCGTGTGCTGGGGGGTGGACGTGGTCACGACTGTGCCTCTCCGTGTTCGTAGAAACCGCGGCCGGTCTTGCGGCCGTGGTCGCCGGCGGCGACCTTCGCGACCAGCAGGTCGCACGGCTCGTAGCCGAGGTCGCCGGTGCGTTCGCGCAGGACCCTCAGGGAGTCCACGACGTTGTCGAGCCCGATCAGGTCCGCGGTGGCCAGCGGGCCGGTGCGGTGCCCGAGGCAGCCCTGGAAGACGGCGTCCACCGCCTCGGGGGTGGCGCGGCCCTCCTCCACGATGCGGGCCGCCTCGTTGATCATGCGCTGGAGGATGCGGTTGATGACGAACCCGGGCCCGTCGCCGACCACGACGCCCTCGCAGTCCAGCACGGCGAGCAGCGCGTCGGTGCGGTCCCTGGCCGCCTGACCGGTGCGCGGGCCGTGGATGACCTCGACGGTGCGGATCAGGTAGGGCGGGTTCATGAAGTGGATGCCGACCAGCTCCTCGGGCCGGGCGGTCCAGTCGGCCTGCTCGTCCACCGGGATGGCCGAGGTGTTGGTCACCAGCAGGGTTCCGGGGCGCACCGCCGCGGACACCTCCGCCAGCACCTTGGCCTTCACCTCGGGCAGCTCGGTCACGGCCTCGATGACGGCGTCGGCGTCGGCCAGCGCGTCCACCGAGGTGGTGGTGACCAGCTCGCCGGCCCGCGCGGTCCGCGGCAGCCTGCCCATGAGCTGGGCCAGCCGCAGCTGCTGCGCCACGTTGTCCCGGGCGCGGTCGAGCACGGCGTCGTCCACGTCGACCAGCACCACGGGCAGGCCGCGGCCGACGGCCAGCGTCGCCAGGGCCGTGCCCATCGTCCCGGCGCCGACCACGCCGAGCCGGGTGATCGCCTGCTCGCTCATCGAACCTCCACGGGGTCTTGGTCGTCCACGGCGGACCGGACGAGCAGGTCGCCGATCAGGTCGCCGAACTTCGGGTGGCGCTCGGCCAGGAAGGTGAGGCAGCGCCGCAGCAGGTCGCCGGTCGGCGCGGAGCCCAGCTCGGCGCGCTCCAGCCAGGGCCGCCAGGCGACCGCCTCCAGGCCGTCCTCGTCCAGCTCGTGGCCGTCCAGCTCGTAGAGCGCCATGGTCGACAGCAGGCCGCTGCCGGTGTCCAGCGCCTTGTCCGCGACCCGCCGCTGCCAGTCACCCGGGGTCACCGCCTCGGTCGGCCAGCCGGCTCCGGCCAGCAGCCCGAACAGCCGGCGCGGGCTGAAGCTCTTGCGGTCCACCAGGTGGTAGACCCGGCCGACCGAGCCGGGCGACACGGTCAGCTCGGCCATCGCCCTGGCCACCACGTCCACCGGGGCCATCGGCATGGCGCGGTCGTCGAGCGGGTGCGCGCCGACCGCGAGGCCGCTGGTGAGGACGTTCCAGATCAGGTCCTTGTCGTTGCAGGCCCCGGTCCTGGTCGAGCCGAGGATGAAGCCGGGCCGGAAGACCCGGACCCGCATCCCGTCCTGCTCGGCGCGCTCCAGCAGCCGCTCCGCCACCCACTTGCCGACGCCGTAGCCGCCCTGCTGGGGGTCCAGCGGCTGGTCGCGGGTCTCCAGGATCTTGTTGTCCGTGCCGAGGGCGTAGTGCGTGGCCGCGACGGTGGAGACGAAGCTGAAGTCGCGGATGCCGTGACCGCGCATCCAGCGCAGCAGGTCGACCGTCGCCAGGACGTTGTCCTCGCGCAGCACGCGGTAGGGCTCGGTGAACACGACCTTGGCCGCGCAGTGCAGCACGTAGCCGACGCGGCCGGTCAACTCGCCGTCCCGGTAGGACTCCAGCAGCTCCGCGACGTTCCTCAGGTCGCCCAGCACCAGGTGCACGCGGGCCGGGTCGGGCTCGGGCAGGCCGAACTTGGCCGAGGCGTCGCGCAGCCGCTGCCGGGCCGCGGCCTCGTCGTCCGCGCGGACGACGCAGTAGACCCGGCCCTCGGTGGCCGCGAGCAGCTCGTGCAGCAGGAACGTGCCCAGGAAGCCGGTGGTGCCGGTGAGCAGCACGTCGCGGCCCGGCGCCTCGAACGGCGCCAACTCGCCCAGCGGCAGCTGGAGGTCGCGGTCCACCAGCTCGCCGTCGCCGTCGGCGATCGGGTCGATGTCGGACGAGCCGCGCTCGGCGCCCGCCCGCAGGCCGCGCACGATCTCCGCGATGCGCCGCACGGTGGCCTTGCTGCCGCCCGCCCGGTGCACGTTGACCAGCACGTCGAACCGCTTCTGGATCTTGAGCACCATCTGCACGGACAGCAGCGACGAGCCGCCGAGCGCGCCGAACTCGTCGTCCAGGCCGACCCGGCTGCCGCCGAACAGGTCGCGCCAGACCTCCAGCAGGCCCTGCTCCACGTCGTCGGCCCCGGTCACGGGCTCGTCCGAAGCCGACGCCGACGCCGACGGCACGGCCGCGCACGCCGGCGCGGGCGTGGCGTGCAGGGCCGGGTACCGGTCCAGCGCCCAGGCCCGGCGGCGCGGCAGCGGGTAGGCGGGCAGCGGCACGCGGCGGCCGGTGCCGTCCGACAGCGCGGCCCAGTCCACCTCGACGCCGTTGAGCCACGCGTCGGTGATCGCCTCGTCCGCGTCCGCCCGCGCGGACACCACGTGGGTGTTCGGCGGCGGGTTGTCCTCGGGACCGGCGACGACCTCGACGTCCGACCCGAAGGCGAGCGCGAGGCGGTCGAGCGCCGCCCGGTCCGCGCCCTCCGCGAGGGCGACCAGCGCGCGGCGCGGGGTGGAGCGGACCGTGCGCACCGCCGGCGGCCGGGGCAGGCGCAGCGCGGCGGCCAGCCCGCCGGCGGGCGCGCTGACCACGCGGCGCTCCGGGAACGCCTTGCGGCCCACGCGCAGGGTGTGGGCGACGTCCGCCGCCGCGTCGGGGTCCAGCTCGTCGGCGAGCCGCTTGGACAGGGCGTCCAGCTCGGTGCGGGTCCGCGCGGACAGCACCAGCCGCACGACGCCGTCCGCGCGGGCGGCCGGCCGGGTCGGCGCGGGCGGCGGCGCGAGCACCGCGGCGACGTTCGTGCCGCCCAGGCCCATCGAGTTGACCAGCACGTGCCGGTCGCGGTCGGTGGTGGCGCCCGCCTCGGTGGCGATGTGGAACGGGCTCTCGGCCAGCAGGCCCGGGTCGCGGGGCCGCTCGAACGCCGGGTGGGCGGGCAGCGTGCCGGTCTGGGCGATGCGGACCGCCTTGATGAACCCGGCGATGCCCGCGGCCGGACCGGTGTGCCCGATGTTGGCCTTGACCGTGCCCAGCGAGCAGAAGCCGGTGCGCGAGGTGCCGGCGCGCAGCCCCTGCGCCAGGCCGCGCAGCTCGATGTGGTCGCCCAACGAGGTGCCGGAGCCGTGCGCCTCGACGTAGCACAGTTCGTCCGCGCTCACGCCCGCCACGCGCAGCGCGCCGGAGACGACCTCGGCCACGCCGACCGGGTTGGGCGCGGTGAAGCCGGAGCGGTCCGCGCCGTCGTTGCCGACCGCGCTGCCCTTGACCACGGCGAGCACGTGGTCGCCGTCGGCCAGCGCGTCGGACAGCCTGCGCAGCGCCACCACGCCCACGCCGGAGCTGAACGAGGTGCCGGTGGACCTGGCGTCGAAGGCCCGGCAGAAGCCGTCGGCGGACATCAGCCCGCCGGGCTGGTACCGGTAGCCCGCGATCGGCTCCAGCACGGTCGCGCCACCGGCGAGGGCGATGTCGCACTCGCCGGACAGCAGGCTCAGCGTCGCGTAGTGCACCGCGTACAGCGAGGACGAGCAGGCGGTCTGCACGCCGACCGTCGGGCCGCGCAGGCCCAGCTTGTAGGCCACCCGGGAGGGCAGGAAGTCGCCCAGCCCGCCCAGGTGCAGGTCCACGTCGTCGATGGCCGCGGCCATGCCCTCGGCCTGCGCCTTGGCCGCGAACAGCACCGAGGTGTAGGTGCTCTGCGCGCCGCCCGCGAACACGCCGACGACGGGGCCGCCGGGCCGGGGCGCGTGCCCGGCCGTCTCCAGGGCCTCCCACGAGGCCTCCAGGAAGATGCGCTGCTGCGGGTCGACCAGCTCCGCCTCGGTGGGCGGGTAGCCGAAGAAGTCGGCCGCGAAGTCGGCGTGGCCCGGCAGGGTCGTGCCGACCTTGACGAAGTCGGGCTCGCCCAGCATCGCCTCGGTGACGCCGGCGGCGAGCATCGCCTCGCGCGGGAGCTCCCGCAGCGAGACCACGCCGTCCTCCAGGTTGCGCCAGAAGTCCCGCGGGGTCCAGGCGTCCGGGAACCGCAGGCCGATGCCGACGACCGCGATGTCGGTGTCGCTCATCCGGTCACTCCCCGTGGTCGTTGCGGCGGGCGCGGCCGAGCAGGCCGCGGCGGTTGGTGGCGCCCAGCTCGACCAGCTCGCGCGGTGCGGCGGGCGAGGTGAGCAGCTCGACCTGGGCCCGCACGGTGCTGTGCTGGAACAGGTCGGCGGCCTCCAGCTCGCGGTCGGTCATGCCGCCGAGTCGCTCCAGCAGCACGATGAGCAGCAGCGAGTCGCCGCCCACCTCGAAGAAGTTGATGTCGTCCGGCACCGTCGTGCGGTCCAGCACCTCGGCCCAGGCTTGCCGGACCCCCTCGGTGGTGGCCGCGAGGTCGGTGGTGGTGTGCGGGTTCACTTGCGGATCTCCTTGAGTGCGGGCGCGTCGAGGTCGACGGCGAGGTCGCTCGCCGCGGCGGTCACCGAGGCGAGCAGGCCGGCCGCGGTGCCGGCGTCGAACAGTCCGGTGGCGCAGGAAGCGGCCAGTTCCACCCGGTCGGGCAGGTCCGTGGCAACGAGCTCGAACTCGTACTTGACGTGCAGCGGTTCCGGCGGCAGGTGCCGGGCGGCGGTGCCCGGTCCCAGGTCCGGCGGTGACGCGGGCGCGGGCAGCGCCGTGGTGTAGACGGGTGTCACCGGCGGCCTGCTCAGGTCGCGGCCGGGGTGCAGCGCGGCGGCGATCGCGTCGAACGGCACGTCGGCGTTGCGGTAGCAGGTCGTGCTGTGGTCGCGGACGCGGAGCAGCAGCTCCCGCCAGGTCGGCTCGTCGCGCAGGTCGACCCGCAGCACGAGGGTGTTGATGAACATGCCCACCGCGTCCGCGCTGCCCGCCCGGTCCCGGCCGGCCCAGGGGAAGGCGAACAGGAAGTCCCGCTGGTCGCCGCGGCGGGCCAGCGCCACCGCGAGCAGCGCGGCGGTGGTCATGAACGTGGTGCAGCCCAGCTCCGCGCCCGCCCTCCGCAGCGCCCCGGTGACGTCGGGGTCGAGCAGGGCGGTGGTGGTGAAGCCCCCGGTGGACTGCACGGCCGGCCGCGGCCGGTCGCGGGGCAGCTCGACGTCCGTGGGCGCGCCGCGCAGGGCGTCGAGCACCTCGGCGACCCGCTCCTCCGCGACCGGCTCCTCGGCGAGCGCGGCCGGGTGCACCGGCTCGGCCAGGTCGCCCTCGCCCCGGTAGGTGGCGGCGACCTGCTCGGCCAGCACCTGGTGCGACCACCCGTCGGTGACGATGTGGTGCGCGGTGAGCACGAGGACGACGCGGTCGTCGAGCACGACCAGCTCGGCCCGCGCGGGCGCGTCGACCGCGAGGTCGAACGGCGCCCAGGAGGCGTCGGCCAGGAGGTCGGCCACCTCGTCGGCGGTCCACCCGGAGGCGTCGGTCACCACGACCTCCGGCGGCGCGCCGTCGGTGCGGTAGAACACCTTGCGCTGCTCGGCGTCCAGCGCGAACCGGGAGCGCAGGGCCGGGTGGCGGCCCAGCACCAGCTCCACGGCGTCGCGCAGGGCGGCGAGGTCGACCTCGCCGGTGAACTCGGTGAGCACCGGCGCGAGGTAGGCCGACCGCAGCGCGGAGACCTTGTCCATGAACCAGAACCGCTGCTGCACCGGCGTCGCGGGGAAGCGGTCGTCCCCCGCCGGGCCCGCCACGCGCTCCGGTTCGGGCGCGGAGAGCAGGGCGGCGAGCCCGGCCACGGTCGGGTCGGCCAGGAAGTCCCGCAGCGCCGCCCGCGTGCCGGCCAGCATCTTCACCGCGAGCAGCGAGTGGCCGCCCCGGGTGAAGAAGTCGGCGTCCGCGCCGAACTCGGCGGCGTCGCGGCCGAGCGCGCCGGCGAACAGGCCCGCGGCGCGCTCCTGGTCGGGCGTCAGCTCACCGGCGGGCGCGGTGGCGTGCGGCAGGCGCACCGACCGCAGCCCGCCGAGCGCGGCGAAGTCGGTCTTGTCGTTGCCGGTCATGGGCAGGGCGTCGACCACGTGCACCTCGGCGGGCAGCACCGCCGCGGGCAGCCAGCGCAGCAGGGGCTTGAGCACCTCGTCGCGGGTGGGCGGCGGCGCGTCCGGGTCGGACAGCTCGACCCACGCCACGAGCCTCAGGGGTTCGCCCTCGGCCTGGACGGCGGCGGCGCGCACCGCGGGCCGCTCCTCCAGCAGCTCGCGGACCTCGCCCAGTTCGATGCGGTTGCCCAGCACCTTGACCTGGTCGTCCACCCGGCCCAGGCACTCGATCAGGCCGTCCTCGCGCAGCACGACCCGGTCGCCGGTGCGGTACATCCGCGCGTCGGGCCCTTCGCCGTGCGGGTCGGGCAGGAACGCTGCGCCGGTGCGCTCGGGCTGACCGAGGTAGCCCAGGGCCACGCCCGCGCCGGCCACGTGCAGCTCGCCCGGGACGCCGACCGGCAGCTCCTCCTGGTGCGCGCCCAGCACGTAGGCGCGGGTGCGGGGCAGCGGCACGCCGATGGCGGGCGCCCGCCCGTCGGACAGGTCCACCGGCGCGAACGTGCTGATGCAGGACGCCTCGGTCGGGCCGTAGATGTTGCGCATCGGCACGCCCCAGCGGTCCAGGCACTCCCGGGCCAGCGTGGTGGGCAGGCCCTCGCCGCCGACGTACAGGACGCGCAGCGCCGTGGGCGCGGCGCCCTCGTCGGCGTCGAGGACGGCGCGCAGCAGGCTCGGGGTCATCGAGGTGACGGTGACCTCGCGCAGCAGCCGGGCCAGCGCCGTGGGGTCGCGCCGCTCCACGTCGTCGGCGAAGACCAGCTCGGAGCCCGCGACGAGCGAGCGGAACACCTCGTGCGTGGCGCCGTCGAAGGACGTCGACCAGGTGCACAGCACCCGGTCGGCCGGGCCGAGGTCGATGTCGCGCGCCCACCACACGGCGGTGTTGAGCATCCCGCCGTGCGGCACCAGCACGCCCTTGGGCCTGCCGGTCGTGCCGGAGGTGTAGATCACCACGGCCGGTTCGCGGCCGGTCGGCACCGGTGCGGGCAGCTCGGGGACGTCCCGCGCGCCGCGCAGGTCCTCGACGAGGACGGCGTCCACGTCCGTGCCGTGCGCCGCGAGGAGCGCCGCGCCGGCGCGGTCGACCAGCACGACCCGCGCGCCCAGCTCGGCGAGCACGTGGTCGAGCCGGTCGGCCGGGGTGTCCAGGCCCAGCGGCGCGTACGCGGCGCCCGTGCGCAGCGCGCCCAGCCAGCCCGCGACGAGCGCGGGTCCGCGCGCGGCCAGCACGGGGACGAAGGCGCCGGGACCCGCGCCGCGGTCGGTCAGCCGGTGCGCCACGGCGCGTGACCAGGCGTCCAGCTCGCGCCACGACACGGCGTCGCCCGCGGCGCTGACCGCGGTGGCGTCGGGGTCCGTGAAGCCCTCGCCCACCAGGTCGAGCACCGACACCGCGCCGCCCAGGTCCTGGTGCGCGCCGACGACGACGCCCTCCCGCGACGCGCCGAGCGGCAGCCGCGCCACGGTGGTGGCGGGGTCGCGGACGGCGGCGGTCAGCAGGGTGAGGAAGTTCCCGGCGAGCCGGGCCGCCACCTCGGCGGAGTAGACGTCGGTGTCGAACTCGACGCGGCCGCGCGGGCTGCCCTGCTCGTCCTCGACGATCAGGATCAGGTCGAACTTCGCCGTCCCGGTGGGCAGCAGCTCCGGCGCGCCCCACCGCCCGTCCGCGCTCGGGGCGGGCATGTTCTGGAGCGCGAAGCCGATCGTGGCCGTGCCGCGCGAGGTGCGCGCGGTCAGCCGGTCGAACGGGATGCGCTGGTGGGTCAGCGACTTGAACGCCTCGGTGCGCACCCGCTTGCACAGCTCGGCGAACGCCAGGTCCGGCTCCGGGCGGCAGCGCAGCGGCACGGTGTTGACGAAGAAGCCGACCAGCTCCTCGACGGAGGCGTGCGGCCGGTTGGCGGTGACCGTGCCGACCAGGAAGTCGTCGCGGCCGGACCACCGCTGGAGCACCGCCTGGTAGGCGGCGAACAGCACCACGAACGGGGTGGCGCGCAGCGACCTGGCCAGGTCGTGCACCCCGCGCCACAGGTCGGCCGGGATGGGGAAGGCGTGCTCGTCGCCGGGCCGGTCGCCGTCCGCCGCCGCGGCGCGCGGGCGGGCGGGGCCCAGCACCAGGTCGCCGGGCACCTCGTTCAGCTCCTCGGCGCGGGCGGCGAGCAGCTCCTCCATCGCGGGCGAGTCGGTCACGGCCCGGTCCCACACCGCGAAGTCCGCGTACTGGACGGGCGGTTCCGGCAGCGCGGCGGGCCGGCCGGCCTCGACCGCGTCGCAGGCCGCCGCCAGGTCCGCGAACAGCGAGGGCAGCGACCAGCCGTCCACGGCGATGTGGTGGACCACCAGCAGCACCAGGTCCCCGCCGGGCACGCCGCGCCACACCGCGCAGCGCAGCGGGGGCCGGGCGGCCAGGTCGAAGCCCTCCCGGGCGAGGGCGGCGGCCTCGGCGCGGGCCCGGTCCCGGGCTCCGTCCACCCCGGACAGGTCGACGACCTCGACGTCCGGTTCGCCGGTGTCGCCGATCTCCTGCACCAGCGCGCCGTCACGCAGGTGGTAGGTCGTGCGCAGCACCTCGTGGCGGTCCACGACGGCCTTGAGCGCGGCGCCCAGGGCGGCGAGGTCGACGGTCCCGCGCCAGCTCAGCAGGAGCGGGACGTTGTAGGTCGCGGAGCCGGGCGCGGCGGCGTCGATGAACCACAGCCGCTCTTGGGCGAACGAGAGCGGCGCGACGCGAGCACCCAGCCTGGTGGGGCCGGAAGGCAGGTCATTCACGCGTGGGATCTCCGAATCGGGCATGGCGAGGACACCTCGGGGCGCGGTGCGGCCCCGGGCGCGTCGGGAGGTGCGGTGGTCCCCCGGCCGGGCCGGGGCGACGGTTGTGCGGCGGAGTGCCGCTAGGACTTGGCGGACACCCGCTCGCCCACCCGGCCGGCCAGTTCGGCCAGCGAGTCGGCGAGCAGGACGTCGGTGGGCTCCACGTCGACCGCGAGGCGCTCGCGGAGCCGCGAGGCCAGCTGGATCGCGAGGATCGAGTTGCCGCCCGCGTCGAGGAAGTTGTCCTGGGCTTCCACTGTGGACACGCCCAGCACCTCCTTCCACACGAGTTCGACCTGTCCCGTCACACTGACAAGAACGGGCTCGTCGGCCGTGGATACACCTTTTTCGGCGCTCTCGTGGAATTCCGGCCGGAAGGACTCGAACACCCGGGCGCGGTCGACCTTCCCGGTGGGCCCGTAGGGCAGTCCACTCAGGACCTGCCAGCGCGTGGGCGCCATGTACGCGGGCAGCGACCGCGCCAGGGCCTCGCCCAGGGCGGCGGGCAGCCCTTCGGGGTCGGCGGCGTCGCCCCCCGCGGGCAGCACGACGCAGGCCAGGCAGGCGGAGGGGCCCTCACCCAGCTTCTCCACGAACGCGCTGTCGACCAGGCCGGTCGCCAGGACGGCCCGCTCGACCTCCTCCAGCTCGATCCGGAAGCCGCGCAGCTTGACCTGCCGGTCCCGGCGGCCCAGCACCTCCAGCGCGCCGTCCGGCAGGACCCTGGCCAGGTCGCCGGTGCGGTACACCACGCCGTCGCCGCCCGGCGCGGGCACGAAGCGCTCGCGGGTGAGGTCGGGGCGGTTCAGGTAGCCCAGCGCCACCCCGGGCCCGCCGACGCACAGCTCACCCGTCGCACCGGGTTCGACAGGCCGCAGGTCGGCGTCGAGCACGTGGACGGGGGTGTCCTGGAGGGGGAACCCGACCGGGACGCGGTCGCGGCCCGCCAGCGAGTCGGGCGTGCAGTCGTAGTAGGTGGCGAAGGTCGTCGTCTCGGTCGGGCCGTAGCCGTTGACGAGCCGGGCGGGCGGGTCCTCGGCCAGCACCCGCAGGCAGGCCGCCAGGTCCAGCTGCTCGCCGCCGACCACGACGGTCCGCAGGCCCCGGAACGCGCCGGGCCGCTCCCTCGCGACCATGTGGAACAGCGAGGTCGTGAGGAACGCCGTGGTGATGCCCTCGGCCCGCACCAGCTCGACCCAGTCGTCGAGGCGCAGCTCGGTCACGGCGGGGAAGACGACCACCGCGGCGCCCGCGGTGAGGGTGTGCCACAGCTCGAAGGTGGTGGCGTCGAAGGCGGGGTTCGCCGCGTTGGCCACGCGGTCGCCCGGTTCGACGGTGCAGTACCGGGCGTCGGTGACCAGCCGGGCGACCGCGCGGTGCGGCACGACCACGCCCTTGGGCCTGCCGGTCGAGCCGGAGGTGAAGTTGACGTAGCAGGGGTCGTCGCCGGCCGCCCGGACGTCGACGCCCCGGTCCCCGCCCTCGACAGCCCTGTTCGCGACAACCCCGTCCTCGCCCTCCGGCGCCGCGGTGTCCCGGAGGTCGGCCGCGGTCAGCGTGGTGCGGGCACCGGCCTCCTCCAGCAGCACGGCGCGGCGGTCGGCGGGCGCGTGCGCGTCCAGCGGCAGGTAGGCCCCGCCGGCGCGGACCACGCCGAGCAGCGCGACCACGAGGTCGACCGAGCGGCCCAAATCGACCGCGACCACCTCGCCGCGCTCGACGCCCCGGAGCGCCAAGTCGGCCGCGAGGCGCCCGGAACGCGCCCACAGCTGCCGGTAGGTCAGGGACTCGCCCGTGCGGGGCGAGCGCACGGCGCACGCCCCCGGTCGGGTCCGGACGTGGCGCCACACCAGCTCCGAGAGGCCGGAGCTCCCCCGTTCGCGCTCGTGCCGCCCGTGTTCGTGCTGTCTGTGCCCGTGCTCGTCCTGCGCGCGCTCGACGGCGCGCGCTCCAGTTGGTGCCAAAGCTTCCCCCAGTGGCAACGACGCCCTCACAGCGTCTGAGCGACCGCAACGCTAGGTGAACATAGGATGAACGGCCAATAGACCGTTCGTGTCAATAGGGAAAACAAATCTCCTTTACTCTGCCTTGACCCGGGCCCCGCCGCTTACCACGCGTGATCTTTACTAGGCCGATCAGGGATCCATTGGGTGTCGATGAACCGGACCGAAAGGCCCTTGCGGAAGCGCGGGCCTCCGGTACGTTCCTCGCCCGTGACTCGACTAGCGTTTCTCGGACTGGGCCGAATGGGCTCGCTCATGGCAGGCCGCCTGGTGGCGGCGGGCCACGAACTCACCGTGTGGAACCGCACCGCGGAACACACCAAACCGCTGGTCGAAGCAGGTGCCGAGGCCGCGGCCACGCCGGCCGCGGCGGTCGCCGGCGCGGACCTGGTGATCACCATGCTGACCGGGCCCGAGGCCGTGGACGCGGTGTTCTCCGGCCCGGACGGCGCGGCCGCGGGCCTCGCGGACGGCGCGCTGGTGGTGGAGATGTCGACCATCGGCCCGCGGGCCGTCGTCGCGCTGCGCGAACTGCTGCCGGACGGCGTCCGGCTCGTCGACGCCCCGGTCAAGGGCAGCCTGCCCGCGGCGGCCTCCGGCGAGCTGGGCATCTACGCCGGTGGCTCCGACGAGGACGTCGCGGCGGCCTCGGACGTGCTGGCGGTGCTCGGCAAGGTCAAGCACGTCGGACCGCTCGGCGCGGGCGCGTCGGTCAAGTTGCTGGTCAACATCGTGCTGGGGGCCTCGTTCGTGATGGTCGGCGAGGCGCTGGCGCTGGCCGACGAGCTGGGCCTCGACACCGAACTGGCGCTGACCGCCCTGGAGGGCACCGTCGTCAGCCCCCTCGTCCCCCGGGTGCGCAAGAAGCTCGACGACCCGGGCGCCACCCAGTTCGCCCTCGGCCTGGCCGAGAAGGACCTGCGGCTGGTGCTGGAGGCGGGCGGCGTCGCCGACGGCGTGGTCGCGGGCGCCCGGGCGCGGCTGGCCGCGGCGGTGCGGGACGGCCTGGACGACCACGACATCAGCGCGGTGCTCGGTCACCTGCGCGGGAAGTAGCGGCCGTGCCGCGGTTTCGCCGGACCGAGGTCCTGGAGCGGTTGCGCGCCAAGGCGGCGCGGGGAGAGGTGGTCGTCGGCGGCGGCGCGGGGACGGGCCTGTCGGCCAAGTGCCAGGAGAACGGTGGCGTCGACCTGCTGACGGTGTTCAACTCCGGCCGGTACCGGATGGCGGGCCGCGGCTCGCTGGCCGGGCTGCTGGCCTACGGCAACGCCAACGAGGTCGTCGTCGGGATGGGCCGGGAGATCCTGCCCGTGGTGACGCGCACGCCGGTCCTCGCGGGCGTCAACGGCACCGACCCGTTCTTCGACCCGGAGGTCTTCCTCCCCGAGCTGGCGCGCATGGGGTTCTGCGGCGTGCAGAACTTCCCGACCGTCGGCCTGATCGACGGCAACTTCCGGGCCAACCTCGAAGCCACCGGCATGGGGTTCGACCTGGAGGTGTCGCTGATCGCCGCCGCCGCGGCTCACGACCTGCTCACCGCGCCCTACGTGTTCTCCGCGCAGGACGCGGCGGCGATGGCGGAGGCGGGCGCGGACATCGTGGTCTGCCACCTCGGGCTGACCGTGGGCGGCACGATCGGCGCGGTCTCCTCCCCCGGCCTGGACGAGGGCGCGGCGCTGCTCCAGGAGTGGGCCGACGCCGCGCACGCCGTGCGGGACGACGTGCTGGTGCTGTGCCACGGCGGTCCGATCGCCGAACCGGAGGACGTGCGGCACGTGCTCGCCGCCACCACGGGCGTGCACGGCTTCTACGGCGCGTCGTCGTTGGAGCGGATGCCGGTCGAGGACGCGATCACCGCGCAGACCCGCCGCTTCACCGGCCTGACCCGGCCGGTGGGCTGAAGCGCCCCGGGGGCGCCCCGCCCTCCCGCGGCGCACCCCCGGGGTGGTCCCAGGGGACCTCGCCCACCGACGAGTCGGGCGGCACACCGGCCGGTCCTCTCGCCGGTCGCGGCCGACGTGGAATCTCAGTGGACTCTGAGATGTGGTGAGTAGGTTCGGCCGAGCCGTTTCCACACTAGTTCAGGAGGGGTTCAGTGAGGTTGACTTCCCGGGTCGTCAGATCGGTGCTCACCCTTGCCGCGGTACTGGTGCTTCCCCTGGTCGGCTCCTCCCCCGTCGCGTCGGCGGAGGCGAATCCGCGAACCCACGCGTGGCACCTCAAAGAATTCGACGTCACGCCGAGGATGTGCGTTCAACACAACCCCGGCGGCTGGATCCAGAACTCCTACTTCATCTTCTCGGTGACCGGGAGCTGGTCCACGGACCTCGACTTCGGGATGCGCGACCTACCCCCGGGTTGGACCGCGACGGGGAGCCACATCCCGCCCGGTTCCAACTACCCCGACCCCGACGACGGCGGGGTCAGGATCAACGGGTTCATCCAGGTGGGAGGTCCGGTGTCGACCCCGATCGACGTGTACGAGGCACGGATATGGGTGTCGGACGGCACGGTGACCGAAACCGTCCCGGCCGAAATCGTCATCACGACCGCGTCCTGGGTCGAGTGCATGCAATCACGAGAATGAGGACCGGGTAGCAGGACCCGCCCGGCACCGACTGTGGCGTCCACCCGACGGGTGGACGCCACAGTCGCGTTCAACGCCACAGTCGCGTTCAACGCGACATTCGGGTGGGATCCCGACCCCCGCCGTCGATCACGCGCCGGGGTCGCCTCGGGAGCGCGCGGAGCCGGACGGCGAGCCGGCGCGCCGGCGGGCCCGAGCCCGCGCCCCTTCGGCGCGCGACATCCCGGTCCAACCCGGTCGGTCGAACCGGTCGTCGAACACCGGTCGAATGCCCGATCACCTGGAATAAGACCCCCTGAATAGAACACGTATGTGAACGGGAACGGCCCAAAACAAACACATATGTGAACCGGAAATCCCCCGTTGACACACTCGAAACAACCTCTTACGGTGCGATGAGAATATCCTTTCGCCGCCCTTGCCTCCCCTGTCGGGAAAGGAAATAACCATGCTCACGACCGTCGGGAACAGGCGTGCCCCGACCCGGGCCGCGGTGGTCGCCGCCACCGCCCTGGCCGCCTCCCTGCTGACCGCGCCCGGCGCGGCGCCCGCCTTCGCCGCCACGACCGCGGACGGCTTCGCCTCCGTCAACTCGCTCGGCCAGAACGGCACCACCGGTGGTGCCGGCGGCGCCGTCGTCACCGCGACCACCGCACCCCAGTTCCTGGACTACATCGCCCGACCCGGGCCGCTCGTCGTGCAGGTCAAGGGCACCATCACGCTGCCGACCGGCAACTCCGACGGCATGCACGACGTGTCGTCCGACAAGACCATCATCGGTCTCGGGACCGATGCCCGCCTGGTCGGCGGCGGGCTCAACATCGGCCTGCCGGTGGACGACGACGTGACCTCTCCCCCGGCCAACGCCGTGCACAACGTGATCATCCGGAACATCTCGATGTCCGGCGCGACCGACGACCTGATCAACGTGCAGATGTTCAGCCACCACATCTGGATCGACCACAACGACTTCTCCAACGGCGACGACGGCGCGGTCGACATCAAGCGCGGCTCCGATTTCGTGACGGTCTCCTGGAACAGGTTCCACGACCACGACAAGACGCTGCTGCTCGGCCACGACGACGACAACGGCGCGCAGGACATCGGCCGGCTGCGGGTGACCTACCACCACAACTACTTCGACGGTTCCGACCAGCGCAACCCGCGCGTCCGGTTCGCCGAGTCGGTGCACGTCTACAACAACTACTACCGCGACAACAGCTACGGCGTGGCGTCGGCGATGAACGCCGGGGTGGTGCTGGAGGGCAACTACTTCTACAGCGTGAACAACCCCGGCCGGGTCGACTTCAGCGGCGACCTGGGCCGCATGGTGCAGCGCGACAACATCCTCGTCGACTGCAACCACGAGATCGAGACGCGGGGCAGCGTCGTCGAGCCGCGCACCTACTACGCCTACTCCCCGCACCGCGCCGCCGAGGTGCCGACCGTCGTGCCCGCGGGCGCGGGCGTCGGCAAGATCTGAGAGGACCGGCCATGAGCCCCATCAGCAGGCGCGGCCTCCTCGCGGGCGCCGCCGCCACCGCCCTGACCGCCGCCACCGCCAAAGCCGCCACGGCCGCGCCGGCCAGGACCCCGACCACCACCAACCCGGTGTGGGCCGCGCCGTTCGCCACCGCCGACGGCTTCGCGGGCACCAACCTGCTCGGCCAGAACGGCACCACCGGCGGCATCGGCGGTCCCGTGGTGACCGTGCGGGACACCGAGGCGTTCCTGGACTACTGCGACCGCAACGAGCCCTACATCATCCAGGTCGACGGGATCATGCGGTTCAGCAGCAAGCACGCCCTGCGGTCGAACAAGACCGTCATCGGCCTGCCCGGCGCCGAGATCAGCGGCGGCGGCCTGGACATGTACCGCAGGCAGAACGTGATCATCCGGAACCTGAGGTTCACCGGGGCGGACGACGACGCCATCAGCGTCCAGCAGTCCTCGCACCACATCTGGATCGACCACTGCGACCTCAGCGGCGGTCAGGACGGCCTGATCGACATCGTGCGCGGCGCGGACCTGATCACGGTGTCGTGGTGCCACTTCCACGACCACAGCAAGACCGCGCTGCTCGGCCACTCCGACTCCAACTCGGGCCCGGACACCGGCAAGCTGCGCACCACGTTCCACCACAACTACTTCGACCGCACCGCCCAGCGGCACCCCCGCGTGCGCTTCGGCGAGCCCATCCACGTCTACAACAACTACTTCCGGGACAACGCGCTGTACGGCGTGGCGTCCACCGAGAACGCCGGCGTGCTGGTGGAGCACAACTACTTCGAGAACGTGCCCTTCCCGATCTACTCCGGCTACGACGAGAGCGGGCCGGGGCGGGTGGTCGAGCGCAACAACGTCTACGTCAACTCCGGCGCCCCGGAGACGCTCGGCTCCGTGGTCGAGCCGCGCACCTACTACAGCTACACGCCCGACAACGCCGCGAACCTGCGGACCACCGTGCCCGCCGGCGTCGGCGTGGGCCGGATCTGAGGAGGGGACCATGAGCCCGTTGAACCGCCGGAGCCTGCTCGCCGGCTCGGCGCTGGCCGCCTTCGCCGCCACCGCGCCGCGCGACGCCGGCGCTTATCCCACCCCGTACCAGCACCCCTCGGCGCTCGCCGTCGCCGACGGGTTCGCCTCCGTCAACGCGCTCGGCCAGAACGGCACCACCGGCGGCGCGGGCGGCCAGGCCGTCACCGTCACCACCGCCGACGCCCTGGCCGACTACGTGGGCCGCAAGGAGCCCTACGTCATCACGGTGTCCGGCCGCATCCAGGTCGGCGACGACATGCTGACCGTGGTCGCGAACAAGACCATCCTCGGGGTCGGCTCGGGCTCCGAGATCACCGGCGGCGGCCTCCAGCTGGGGTCCACCACCCGGCCCGGCAACAACGTGATCATCCGCAACCTGCGGTTCACCGACGCCTCGGACGACTCGATCAGCGTCACCAACAAGGCCCACCACGTGTGGATCGACCACTGCGACCTCTCGCGCGGCTACGACGGCCTGCTCGACGTCAAGCGGGAGTCCGACTACGTGACGATCTCCTGGAACCACTTCCACGACCACAGCAAGGCCGCCCTGCTCGGCCACTCCGACACGTACACCGCCGACCGGGGCAAGCTGCGGGTCACCTACCACCACAACTTCTTCGACCGCACCGACCAGCGGCACCCCCGCGTCCGGTTCGGCGAGCCCGTGCACGTCTACAACAACTACTACCGGGGCAACTCGCTGTACGGCGTGGCGTCGACGGAGGACGCGGGCGTGGTGGTCGAGGGGAACTACTTCGAGAACGTGGCCAAGCCGATCCTGTCCGGCTACGACAAGAGCGGGCCGGGGCGGGTGGTGGAGCGCAACAACGTCTACGTCAACTCGGGCGCGCCGCAGACCTTGGGCACCGTGGTGGAGCCGCGCACCTACTACGCCTACTCGGTGGACCCGGCCTCCTCGGTGCCGTCGTCGGTCACCGCGGGCGCGGGCGTCGGCCGGGTGTAGGTCTGTTCACAAGATTGTCGACACCTGTTCTATTCACGTCCGTGAATCGCTGATCCGTTCATCGACGTGAATGTTGTTGCTCGTTTCGCAAAGTTGCGCAATGCTCTGGGAGCGTTCCCAGGATGCGCCGACCACCGTCGATCCTCTCCGTCGGCGGTGGTCGGCGCCATTGGGGAAACGCTGTCCGGGAGTGCTGTTCGCAAGGAGGCGACGCATGGGTGTCCGCATTGGCAAACGCACGGGGAGCCGGATCGCCGGTATCGCCGCGGCTGTGTCGGTGGCGACGTTGACCGGGGGTCTGGTGATCGCGGCCGGCACCAATGCCAATGCGGCGGTCGGGTGCCGGGTCGACTACAGCGTGACCAACCAATGGCAAGGCGGTTTCGGCGCCAACGTCACCGTGACCAACCTGGGTGACGCCTTGTCGGGGTGGACGCTGGAGTGGTCGTTCACGGCCGGTCAGCAGGTCACGC
>NZ_BAAAKE010000044.1:0-40502 GCF_039527585.1 Saccharothrix xinjiangensis | reverse complement strand
CTGGACCACTTCGAAGGCCGCTCCTGGCTCGGCTGGCACCGCCACGTCACCCTCGCCTCCCTCGCCCAGGCCGTCTGCACCCAGCTGCGCCGCACCCTAAAAGCCCCTGCGCAGGCATGACCCTCTACGCCGTCCTGCGCCACCTACAACGATTACTCACCGCCTGGACCGGCACCTGCCACACCTGCCGACAACCGGTCCAGGCCACAACACCACCCACAAAACCGCAGGTCAACACCACCTAACAAAGTCCTACTAGGCCCCAACTGCAACTGGTCATCGGCCGCGATCGACTGCTCGACCCGGTGCGCGAACTCCTCCACGTCCATTCCGGACCCACGCTCGTCCACGACCAGTTCGGCGTGGAACGCACCGGCGAGATCGCCGTTCCTAATGTCGCCGAGGAAGATGGAGCCGCCTGGCGCGATCAGGCTCGCAGCGCTGTTCAGGACGTCCGCGAGGTAGTCGGTACTCGGGAAGCACTGGATCACGGAGTTGATCACGACGAGGTCGAACGGCCCTTCGACCACGTCGGCCACGTCCGGAGCGGCGCAGTGGACGACCTCCACACCGGTCCACTCCGGCGACGAGTCCACCCGCCGCCGAACCCGGTCGACGACCTCGGCCGAGAAATCCGCGCCGACGTAGCGTTCGCTCGAGTGCGCCAGGCGGAAGAGGATCATGCCCGTGCCGCACCCCCACGTCCAGGACCCTGCGGTGGGGCAGGGATGCCAGCCGCTGCACCGTCGTGTCGACCCACTCCGCCATGTGCGCTTGGGGGACCGGCGCCAGCGTGTGGTTGTCGAACCAGCCCGAGGTGTCGAGGGCGTGGTCGCCGGTGGTGCTCGCATACCGGTACGTGGTCTCCCAGACATCACGCCAGTTCGCCTCCGCGTCCGCCGATGCGCGCGACGGAACCAGCGGGCTCGTCGGCAGTCGTCGCGGCGCGACAACGCCTCGACCGGAGAGCAGCACCGCCAAGCCGCTCGGGGTGGCCTCTTCGAGGAGATCCCGCAGCGTGAGGTCCGCGCCGAGCCACTGGCGCAGCAGCGCCACGACCCGCCCTGCTTTCCTGATGTCGTCGCAGAGTTCATAGAACGCGTCGTCACGCGTTACTCCGCTGACGCCGAGAACGTCCGTCCAGACCGCGATCACCGCCGACACCAATGCCGCTTCCACGTCAGCCGCCACCGGACCACCGTCGATCTGCCGCGAATTCACTGCTCCACCCCGCCTTTCCGGCTCACCCTCGGTTCCCGATTCCAGCCGAAACGTGTCGTCGGTCGATCAGGACCGTCCGGAGTTCCCGTGTCTCACAGCCGCGAAGGACTTTCGCCTCCAACGATCCCGTGCCGAAGTCCAGCAGTTCGACACCGCGGTCGATTGCGCGCGTGATGGGTTCGTAGAACGCCATGTTGAAATAGAGCCTCTCCTCGCGTGGGACGTCGTAGTCGCATCCCCAGGCACGCATGTCCCACTCCTTTCCGCGGCCGAGCACCAGGGAGAATGCAACCGGCCGCCCGTACCGGTACGCGACAAATGCGACGCAGCCGTCCCCGTGGTGCAGGGCGATCGAGACGAGGTAGAACTCCATCTGCTCGACCGACACGTCCCGGCCGTGGTGCCGCTCGGTCTGCGCGAGCAGCGGCGCCAACTCGTCTGCCATGTCGATCACCAGCTCCTCGCGCACGGTGATCGGGGCGCCCAGGAACTTCCGGCGCTCCCGGCGGACTACACCCCGCCGCTGGGGCGGCAACCAGGAGATGTAGTCGTCGAAAGACGACCACACCACGGGCAGGACGGCCTGCTGCTTGCGTTCCACCCCCGCGGCGTCCGCCACCCGACCACCGAGGCGCACTGCCTGCTTCCCGGTCAAGTTGGGGATCAGGAGGAACCGACCAGGTGGGGAGATATCCGACCGGCCCGCGTGGTCGACCAGGTCGCGTGACGTCCGCGTCGCATCCTGCTCATCGACGTGAGCCGCGATCACCAGTTGGTTGACGACGCCTCCCGGGGAGCCGACCAGACCGAACGGTTCCCCGTCGCGCGGTGGAGCCGTCGACTCGAACAGGGTCGGGGGCATCACGGCGGTGTCGTACGGGAAGCATGCCGAGTAGAACGGCAACAGTCCGACCGGCACGCCACCCTCGCCGCGCGCCACGAGGTACCGGACGGCGCCGCCCCGGCTGTCCTGGGCCAGTTCGAGCCGGGCCAGCTCCGCGGCGCGGTGCTCGGCCGCGCCTGGATCGAGTTCGAAGAGCAGGTGGACGACGTCGCCCGCCCGCGAAAGTTCGTCGATGCGCGCCACCGGCCCGCCGGAGTCCGTCGTCATGGGTGCCCCGTTGACGACATTGCCACGGACGAGCCCGGCGCGTTCACCGCGATGTCGTGTCGCGCATGTCTCCTCTTCATTCCGACCTTTTGCAGGACTTCGCTCACGGGCCGCCCGCGAATTGCCTTTCCACCGACCGACATCGAGCCGAACCGCCCCCTCCCCTGTAGTACCATCGCCGTCATGACCACCTATCTAGTCACCGGGGCCGCCGGTTTTATCGGGGCGAACTACGTGCATTACCTGGTCGACCTCGAACCGGATGCGCGCATCGTCGCGGTCGACTACCTCGGGTTTGCCTCGAATCTACCGAACCTCGATCCGGTCGCAGACCGGGTTGAATTCCTCCGGGCCGATGTCGCCGATTTCGACCAGATGGTCGCGTTGTACCGCGAGATCATGCCCGACTACGTGGTGAACTTCGCCGCCGAAAGTCACAATGACCGGGCGATCCTGGACCCGACGTCGTTCGTCCACTCCAACGTCTCGGGCGCGCAAGCGTTGTTGGAGTGCAGCAGGCAGGTGGGCGTGCGCTCGCACCTGCACGTGTCGACGATCGAGGTCTACGGCGAACTCCCGCCGGGCCAGGACTCGTTCAACGAAGCCAGCTCGCTGAACGCCAAGACGCCCTACAGCGCGGCGAAGGCCGCCGGCGACCAACTCGTCCGCGCGTACATGCAGACCTATCCGGACATGAACATCCGGATGACGCACTGCGCCAACAACTACGGACCCTACCAGCTGCCCGAGAAGCTGATCCCCCTGATGATCACCAACGTGCTGCGCGGTCGGAAGGTGCCCGTTTACGGCGACGGCCTCCAGATGCGCGACTGGCTGCACGTGACGGATCACTGCGCGGCCATCCACACCGTGCTGCACGCCGATCTCGGCCCGATCCCGGCGGAAGCGGCCACCAACCCTGCGCTGCTGCCCATCTTCGACATCAGCGCTCGGCACGAGATCTCCAACCTGGAGATCGTGCACGTCGTGTTGCGGCACCTGGACCTCGACCCCGCCGAGTGGATCGAGCACGTCGCGGACCGACCCAACCACGATCGCCGGTACTTGATCGATCCGTCGAAGCTGGAGCAGGAGCTGGGCTGGCGACCGGAGCGCGAGTTCGAGTCCGGCCTCGCCGAGACTGTGCGGTGGTACGTGGACAATCGAGCGTGGTGGGAGGACGTGCTCGCGGCCAAGGGAAACCTCCAGGTCGACTGGTCGACGCGATAGGACGGCTCGACGGCCGGTCATCCGACCGGCCGTCGAGCACCCGCGTGGGCCGCGAGATCGGACACCTTCCCACTGCGGCACGCGGCGATGTGGTCGAGCAGACCCACCCACGAGTCGAGCAGGCCGTCGGCCACCGAGGTGGGAACGGACAGCGGGGTGTGCACGATGCTCAGCTGCAGCGACCCTGTGCCGCTCGAAAAGTCATCGCTGCTGGTCAGGCGGCGTGTCTGTATTCGTTGATGAGTCCGCCGAGGATGCGGGTGCGAAGCAGTCTGTGGGTGTCGAGGTCGTGGACTGGCGGAGGTTGCTGCTGGGTCTCGGGTGGTAGTTGGTCGCGGGCTTGGTGGGGTCGGTGTCGGTTGTAGTGGTCTTCGTAGGTCTTGAGGGCATGCCGTGCGTGGCTCTCGCCGGTGATCAGGATGTGGTCGAGGAGTTCGCGTCTGATGGTGCCGATGACCCGTTCGCAGTAGGCGTTCATCCGGGGCGCCTGCGGTGCGCTTTTGATCACGTGGAGATCGTCGGCGTGGAAGACGGTGTCGAAGGTCTGGCCGTACTTGCCGTCGCGGCCGCGGTCGCGTAGTAGGAAGCGCAGAGATTCCATGCGCGTGTCGAGGTCGGCGGCGAGGTTCCTGGCTTGCTGCGCGGTCCATGCCTGTGTCGGGTGGGCGGTGACGCCGGTGATGTGCAGGCGTCTGGTGCCGTGTTCGAGGAACACCAGCGCGTAGAGCCTTTCGACCGAGCACGGTGTCGAGGTGGAGGAAGTCCGCCGCGATGATGCTGTCGGCCTCGGCGGTGAGGAACTCCCGCCAGGTCGGGCCGCAGCGGCGTGGTGCCGGGTCGATGCCCGCGTCATGCGGAATCCGCCAGACGGTCGAGGGTGCGATGTGGTGGCCGAGGCGGGCCAGTTCGCCCTGGATCCGCCGGTGACCCCATCGGGGGTTCTCCTTGGCGAGCCGCAGCACGAGCGACTTGGTCGCGACTCGTGTCGGTGGGCGTCCGGTACGTCGACGCGCGGAGTAGTCCCACCGACGAGCCACAAATCTGCGGTGCCAGGCGAGCAGGGTGCCCGGCGTGACCGGGAAGACCTCTGACCAACGTCGACGATCCACCAGCCCGGACAGGGCCGCGAACCAGAACCGATCCGCGGGCTCGTAGCGGACCGGGCCTGTGACTTGCCGACGGAGTACCGCGTTCTCGTGGCGCAGCACAAGCAACTCGGCTTCCTTCGCCGCCTCGCCGCGCAACAGGACCGCCGGAACGGACAGCAACCTCCGGGTCACCTTGTACAGCAGGGACAAGATCACCCGGACATGATCTCAACACGGTGACACCCCGCTCCACCAGCGACGACGACTTTTCGAGCGGCACACGCACTGACCGGCGAACCACACCCGCTGGCCCTCAACACACCGACCTAGCCACTCGACAACGACCACTGACGATCACCGCCGTGGTCCGGGCCGGCAGAGGCCGCCGGCCCGGACCACGGCGACCGCCACAGCGCCCATCGCGACCGACGAGCGACCGGTGACCCGGTGCGGTCTTCCACACACCGCCGGTTAGCATCGTGGCCTCCAGGCGACTGGGTAGCCAGCGGAAAATGCAATCGATCATCAGTCGTGCTCCGGTGACCGCCGACCAAAATGTTCAGATTCACAGCCTTGCACCTTCCCGCAATACACTTCGTCACCACCGGGTCACGAATGACTCCGATAGCCGATCACGTCAGCCCGACCAGCATGTTTTCGAGCCCGTCAGGACCGTTCGCCTGCTCGACACGCTGGTGCGCGGGCACCTGCTGCAAGAAGCGGGGCAACGCCGCTTCCGCTTCCACGACCTGCTGCGGGACTACGCCAACGAACAGGCGTTCGCGACGGAGCCGGAGCAGGCCGCCACGGCCAGGCGTCGCCTGTTGGAGTGGTACCTGCGCACGGCCACAGCGGCCGGTCGCGTCCGGTCTCCCCACCGCTCGCTTGTTCAGCCGGTCGTGGTCGATCCCGGGAATGCGCTTGCGGATTTCGCCACCGCCAGTGATGCGGCGCGGTGGTGCGAGGTCGAGTTGGTCAACCTGGCCGCGGCGACCATGCAGGCGACCTCGCTGGGCCTGCACGGCGTCGCGTTCGGCCTGCCGCTGGTGCTGACCGGTTACCTGTACCGGCGCAATCCGTGGAGCACGTGGATGACCCCGCTCCACGCGAGCCTGGACCGGGCACGACACCACGACGACCTGCCCGCGCAGGCGTGGATCCTCAACAACATGGGCAACGGCCACCTCGATCAGCGCCGGTTCGACGAGGCGATGCGGTGCTTCGGCGAAGAGCTGGAGATCCGGCGGCGCCTGGACGACCACAGCGGACAGGGGTGGTCCCACATCGGGCTCGGCCGGGTGCGCCAGGCACGCGGCCGGCACCGGGAGGCGGCCGAGCACTACCGGCTCGCCCAGACCGCTTTCGAGCAGCTCGGTGAGCGCTGGGCGTGGGCCATCGCGAAGTCCTACATCGCCGACGTCCACCGCGCGGTGGGCGAGCACGACCTCGCGCTCGACGGACTGACCCAAGCCGTCACCGTCCTGCACGAGCTGGGCGACCGCCAGTCCGAGAGCTGCGCCCTGGACAAGCTCGGCGACGTCCACCGCGACCTGGGCGACCTGCCCGGCACCGTCACCTACCTCGAACGGGCACTGGCCGCCGGCAACGCGGCGGTCGACCTGTGGGGCCGGGCCGCGCTCCAGGGCAAGCTCGGCGACGTCCACCACGAGCTCGGCCACGACGACGAAGCACGCTCGGCGTGGACCGAGACGGTACAACTGTTCGAGGCTCTGGGCGACGCCCGAGCCCGCGGCATCCGCGCCCGACTGGTCGAGCTGGACGCCGAGTCCGCGCCGGTGGCCTGCCGGGAATGCCGAACCTGAGGAGGACGCCCGTGCCCCGGCACTTCGACCCGGCCGGCCGCCGTCCCGTCCCGGGTGAGGTGCCCGGAGTGATGGCGTTCCCCATTCCGAGTGGAACGTTCAGCGACGAGGAGGACGTGCTCGCCTGGGCCACGGACGACTTCGGGCGCACCACCACCCTGCCCCGTCCGCTCGGCGTGGTCCGCCCCGACTCCGTGGACGACATCAGCACCCTGTTGCGCTTCGCCGGCGAACACGACATCCCGGTGGTCCCCCGGGCCGAAGGGCACTCCACCGCCGGTCAAGCCCAAGCTCCCGATGGAATCGTGCTGGACCTGCGCGGCTTCAACACCGTGCACCACATCGCAGGAGACCGCGTCATGGTCGAAGCCGGTGCGCGGTGGAGCCAGGTGCTGGAGGCGACCCTGCCACTCGGAACCACTCCCCCGGTGCTGACCGACTACATGGACTTGTCCGTGGGCGGCACGCTCTCGGTCGGCGGCATCAGCGGCGCCACCCACCGGCACGGCCTGCAAACCGACAACGTCGTCGAACTCGACGCCGTCACCCCCGCCGGAGCCGTGGTCACCTGCTCACCCGAAGCCAACCCCGGGTTGTTCGACGCGCTGCGCGCCGGACGCGGCCGCCAAGGCGTGATCACGCGGGCCACCCTGCGCCTGGTCCCCGCCCACACCCACGCCCGCCGGTTCCGCCTGCACTACGACGACCTGGGCACCTTCCTCACCGACCAGCGCACCCTGATGACCGAGGGCCGCTTCCACCACCTGCAAGGCCAGGCCAAACCGGAGCCCGACGGAACGTGGACCCACCGCATCGACGCCGTCGCCTACTTCACGCCGCCCACCACCCCCGAACAGCAACGGCTGCTCGCCGGACTCGTCGACCACCGCGACACCCTGGAGATCAGCGACTCCACCTACCACGGCTTCCAGAACCGCATGGCCACAGACGTGAAGCTGCTGCGCACCCTCGGCCTCTGGCAGGGCCCTCATCCCTGGCTCAACCTGCTCCTGCCCGACCACGCCGCCGAACAGGTCCTCACCGAAGCTCTCGCCACGCTCACGCCCGCTGGCATCGGCCAAGCCGGTGTGGTCCTGATCTACCCGGTGCCGCGCTCACGCATCCACACACCGCAGTTCCGACTCCCCGACACGCCGATCGCCTTCCTGTTCTCCGTCCTGCGCTCCACACCACCCCACGACACGCCGGCCCTGCAAACCGCGCTGGAGTCCAACCACCACCTCCGGCAGCAGACCACCGCAGCCGGCGGAACCGTCTACCTCGGCGATATCCACGCTTGAGGCTCTCGTATTCATCCCTATTCGAATACCCGAAAACATAGCGAAGAAGCCGTCCCCAACCGGACGCTGGTGATCACCCTATTCATCGGGAGTGACCATCATGATCATCACGTTCCTGCAGAAAACCGGCGTGCGCCGCGCACTGGTCACCACCGTGACCGTGCTCGCGGGCTTCCTCGACCCGCTTCCGCCCCAAGCCTCCGCCCAGCCTTCACCAGCGCCCAGGAGCTGCGGCTTCCAGCACGTCGACACCAACCAGCACGGCGGGGCATCCGCCCTCTACGTCCACTGCACCGCCGCGTTCATCCTGATCCAGGTCGACACCGCCCAGGGCGGCCACCACCGGTGCGTCGAGCCCTGGGGCACGGTGCGGTTCTACCCGCGCGAACACATCAACAACGCCTACTACGTCCAGACCCTGCCCAGGCTGCTGACCGCCTCGGACGGCAGCCGGATCTGTGCCCTGTCCCAACCGCCGGTCTGAACCAGGACATCGTGGGGGCCGGACCGGTATAGATCACCGGTCCGGCCCCCACGATGCCCTGGAAGTGGCCGGCCCTATTTCTTGCCGGGCCGTTCGACTATCTTGAACAGGTCCTTGAATTCGAGTGGGTTCAGGACGATCAGGCTGCCGGCGATGAACGCCGGCCCGGGTTGCAGCAAGCCCTCCCGCACCCTGGTGACGGTGGAGCGGTTAAGGCCCATCGCCCTGGCCAGCTCGTAGTCGGACCTGAACCCGGCCAGCCTGACAAGTTTGGCGAACTCGGCGGTACGCAGTGCGATGGTGTGCGTCATCGTTGCCTGTCTCCACGGCGGTGGTCTGTCCCACCCGTCCTCGAACGGTCGATGGCGAAGTGGCGGTGCGTTGGCGGGGGAACAGCGGGATGCCTTCATGCAGGCGCCAGGCGGTGTCGCACCCAGGACAGGTGGGCCAGCACCACTCTTCCTTGCCGAGGTGCGTGGCCGGGATGGTCAGTGCTTTCCCGCACAGGGTCGTGGTGTCCTGGTAGGCGAGGGCGTCTTCGGCGACGGCGTGGCGTTGGTGGTCGTGCGGCTGCCACCGGAACGGGCGCAGGGCCATCAGCCGGCCTGCCTGTCGTACTCGTCGGCATAGCGGGAGAACACCTCGCGGGAGCGGTCGGCGGGCAGGGCCAGGGTGTGCAGGTGGCGCATCTTGGCCCGGTAGCCGGCCACCACGTCGGGGTCGTCGTGGAAGACGGTGGCGGTGTCGGTTTCGGTGTAGGCCACCGGCCGCAGGGGCTCGGGCAGGTCCAGCAGGGTGGCAGGGTGGACCAGGACCGGGTGGGCGGGCACGGTCAAGGGGATCAGTCGCACGGTGACGTGGGACCAGCCGCCCATCAGGGCCAGGTGCAGCAGCTGGTCGCGCATCACCGCCGGGCCGCCGACCACCAGCCGCAGTGCCGCCTCGTGCAGGTAGAGCACGACGCCGGGTTTGGTGTGGTGGTACAGGACCTCCTGACGGTCCATGCGGGCTTGAACCAGATCCTGGTCGTCGGTCAGGGCACGCGTGTAGTCCTCGATCTGGGCCAGGGCTGGGACGGTGAGCGGCTGGTAGGCGGTGATCGCACGGGCGGTGTTCTCGTGGATGTTCAGCGCGGTGAGCAGGTCGGGTGGGATGTGGTGCAGGCGCAGGAAGGCACCCGTGTCGGGTTCGGCGGCCAGGGCCAGGACGCGGTCGCGGGTCGCCTTGTCGGCACCGCAGTGACCGACCAGGGTGCCGATCTCCCACAGGCTGGTGCCCCGAGTTCCTTTCTCCAACTTCGACAACTTGCCCAGCGACCACCCCAGGTCATCGCTGACCTTGGGAGAAGCCAGCCCGGCTTCCTTGCGCACCCGCCGCAGCTCCTCCCCCAACTCCCTGCTGCGGGCGGTGCTCACCCGATCGAAAGACTTTCCGGGCTTCTTGTCGGCGGTCTGGTCAGTGCCCGAGTCGGAGGTGGTCTCGGTGATGTGCACAGGCTGTCCCGGGGTGTGCACGGGCCGCGGTCGGCGGGCGGGTCGGATGGCGGTGGCAGGGGGCGGCCATGCGGGCAGGCCGAACTCGGCCAGCGGCAGTGCGGTCAACGTGGGCAGTGCCACGGTCGTCGAGGTGTCGGCGAGGGCTCGTACCTCGGCGGCGGCGTCGGTGTCGAGGGGCAGGAGCAGGGCCAGGGCGCGGTTGAAGGACCGGTCGGCCTTGGCGGTCTGGTCCAGGTGGCGGTGGGCCAGCCCGGACAGCACCGAGCACACCGCGTGGTCCCGTGCCATCGCGCTGCTCTGACCCAACCGGGTGTAGGAGGCGTCGGCACGTGACAGGTACCGAGTGATCGCGGTGTCCGCGCGGCCGGCTTCGAGCATGACCGCGCCCAACTCGCGCAGCGTCCACGCCGAGTACGCGTCCACCGCCAACTCCCGGTGCAGGCCTTGCAGCTCCAGCAGCTCATCCAAGCCGTTGACCACGTGGTGCAGCCGGCCCACCGTGCGGTCGATGCGGGCCAGCGCATCCAGGGCCTCCCGGTAACCGGCGAAGGTCTCCTCGTGCAGCGAGGCCTCACCGGCGGCCCGGTTGCGCCACACCGCCAACTCGTGGACGCCCATACGGTGGGCCGGCCGGTAGTGGCCGTCACGGGCGTAGAACACGCTCGCGTGCCGGAAGACCGCGGCGATCTCGGGTGAGATGGGAGTGTGAGCAGTCAGCTGCTGGGTCAGTGCGGACAAGCCGCCGATCCGCCTCACCGTCACCCCTTGTGGCACGGCCTGCCACGCCCGGGTCAACAGGATCGCGGCCTCGTCGAGCCGCTGGTGTTCGATCGCCTCGCGCGCCGCGTCGAGCCGTGCAGTGAGCTGCTCGATCGTCTCGGTCATCGGCGATCACCATCGGTGCCGGCGAGCTTGTCGAGGACGAAACCCAGCGTGTCCTCCAAGGCCTGGTCGTGTCCGTCGGCGGGCAGCAGCCGATGCGGCAGCTCCAGGTCGTGGAGCACCTGGGCCACGTGGTGGTCGGCCAGGTGCCGGAACTCGGCGTCGGCGTCGCGCGTCTTGTCTTCCCCCAGGGGGATGTGGGGGTCCAGGGTGGTGCGGTAGAGCAGGTCGTAGTAGACGCTGTGGTCGCGGACCAGCCGTTCCAGCCTCGCCGCCACCGCCGGGTCGGCCTGCTCACCCCGGCAGGCCAGGGCGGCACGGTAGTAGCCCAACGCGTCGGCCACCGGGCGGTCGACCAGCACCACGTCGGCGTGCGCCCAGGCGCTGAGCTCGTCGCTGATCCCTTTGACGATGATCCACTGGGTGGACAGCCAGGTGTGGTTGTGCAGGATCGGCAACCCGATGCGCTGTGCCTGTTCCCCCAGGTCCGCCACCGTGCACACCTGCGCCTGGGCTCGGCGCAGCTCGTGGGCCAACCGGGCCAGGAAGGTGCTCTTGCCGGTGGAGTGCGTTCCCGTCACGGCCACCACGACCGGCTTCTCCACCTCACCGATCACCACAACCCCTCCCCCGGTTCCTCCGAGGGCTGGAAGTCCTTCAGTGCCGCCGTGCGCACCAGGCCGTCCCAGTCCAGACCGCTGTCGTCGAGCAGGGCGAGCAAGAGCAGCCACGTGCACCACGCGTCGTAGCCGGCGCGGTGCGGACGCTGCTCGGTGGTCCCGCCGACGTCCAGGCGGGCGTGAGCGACCAGTTCGCCCAGGCTGTAGCCGGGAAGGCCGGGCCAGAGGTGTCGGGCGAGGCGGAGGGTGTCGAGCACCATCGGCGGCCGCCACTTCGGCAGGTGCGCGCCCAGCACCCGGTACTCGGTGGCCGCGTTGTGCGCCAGCAACGTCCGCCCCTTCAGCAGCGGCGCCACCTCACCGGCCACCTGCGGCCATGGCGGTTTGCCGTCCACGTCCCGGTTGTCGATGCCGTGCACACGGCGCGCGTGGCCGGTGATCGGCTCGGCCGGGCGCACCAGCCAGGTCCGCAGCTCCTGCCCGGTCACCGGGCCGTCAACCGGCAGCACCGCGATCTCGACGATCCGAGGCGGCTGCCCGCCATTGCCCTCGACGTCGACCACCACCAGCGGGCGACCCTCCAGGACAGCCGGCAGGGCGGTGGTCTGCGGGATGGTCATGACGCCTCCGGAATGACGGGCCAGCCCAGATCGGCGCGGCCGTGACGGTGCGGGTGATGCGGCTTGGACGCGTCGTGCACCTGGAACCCCAACCCGTGCTGCAGGAAGTACCGGCGCTGCTCGTCCAACCCCTCCACGACCACCGCCCGCCCGGTGATCCCCACCAGCCTGCCGCCCACCTCTTTCACCATGGCCGCCACCACGCCGGGATCCGGCACACTCCACGCGTTCTCGCACCGGGCCAACTGGGAGACCGGGCAGATGTCGCACAACTCCCGAATCCCGACATGCCCGTTGTAATCCGCCGTGCCGTGCGCATAGGCCACCGCGCAAGAGGTCTTGCGGAACAACACCGCACCCCCCGGCGGACGCCCCGCCGCAGCCGCGAGGATCCGCGCCTCCAACACCTCCGGGAAGATCTTGCGCCGCGCCTGGTCCTCGTACGGTTCCGGTAGGCCGTGGGAGCGGTAGTAGTCCCGGATCTCATCCCGGTAGAACAGGCCGGTGAACACCGCCGCGTGCGCGAACCGACTCAACTCCAACCCCCGCGCCAGGTGCGCGTCCGAGTCGTTGAGGCCCGGCACGATCGGCCGCCAGTACAACACCACCCGAAACCGCTCCGCATGAACAAACGCCGTGCGCAACGACTCCGCCGCGATCCCCGAATCCACCGGCTCGACCCGGTCATCCTCGATACCCGAATGAGTGACCAACATCGTCACCCGCAGGTTGCGCAACGCATCGAGCGCGGCACAGTCCTCCGGCTCGATCCGCCACCGGGTGATCACCAGAACGTGGTTGGTCAACCCACGCTCATCCAGCATGCCCAGCACCCGCAACAGGTGCGGCTTCACCGCCGGCAGCATCGGATCCGTCGCCCGGTTGAGCAACTGCACCGGCGTCACATGCGGCCGGAAGAACCTGTGAGACACCAACGCCTCGACCGCCTCCTCATCGGTCGTCAACGCCCGAGGCACCTTCATCCCGAAGTTCCCGAACAGGTGCCGCACGCAGTACCCGCAGTCCAACGGACACCCGACGATCCAGTTCAGGCTCAACCCCGACTTCCGGTACTCCACCACCTCCCGCAACTCCGGCCGCAACCCGACCCGCCCTGCCTCGCTCAGCAACCCCACACCCGAACGGCCGCCTGTCCCGACATGGTCAGCGCCCACCGGTCACCCCTTCCAACCCGCCGAAATCCGTGTACACGCATTTCAACCAGACCCGGTACGATCACGGAACAGCGCAAACCACCGACACACGACATTTGCCCCCCATTTGCCCCCTAGCGCAGCCGGAGGCGACATGAGCGACGACGAACACTCCGACACAGCCGAACCGGCCCATACCCGACTCGCCCACGAAATCCGTCGCCTTCGCAAGAAAGCCGGGCTCAGCCAGCCACAACTGGCCAGCAAGATCGGCTACACCAGGCAATACGTCTCCCTCGCCGAACGCGTCGACCACAACCTCCCCTCAGCCGACTTGATCAAAGCGATCGACAATGCCCTCAACGCGGGTGGCACTCTGGTCAAGCTGCGAGAAAAGAGCGTGATCGAGCAACAAGAACTGCGTACGCAATCGACTGCAAGGCGAACCCCAGGGCAACCGACGGCGTTCAAGGCATCCACACATGACACGGCCATGTGCGACGCGACCGGTTTTCACACGGCCGGACCGCTCAACAACCTCGGGTTGAACACATCACCTCAGCGACGTGGCGAGTGGACCGAGCCCGATCGGGTGGAGCGGACATCGAGTGCACCGATCGATGGTGAAAATTTTTGCGGTGCTGAAACGTGTTCACCTTCCGCCACTACGATCGCATCGACGATGCCGGCAGTTCAGCCGAGCAACGTGGAGGAGTTGCTGATGAGCGCGGCCGAGGAGTCTTCCCGGTTCCTGACGTGGGCGGAGGCCACCAACGTCGGCGAGTTGACCGTGGAGCAGATGCACACCGAGGTCCGACGCATCGCCCACTCGTACCTCAAGGTACCCACGTTGCCGCTGTTCGCGCGCACCAAGGCGTTGCGGGATCGGGCGTTCGTCCTGCTGTCCGGGCATCAGGACCCGCGCCACACCCGAGAGCTGTACGCCGCCGCGGGGTGGGCGTTGACGCTGCTGTCGTGGATCTCGGTGGACCTGGGCCGCGCCGACGCCGCCGAGGACCACTCCCGAGCCGCGTGGATGTGCGCGGAACGCGCTGACCACAACCTGCTGCGCGCTTGGGTGCGCGCCACCCAGCACACCGCCTCGTTCTGGCAGGCCGACTACTCCACCGCTGCCCACTACGCCGCCGACGGCCTCAACTACACCGGCACGGGCACCGCCGAGCTGTTCCTGTCCAGCGCCCTGGCTCTGGATCTGGCCCGCGGTGGTGACGCCGAAGCGGCCGAGGACGCGCTGCGGCGGGCCCAGCGGGTTGCGGAGACCTCCGACCGTGCGGTCGAGGAGCTGGCCGGGCCGTTGGCGTGCTCGGTGGACCGGGCCGGGTCGTTGTGGTCGGACACCGAACTGGCCTTGGGCCGGGCCGAGGGCGCACTGGCCCTGGCCGATCGGGCAGTGGCGCAATTCGAAGCGACCTCGGACGAACGCCGCAACCGCGGCTCGGAGCGCATGGCCCGGCTCCAGCAGGTCAAGGCGCACTTGGTGCTGGGCGACTTGCGTGCGGCCGAGCAGGCGCTACGACCGGTGTTGGACACCCCGGTGGACAGCCGCGTGCGCCCGCTGGTGCACAGGGTGGCCGAGGTCGACACATTGGTCGTTCAGGCCGGTTGGTCAGCCGATCCGGCAGGCAGGAGCATCCGGGGCGCTGTCGCCGATTTCCGCAGGGACACCGTGAGCAGGGAGTTGACCGCGTGACCGAGTTCGAACCCATGCGTGACCACTGGTGGTGGCGGCCCGGCTGGCGCGTCGGCCGGTCCTTCTACACCTGGCACGTCACGTTCGCCGACCAACCCGGCGCCCAACGGCTGGTGTCCGACTACGCCCCCGTCCTGGACCGCCTGCCTCAGCTCGATCCCGTCCCGGCGCGCTGGCTGCACCTGACTCTGCAGGGCATCGGCTTCACCGACGAGGTCGACCGCCACGACGTGGACGACATCGTCAATGCCGCCCGCAAGCGCTGCGCCGAGCTGGAGCCCTTCACCGTCACCCTCGGCCTCGCCCACGTCGATCCCGAGACCATCCAGATGCCCGCCCGCCCACTGGAACCCATAGCGGGGCTGCGGTCGGCCATTCGCGCCGCCATCGGCGACGTGTGGGGACCGGACAACGTGCCCGAGCCCGAAACCGGGTTCCGCGCCCACGTCAGCCTCGGCTACTGCAACACCGCGGGCCCCGCCGAACCCGTCGCCGAAGCCCTCAACGGCCACGACCCCCATACCGCCCAGGTCACCGTCACCTCGGTCTCGCTGATCGATCTCAACCGCGACCGGCGAGCCTACGAGTGGACCGACGTCGCCACGGTGAAGATCGGCCACAGCTAGAACCTCGGCCGTGACGCTGTTCCGGTTCGGCCTGGACAGCGCGATGAGGTCGAGGTCGTGGACTTCCATCGGATACCGGCACGGGAGCGTGGTCGCCACCCAGGACACCGACACGATCAAGGAAACCTCCTGCTTCCTCGACCTGCGCCACAGCTTCGCACAGCCGGTCGTGGTGACCGGCGGGATGCGCAACCCGATCCTGACCGGCCCGGACGGCCCCGCTGACCTGCCGGCCGCCGTTCGCGTCGCCGCCGACCCCACCACGCGCGGCCTGGGATGTTCGGCAAGACCCACACCACCAACGCCTCCACCTTCCGGCCCGTCAACGCAGGCCCGCTGGACTACCTCGGCGAAGGCCGGCCGAACGAGGGGTGTCACCACTGCGGTTCAACGGCATCCCGGTGGGGCAGTCGGTCGTACGCGTCGGCCCAGTGAGCGAGGACCGCCCGGGAGCCGTCGGCGTTCAACGCCACCTTGTCGAGTTTGCGCATCTTGGCGTGGAAGGCGTCCAGGACCGTGGTGTCGTCGTGGAAGGCGGTGGCGGTGTCTCCTTCCACGACGACCACCGGTTTGGCACCCGAGCCCATGCCCATGAACGCCCCCGGTCGTTGCAGATCGTCATCCACCGGAACCGCCAGGGGAACGATCCGGACGACGGTGTTGTAGGTATTGGACAGCAGGACCAGGTCCAACAGCTGGTCGCGCATCACCTCCGGGCCGCCCACGACCGTGCGCAGGGCGAGTTCGTGGAGGTAGTAGACCCAGCGTTGCCGCAGGGACGAGGTCGCCCGCGCCCTGGCCTGCCCGGCGCGCTCCGCCCGCAGTGCCGCCAACTCCTCGCTTCCGGTGAGCCCGAAGGCGTACTCCCACGTCTGGGTCGTGGCGGGCACCGTGAACGGCTCATAGACGGTCACCACCTGGGCCGTCTGCTCGTGCACGAGCAGGCAGGGCGCGACACCGCCGCGCCGGTGACGACGCACGAACCCACCGCGGTCGGCAGTCGCCAGGATCTCCTCCACCCGGGCGCACTGGTACTTGTCCGCCTTGAGGTGCCCCAGCAGCAGGAAGATGTCCCTGTCGCCGGTGCCGCGCGTGCCCCGCTCCAGCTTCGACAGCTTCCCCGGCGACCACCCCAGCACCTCGGTCAGGTCACCGAACCTCACCTCCGAGTCCTTGCGGATCTGACGCAGCGTCGCGCCCAACTCCCGACTGAACGCATCGCTGATCCGGGCATCCCCGACCTCGACGGCCGCTTCTTTCGTACTCACCGATCACAAACCTCCCGTACACAGCCGAAACTCGGCATCGGTTCTTCACAAGCCGGTGGGGACCGGACACTTCATCGAGCGGCGGACCGGACGCCTCTCCGTTCGGATCCGTGGCACGGTCGGGCGACCGCACCTCCGGTACTCCACCACCTCCGGCCGCGACTCCGTCCGCTCGTGCCGTCAAGCAACCGCACGCCCTTTTCGCCACCCCACCGGAATCGACACGCACGCATTTGAACCAGACCGGGTACGATCAGGGAACAACGCAAACCGCCGACACATGACATTTGCCCCTTATTTGCCCCCAGCGCAGTCGGAGGCGACATGAGCGACGACGAACACCCCGACAGGGAACCGGCCGGCACCCGACTCGCCCACGAGATCCGCCGCCTCCGCACCAAAGCCGGCCTCAGCCAGCCACAACTGGCCAGGAAGATCGGCTACACCAGGCAATACGTCTCCCACGCCGAACGAGCCGACCACAACCTCCCCTCGGCCGAGATCGTCAGGGCCATCGACCACGCCCTGGGCGCCGGGGGTGCGCTGACCACGCTGCGGGATCAGGGGAAGAACGAACAGGAAAAACTGCGTCGCCGGTCTCTTCCAGTCCCGGAGCAAGGGTATGTCGAAGGGCCCGGCGGCGTTGCGGCAAAGCAACGCCCTTTTCCCGGAGGAATGTCCACCGCGACTTCCGGTCCCGGGGTTGTGCGCTACGCCCAAGCGCTCGTGGAGAGGCTGCACCGCACCTATCAGGCCGCCCGCTACGACGAAGTCGTCGACGCGCTGCCCGGCGTGCTGGAGACCGTCGACTCGATCGTCGCCGACAGCAGCGGCAGTCGACGTCACCAGGCCTTGAGCCTGCAGTGCCAGGCCGCGGTCGTGGCGGCGAAGGTGGCCACGAAAATCGGTGACGGCATCGCCGCCTACGAGGCCGCCGAACGAGCCCGCACCGCCGCCCAGGCCGCCGACGACGTCTTCGGGCAGGCCTCCGCCGCTTATCAGTTGACCTGCGCCCTGTTGCGCCTGGACGCCGCCGACGAAGCGGAGCACCACGCGATGGAGGTTGCCGAGGGGATCCGCGCGGACGATCCGCACGGGTGCACGTGGCGTGGTGCGCTGTTGCTCATCGGCGCCGTCGTCGCCGCGCGCAGGGGTGACATCGGGGAGACCCACCAACGACTGGAGCAGGCCGGGCGACTCGCGACCCGGCTGGGACGCGACGGCAACATCGGCTTCAGCGCGTTCGGACCGACCAACGTCCGGATCCACCGGGTATCCGCAGCAGTGACGACAGGCGATCCGCACCGGGTGCTCACCGAAGCCGAGCACGTGGACGTCACCTCCCTGCCGCCGGGCCTGCACGGTCGACAGGGACGGTTCCACCTGGACAACGCGTGGGCGCAAGCGCAACTCGGCGAGGACCCCCTGGCGGTGATCCACTTGCTGGAGACCGAACGCGTCGCCCCGCAGTTGCTGCGCACCCACCAGCCCGGACGCACCCTCGTGCGGGAACTCATGGCACGCGAGCAGCACAGGAAGACGCCCGGCCTGCGCAGCCTGGCACAGCGGATCGGTGTTCTCACATGAGCCACACCACCCGCACGGTCTACCTGATCGTCACAGCCGCACCACCCCTGTTCGGCATCGACCAGCTGATCAGCGCACTCCACGTCGACGGCTGGCGGGTGTGCGTGATCGCCACGCCCACGGCCGCCTCGTGGCGGGACTTCGACGACCTGGCCGACCGAACAGGCGCACCGATCAGGACCCGCCCCGGTCTCCCCGGACAACACGACCCGCTCCCCCGCGCCAACGCCGTGCTCGTCGCCCCGGCCACCTTCAACACCATCAACAAGTGGGCCCACGGCATCAGCGACAACCTCGCCCTGGGCCTGCTCAACGAACTGCTCGCCACCGACGTACCGATCCTGGTCGTCCCCTGCGTCAAACAACCGCTACGCGACCACCCGGCCTACACCGCCGGCGTGACAACGCTGACCACCATGCAAGCGGTGTTCATGGACCCCGACCAGGTGACAACCCGATCACCCGATGGCCTGGCCACCTTCCACTGGGAACAGATCACCACCACGTTCGACCAGCTTGTCAGCACCCATGACAGCACTGAGCTCTTCCCGACCTCAGCTGGCGGCGAGGTCGAGCGCGAGAACGGCACGGGTCAGGCTGGTGATGCGGGTGGTGGAGCAGCCGAGTCCGTGCGGTAGCCGCCAAGTTCGGGGATGGAGACAGCGCGTTCGCCAAGTGCCCGGATGCGGACGTAGGAGCGGTTGACCACCTGCCGACCGGGCGCGAGGCCGTGCCACTTGCCCCAGTAGGGAACGCGGATCGAACCTGTGCCGCCCGAAAAGTCGTCGTCGCTGGTAGACCAGGGATGACACTCGCCTGAGAGCATGCTCTAGTGATCCTGTCCCTGCTGTACGAGGTGACTCGGAAGCTGCTGTCCGTCCCGTCGGTGCTGCTGCGCAGCGAGGCGGCGAAGGACGCCGAACTGCTCGTGCTGCGGCACGAGAACGCAGTCCTTCGCCGGCAACTCGCGGGCCCGGTCCGTTACGAGCCCGCGGATCGGTTCTGGTTCGCCGCCCTCTCCGGGCTGGTGGATCGTCGGCGATGGCAGGAGGTCTTCCCGGTCACGCCCGGCACCCTGCTCGCCTGGCACCGCAGACTCATCGCTGGGCGGTGGGACTACACCGCACGTCGACAAATCGGACGTCCACCGACCCGAGCTGCGATCAGAGCACTCATACTGCGGCTCGCCGAAGAGAACCCACGGTGGGGACACCGACGGATCCAAGGCGAACTGGCCAGACTCGGGCATCGAATCGCTCCTTCGACGGTCTGGCAGATCCTGCACGCCGCGGGCGTCGACCCCGCGCCGCGCTGCCGCGGCCCGACCTGGCGGGAGTTCCTCACCGCCCAGGCCGACGGCATCATCGCGGCGGACTTCCTCCACCTCGACACCGTGCTCGGCAAACGCCTCTACGCGTTGGCGTTCCTCGAACACCGCACCAGGCGCCTGCGCATCACCGGCGTCACCACCCACCCGACACGGGAATGGACGACGCAGCAGGCCAGGAACCTCGCCGCCGACCTCGGGCACCGGACGAAGCCCCTGCGCTTTCTGCTCCGCGACCGCGACGGCAAGTACGGCCAGGCGTTCGACGCCGTCTTCCAGGCCGACGACATACGCGTGATCAAGAACGCGCCGCAGGCGCCCCGGATGAACGCCCACTGCGAACGGGTCATCGACACCATCCGACGCGAACTCCTCGACCACATCCTCATCACGGGAGAAGCCCACGCGCAACGGGTCCTCACGACCTACGAAGACCACTACAACCGACACCGACCCCACCAAGCTCGCGACCAACTACCACCCGAAGCCCAACAACACCCCGCCGCAGTGCACGACCTCGACCCCCACAGACTGCTGCGCACCCGCATCCTGGGTGGGCTCATCAACGAGTACAAAGACGCCGCTTGACCAGCAACGATGACTTCTCGAGCGGCACAGGTTGCTCGACCAGATGGGTCGACGTCCTCCCCGGCCTCCTGGACCGGGTGCACGCCACACCGGCGCACCCACCCGCCACCACCTGACGCCCGCGGCGAAGACCGTGCCGTCCCGCGTCGGGGAGCACGGCGACCTGCTGGAACCGCTGCCGATGAAGAAACACCCGAAGCTCCCGGAACCGCCGTGACCGCCCCTACCGCTGTGCCGCCAGCGCGTCCCAGAACTCGAAGTTGTGCAGGGCGGCACGGTCGACCGGCCCGATCCGGTCGACGTCGAGGCCCTGCACGAACGGTGTGGCCGCGGCCGAGTCCACCGGGTGCCACCGCGGGAGGCCCGGCCGGTTAGGGTCGCCGGTCGTCGCGAAACGGGCCCAGTAGTCGATCATCCGGTCGCCGAGCGCGCGCTGCGCGGAGGTCAGTGGCCGGTCGTCGTACGGGAAGTCGAACAGGAACTTCAGTTCGGCGGCGTGCGACGCGAGCGGCTCCACCCCGGCGGGGAACTCGACGATCGCAGGGGCGGTCCGGTCGAGGAACTCGTACGCGTACACCGGCACCTCGGCCGCGAACGCCCGGTCGGCGGCGTGCTGGGCCCAGGCCCAGTCCAGGTCGCTCATGAGCGCGGCGATGGCCTGCAGCGGTGTCCCGTGCTCGGCGACCGGGTACCGCGCGGCCACGGCGTCCGCCTTCGGCCCGAAGTGGACGGACAGCGCCTGCCGGTAGCCCTCATCAGTCAGGTCCGGGAACATCGACGGCGCGAACAGCGTGCCTTCGTCGCGGGTGACGCCGGCCAGGAACGGCACGTGCTGGAACCGCCCGGCGGGCACGGCGACGACCGGGTCCTCCGGTAGCACCGCGTTGCCGTACGCGGGCAGGGGGAACACGGGCGCGGTGAGCAGGTCCGCCACCGGCACGTCCCGCAGGCACGCCAGCGTCGTGCACCCGAACCGGGCCGCGACGTTCTGCCCGTGCCCCTGCTGCCACTCGTGCGGCACGAAGTAGGGCACGTCGAGCAGGGGCCGGAATTCCGCGCCCGCGAACGCGTCCGACACACACGGTGTGCTCTGCCCGATGGCGCGCTGGAACAACCCGGCCGAGCGGGGCGACGCGAGCAACGCGCACACCGAGTGCGCGCCACCCGACTCGCCGGCGACGGTCACGTTGCGCGGGTCGCCACCGAACGCGGCGATGTTGCGCTTGACCCACCGCAGAGCGGCCTGCTGGTCCTCGATGCCGAACGCGCCACCGTCGGCGAGCCCGGGGAAGCTCATGAAGCCGAGGTTGCCCAGCCGGTAGTTCACGGTCACCACGACCAGGTCGCCACGCGCGGCGAGCCGGGCCGGGTCGAAGTCGCTGCCCGCGCCGGAGAGCAGCCCGCCGCCGTGCACCCACACGAGCACCGGGGACTTCCGCGCCTGCTTCCTCGCGGTCACGTTGAGGTACAGGCAGTCCTCGGCGTCACTCGCCGGCCTGCCGGGCAGCGCGGCCTGCGGGCACCGGTTGCCCGGCCGCGTCGCGTCCCGCACCCCGCGCCACGGCCGCGGTGCCACGGGTGCGTGCCAGCGCAGCTCATCGACCGGCGGCGCGGCGAACGGGATTCCCTGGTGGACACGGAGGTCGCCGGTGGTGGAGCCGCGCACCGGACCGGATTCGGTCCGCACCGCGTTTCCCGCCGTCGCGGCGGCCGGTACCGCCCCCGCCACGAGTCCCAACACGACAAGCAGTACCCCCAGTGATCGCCACATGTCCGCAACGGTGTCAGGCGCGACGGCGGAGGACATCAACCGATCGGTGGAGATCCGGTCAGCCGGTCGCTCGACCCCGCGCCGCAGGGCCTGAGGAGTGCCCGAACTCCGCACTGGGCCGCTGTGATCGCGCGTCACCGGGGCGCGATCGTGCGGCGTGGCGTCACGACTGCTGTACCCGGTCTCCTCCCCACCCGCGACCGGACTCGGCCGGTAGCGCAGTGCTCCACGCGTTGGCACGGCGCCTGCCGCGGCTGCTGCGTGAACACCGGTCGGTGACACCGGGCGCAGTGTCCGGCGGCACTCCGCGCTCGGGATGATCAGTCCTGACGACTACGAATCGTCACTCCGAGCAGCTACCTGAACCTCGTAAGCCCCTGTCCACCGTTCGGGGTGAACCTCACTTGCCGGGCCGGGGTAGAAGTAGCCCTTGTCGTAGGCCTTGGCCTGTTGCTTCGGGTCCAGCATCGACTTGATCAGGGCCAGGTTCGCCGCCATGACGTCCTGCGACACGCCCTTGGGTACGACCGCGTAGTGCGCGTCGGTCACCCAGTGGAAACCCGCCGGAGTGGTGACCCGCGCGCTCTCGGGCACGGTGCCCAGCACCCGCGGGTTGATGTCCCAGCCGGTGGTGGTGGCTACCAGGTTCGCGCTGCCGTCGGCCAGGTTCTTCATCGTCTCGGTCGTGCCGGACGGGTAGTCGTCCACGTACTGGCCGAGTTCGGCGAGGTAGGCCCAGGTCTTCGCCCAGCCGTTCTCCGGGTCCTTCGGGTCGGAGTCGCCCAGGATGTAGGGCAGGCCCATCAGCAACGTGCGGCCGGGACCGGAGTTCGCGGGCACGGCGTACTGGAACTTCCCGGGGTTGGCCTTCGCCCAGGCCAACAGCTCGTCCGCGGTGTTCGGCGGGTTCGGCACCTTCGCCGCGTCGTACTCCAGCAGCGGCCCCGCCGGGTAGTAGGTGACGACGATCCCCTGCCCTTGTGACAGGTCCTGCATCGCCGCAGCGGGCGGCAGGTAGTTGTCCTTCAACCCGACGAACCTCGCCTCGTGGTCGGGCAACAGCGGAGCGGCCAGTCCTTGGCCGATCACCGCCGCCAGCCCGTCCGTCCCGGTCAGCACCAGGTGGGTCTGCGACCGGCCCGCGTTCTGCTCGGCCTTGAGCTTGCCCGGCATGTCGGGCGCGGTCGCCTTGGAGTAGTTCACCTCGCTCACCACGTCCGGGTGCGCGGTGACGAACTCGTCGATCATGCCCTGCGTCAACTGGAGGTTCCCGGCGACGTCCAGCACGTTCAGCTTCACCGGGGAGGAGGGCTTGTCCGGCACCGAGGTGTACGTCGAGGCCGGGCCCGCGGTGGGTGCACCACACCCGGCCAGCAACAGCACTGCGAGGACGAAGACCTCCGACATCTTTCGCGACATTCGTTTCCCTTCGACGGACGGCCAATGAGCAACGTCCATCGGGCCGTGCTACAGCGGATCAGAGCCGACGAGTCGCACGACCGGCCGGTGTCGCCCGTAGGGATCACGGGCGACGCCGGCCGGTCGTGGGGCTACCTCAGGTTGGGCAGTTCGTCTCGGGTGACGACGTAGCTGTGGTTGTAGACCTTCTGCAGGTGGCTGATCGAGTTGCCCTGGGTCAGGTGGTTGCCGTGCCAGGTGCCGAACAGCACCCACCGCGTGCCGGTGGACTGGAGCCGGTCCGGGTCCGGGATGGGGCCGTTCTCGTGCAGCGCGATCGGAATGGTCGAGCCGACGATGTTGCGCACCGAGTTGTACATCGCGTTGAGCGGGTCGTAGTTGCCGTTGCCCGCGTAGGTGTCCGCGCCGCCGATGTCGACCACCGACTTGCCGGGGTAGAACGACGCCTGCGGCTGACCGTTGTAGCCGTGCAGCCAGATCAGGTTGTTCAGACCCTTGGTGTTGGTGAAGTAGTTGTACATGAAGTTCCAGAGGCGGTTGTACTGCGCGCCACCCTCCTTGCTCCACCAGAACCACGTGCCGCCCGCCTCGTGGAACGGCCGCCAGATGACTGCCGCGCCCGCGTTCTCCAATTGCTGCAACGAGGCCGCCGCGCCGTCGAGCCGCTGGATGAACGAGTTGTACTGGGCCGTGCCCGGCGTCAGGACCGCGTTGATGGACACCGTCTGCTGGGTGCCCTCGTAGGTGTCGGGATGCGTGGGGGCGCCCATGTGGTAGCCGACCATGGGGATGCCGCCCGCGTTCCACCAGGCGATGGCGCGCGAGGCGTAGTCCTTGGAGTCGCCGTAGTCCAGCGCCCGGATCGCCGGGTACTTGCCGGTGTTGTTGCGGATGTGGTTGATCTCGTAGTCCGGGCCGCCGATCCAGGTCGACTCCTGCTGACCCGACAGGATGTGGTTGCCGTACTGCGAGTAGACGTAGCACAGCAGCTTGCGGGCCTGCGCGGTGGCGTTCGGGTTGACCGGGTTCACCGAGCACGTCGGGCTCGGCCCGGGGCCCGTGCCGGTGCGCCACTGCTGGTTGGTCTGGCCGTTGCAGTTCCAGAGGGTGACCGCGGTGCCGTTGGCGGTGGCCTGGTTGGCCACGTCCAGGCACAGGCCGGACTGGGTGGCGGTGATGCTGCCGTTGGAGTTCAGCCGGAACTTCTGGTTCGCGCCGCCGGTGCAGGCCCAGATCGCCAGACGGGTACCGGGCGCGGTGGAGCCGTTCGGCACGTTCAGGCACCGGCCGCCGGAGAAGACGCGCAGCTCACCGGCCGCGGTGAACTCCCAGCCCTGGTTCGACTGGCCGTTGCAGTCCCAGATGTCCACCAGCGCGCCGTCGGCGTTCGACGCACCGACCACGTCCAGGCAGCGGTTCGAGGCCACGCCGACCAGCGGAGCGGGCGCGGCGGTGGCCGGACCTGCGACGAGGGTGAGCGCCGGTAGGGAAAGCGCAAGGGCGAGCAGGGCTCTGCCCGTGCGTCGTAGGGTGCGCATTCGATCTCCTTTGATCAATGCGAAGGGGTGAAGACGAGCGACAGGGGGTTTCGAGTTGCAGCCTGGTCGGCAGAGGCGTGGTGGCGTTCCTGCCGACCGGCCGGTGCGCCGGGGTCAGGCGGTGAAGCGGAAGTGGACGGTCCGGTTGTACTGGCCGGTGGCCGTGGTCCGTTGTCCTTCCGGGCCGAGGGTGTCGGCCGTGTGGAACTTGTTGCCGATCGCCGGGATGGCGTCGAGCAGGGAGATCCCACCGCCGGGGAACGGAGCGGTGGCGCTCATCGGGCTGGAGCCGACGTCGGGGGTGAACAGGCGCAGGAACAGGTTCTCCTGCTCGGACACCAGGGTGATGGTGCCTTCGGTGGTGCGCAGGGCGGCCCAGTAGGTGTGGGCGTGGTAGCCCTTGAACTCCGGGTACTGCCAGGCGCTCGCGCCGGTGGCGGTGCGGTTGTAGTCCTTGGTCCACACGCCGTGGTGCACGCCTCGCATCCGGTTCTTCCACACCCGGTACGGCCCGTCACCCAGCCACGTCATGCCCAGCACCCGGTTCTCGGGGTAGTCGAGGTTCACGCCGAGGAAGTCGTGCGGCCCGGTGCGGGTGTAGCGGTACTCCAGGCGCAGCCACCCGTTGGAGTCCAGGCGCCAGCGCACCTGGTTCAGGTCCCCGCTGTACGTGGCCTGCACGACGTGGCCGGTGCCGTCGCGGAAGTGCGAGATGCCGATCAGAGCCGCCGAGCCCACCGCCATGACCGGGCCGTTGGTGAGCGACACGGTCGTCCCGTTGCGGTTGACGCGGGACAGCCTGCCGGACGACTTGGAGATGGTGATCGCCGTGCCGTTCGCGGTCATGGTCACGCTGGTGCTGTCCTCCGTGACGGACGTGGTGCCCGACGCGGGGATCACGATGCGCCGCGCGAAGTCGACCGCCTTCTTGATCCGCCAGCTCCAGGTGCCGATCGTGCGGCCGGTGGGGTCCAGGACGTCGATTCGCAACGTGTCGGCGTCGGCCCACGTGCCGGGTAGACCGAGGGCGACCGAGCCGGTGGCTCCGGGCGCGGTGTTCGGACCGGCGACGGCACCCTGCGCGATCACGGTCGGCGCGGTGCTCGACGTGCCCGGCGCGGCCTGCCTGAGCAGCTGCCAGCTGAACCGGCAGCCCTGCAGGTTGGTGTGGTCGTAGCGGTTGACGACGTTGACCCGGCCGTCGAAGCCTGTGGGGAACGTGGTGGTGTAGTAGCCGGGGTTGCCGAGCTGCACGGGGGACCAGATGTCGCGGATGGTGTAGAAGGAAGCTTCCTTCTCGCGGAACGGGCCGAGGATGCCGTCGGGGCCGGAGTTGCCGGTGGTGTCGATCGCGCCGCCCCGGTCATCACGGCGGAGCCCTTCGTCCACGAACGCCCAGATGAAACCACCCGCTCGCCGAGTGCCCGCGCCCAGCAGCGCCCAGTAGTCGTTCAGGCCGGCTCCGGCCCCGCCGTCGTACAACGCGTGCAGGAACTCGGTCGGCAGGTGGATCGCCGAGCCGTTGAGGATGTTCCGGGTGCTGTCGTAGGTCTCGTAGTGGTCGGTGTTGAGACCGCCGAACGTGGCCCACGGGTGGATCACCGGGCGTCGCTGCGGGTCGTAGCGGGCGTAGTCGTCGTCCAGCGCGGTGTTCCAGCCGCCCTCGTTGCCGTTGGCCCACATGATGATGGACGGGTGGTTGACGTCCCGCGTGACCATCGAGGCCACCAGTGGGGCGCCCACGTTCTCGTCGTAGCGCTTCTGCCAGCCGGCCAACTCGTCGATCACGTACAGGCCCAGCTCGTCGCACAGGTCCAGGAAGAACGTGTCCGGCGGGTAGTGCGACATCCGCACCGCGTTGTTGTTCATCTCCTTCATCAGCAGGATGTCCATCCGGGCCATGCGCGGGCTGGACGCGCGACCCAGGGTCGGCCAGAACGTGTGCCGGTTCGTGCCCTTCAGGATCACCTTCGACCCGTTGACGTACACACCGTCCCCGGCGCGCACCTCGATCGTGCGGAACCCGAACCGCTCGGTCGTCCCGTGCAGGGGTGTGCCGTCACCGGTGGTGAGCTGCACGTCGACCAAGTACAGGTTCGGAGCCTCCGCGGTCCACGTCTGCGGCGAGGACACCGAGGTCGTCAGCGTCGCCGTCGTCGCACCCGACCCGACCGCGACCGAGAACGGGCCGCCGACCGCGGTGCCGTCGAGCCGCCGGAGCTGGCCGACCACCCGGCCGGCCGCGCCCACGCCGGCCAGGTGCACGTCCATCCGGAAAGCGCCGGTGTGCTTGGCGTCGATCGCGACCCGGTCGATCCGCGAGGCGGGGAACGCCTGCAACGAGACCGGCCGGTAGATGCCGCTGAAGTTCCAGTAGTCGCCGCGGCGCTCGGCGTCGTTGACCGAGTTGTTCGCCGAGTCCCGGCTGACCGTCACTTCCAGCAGGTTCTCCTGCCCCAAACGCACCAACGACGTGACGTCGTAGCGGAACCGGTAGAAGCCGCCCTGGTGGACCGGACCGGCCAGGGTGCCGTTGATCCGCACCTCGGTGTCGGTCATCGAGCCCTCGAACACCACGAAGATCCGCCTGCCCGACCACGTCGAGGACGGGGTGAAACGACGCCGGTAGAGCCCTTTCTCGTTGGGGCGGAGGTTCCAGCCCCACTGGTAGGTGCCGAAGCCGTGGCACTCCCAGTTCGACGGTGTCGGGATCGTGCGCCACACCCCGGCGTTGCGCCCTTCGGTCACCTGGAAGTCCCAGGGGACGGTGTTGTCCGCGTCGGAACCGGTCAGCAGCAGGGTCTCGGTGGCGGGACCCGCGGGCGCGGCGACGGCTGCGGGCACACCCAGCGCGCTCACACCCAGCGCGGACAAGCCGGCCACTCCGATTCCGGTCGCCCCCAACTCCAGGACTTTGCGACGGTTGATCTCCACGTGAGCCTCCAGGGTGCGCGTGTCGTCGTCGACACGGTGGGTGGAGTGGAGCCGGAGACGGACGAGGAGCGATCGCGTCCGACTCCGTGCACGGCGATGACCGGTCGTACAGCGACTCTCGGCTGTCCGGCGTGGTGCTTGCGCAACGTATCGCAACACTTCCGGCCGAATCAAGGGGTTAGTACCAGTCTGAAATCAACTGAACTCTCAACTACCTCCCCTCAATGCGACCTCGTCGTGACGTTGCGCTTACCTCACTCCGAGCCCGCCGGCGGCGGTCCGAGCCGGTGCGCGAGTCCCGTGGCGCACCGGCGCGGACCGCTGTCACGGCACTGTCGGAGCCGACAAGGAGATCCCGTGAAGAAATTGCTGCGCGCCGCGGTGGCGGCGGTGCTCGCCGCCACCGCCGTGCCGGTCGTGCCGGCATCGGCCAGTCCGGCGCAACCACCTGGGTCGCACCGCCCAGGACCGCCACACCGCCATGCGGGACGCGCTGACCCGCACCAGCCGGCAGATCTTCTACGCGATCTGCAACTGGGGCGACGACAACGTCATCCAGTGGGGCGCCGCGACCGGCAACTCCTGGCGCACCACCGGTGACATCGAGGGCAACTGGAACTCGGTCATGGGGATCCTGGACTCCCAGCCCCGCTACGCCGACGCCTCCCGCCCCGGAGCCTGGAACGACCCCGACATGCCGGAGGTCGGCCACGGCCTGACCGACACCGAGTCCCGCGCCCACTTCAGCCTCTGGGCCCTGGTGAACGCACCACTGCCGGCCGGTAACGACCTGCGCACGATGAGCGCCGCGACCAGGGCGATCCTGACCAACACCGAGGTCAGCCGGGGAGCTACGCGTCTACAACACCAAGTGCCTCGACGTCGTCGGTGGCGGCACCGCCAACGGCGCCGCGGTAGCCATCTGGGACTGCAACGGGGGCGTCGCCCAGCGCTGGACCAAAGCCTGACCCCGCTGATCCACCACCGGCTGATCATCCGCCGCCGAACAGTTAGTTTCAAGTTGAGCAGAACCTCTTGTTCCGGACCGGCTCGCTGCGTTACGTTCCGGAGGAACACTCCCTGGATCGGTCCGGCGCACCCGCCTACGGCCGTCCCGCAAGGACTTCGCCGGTCGAGAACCCCGGAAGGCAGCGGCGTGGCGAGTCGGCTGCGTCGGGCTTTCGTCGTGACCGGATGCGTGTGCGGTGCCGTCAGCCGTGCCTGCGCGGCACCTCCACCTTCGTCTGTCGACTACCGGTGTCCGGCCGTGGCCGGTCACCGTGGATCAAAGGAGATCCGATGCGCCCCAAGGGAAGAACCGGGCGAACGCTGCTGGCGATCGCCCTCATGGCACCCGGCCTGGCCGCGTTGAGCGCCGTGCCGGCGGTCGCGGCACCGGCTTCGCTGATCAGCGTGGCGTCCAACAGGTGTTTGGACGTGGTGGGCAACACCAGCACTCCCGGTTCTGCGGTCGGGATCTGGGACTGCAACGGCCAGGCCAACCAGTCGTGGGACTTCACTTCGTCCGGTGACCTGCGCACTTTCAGCGGCACTCGTTGTCTGGACGTGGAGAACGGCTCCATCACCGCGGGTGCGAGGCTGTTGATCCGGGAGTGCACCGGGCAGTCCAACCAGAAGTTCCGGCTCAACGCCAACGGTTCGGTGACCGCGGTGCAGTCCGGGCTCTGCCTGGACGTCGTCGGAGCCGCGACGGCCAACGGCACCCTGGTCAACACCTGGAACTGCAACGGCCAGACCAACCAGCAGTGGCGCGCCGGCGCCGGGCCGGGCCCCGACCCGGTCTGCTCGGTCAACCCGGCCAATCCCAATTCCAACACCGCGGTGCGCAAAGTCCTGTGCTACCTGCACTCGCAGTACGGCAACCACATCCTCGCCGGTCAGGAGGAGTCCACCTGGAACGGTGGGCCCGAGTACGAGATGAACCACGTCCAGCGCAACACCGGCAAGCTCCCGGCGCTGCGGGGCATGGACCAGGCCACGACGGATTACGTCGGTCGCGCCATCACGTGGTGGAACTCCGGCGGCATCCCCGAGGTCGCCTACCACATGGGCGCACCCACGAAGCCCGACACCTACGAGGGCAGCCAGATGGCCGTGTCCATCAACGCCGTGCTCACCCCCGGCACGGCCGAGAACAACTCCTTCCGCCAGCGCATGGACGCCGCCGCCGCGAACCTCCAGCGGCTGGAGGACATCGGTGCCGCGGTGATCTGGCGGCCCTTCCACGAGGCTGGCGGCACCTGGTTCTGGTGGAGCAAGGAAGGCGGCGCCCAGTACGTCCGGCTCTGGCGCTACATGTACGACCACCTGACCCGGACCAAGGGCCTGAACAACCTGATCTGGATGTTCGGCACCAACGGCAGCCCCAACGGCGCCTTCTACCCCGGCAGGGCCTACGTCGACATCGGCGGCGCCGACACCTATGCCGGCAGCGGCAACTACGACCCCCAGAACGCGATGTACAACGCCGCGCGCAACGCCGTCGGCTCACAGGTCCCGGTGGCGCTGCACGAGAACGGCCCGATCCCCGACCCCGACCGCCTGCAGTCGACCAACACCCGGTGGCTGTGGTTCATGACCTGGAACTCCCACTTCCTGACCCAGCACAACTCGATCGCCCACCTCCAGAAGGTCTACGCCAGCAGCTACGTCATCACCCGCGACGAACTGCCCAACTTCCGCTAGACCACACACTCGTCACCACTGGGTCTCCCGCCTGACATGGACCAGCGTCATCCGGCGCAGGCGGCATCGCGATCTCGACGTCGAAGGCGAGGGTCGTCGCTCCATTCCTGAATCGCCAACGCGGTCGTCACCCTGGCTCGACCATGGTCGAGCCAGGGTGACGACCGCGACGCCAAAGGAGGATCTCGTGCGCCTTCATCGTCGAGCCCGTGCCCGGCACCGCTGATCCGCGGCCGCGCCCTCAGCGCCGGCGCTCCGCGCGACGGCGTCGGCGCCCGTCAACGGACACGCGGCGCCGAGATCCGGAATCGCGGTTCCCGCCGTCGGACGTCCCGTCAGGAGTGGCCACCCGGCGGCGACACCGTACTGCCCCGCACCATCAGCGTGGTCGGCAACTCGATCCGGTCGTGCTCCAGCTCCCGTCCCGCAGTCGGCTCGGTCGGGAACCTGGTGGCCGTCACATCGCTGGACGGGACCACTGCACGAGTGCCAGGTCGTCGAAGCCGACGACGCCCGGGTCTAAATCGACAGGTCATGCGTTGCACGAGCCACCACGGAAGCCCGCACGTCATCAGGCACCAACCGGGATGACTACTGGAGATACGGTCGCACCGTGACGCCACCAACCCGCACTCTTGCCACACCGAGGTGGCCGGACTTGACCGAAGTCGCACGTGACGTGCTGCTGGAGGTACTGATCCACGGGCCCATGCCTCGGGCTGAGATCGCACCCCGCCTACGCCTGTCCCGGCCCACCCTCACCCGCGCCGCCAGAACGCTGGTAGATGAAGGACTGCTGGTCGAGGGTGGCACCGAACTGCGCTCCCCCACCGGACGCCCCTCGGAAATGCTGCACGTCCGCGGTGAGGCGCACCGGTTCCTGGGTGTGAAGCTCACCGCCGACCACCTCTACGCCGCCGTCACCGACCTGACCGCCGTCGTCACCGACGTCATGGAGCTACCACTGCGCTCCACCCACCCCAAGCAGGTCACCACCCAGGTCGCCGAGGTCGCGGCCGGTCTGCCGGGGATGACTGCGATCGGCGTCACGCTCGGTGGTGTCGTTCGTGACGGCGTGGTCGTCGACGCGGGGTTCCCGGCCTGGAAGAACGTGCCTCTCGCGGCACCGGTCACTCGAGCGACCGGGCTGCCCGTCACCGTCGACAACGATGTTCAGGCATTGACCTCCGCCGAGCACTGGTTCGGCGGAGGCGCGGGCGTGGACTCGATGGTGGTGATCACCATCGGGGCTGGAGTCGGCACCGGGCTGATCATCGACGGCAAACTCGTCCGAGGCGCACACGGCCTGCCCCGCAGATTCGCCCACCTCCTCGTCGACCCCAGAGGACCGCAGTGCGGTTACGGCCACCGCGGCTGTGCCTCCAGCTACCTGATGAGCCACGTCATACTCCGTCAACTCCGGAACTGCGCCACCTACGACGACGCAGTCGAACGCGCGCGAGCCGGCGATCCCGACGCCAACCGGATCTTCGCCGAAGCGGGCTATGCACTCGGCGTCCTCATCGGCCACACGGCCAACTTCCTCGACCCCGACAAGATCCTGCTCACCGGCGACGGCCTCCCCCTCTACGAGATCGCCTCCGAGCAAGTCCACGATGGAATCGAGAACACCTACGAAGACGACCCGACCCTGATCGATCTCGACGTCCAACCGTTCGACTTCGACGAATGGGCACGCGCCGCGGCCGCACTCGCCATCAAGGACACGATTACCGGCACCATCCGACTCTGACCGCATCTCGGCGCATCCCACGCCTGAGCTCGGTTCCCGACCTCAAAATCACCAAACCAGCCGCGACCCACCCAGGAGCCTCATGTCGACCACCACACCCACCTCGGTGCTGGACCGGATCAGCTCGGTGACGTTGTCGTCGGTGACCCTGCCGCTGCCAGCGCCGATCAGCGACGCCAAGGTGTTCACCGGCAGGCAGCGGCCCATGACCGAGGTCGCGCTGCTGTTCGCCGAGATCCGCACCGAGGCCGGGCTGGAGGGCGTCGGCTTCTCCTACTCCAAGCGAGCCGGCGGGCCCGCGCAGTTCGCCCACGCCCGCGAGGTCGCGCCCGACCTGATCGGCGAGGACCCCAATGACATCGGCCGGTTGTGGACCAAGCTGGTGTGGGCGGGCGCCTCGGTCGGCCGCAGCGGCGCCGCCACCCAGGCGCTGGCCGCGTTCGACGTCGCGCTGTGGGACCTCAAGGCCAAGCGCGCGAACCTGCCGCTGGCCAAGCTGCTCGGCGCGCACCGCGACTCCGTGCGCTGCTACGACACCTCCGGCGGCTTCCTGCACGAGTCGGTCCCGCGGATCAAGGACAACGCCACCCGCACGCTGGAGTCCGGCGTCGGCGGCATCAAGATCAAGGTGGGCCTGCCGGACCGGGCAGAGGACCTGCGCCGCGTCGCGGCCGTCCGCGAGCACCTCGGCGACGGCGTGCCGCTGATGGTCGACGCCAACCAGCAGTGGGACCGGCCCACCGCCATGCGGGTCTGCCGCGCGCTGGAGGAGTTCGACCTGGTCTGGATCGAGGAGCCGCTGGACGCCTACGACGTCGAGGGGCACGCGGAGCTGGCGCGGTCGCTGACCACGGCGGTCGCCTCCGGCGAGATGCTCACCAGCGTCGCCGAGCACTACGAGCTGATCCGCGCCGGCGCCGTGGACGTCCTGCAACCCGACGCGCCCCGCGTCGGCGGCATCACCCAGTTCCTCACCCTCGCCACCCTCGCCGACCACCACCACCTCCAGCTCGCCCCCCACTTCGCCATGGAGATCCACGTCCACCTCGCCGCCGCCTACCCCCGCGAACCCTGGGTCGAGCACTTCGACTGGCTCCACCCCCTGTTCAACGAACGCCTGGAAACCCGCGACGGCCGCATGCACCTGTCCGACCGGCCCGGACTCGGCATCACCCTCACCGATCAGGCCCGCGCCTGGACCGTCGAGACCGCCACGGTCGACACGCCCCGGTGACTGAGCCGACGAAGCGATCCGCTCATCACGACCGTCTGGACCGGCGACAGCCAGACCGGCCAGATGACTCGACGCCGAAACGTTGGGCGACCGCCGAACTCCGCCGGCGGTCCCCAACCGTGATTCGCACACTGGTGTGACCGCCCAGAACTGCGCGTCCCGTCCGCTTCGGTTCTTCCTACCGGAGGTTGGGCAGTTCGTCCCGGGTGACGACATAGCTGTGGTTGTAGACCTTCTGGAGGTGGGCGATAGAGTTGCTGACCGTCAAGTGGTTGCCGTGCCAGGTGCCGAACAGCACCCAGCGGGTGCCGGTGGACTGGAGCCGGTCCGGGTCCGGGATCGGCCCGTTCTCGTGGAGCGCGATCGGCAGCGTGGAGCCGACGATGTTGCGCACGGAGTTGTACATCGCGTTGAGCGGGTCGTAGTTGCCGTTGCCCGCGTAGGTGTCCGCGCCGCCGATGTCGACCACCGACTTGCCGGGGTAGAACGACGCCTGCGGCTGACCGTTGTACCCGTGCAACCAGACGAGGTTGTCGAGGCCCTTGGTGCGGGTGAAGTAGTTGAACATGAAGTTCCACAGCCGGTTGTACTGGCCGCCGCCCTCCTTCGACCACCAGAACCACGTGCCGCCCGCCTCGTGGAACGGCCGCCAGATCACCGCCGCGTTCGCGTTCTCCAACTGCTGCAACATCGCGGCGGCCTGGTCCAACCGCTGCATGAACGACTGGTACTCGGCCGTGCCCGGCGTGAGCACGGCGTTGATCGACACCTGCATCTGGGTGCCCTCGTACGTGTCCGGCTTGGTCGGCGCGCCCATGTGGTAGCCGATCATCGGGATGCCGCCCGCGTTCCACCACGCGATGGCACGCGGAGCCAGGTCCTTCGAGTCACCGAAGTCCAACGCCCGGATCGCCGGGTACTTCCCGGTGTTGTTCCGGATGTGGTTGATCTCGTGGTCCGGACCACCGATCCACGTCGACTCCTGCTGACCGGAGAGGATGTGGTTGCCGTACTGCGACTGGACGTAGCACAACAGCTTGCGCGCCTGCACGGACGCGTTCGGGTTCACCGGACTGGTCGAACACTGGGGCGTGCCGCCTCCGGTCGTCGTGGTGGTGGATGTCGAAGTGGAGGACGTGGTCGTGGGGACGGTGCCGCCCGTGCAGGTCGTCCCGTTCAACGTGAACGTCGCAGGCACGCCCACCGCGTCACCGGTCATGGTGCCGTTGAACCCGAACGACGCCGTGCCACCGGTCGGGATCGAGCGGTTCCAGTCCACGTTGGACGCGGTCACGCTCGCCCCGGAGGCGCTGAACGTGGCATTCCAGCCTTGGCCGAAGCGCTCCGAGCCGGGGAAGGACCACCGCAACGCCCAACCGTCGACGGGGTCACCGAGGTTGGTGATCGTGACGTTCCCGGTGAACCCGCCCTGCCACTTGTTCTGCACCACGTAGTCGACCTTGCAGCCCGGGGCCGCAGAGGCCACACCGGCGACCACCAGGCCCCCGGTCAACGCGCTGATCGCTGCCACGGCGGCGAACGCTCGCACTCTCACTGAGGTCATGAGCACCACTGCTCCTTCGTCCACACCTCCGGGAGCGCTCCCAAAGCGCCGCGCCGGAAGTCGAACATCGAGGGATGAGGTCGTCAGGCCGAACCGGAGGCGCAGTCGGCCACCGAGATGCAGCGCGTTCCGGGGTGGCGGCACGCCCAGCACGGACACCGCCCGTCGCGGGTGGCGCGCTCGAGCGCCGGGGCGCTTCCAACCCCCTCGACCGGGCCGGTCCGAGCCCAGGATGGAGCCTGGCACCCCCCTGGGTCAAGAGTTGATTTCATCGCGATCAGAACACCGCGCGCGGTTGTCCGTGCACTGCCGGCTTCGAACGTTTCAGGATGCCTACTTAAGCGGTACAGCTAGCTAAAGCTGGAGCGAAGTACCTCGAATAGAGGACTTGACTTAAGCGGTTAATGATCCCATCCTGCTGACACCGCCCCGTGTCTGACCAGTGGACTCACGAAGGAGTGAGAGCACATGCGGAGACTGTCCGCGATCATGGTCGCCTCGATGCTGGCGTTCGCCGGGGCGACGCTGTTCGCCGTCCCGGCCGGTGCGAACAGCGTCCTCGACGCCCCCTCCTACTGCGCCGACCACCATGCGGGCGGCGACGGGTGGGGGAACGACGACTACTGCTCGACACCCGACGACGTCGTCATGGCCGCCTGCCCTTCGGGCATGCGGTGCGGCTCGTACAGCATCAGCGGCCTGGGCAGCCGCAAGCAGCAGGTCCGCAACGCCGGGGCGAACTCGCTCGACCTGGCGGTGGCCATGCTGGAGACCGAGCGCATGGACACCAACTACCCCTACGGCGACAACAAGCGCGACGACGCCGCGAACTTCGGCATCTTCAAGCAGAACTGGTACATGCTGCGCAGCAAGTGCGACCGCTTCCGCGGGCAGACCACCGCCCAGTGGAACAACGGCGCCGCGCTCAACAGCAACCTCTCCGCCGACATCTCCTGCCTGCACCAGAGCCAGAACGCCTACGGCATGAACACCTGGTTCGGCGGCCACCGCAACGGCCAGACCGGCATCAACAACCCCAACACCAGCGACATCAACGGCTACAAGACCGCCGTCTACTGGATCAGGGACCAGCTCAACAGCAACTCGGCCAACCTGAGCAACGACACGCGCTTCTGGGTAGACGTCAGGCCCATCTGATCGACGGTCCACGCAGGACCGGGCGTCCGGCCGGGGTCGAGCAGCGACGGCCCACCCCGGCCGGAGTCCGGTAGTCCACCGCACCGGGCCGCTCCCCCGGCGGTGGGATCAGACGGCACCGGTGATCGCGGCCTTGATGGCGAGCACAGCGGCGGCGCGTGCCCATTCACCGAAGTCGAACGGTTGCACGGTCAGGTCGATCAGAGCGGAATCGTCCTCGTAGGTGTCCTCGATGCCGTCGTGGACCTGCCTGGTAGCGAGTTCGTAGATGGGCAGACCGTCCCCCGTGAGCAGGATCTTGGCCGGGTCGACGAAGTTCGCCGCGTGCCCGATGAGGACACCAAGCGCATAGCCGGCCTCGGCGAAGACCTTCTGGGCATCGGGGTCATCGGCCCGCGCTCTCTCGACCGCCTCCTCGAGGGTGGCGCAGCCGTCGATCCGGCGGGTGATGACGTGGCTCATCAGGTAGCTGGAGGCACAGCCCCGGTGCCCGTAGCCGCACTGCGGTCCCCGGGGATCGACCAGGAGGTGGGCGAAACGAGGAGGCAGGCGGTGTGCGCCCTGGACGAGTTTGCCGTCGATGACCAACCCGGTGCCGACGCCCGCGCCGACGGTGATCACCACCATCGACTCCACACCCGCACCCGCGCCGAACCAGTGCTCGGCCGAGGTCAACGCCTGGACGTCGTTGTCGACCGCGACGGGCAGCCCGGTCGCTCGAATGACCGCCTCCGCCAGCGGCACGCCCTCCCAGCCCAGGAACCCGGCGTTGGTGACGACGCCGTCGCGGACGACACCGCCGAGAGTGACACCGATCCCGGTCAACCACGGCCGGTCGGTCGCGAGCTCGGTAACCAGGGAGACGACCTCGGCGGGGTCGGTGGAGCGCAACGGCTGCTCGACCGCCTCGGTCACGGTGGCGGTCAGGTCGGCGACGACGGCGTAGAGGCGGTCGGCGGTGAGCTTCACGCCCAGGAAACGGTGCGCCTCGCCGCGGACGTGCAGGATCTCCGAGGGTCGACCGGTGGAGGAACGCAGCTCGGTGCCGCCCTCGACAAGCAGCCCATGACCGACGAGCACCCTGGCCGCACGGGTGAGGGTCGCCCTCGACAAGCGCACCCGCGGGGCGATCTCGGCCCGGGGCATGGCCCCGTGGATCAGCACCTCCAGCAGCACGTCACGGGCTGCTTCGGGCAGGTCCGGCCACGTTGGCGTGGCACGAGCGCGGGCGGGCTTCGTCACGACGCGACGATACCGTTCGGACTGGCACCGGCCTGCGGTCGGCAACGCCAGGAGCCGGACGCGACCGGACGGCATCCGGTGTCTACAACACACCATTGACTTCGTTTCATCGTGTGATTAACTATGTGCGCCGCCGTCTTGTCGTCACCCCGCGTGGATCAAGGAGATCGCATGCGCGCCCTGCGACACACGGGCGTGCCCATGTCGCTCTCACACCGGTCGTCCCGGCGCTGAGCCGGGTCGGCGTCCCGCCTTCACACACCGACACCGGGCCAAGCCCTGCCGGCCCGGACTGCTCATCCTCGAGGGAGAAGAAGTGGAACCAGCACGACCGGCCCTCACCGACGCGAGCCGGCGCCGCAAGCCCATCCGCCCACTGCTGGCGGTCCTCGTGGCCGTTCCGGTGCTCGTGGGCACCTTCCTGACCGTCATCAGCACGGCCTCGGCCGCCACCACCACGATCAGGGGCGTCGGCTCCGGCCGCTGCGTCGAGGTACCGGGGTCCTCCCAGACCAACGGCACCCAGGTCGCCCTGCGTGACTGCACCGGCGGCGCGAACCAGACCTTCAACACCACCTCCTCCCGCCAGTTGCAGGTGTACGGCGCCAAGTGCCTCAACGCCGCCGGCAGCGGCACCACCCCGGGTACCGCGGTCACCATCTGGGACTGCAACGGCAGCGCCGGCCAGCAGTGGGACGTCAACACCGACGGCACGATCCGCGGCGTGCAGTCCGGGTTGTGCCTCGACGCCACCGGCGCCGGGACCGCCAACGGCACCCTGATCGTGCTCTGGACCTGCACCGGCGCGTCCAACCAGCGCTGGACCACCACCGGGACGAACCCGACCACGACCACCACGACCCCACCCGCGGGCACCACCCCCGTCGCCCGCCACGGGCAACTGCGCGTCTGCGGCACCACGATGTGCGACCGCACCGGCGCGCGGGTCCAGCTGCGCGGCGTGAGCAGCTTCTGGCTCAACTGGGAGAACCCCGGCTACTCCCAGAACCTCTCGGCGCTGCGGTGGATGCGGGACAACTGGAACCTCCAGGTCATCCGCGCCGCCATGGGCGTCGAACCCTCCGGGGCCTACCTCAGCGACCCGAGCAGGGCACGCGGTCAGGTCGAGACGATCATCAACAACGCCGTCGCCGCCGGGGTCTACGTGATCGTGGACTACCACGCCCACGAGGCGCAGAACTCGCGGTCGCAGGCGGTCGCGTTCTTCAGCGACCTGGCCCGCCGCTACGGCCACCTGCCCAACGTCATCTGGGAACCCTGGAACGAACCCCTCCAGGTCAGCTGGACCGGCGTCGTCAAGCCCTACCACCAGGCCGTGGTCTCCGCGATCCGCGCCGCCGACCCGGACAACATCATCGTGCTCGGCACGCCGAACTGGTCCCAGGGCGTCGACCAGGCCGCGGCCAGCCCGGTGTCGGGCACCAACCTCATGTACACGCTGCACTTCTACTCGTGCAGTCACGGCTCCTGGCTGCGCGACAGGGGCAACACCGCGATCCGCGCCGGCCTCGCGCTGTTCGTCACCGAGTGGGGCGCCAGCCACGCCGACGGTGGCACCGACGGCCGGACCTGCCTGCCCGAGGCACAGGCATGGATCGACTGGATGCGCGCCAACGGCGTCTCCTGGACCGCCTGGAAGCTCCACACCGGCAGTGACTCCACCAACCTGCTCAGGGCGGGCGCACCCGTCACCGGGGGCTGGAGCAACTACCTGCACGGCCACGCGCCCTTCGTCGTGGCCAACATGAGGTAGCGCGACTCCGTCAGAACACCGGTGTCCGGTCCTGCCCGCGCAGAGCGGGACCGGGCACCGCAGCGGCCACATCCGGTGCGTGTGGAGGTGCCACTCGGCGCCGGGAGAAGAGAGGGAGGTTCGGCATGGCGCGCTCGCGCGTTCTCGCAGTGGTGTTGTCGGTTCTGGGTGGTGCTGTCGTCGGCGTCAGCCCCGGCACCGCTTCCGCGGCTCCCCCCGGCGACCTGTACGCGACCTACTTGGAGAACCCCGCCATGGTCGCCGAGCACCAGGAACCGCCCCACGTGTTCCTGCCCCCGCACGCCGACGTGGCCTCGGCCGTCCGGGGTGACGAGCGCACGCCGTACACGCGTTCCCTGGACGGCGAGTGGCGGATCGCGATTGCCAAGCGGCCCGAGGAGGTCCCGGCCGGTTTCCACGCCGACGGCTACGACACGTCCGGCTGGCGGCGGGTCACCGTGCCGCACACGTGGCAGACCGACGGGCTCGACCACCCGATCTTCCGCAACATCGCCACCGAGATCCAGCCCGACGACCCGCCGCGGGTGCCGCGCGACGTCAACCCGACCGGTGCGTACGCCAAGGACTTCGACGTCCCCCGTGACTGGGCCGACCGCACCACCGTGCTGCGCTTCGAGGGCGTCACCTCGGCCTACTTCGTGTGGGTCAACGGCACCTACGTCGGCTACGACCAGGGCGGTTACACCCCGGCCGAGTTCGACGTGACCGACGCGCTGCGGCCGGGCCGCAACCGCGTGGCCGTGCAGGTGCACCGCTGGAGCGCCGGCTCCTACCTGGAGGACGTGGACCAGTGGCGGTACTCGGGCATCTTCCGCTCGGTCCACCTGGTCTCCGCGCCCGCCACGCACGTCCGCGACGTCACCCTGCGCACCGACCTGGACGCCGCCTACACCGACGCCGTGCTGTCCGCCGACGTCGAGGTGGGGCGCAAGCCCGGTGGCACGACCGGCGCACACCGCCTGGCGCTCAGCCTGCGAGACGCCCGCGGCGAGGAGATCGCGTCCGCCGCCCGGGACGTCGAGATCACCGACAGGGGGGGCACCGCCCGGTTCGAGCTGCCCGTGCACGACCCCGCCAAGTGGACCGACGAGACGCCGAACCTGCACACCGTCGTGCTCACCCTGACCGCGCCCGGCGGCACGGCGCACATCACTTCCGAGACCACCGGGTTCCGCGAGATCGAGATCCGCGACGAGCAGTTGTTGGTCAACGGCGAGCGCGTCCTGTTCAAGGGCGTGAACCGCGCCGAGA
>NZ_BAAAKE010000043.1:0-40667 GCF_039527585.1 Saccharothrix xinjiangensis | reverse complement strand
ACTTCTTCAGCACCGCCACCACCGCCAAGGTCGGCGAGGTCGCCAACCCCAACTTCTCCCGCTTCTCCAACCCCGCCGTCGACCAGGCCCTGACCGCGCTCAAGGGCGTCAACCCGGAGGACGCGGCGGACCGGCAGCAGTACTTCGACACCATCCAGACCGAGATCGAGAAGTCGATCCCGTACATCCCGATCCTCACCGCGGGCACCACCAGCGAGTACAACGCCAAGAAGTTCACCGGCTGGCCCACGAAGGAAGACCTCTACGCGGTCGCGGCCGTCTGGCAGCGCCCCGACCACTCGGAGATCTTCCTGAAGCTCAAGCCCGCGGGCCAGTGACCGGGGCCCACTAGAACCGATTGGCGGACCGATGAGGTACTACGCCCGAAAGTTCGCGTTCTACCTGGTCGCCTTCTGGGCGGCCCTGACGCTGAACTTCTTCATCCCGAGGCTGATGCCGGGCAACCCGGTGGACATCCTCATGGCGAAGCTCGCGCAACGGGGCGGGACCGTGGACCCGTCGGCCCGCAGGGCGTACGAGCTGCTGCTGGGCGGCAACAGCGGCGAGTCGCTCTTCCGGCAGTACCTGTCCTACCTGGGCAACATGTTCCGGGGCGACCTCGGCGTCTCGGTGTCGGCGTTCCCGACACCGGTGTCGGAGATCATCGGGCAGGCCCTGCCCTGGACGCTCGTGCTCGTGGGCATCGCGACGTTCCTGTCGTTCGTCCTGGGCATCGCGCTGGGCACGTTCGTCGGTTGGCGGCGCGGCACCTGGCTGGACAGCCTGGTGCCCGCCACCACCGTGCTCGCCGCCGTGCCGTACTTCTGGCTGGCGCTGATCCTGGCGGCGGTGCTCGCGTCCGCCCTGGGCTGGTTCCCGCTGCTCGGCGGCTACGACGTGGTCCTGTCGCCCGGCTGGGACGCCGAGTTCATCGGCTCGGCGATCTACCACGGCACGCTGCCCGCGCTGACCATCGTCATCTCCTCGGTCGGCGGCTGGCTGCTGGGGATGCGGAACATGATGGTCTCGGCCACCGCCGAGGACTACGTGCTGACCGCCAGGGCCAAGGGCCTGCGCGACTCGCGGATCATGATCAAGTACGCGGCCCGCAACGCGGTGCTGCCCTCCGTCGCGGGCTTCGCCATCTCGCTGGGCTTCGTGGTGTCCGGCTCGGTCATCACCGAGCAGGTGTTCTCCTACCCCGGCATCGGCTCGAAGCTGCTCCAGGCGGTGCAGAACAACGACTACGCCCTCATGCAGGGCATCTTCCTCGTGATCACGGTCGCCGTGCTCGGCGCGAACCTCGTGGTCGACCTGCTGTACGCCGTCATCGACCCGCGCACCCGCGTCAGCGGCTGAGAAGGAGACCGGGCACCGTGACCAACCTGAGTCCCGTCACCGTCGAGCCGCCCCGGGGCCGCTCCGGCCTGCGGTCGATGCTGCCGCGCTGGTCGCCCAAGCTGGGCGTCGGCCTCGGCCTGATCGTGTCGATCACCCTGTTCGGCCTGCTCGGGCCGCTGCTCCTGGGCGACCCGAACCTCATCCGCGACCTCGGCCTGACCTCGCCGGGCGGCGAGTTCCTCCTCGGCACCACCCTCACCGGCCAGGACGTGCTGGCGCAGCTCGCCTCCGCCACGCGCGGCTCGCTCTACATCGGCCTGCTGGTCGGCGTGATGGCCACCGTCCTGTCGGCGCTGTTCGGCATCGTCGGCAGCTACGTCGGCGGGTACGTCGACGAGGGCTTCTCGCTGTTCTCCAACGTCATGCTGGTGATCCCCGGCCTGCCGCTGGTGATCGTGATCTCCGCGTTCGTGCCCGCCGACCAGCGCGGCTCGTGGACCATCGCGGTGGTGCTGGCGATCACCGGCTGGGCCGCGTCGGCCCGCGTGCTGCGCGCCCAGACGCTGTCGCTGCGCAACCGCGACTACGTGGCCGCCGCCAAGGTGTCCGGCGAGAAGCCCTGGCGCGTGATCACCGTCGAGATCCTGCCCAACCTGCTGCCGCTGCTGGCCTCGCAGTTCGTCTTCGCGGTCATCTACGCCATCCTCAGCGAGGCGGGCCTGTCGTTCCTCGGCCTGGGCGCGTCCAACTCCTCGACCCTGGGCACGATGCTCTACTACGCCCAGAACGGCTTCGCGCTCCAGCGCGAGGCGTGGTGGTGGTTCGTGCCGCCGGGCCTGATCATCGCCCTGTTCGGCTGCGGCCTGTCGCTCGTCAACTTCAGCATCGACGAGATCATCAACCCCAAGCTGCGGGACATCCCCCGCAAGGCGGCGGTCGAGCCCGACCGCGCGGCCGAGCCGGTGGCGCGCACCGACGACGACGTGGTGATGACCGTCCGCGACCTGTCCGTGGTCTACCAGGTCGGCAGGCCGGTGCACGCGGTCAAGGACGTGTCGCTCACGCTGCGGCGCGGCGAGATCCTGGGCCTGGCCGGCGAGTCCGGCTGCGGCAAGACCACCCTCGCCTACGCGGTCAACCGGCTGCACCGGCCGCCCGCCGAGGTGACGAGCGGCTCCGTGACGTTCCACGACCGCGAGGGCGGCGACCTCGACGTGCTCGCCCTCGCGCCCGGCGAGCTGCGGGAGTTCCGCTGGTCGAAGCTGTCCATGGTGTTCCAGGGCGCGATGAACGCGCTGAACCCGGTCATCACGGTCCGGGCGCAGCTGGAGGACGTGCTCACCACGCACCGGCCCGACATGACCAAGGCGCAGCGCCGCGCGAGGTGCGAGGAGGTGCTGAAGCTCGTCGGCGTCGACGTGCGGCGGCTCCGCTCCTACCCGCACGAGCTGTCCGGCGGCATGAGGCAGCGCGTGGTGATCGCCATGGCGCTGCTGCTCGACCCCCAGGTCATGATCATGGACGAGCCGACCACCGCGCTGGACGTGGTGGTGCAGCGCGGCATCCTGCGGGAGATCCTCCGGCTGCGCGACGAGATCGGCTTCGCCGTCCTGTTCATCACCCACGACCTGCCGCTGCTGCTCGAACTGGCCGACCGCATCGCGGTGATGAAGGACGGCGAGGTCGTCGAGCACGCGACCGCCCAGGAGATGTACGAGCGGCCGGCGCACCCCTACACGCGCAAGCTGCTCGAATCGTTCCCCAGCCTGACCGGCGAGCGCGGCTCGTTCGTCCGGTCCGGCGAGCAGACCCCCTCCGGAGGCGTTCGGTGACCACGCTGGAAGCACGCGAACTGGTCAAGGACTTCCACGTCCGGGTCGGCTTCAGGCGGGTGCGGCTGCGGGCCGTCGACCACGTGTCGTTCACCCTCACCCCCGGCCGCACGGTCGCGCTGGTCGGCGAGTCCGGGTCCGGCAAGTCCACCATCGCCCGGATGATCGCCCGCCTGGAGAAGCCCAGCGCCGGGTCCGTCGCGGTCACCGCCGACGACGGGCGGCGCGTGCCCGACCGGGCCTACCGCGACCACGTGCAGATGGTGTTCCAGGACCCGTTCGCCTCGCTCAACCCGTTCCACACCATCGCGCACCACCTGGAGCGGCCGCTCAAGCTGCACGGCAAGCCGCACGGGTGGGACGAGGTCGTGGGCCTGCTGGAGCGCGTGTCGCTGCCCGGCCGCGACATCGCCAACCGCCGCCCGCACGAGCTGTCCGGCGGCCAGCGGCAGCGCGTGGCCATCGCGCGGGCCCTCGCGCCGGGCGCGCGGGTCGTGGTGGCCGACGAGCCGGTGTCCATGCTCGACGTGTCGATCCGGCTGGGCGTGCTCAACCTGCTCGCCCGGTTGCAGCGCGAGGAGCGGCTGGCCGTCCTCTACATCACCCACGACCTGGCCACCGCCCGGCACTTCTCCGACGACATCCTCGTGCTCTACAAGGGGCGCGTGGTCGAGCGGGGACCCGCCGACGACGTGATCCTCAACCCGCAGCACCCGTACACCCGGATCCTGGCGTCCGCCGCGCCGAACCCGGACGCGCGGGGCCGCTCCCTCGACATCGACCCGGCCGAGGTCGAGCGGGCGGGCGCGGCCGCCGCGTACGACCACACCACGCAGCGCTGGGAGGAAGTGGCGACATGACGCTGACCTGGTCCACCGGTGCCGTGCGACTCCTGCTGAGGGTGGACGAGGGGCCGGTGAGCCTGGTGTCGCTGAGGCCCGGCGGTCCGCCGGGCGGTGTCGGTGCTCCGCCGGTCGGTGCTCCGCTGATCGGGGCGCCGCTGGTCGAGGTGCAGGCGCTCGGCCACGGCCGGTTCCCCGGCAGCCACCGGTACGCCGACACCACCATCGGGGCGCGGCTGCGCTACCGGGAGCACGTGGCGACGACCGACGAGCTGCGGGTCGTGCAGCACGACCCGGTGACCGGCCTGGTGACCGCGTCCGTGTTCCAGGGCGTGGCCGGGGTGCCCGCCGTGCGGACGTGGACCGAGGTGTCCGTCGAGGGCGACCCGGTCCACCTCCAGGCGGTGACGTCCCTGTCGACCGGCGCGTTCCTGGTCGACTCCGGGCGCACCGTGGACGAGGTGGACCTCGTGCACGCCGACTCCGACTGGGTGGCCGAATCGCGCTGGCACCGGACGCCGCTGCGCGAGGCCGGCCTGGTGGCGATGGACCCGACCGTGCACCACCACGCGTCGCGCAGCCGGTTCGCGCTGACCTCGCGCAGCTCCTGGTCGACCGGCGAGCACCTGCCGACCGGCGTGCTGGTCGCGCGGGACGACAGCTGGGCGATGGCGTGGCAGGTCGAGCACAACGGGGCGTGGCACTGGGAGGTCGGCGAGACCGTCGCCGGCGCGTACCTGGCGCTGCTGGGCCCCAGCGACGGCGAGCACCAGTGGGCGCGGGTGGTGACCTCGGAGCGGGGGTTCACCACGGTGCCGGTGTCCGTGGCCATCGCCGCCGGCGGGGTCGACGAGGCGTTCGCGGCGCTGACCGCGCAGCGGCGGGCCACCCGGCGCGACCGGCGCGCCCCCGACCTGCCGGTGGTGTTCAACGACTACATGAACACCCTCATGGGCGACCCCACCACGGAGAAGCTGCTGCCCCTGGTCGACGCGGCGGCGGACGTCGGCGCGGAGTACTTCTGCGTCGACGCCGGCTGGTACGACGAGGACGGCAAGTGGTGGGACAGCGTCGGCGAGTGGCGGCCGTCGCGCACGAGGTTCCCCGGCGGGTTCGGCGAGGTGGCGGACCGCATCAGGGCACGCGGGATGGTGCCGGGGCTGTGGCTGGAACCCGAGGTCGTCGGCGTGCGCTCCGCGCTGGCGCGCACCCTGCCGGACGAGGCGTTCTTCCAGCGCCACGGCGCGCGGGTCGGCGAGCACGGGCGGTTCCACCTGGACTTCCGGCACCCCGAGGCGGTGCGGCACGTGGACTCCGTGGTCGACCGGCTCGTGGAGGAGTTCGGGATCGGGTACCTCAAGCTGGACTACAACATCATGCCGGGCGCGGGCACCGACCTCGGCGGCCTCGCGCCGGGCGAGGGCCTGCTCGGGCACAACCGGGCCTACCTGGCGTGGCTGGACGCGCTGCTGGCCCGCCACCCCGGGCTGCTGCTGGAGAACTGCGCGTCCGGCGCCATGCGGATGGACTACGCGCTGCTGTCCCGGCTGCACCTCCAGTCCACGTCGGACCAGCAGAACCCCCTGCTGTACCCGCCGATCGCGGCCGCCGCGCCCGCGTCCGTGCTGCCCGAGCAGTGCGGGAACTGGGCGTACGCGCAGCCGGGGATGACGGCGGAGGAGGCGGCGTTCACGCTGGCCACGGGGGTGCTGGGGCGGCTGTACCTGGCCGGGCGGGTCGACCTGATGGACGCGGGGCAGCGGGGGTTGGTGCGGGAGGCCGTGGCGGCGCACCGGGCGTTGCGCGGGGAGATCGCTTCGGCGGCGCCGTTCTGGCCGCTGGGGTTGACCGGGCGGTCGTCGTGGGTGGCGGTCGGGCTGCGGGCGGTGGACTCGTACGTGACGGTGTGGCGGTTGCCGGGGGCGTCGTCGTCGGTCGCGCTGCCGGTGGCCGGGCTGGTTGGGAGGGAGGTGGCGGTGTCGCCGGTGTTCCCGGTGTCGGCGTCGGGGTGGGGGTTCTCCTGGGACGCGGGGTCGGGGGTGTTGGACGTCCGGCACGACGGCGACGCGCCGGCGGCTGTGGTGGTGCGGTTGGCGGGGTGAGTTGACTGAGTGAGGGGGTGCCGTGGGGGTTTCCGCAGCACCCCCTCGTCACCACTCGCCGATGACCGGGGGAGCTACCGCGTCGGTGTTGCCGAAAAGGGATTCGGGGTCTGATTCCAGGAGGTAGGGGGCGGTCTGGTGGTCCTTGTCCTCGTCGTTGGTGGCGCCGGCGGGGGCCATCGCGCCGCCGAGAGGTGGTGCGTGGGTCGCGCCGCCGCCGGGGCGGGCGGGTACGGCGCCCCGGGCGGCCTCGGAGTGGGGGCCGAGGACGCCGCTGGAGTTCCTGGCCGCACCGGGGCCGCCCGCGCCGGAGCCGCCTGCCCCGCCTGCGCCTGCACCGCCGGCACCTGCGCCCGCGCCGCTGTACCGGCCTGCTCCTGCCGCGCCGCTGCGTGAGCCCGTGCCGGTGTGCGGACCTGGACCGCCGAGCCTGGCGCTGATGCCCCGGGCCGAGCCGGGGTACCCGCCGGTCCCGACACCGCCGGTGTAGCCGCCCGGGGGCGACCACTGGGGAGTGGTGCCGCCGTGGCCGGAGGCGTGACCCGGAGGGACCAGGCCTTGGCCGAGACCGCTGGGGGCGGTCGTCGCGCCGCCGGGTGTGGTGGCCGTCGTCCCTTGAGCAGCTGTAGTGCCGCTCAGGGGCGGTGGCGTCGGGGTGACGTCGTCAGTCGCCTGCTGGGTCGAGCCTTCCGCGGGATACCGGCCGTGGTAGGTGCCGAAGTTCTCATGGCCGTCCACGGGAGGGGGCGGAGGAGGTGGGGGAGGTAGCGGGGCGAACGCGGGCTGGGCGGCACAGGTCTCGGCGAGGATGCGGTCATAGGTCTCCACCACGTCAACGGCCATCAGGTGTTCAGCCTTTTGCCGCTGAGACTCGAGGAAGGCCATGAACGCCTGTTGTGCCAGCCCGAGCGGGCTCATGGCCCGGATGATCTGTTCTGTGGTCGACTCGGCGCTGACCGGCGTAACGGGTGGCGGAGGCATCTTCTTCTGCGCGTTGTCCAGGGCCTCAGCCTGTCGGAAGGACATCTCGCCGGCATGCTTGGCCGCGAACCCGAACGTGTTGGCCTCGCGGGCCAGGTCGTACAACTTCTGCCGAGTCCCGTCTCCGGCCCTGCCCTCCCACTCCGGCTCGCTCGCAGCGGCGGCGTGGGCGACCGCGTCGCTGAAATCGACCATCACCTGGTGCAGCTTTTTCCACAGGTCCCCCTGCGCGAACACCGCCTTTGGACTGGCTTCCTCCGAAAGAGCTCTGTACAGCTCTGAATGAGGAATGCCAGCGTAGAAGGTATCGGGTTTCGTCGGTGCGGCGCGGGTTGTCGTCTGATCCATCGGCTTCCCCTCCTCAGGGCAGTCTCGGCTCCACCAGCGTGGCCAGTTCGTGGACGAACGGACACGGTTGTTCGTCCAGGTCCGCCGTCAACGCGATGTCGACGCGCGAGGACGACGACACGCCGAGGGAGACAAAACAACCGCCGCCGATCGCCGTCCACGACTTCGCCCGGTGATCTCCCACCGTGAGGTCGGTCATCGGGTTGGTCGCGGGCAGGTCGGCCAACCCGGCGTTGGTGCGGACGTCGATGGTGAGGTACCGCCTGCCCGGTTCGTACCGGCAACTGCTGGCTGACCCGAAGTCGTCACGGGTGGCAGCGGCTTGCCGACCGAAGACCTGTTCGATCTCGTCCTCGGTCAGCAGACCGCACGGGTCCGCTTCGTCCAACGTGGCGGGGACATCGCCCGGTGCGGTGGATGCCCTCGTGCCGACAACGGTGGCGGGTGAGGCCTCACCCGCCACCGGTCCACCGCACGCTGTGAGCAGCAGAAGCGCTGATGCTTGTCCGGCCAGGATCTTTCGTGAGCGCACAACTGCCTGCCTTGAGAGCTGGGTCACTCGGTAGTGGAGAAGGAATTTGTGTTGTTCTCTTCGTTGGCCTGGTAGAGCTTCATAGCCTCTGTGATCTGCTCCTTCATGAGGAGGAGTTTCTGCTGGAAGTCCTTCAGGACGGCCTGGCTGCCCTGCACGGGGTCGGCCGCGATGCTGGCGATGAATGGCTTGTAGACGCGCGCTGCGGGTGTCATGCCCAGAGGTGGCTCGATCGCGAGACGGCCGAGGTCAATCTGCCTCGCTCGCATCAGCAACAGAAAACTGTCGAGCACCTCGACCAGTGGTGCGCCCGAGTCTTCGCTCACCGCGAAGCCCGGACCCGTAACCGCATTGACCTGGGAGATCACCGTTCCCAGGCCCTGCATGCCCTGAAAGAAATCCGCCATCCCCGTGTCCGCCCCTCTGGCTCGCGCGGTGCGCTTAGCCCTTGATCCCTATACCAGTTACGATGCAGAAGTTCCGCGTTCGGTTCTGCCTCTCACCCGTACGTATCAAGAATTTCGCTCAAGTGGGCCTCTATGTACCGCTGGTCCCACGGCCGGTAAGTGGCACTCGCTTCACCTCTCGGCCCAGTGCCCGGCACCGCCGCGTACCGTCCCATGTCGGTGTCCAGGTAGGTCAACGAACCCACCGGTTTTTCCCGTCCGTGCCGGTCGCGGGCACTGGCCACAAAATAACCCGCTCCCGTCCGCGGTCGACCCAGCACCTCCGCCACCAGTGACTCCGCTGTCGGGGTGAACTGCATTCGCCTCGTCACGCGGAATTGTGAGAAGTCCTCGATTTCGTCGGGTTTCGGTGATTCGGTCACGGTAACCGGTTCGCCGGTGCCCGCCGGCAGGGTGGGCGGTAATGCGACCAGTCCTCGCAATGCGGCTTGTGTCGAGCACCTGCGGAAGCTGATGTTCTCACCCGTTTGGATGGCGAGTAAGGCTGAACGACCCTCGAGCGCCGCGAGTGCGGTGAGGTGGTCGCCCGAGTCCGACCCGGCCAGTGCGATGGTCAGCGGCGCGCGGGCGAACAGGCGCAGCACCTCGGTGAACTCCGGTGTGAAGCGTGAACCCTCGACCAAGCCGCGGGCGGCCAGGTCGCGGTGCACGGTCTCGACCAGCCTCGCCCGTTCGGTTCGAGTGGACCCGTGGTACCCGATGGTGAACGGGAAACGCCTGACTTCCAGGTCCATGGCTTCGCCCACCACGTCAAGTTCCGCTGGTGAGCAGAGGATCTCCTCGGGCAACTCGTTCTCTCCCCTTTCGCCCCGGCGGTCCATGATCACACCAGAAGGGGGAAAACCGGCCGCATATTTCGGGGATAATCGGGTGGAAAAAAATACGAATGCCGCACACCTTCGTGATGTGCGGCACTCGTTCGGCTCAGATTTGCGATGACTCGCAGTAACGCACTGTAGCCACTCTTGCGGGGACGCCCGCCCCGGTCACACCGCCGTGGCCCGCACCAGCACCACCCGCTCCGGGTAGAGCACCGGCGCCTGCACCCCGGCCGCCCCCAGCACCCGCCCCGGCAGCGTCACCCCCTCAGGTGACCACCAAGGCAGCGGAATGCCCCAGTTGTGCGCGTTGCCGTCCGGGTGGTCGCCGGGCGGCAAGGGGCGGACGTGGTAGCGCCGGTCCGGCGACAGACCCGGCAACCGCACCGCGCCGGTCGGGTAGGACGCCGACGTGGCCAGGGACACCACCGCGAACACCGCGTCCGAGCCGTCCTGGGCCACCACGCCGTGCACCTCGATCGCCGGGTCCGGGTGGTCGCCGTGCACCGCCACCCCCGTGTGGAGCAGGGGCCGCAGCTCCTTGTAGAGCGCCACCCACGCCCGCAGGCGCTCCAGTTCCTCGTCGGAGGCCGCCGTGAGGTCCCACTCGATGCCGAAGTGGCCGAACAGCGCGGTCCCCGCCCGGAAGTCGATCGGGTGTCGCCGGTGGGTGGTGTGGGAGGTGCCCGAGCCCACGTGGGTGCCCATGAGCTCCAGCGGGATCAGGGTGTTGGTCCAGCGTTGCACGGACTGCCGTTCCAGGGCGTCGATGCAGTCCGACACCCAGACCCGGTCGGTGCGCTCCAGGACCTCCAGGTCGACCCGGCCGCCGCCGGAGGAGCAGGACTCGACCTCCACGCCGGGGTGTCGCCGCCGCAGTTCGTCGAGCAGCCGGTAGACCGCGAGGGTCTGCCCGTGCACGCCGGCGCGCCCCGTCGGTCGGTGCCCGGCGTCGACCAGGTCCCGGTTGTGGTCCCACTTCAGGTACGAGATGGGGTAGGTGGTCAGCAGGTCGTCCAGGCACTTCAGGACGTGGGCGAACGCCTCGGGCCTCGCCAGGTCGAGCACCTGCTGCGACCGCGCCTCGCGGGGCAGCCGGTCGCCGGCGGCCATGAGCCAGTCCGGGTGGGCGCGTGCCAGGTCGGAGTCGGGGTTGACCATCTCCGGCTCGACCCACAGGCCGAACTGCATCCCCAGGCCCGTCACGTGGTCGGTCAGCGGCCCCAGCCCGTCCGGCCACACCTCCTCCGAGACGTGCCAGTCGCCCAGGCCGCGCTTGTCGTCCCGCCGCGAGCCGAACCAGCCGTCGTCGAGGACGAAGCGCTCCGCGCCCACCGAGGCGGCGGCGTCGGCCAGGGCCTTGAGCCGGGTCAGGTCGTGGTCGAAGTAGACCGCCTCCCACGTGTTGACCACGACCGGGCGCGGTGAGGACGGGTGGTGCGGGCGGGCGCGCAGGTGGCGGTGGAACCGCGCGGACACCTCGTCCAGGCCCACGCCCCACGACCCGTACTGCCACGGCGAGGCGTAGGACCCGCCGGGGTCGAGCACGACCTCGCCGGACAGCAGCAGCTCGCCCGACCCGAGCAGCGACAGCGCGTGGGAGGTGCGCTCGGCGAAGGTGCGGTGGTTGCCCGACCACGCCGTGTGCACCGCCCACACCTCGCCCGACCGGTTGCCGAACCCCTCGGCGCCCGCCGCGAGCAGGTAGGCCGAGTCGTAGCCGGTGCGGCCGGTCCGGTTCTCCCGCACCCGCAGGCCCTGCGTGAACGCCGTGCGCTGCGGGCTGCGCTCCCGCGTCCACCGCCCGGTGAAGTCCAGCAGCTCCACCGCCTCCGCCGGCACCGGCAGCGTCAGGTTCACCGCGTCCACCGCGAACGGCGTCGAGCCGGTGTTGGTCAGCGTCGCCCGCTGCCGCACCAACCCGGCCGGCGTCAGCTCGATCACCAGTTCCAGCGCCAACCCGGCCGCGGGATCCACCGCCCGCACCACCGGCCCGTCCACCGAGACGACCCGGAACGCGGTGGAGAAGTCCCTCCCCGCCCGGTTCCCGACGACGCCGGGCGTGCCCAGCCACCCCGCCGACTGCTCCGGCAGCACGGCCACGTCCACCGAACCGTCCACGGCGTACCCGATGGGGTGCGGCACCTGCGCCAGCAGCAGCGCCGCCAGCTCGGCCGAGGACAAATCCCCCAGATCGGCGCCCCAGTACCGCACGCGGGGCAGGGTCCCCCCGGAGAAGTCGAGCACCAGGCTCACACCCGCTCCGCGCAGGTGCGTCACGTCTGCCACTTGTGGTCTTCCTCTCTGGCGGTGAAGGTCGTTGACTTACTTTAGTTGCTGGCGTAAGAATCGCCATACCCTGGTGTTCACAAGGCAGAAACGCTTCCCGCCACCGCCGGAAAAGAGGAACGATGATCCGCAGCACTCTGCACGACGGGTGGCGTTTGAGTGCGGTGGGCGGTCCCGTCCCCGAGGGCGTCGACATCGCCGACGTCCCCGCCGAGGTGCCGGGCAGCACCCACCTCGACCTCCTGGCGGCGGGCCTCGTCCCGGAGCCGTACCTCGACTCGAACGAGACCGCGCTGGCCTGGATGCACCGCGTCGACTGGCGGTACGCGCTGACCTTCGAGGCCGAGGCGGCGAAGCCCGGCGAGGCGGTCGAGCTGGCCTTCGACGGCCTGGACACCGTCGCCACCGTCGAGCTGAACGGCGCCGTCCTGGGCCGCACGGCCAACATGTTCCGCTCCTACCGCTTCGACGTGCGCGAGCACCTGCGCGACGGGGCCAACGACCTGGTCGTCACCTTCCGCTCCGCGCTCGCCTACGCCGAGGAGCAGGACGAGGCGCTGGGCCGGCGCGCCCGCGTGTACCCGCACCCGATGAACGCCGTCCGCAAGATGGCCTGCTCCTTCGGCTGGGACTGGGGCCCCGACCTCCAGACCGCGGGCATCTGGAAGCCCGTGCGGCTGGAGCGCTGGTCGGTGGCCCGGCTCGCGCAGGTCCGCCCGCTGGTCACCGTGGGCGCCGACGGCGTCGGCCGGGTCGAGGTGCACGCCGACGTCGACCGCGCCGACCGCGGCGCCGAGCTGGCGCTGGTCGCCACCGCGGGCGGCGTCGAGCAGGTCGTGCGCGTCGACGGCGACTCCGCCGTGGCGACCGTCGAGGTGCCTGGCGCCGAGCTGTGGTGGCCCGTGGGCCACGGCGCGCAGCCGCTCTACGACCTGGAGGTCGTGCTCAGGGCCGGCGACGAGGACGTGGACGCCAGGAGCCACCGCGTCGGGTTCCGCACCGTCGAGGTGGACACCGCGCCCGACGAGGTCGGCAGCCCCTTCACGTTCGTGGTCAACGGCAAGCCGATCTTCGCCAAGGGCGCCAACTGGATCCCGGACGACCACTTCCTGACCCGGATCACCCGCGACCGGCTGGAGCGCCGCGTCGACCAGGCCGTCGAGGCCAACATGAACATGCTCCGCATCTGGGGCGGCGGGATCTACGAGTCCGACGACTTCTACGACGTGTGCGACGAGCGCGGCGTGCTGGTGTGGCAGGACTTCCTGTTCGCCTGCGCCGCCTACGCCGAGGAGTCGCCGCTGTGGGAGGAGGTCGAGGCCGAGGCCCGCGACAACGTCGCCCGCCTGACCCCGCACCCGTCCCTGGCGCTGTGGAACGGCAACAACGAGAACCTGTGGGGCTTCGCCGACTGGGAGTGGGCCGAGCAGCTCCAGGGCCGCACCTGGGGCCTCGGGTACTACACCGACCTGCTGCCGCGGGTCGTCGCCGAGCTGGACCCGACCCGGCCCTACTCGCCCGGCAGCCCGTACAGCCCCGGCGACCTGCACCCGAACGAGGAGACCCACGGCACGCGGCACGAGTGGGAGGTGTGGAACCGCCAGGACTACTCGCACTACCGCGACTCCACGCCGCGCTTCTGCTCGGAGTTCGGCTTCCAGGGCCCGCCCACCTGGGCGACGCTCACCAAGTGGGTGCACGACGAGCCGATGACACCGACCTCGCCCGCGTTCCTGCTGCACCAGAAGGCCGAGGACGGCAACGGCAAGCTCGACCGCGGCCTCGCGCCGCACCTGCCCGCGCCCGGGGCGTTCGAGGACTGGCACTGGGCGACCCAGCTCAACCAGGCCCGCGCGGTCGCGTTCGGCGTCGAGCACTTCCGCTCGCACTGGCCCCGCACGGCCGGCGCCCTGGTCTGGCAGCTCAACGACTGCTGGCCGGTGACCTCATGGGCCGCGATCGACGGCGAGGAGCGCCCCAAGCCGCTGTACTACTCGCTGCGGCACGCCTTCGCGCCGCGCCTGCTCACCGTCCAGCCCCGCGACGGCCGGGACGCGCTCGTCGCGGTCAACGACACCGACGAGGCCTGGACCGGCGAGGTCGCGCTCACCCGGCAGACCTTCGCGGGCGAGGAGCTGGCGGCGGTTAAACTGCCGCTCGACGTGCCGGCGAGGTCGGTGGCGGTGCTGGCGCTCGCGGACGAGCTGCTGGCGCCCGGCGACCCGAAGGGGGAGGTGCTGGTGGCGAGGACGGCCGACGCGCGCGCCGCGCACCTGTTCCGGGAGGACCTGGAGCTGGCCTACGACCCGGAGCCGCTGACCGCCCGGGTGAGCCCGGTCGACGGCGGCTACCGCGTGGACGTGACCGCGAACTCGTTCGCCAGGGACGTCGCCGTGCTGGCCGACCGGGTCGCCGAGGACGCCGTGGTGGACGACGCCCTGATCACGCTCGCCGCGGGCGAGACCCACTCGTTCGTGGTGCGCACCGCCGCGTCGGTCGACCCGGACGAGCTGACCGCCCCGCTGGTGCTGCGCTCGGCCAACACCCTCTGCGCGGTGCGGGCGTGAGCACCGGCTCCGTCGGCCTCGTCCTGGCCCGCCCGGCGCGGCTGCTGGGCGCGGAGCCGTTCTTCATGGAGTTCATCGCGGGCATCGAGGAGCGGCTGGCCGAGGACGAGCGCTCCGTGCTGCTGCACGTCGTGGGCGCCGAGGACGCCGAGATCGCCGCCTACCGCAGGTGGGCGGCCGGCTCGGTGGTCGACGCGGTGGTGGTCGTCAACCGCACCGCGGACGACCACCGGCCCGCGGTGCTGGGCGAGCTGGGGCTGCCCGCGCTGTACGTGGGCGAGCCGGACGAGCTGGCCGTGCCCGCGGTCCGCACGGACGACGCGGGACCGGTGCGCGAGGCCCTGGCGTACCTGCTGGAGCTGGGCCACCGCCGCATCGCGCGGGTCAGCGGCCCGGACACCCTGCTGCACACCCGCGCCCGCACGGCGGCCCTGCTGGCGGGCTGCGCCGAGGCCGGGATCGAGCCGGTGGTGCTGGAGGGCGACTACTCCGAGGAGTCCGGCGCCAAGCTGACCGCGGCGCTGCTCGGCGCCGACGAGCCGCCCACGGCGATCCTCTACGACAACGACGTGATGGCGGTGGCCGGCCTGTCCGTCGCCAAGGAGCTGGGCGTGCCGGTGCCGGGGCGGCTGAGCCTGGTGGCGTGGGACGACTCGTCGCTGTGCCGGCTCGCGTCGCCCGCGCTCACCACGATGAGCGTGGACGTGCACCAGTTCGGCGTGACCGTCGCGGAGTCGGTGCTGGAGCTCGTCGCGGGCGGGCCGGTGGCCGAGCGCTGGTCGCCGACGCCGGCGCTGGTGCCGCGCCGGAGCACCGCCGCGATCGGCTGAGGCGCGTGGGCCGAGGGCCGGCGAGGGGGTTCCCGGAACCTGGTCGCCGGCCCTCGGCGTGCCCGCGTCGAGCGAGGGTCGTAGAACCGCTTAAGAGCTGTTCGGTCTCGGTTTCGGAAGCCTCTTGACCCCACTTTACTTAACCGCTTAACTAAGTCCATGGCCCACTCGTCCGCCCCGCTCGCGCTCGCCCTCGACATCGGCGGCACCAAGCTCGCCGCGGCACTGGTCGAGTCGGACGGCGCGGTGCCGGCCCGCCGCACCGCGCCGACGCCCGCGGGCGACGCGGAGACCGTGTGGGCGGCCCTGGCCGCGCCGGTGGTGGAGCTGCTCGACCTGGCCGTCGACGCCGGGCGCGAGGTGCTGGGCGCGGGCATCGCCTCGGCCGCGCCGATGGACCGGCGGGCGGGCGTCATCAGCCCGGTGAACATCCCCGGCTGGCGCGACTTCCCGATCACCGCGCGCGTCGCCGAGCTGGTGCCCGGCCTGCCCGTGCGCCTCGGCGGCGACGCGCTGTGCATGGCGCTGGCCGAGTACCACCACGGCGCCGGGCGGGGCAGCGAGTGCCTGCTCGGCATGGTGGTGTCCACCGGCATCGGCGGCGGTTTCGTGCTCGACGGCAAGCCGCTGTTCGGCGTCGCGGGCAACGCGGGCCACGTCGGCCACTTCGTGATCGACCCGGCCGGGCCGCCCTGCGGGTGCGGCGCGCACGGGTGCGCGGAGGCCGTCGCCAGCGGCCCGTCGATGGTCCGCTGGGCGCTGGAGCAGGGTTGGCGGCCCCTGGGCGGCACCGCCGACGGCATCGCGCTCGCCGCGTCGGCCCGCGCGGGCGAGGCGATCGCGCTGGCCGCGTTCCGGCGGTCCGGCGAGGCGGTGGCCAGGGTCGTCACGGTGGCCGCCGCGCTGTGCGAGATCGACCGGGTGGTGATCGGCGGCGGCGTGGCCCAGGCGTGGGACCTGCTGGAACCCGCCGTGCTCGAACCCCTCGCGGACCACCCGGGGCTCGACTTCACGCGCCGGGTGGAGGTCCGCCCGGCCACGTTGGGCGTGGACTCGGGCCTGATCGGCGCGGCGGCGCTGCTCGTGGGCGACCGGCTCCCGTCGTTGCCGGTGGGCATCTGACGCCACCGGTAGGAACACCCGATCCGGCAGACTCGATGGGGACCCCGCGTCCCCGGTGGGGAACTCTCGTGCGCAAGCTCGACACGGTCATCCGGGACTACCACTGGGGTTCGCGCACCGCGCTCGCCGAGCTGCTCGGCGAGCCGTCGCCGAGCCCCGGCCCGCAGGCGGAGCTGTGGGTCGGCGCGCACCCCGACGACCCGTCCCGGCTCCGGGGCTGCGGCGTGCCGCTGGACCGCTACCTCGCGGCCAACCCGGCGGGCCTGCTGGGTCCGCGCTGCCTGGCCGAGTTCGGCCCCCGGCTGCCGTTCCTGCTCAAGGTGCTGGCCGTGGACGCGCCGCTGTCCCTCCAGGTGCACCCGGACCGGGAGCAGGCCGTCGCGGGGCACGCCGGGCGCGGCTACCGCGACGACCGGGCCAAGCCCGAGGTGCTGGTGGCGCTGACGGAGTTCACCACGATGTCCGGGTTCCGCGCGCCCGCCGACACCGTCGCGCTGCTGGACCGGCTGGACGTGCCCGGCCTGGCGCCCGTGCGGGCCGCGGTGGCGGCGGGCGAGGTGGGCGGGGCGCTGCGCCTGGCGCTGACCGGCACGACCGGCGGGCTGGTCGCGGAGGTGGCCTCGGCGCTCGGGCGCGTGCCCGAGCTGGCGCACCTCGCGGAACCGGCCAGGACCTACCCGGGCGACCCGGGCGTCGTGGCGGCGCTGCTGCTCAACGGGGTCGTGCTGCGACCGGGGCAGGCGGTGTACGTCGGGCCGGGCGTGCCGCACGCGCACCTGCGCGGCGTCGGCGTCGAGCTGATGGTCAACTCCGACAACGTCCTGCGCGCCGGCCTGACCACCAAGGAGGTCGACGTGGCCGCCGTGCTGTCCATCGTGGACACCCGGACCGGGCCGGCCCACGTGCTCGACGGCGAGGTCGACGGTCCACTGAGGACCTACCCGACCCCGGACCCGGAGTTCCGGCTGCACGAGGTGCGCCCCGGCGCGGTGCTGGCCGGCGGCGGGCCGCAGGTCCTGTTGTGCGTCAACGGTTCCCTGGTGGTGCGCAGGGGCGGCGACGAGGTCGGGCTGGCGAGCGGCGAGTCGGTGTTCCTGCCCCACGACGAGGCCGCGGCCCAGGTCGCCGGCGAAGGCCGGGCGTTCTGGGCCGCGGTGAACCTCGGCGCCTGAGCGTCGTTGCCCCGGCGTCGTCGGTCCCTACTGGAAGTTCACGTCACTGCACAGGTAGTAGGCCTGGTCCATGTGGCTGGCCTGCCAGATCGTGAACACCACGTGGCGGCCGGTCCGGCTGCCCGCGTTCACCTGGGCCTCGTACAGGCCGGTGGTGCCGTAGCGGCCGGTCGTGGTCACCAGCTCCAGGTCGCTCCAGCGCAGCGCCTGGGTCGCGGTGTTGACGCCCTGGCGGGTGATGTAGATCCGCAGGTAGTCGGCGCCGTGGCGGGCCGAGTCGTCCAGCCGCAGGGTGAACTGGCGCGGCATGTTCGTGGCGTTCCACGCGCCCACGGCGTCGAGCGCCCGGTAGCGACCGCTCTCCGCCAGGCCGCCGCTGCACAGCTGGCCGTTCGGCAGCGCGCCCTGGTGGTTGCCGCCGACGCCGTTGCGGTACAGGCCGTTCCAGTTCCACATCGCGTTGGCGTCGGCCTTCCAGGCCTGGGCGCACATCGGGTCGGTCTGGCCCATGTTCGGGTTCAGGTGGTCGCTGCCCCAGCGCTGCCAACAACCGTAGTTGCGCGACGGCGGGTTGGTCACCGACCCGTGCGCGCCCGCCACGCCCGTGGAGCCCACGAGAGCGACGAGGGTGGCGGCGAGGACCGCCAAGACCGAGGTGAAGACGCCGAACGCCGTGCGGAGACCGCGGCTGGTCATGTGTGTCCTCCACGTCGAGGAGTAACCGGATGTCGGACTGGGAGCGCTCCCAGTTCCCCACGGTAGCGAATGGGGCACGTTCTGTGAACCCTGCGCCGGAACGAAGGACTTTCGCGCCGGCGGGGCCCCGAACGGCCCAGTCGACTGGCCTTTCCGGTGGTGGCGGGAGGTTGACCCGTGCAGGTGGCGGCGTGCCCCCGTCGGAGCGCAGGCCGGTGCCCCGGCAGTTGCCCCTCGCCCCGCCGGGGTTCGTCGGCCGCGAGGCCGAACTGGCCGCGCTCACCACCGCCGTGGAGGCGGGCGAGGGCGGCGGCGCCCCGTCCACCTCGACGCCCTCGCCGCGGCGGAGGCCCGCAGGCTGCTCGCCACCCGCCTCCCGCCGGGGCGGGCCACCGCCGAGGCCGACGCCGTGGACGACCTGCTCTCGGTGTGCGGCGGCTTCCCCCTCGCCCTCGCCGTCGTCGCCGGGCGCACCCGCGCCTACCCCCGCACCCCGCTCGCGACCCTGGCCACCGACCTGCGCCGCCACCTCGGCGACACCCCGGCGGGAACCGGCGACCGGCCACCCCGGGCCGCCGGGTGGTCCCCAACGAGCCGACCCGCCCGACCCCCCGGGGTCCGGGCGGGTCGGCTCACCGGTAGTAGCCCTCCACGGCGGCACGCGCCTCGGCGTGCCGGCCAGGCCCCTCCTGCGGCACGGCCGGAAAACCGCCACCCGGTTTCAGCTCGTTCAGCTGCTCGGTCGACAGCGCGAACACCACGCGCCCCAACCCCGACCGCTCGATCGCGCCCGCGCACATGCCGCACGGCTGGCAGCTCGTGAACATCGTGGTGCGCGCGGCCACCGCCGGGTCCAGCTCGCGGGCCGCCCACCGGGCCAGCTTCAGCTCCGGGTGGGCGGTGATGTCGTTGTCGGACAACGACGTGTTGCGCGCCTCGGCCAGCACCTCGCCGTCCGGTCCGACCAGCAGCGACCCGAACGGCGGATCGCCCGCCGCCCGCGCCTCCACGGCCAGCTCGATCGCCCTGTCCAAGCTCATCCGAACTCCTTCCGCACGGTCGCCAGCGCGTGCCAGGCGACCTCGGGGCTCCGCGTCTCGGCGGGATCGCCGACGAACGGGTCCAGCACGACCGCCTCCGCGCCCGACTCGCGCAGCCCGGCCAGGTCGTCGACCACCTGCGCCACCGTGCCCTCGCCCATGCGGCGGTCCGGGCCGGGGTCCTCCGGGGTCAGGCGCAGCAGGATGCGCGGCGCCAGGGCCGGCGTCGGCCGCCCCTCGCGGGCGGCGATGTCCGCCAACCGCCGCACCGCCTCCGCGTGCTGCCGGTGGGTGAGCCGGAGCCCGTGCCACGCGTCGCCGTACCGGACGGCGCGCCGCAGCGCCGCGTCCGAGTGCCCGCCCACCCAGACCGGCACGGACCCGGCCCGGTAGTCGGCCTCGTCCGACCACGCCGCCCGCACCGCGCGCAGCCCCTCGTCGGTGAGCCGGCCGCGCTCGGCGAAGGGGACGCCCAGCGCCTCGTACTCCTGCCGGGCCCACCCGACGCCGACGCCGAGCACGAACCGGCCGCCCGACAGCTCGGCCAGGTTCGCCGCCATCCGCGCCACCAGCAGCGGGTGCCGGTAGGGCAGCACCAGCACGGTGGTGCCCAGGGTGATCCGCGAGGTCACCCCGGCCAGCCAGGACAGCGCGGTGAACGGCTCGTAGAACGGCGCCGGGTACTGCTCCGCCACGTCGGCGGTGACCGCCACGTGGTCGGAGACCATCAGCAGGTCGAAGCCGAGCCCTTCGACGGTGAGGGCCCACCGCCGCAGCACGTCGGGCGAGGTGCCGGGACCGAAGTTGGGGACGTTCACGCCGATTCGCACGTGATCAAGGTTAGGCGGGGGAGCGGCGCTGCTGAAGGGATTGCTCCCGGCGTGCGGCTGCTGGGGCCGTGGAATCCACGGTACTTTGGCCCGGTGACCGCGAACCTCGACCAGACGGACTGGGCCATCCTCGCCGAGTTGCAGCGCGACGGCCGCGTCCCGCTCACCGAGCTGGGCCGCCGGGTCAACCTCAGCGCCTCGGCCACCACCGAGCGGGTCCGCCGCCTGGAGACCGCGGGCGTGGTCACCGGGTACCGCGCCGAGGTCGACCTCGACCGGGCCGGCTACCCGGTGCTCGCGGTGGTGCGCCTCAAGTACCCGGGCAACCGCCACGAGCCGCTGCACGCGCTGCTCGCCGAGCGCGGCGAGGTGCTGGAGTGCCTGCGCACCACCGGCGACGACTGCTACACGCTCAAGGTCGCCGCCACCTCGATGGCCCACCTGGAGCGGGTGGTCGACGAGCTGATGGCGTTCGGCAGCACCACCACGAACATCGTCTACAGCCAGACCCTGCCGTACCGGGGCGTGGCGCCGGCCGCGCCCCGGTAGCGGGTCGCCGCCCCGGGGCGACGGGCCGCCACGACGCGGCCGGCCTCCCCGTTGAGGCCGGCCGCGCCGTGGCGGCCCTGGCCCGGGCGACGCCCGCCGAACGTCGCCGGGACCGGTTGGCACGGGTGGGGAGCGCCCCCGCGGCAGCTCCCCACCCGGGATCGGGTGCGGCCCGGGTCAGGCGGGGACCTTCCCCGCGCCCGCGCCGTGCGCGGCGGTGGGCTCGACGCCCCGCGCGCTCTCCGCGCCGCGTTCGACGTCCATCGCGCCGCTCGACCGGGAGGACTCCCCGCCCCACCGCTGCGCGACCTGCCGATCGGCCGTGAGCGACCACTCCGGCGTCCGCCCCGACAAGGCGTCGCCCGGGTCGGTCGCCAATGCCGTGGCGGTGGCGGCCGCCGCCGCGCCCGCTGGTCGCCGGTAAAACCCGCAATGGCGCAGACTCACGATTCGCCTCCTTGCGAGTAGGGCTCTGGGAACGCTCCCACAAGCACCTTATCCAGCATGTTCACATACGGCAAGAACTTTCACATACATGACCAACGGGCCGTTCACGCTGGCGAACAGCGTGAACGGCCCGTGGGGAGGCATTGTCGAAATGCTGTCGAAACAGCAGGCCGCCGGTGTTTCGCGAAACTCTTTTACGAATGCGGGCAGGTGTCGCGGTACTCGGAAATGGCCGCGCCGCGCGGCGCCGGGCAGAGGAACTGCTCGTAGCGGGTGTCGTCGTCGATGAACCGCTTCAGCCAGGAGATGCTGTACTTGGCGATGGTGGTGTTGGACGTGTTCGGCGCGTAGTGGCTCGCGCCCTCCAGCTCCAGGTACGCCTTGTCCAGGGTGGACGGCAGGCCGGTGTAGAAGCGCTCGGAGTGCGTCGTCACCGAGGCCACGGAGTCGTTCTCCGCGCCGATGATCAGCGTGGGCGTCGTGACCGACGACCAGGTCTTGGTGGTGTTCCACGCGGTGAGCGGGATCGACGCCTGGAGGGCCGGCCGGTCCTTGGTGGCCTCCAGCGCGCCGCCGCCGCCCATCGAGTGGCCCATCACGCCGAGGCGGTCGGGGTCGACGCGGCTGCGCACGGAGCTGCGGGTGGTGAGGTAGTCCAGGGCCGCGAGGAGCTGGTCGCCGCGCGAGGACGGCTGGTCGTAGCGGGAGTTCGTGTCGATGGTGAAGACCACGAAGCCCTGCGACGCCAGGCGCGGGCCGAGCCAGGAGATGCTGGACTGGGCCGCGGTGTAGCCGGGCGAGATCGCGACCGCGCCGAAGGTGCCCTCGGCGGTGCTGGTCGGGTAGTAGATCGTGCCGCCGCCGAACCCGCTGGCCGACAGCGAGGAGACGGTGGTCTGGCTCGTCGCGAACGGGCCGCGGCTCGCCTCGATGCTGGAGGTGGTCGGGGCCGGGCCCCGCTCGTAGGGGTTCTCCGCGGCCTGGGCGACCGCGGCGGGGGCGGTGAGGGCGACCGCCGCGGCCAGGACGAGGGCGCGACGGGACAGGGGTGACCTCAAGGACATGTGTGTCTGCTCTTTCCCCGGTGCGGGAGGGCCCGGCGGATGGCCCTGGTGCGGTTAGTCCTGATTGGACGATTCCAACCCACTCGGGGAGCCTGCCGCATTACCTACTCAGGCGTCAAGTAATTCGGCCCCTTAACCGTTGAAGCGGATGGTCTACGTCTCAGTGGGCTGAATGCGAACATTATTCGGATGTGTGTTTCGCCAACGGTGTTGCCCATCAGGGGGGCTTGTCCGGTTCGTCCCTGGGCGCCGGGACCGGGATGTTCCGGGACGCTGCCCTCCTACCTGCGCGGAAGCGCTCCCACGAAGCTCTTGACCGGGATCGCCTCCAACACGAGGATCGGGCGCGACAGAGCCGTCGCCACTTCATGAACGGAACCGCCGATGTCCCGCAGACACCTGAGCGCCGCGCTGGCCGCGGTGCTCGCCGCAGGCCTGGTCACCGGAGGCGTGGCCCAGGCCGCGCCGGACCAGAAGACGCGCCAGCCCGTGATCGGCGAACCGCGCACCGAGCACGGCTGCGCGCGGATCGAGAAGGACCTCCCCGAGCTGTCCGACTGGCCGCGGGTCGACAGCCGGGTCGAGTCCACCCCCGCCGACGAGCGGCGGATCCGGAAGATCGTGGCGGGCATGACCCTGGCCGAGAAGGTCGGCCAGATGACCCAGCCGGAGATCGCGGCGATCACCCCGGACGAGGTCCGGGAGTACGGCATCGGCTCGGTGCTCAACGGCGGCGGCTCGTGGCCGAACCGCGACAAGCACGCGCCGGTCGACGCCTGGCTGGACCTGGCCGACGCCTACTGGCAGGCGTCTAAGGCCACCCGCACGAAGATCCCGGTCATCTGGGGCATCGACGCCGTGCACGGCAACAACAACGTGTACGGCACGACCGTCTTCCCGCACAACATCGGCCTGGGCGCGGCGCACGACCCGTGCCTGATCCGCGACGTCAGCGAGGCCACCGCCGAGCAGATCCGGGCCACCGGCCAGGACTGGGCGTTCGCGCCCACGCTGGCCGTGCCGCTGGACGACCGGTGGGGCCGCACCTACGAGGGCTACTCCGAGGACCCGCGGATCACCCGCGCCTACGGCTACGAGGCCGTGATCGGGTTGCAGGGCCGGAGCAGGCGGAACGTCGACGTGCTCGCCACCGCCAAGCACTTCATCGGCGACGGCGGCACGGTCGGCGGCAAGGATCAGGGCGTCAACCCCGCCACCACCGCCGAGATGATCAACGTCCACGGCCAGGGCTACTACGGCGCGCTCGCCGCCGGCGCCCAGACCGTGATGGTGTCGTTCAACTCCTGGGACAACGAGGCCGAGGGCATCGCGGAGGGCAAGCTGCACGGCAGCGACCTCGCGCTGAACGACATCCTCAAGGGCAAGATGGGCTTCGACGGCCTCGTCGTCTCCGACTGGAACGGCATCGGCCAGGTCGCGGGCTGCACCAACGCGAGCTGCCCGCAGGCCATCAACGCCGGCATCGACGTCGTGATGGTGCCCAACGACTGGAAGGCGTTCATCGCCAACACCGTCGCCCAGGTCGAGGGCGGCCAGATCCCGGTGGCCCGCATCGACGACGCGGTGACCCGCATCCTGCGCGTCAAGCTCCGCTCGGGCGTGCTCGACGGCGAGCGGAAGCCCTCGGACCGCCGCCACGCCGGCGAGGCCGACGCGCTGGAGGCCCGCGGGCTGGCCCGCGAGGCCGTGCGCAAGTCCCAGGTGCTGCTGAAGAACAACAACCGGGTGCTGCCCCTCAAGCCGCGGTCGAAGGTGCTGGTCGTCGGCAAGTCGGCCGACTCCCTCCAGAACCAGACCGGCGGCTGGACGCTGACCTGGCAGGGCACCGGCAACACCAACGCGGACTTCCCGGTCGGGCAGACCGTGCTCGGCGGCCTCAAGGAGGCGCTGGGCGAGCAGAACGTGGTGTTCAGCGAGACCGGCGACGTCGACCCCCGGGGCTTCGACGCGGTGATCGCGGTCATCGGCGAGACCCCGTACGCGGAGGGCGTCGGCGACATCGGCAGGCGCACCCTGGAGGCCGCGAAGCTCTACCCGCAGGATCTGGCCGTGCTGGACAAGGTCAGCGGCAAGGGCGCGCCGGTCGTCACGGTGTACGTGTCGGGCCGCCCGCTGCACGTGAACAAGGAGCTGAACCGCTCGGACGCGTTCGTCGCGGCGTGGCTGCCCGGCACCGAGGGCGGCGGCGTGGCCGACCTGCTGGTCCGCGGCCGCCACACGTGGCCCGGCTTCACCGGCACCCTGTCCTACTCGTGGCCCGGCGCGGCCTGCCAGACGCCGCTGAACCCCGGTGACGAGGGCTACGACCCGCTGTTCAAGCCGGGCTACGGCCTCAAGACCTGGTCGCACCGCACCATCGGGCGGCTCGACGAGACCTCGCCCGAGTTCGGCTGCTCCGGCAACGGCGGCGGTGGCGTCGCGACCGAGGACCTGGAGGTCCACAACCGGGTCGACTCCGCGCCGTACCGCAGCTTCATCGGCTCGCCGGACAACTGGAGCGGCACGGAGCTCGGCCCCGACGCGGAGGCCGCGCACACCAACATCACCGTGGTCCCGGCCGACGTGAACGTGCAGGGCGACGCGCTGAAGACGACCTGGACCGGCTCCGGCGCGGGCCAGCTGTACCTCCAGGACCCGGCGGGCGGCAGCGACCTGCGCGGCTACCCCAACGCCAACGCCGCGCTGGTGTTCGACGTGATCGTGCACCAGTCGCCCGCGGCCCGGACGGTGCTGAGCGCGCACTGCGTCTACCCGTGCTTCGGCGAGGTCAACGCGACCTCGGTGTTCACCGGGCTGCCGGTGGGCGTGAAGTCGACGGTGAAGGTGCCGCTGTCCTGCTTCGCGGAGCGCGGGCTGGACTTCGAGAACATCAACACGCCGTTCCTGGTCTACACGGAGGGCGCGTTCCAGGCGTCGTTCGCGAACGTGCGGTGGGTGCCGAAGGCGGCGGCCGACCCGGACGCGCGGACGTGCGCGGAGCTGGCCGGCTGAGCCGGGGCTGAGCCGGCGTTCACCCGGCGCCGAGCCGGCGTTCAACCGGGGCAGGGGGCGGGCCTTCGCGGTCCGCCCCCTGCTTTTCGGCCTCCCGCTTCCGGCGCCCCGGGGTGAAGTGCCGCCGAACGCCGCGATCCGCGCGGCTCACCCCTCCTGCCTGGGCCGCGACCAGCGCGGCCAGCACGACGACCGCGCCCAGGGACTGGGTCGCGGTGAGCGACTGGTCGAGCACGAGCCACCCGACGGCGGTCGCGACGACCGGGCTGAGCAGGCCGAGGAACGTCACCTGCGTGGCGGGCAGCAGGCGGATCCCGCGGAACCACAGCGCGTAGGACAGGGCGCCGCCGATCAGCCCCAGGTAGGCGTAGCCGCCGAGGTCGGCCGAGTCGAGCGCGGGCGGCGGGCCCTCGACCAGCAGCGCCACCGGCAGCAGCACGAGACCGCCCGCCACGAGCTGCCAGCCGGTGGTGGCGAGCAGCGGCGCGGACGTCGTCCACCGCTTGCCCAGCACCACGCCGGCGGCCATCACCACGGCCCCGCCCAGCGCGGCGGCCACGCCGACCGGGTCCAGCCCCGCGCCGGGTCGCAGCACCAGCAGCGCGACGCCCGCCACGCCGGCCACCCCGGCGAGCGCGGTCCGCGCGGTGAGGCGCTGCCCGAGCAGCAGGACTGCCAGGCCCGCCACGAGCAGCGGCTGCACCGCGCCGACGGTCGCCGCGACCCCGCCGGGCAGCCGGTAGGCGGCCAGGAACAGCAGCGGCAGGAACAGGCCGATGTTGAGCGTGCCGAGCACCAGCGACCGCCACCACCAGTCGCCGCGCGGCAGCCGGCGGGTGGCCGCGACCAGCAGCAGCCCGGCGGGCAGCGCGCGGAGCAGGCCCGAGAGCAGGGGGCGGTCCGGGGGCAGGAACTCGCTGGTGACGAAGTAGGTGGTGCCCCAGATGGCCGGGGCGGCGGCGGTCGCGAGTTTGCTTAGCACTAAGCTAAAGTAGCTTAGCGATGAGATATCGGGGAGTGACTTGTCTCACCGCTAAGCTGGATCGGTGGCAGACCACGTCGACCTGGTGCTGGAGCAGTGGCACGACCGGCGCCCGGACCTGGACGTCTCGCCGATGGCCGTGATCGGGCGGCTCACGCGCCTGAGCCGGTTGGTGGAGGCCGAGTTGCAGCGGACGTTCGCCGCGCACGGCCTCGACCGCGCCTCCTTCGACGTGCTGGCCACCCTCCGCCGCAGCGAGCCGCCGCACCGGCTCACCCCGACCGGGCTGATGCGCGCGTCGATGGTCACCTCGGGCGCGGTCACCCAGCGCCTCGACCGCCTGGAGGCGCGCGGCCTGGTGACCCGCGCCCCGAGCGAGCGCGACGGTCGCGGCGTGGTGGTCGGCCTGACGGGGGAGGGGCTGGCGCTGGTGGACCGCGTGCTGCCGCACCACCTCGACACCGAGGAGCGCCTGCTGGCCGCGTTGTCGGCGGAGGAGCGGGCGGTGCTCGCCGGCGCGTTGAAGGCCGTCCTCGAATCCCTGGGCGACACCCGGGGCTGAGCCCTGCCGCGGTCGGCGACGCCGCCCGCGAACCGCGGTCCTCGGGTGACGCGCGGGGTCGAGCCCTGGTCGGGTCGGCGGGGCCCGCTCGGTCATGCGAAGAAGTTTCTTCACTTACGAAACTTATGCGGTTAAGGTGCCTGCCAGCGAGTGCCCCTCAAGGTCGAGAGGTCGGTCAGCCATGTCACCTGCGAAGCAACCCCCTGTCAGACGCGCGGCCGTCGCGGTCGTCGTGGCGGCCCTGCTGGGCGGGGGCGCGGTGGTCCCCGCACCCGCCTCGGCCTCGGCGCCCGCCGAGCGGAGGCCCGAGCGGGTCGGGATCTCCGACCCGGACGCCACCCCGGAAACCCGGTCCCTGTTCGCCTACCTGCGCGACCAGCAGGGCGAGGGCGTGCTGTTCGGCCACCAGCAGACGACCGAGTTCGGCATCACCTGGGACGAGGCCACCGAGACCGACGGCCTCCGGTCGGACGTCGCGGCGGGCGTCGGCGACCACCCGGCGCTGTTCGGCTGGGACACCGGGCACCTGGGCCACGGCTCGTCGCCGGGCAACCCGACGCCGGAGGAGAACTTCCGGGCCACGGTGCGGCTGATCGAGACCGCCCACGACGAGATCGGCGGGATCCACACCCTCGCGTCCCACATGGACAACTTCGTCACCGGTGGGGACTTCTACGACACGAGCGGCGACGTGGTCGGCCGGATCCTGCCCGGCGGCGACCACCACGCGGAGTTCAACGCCTACCTCGACCGCGTGGCCAGGCTCGCGCACGAGGTCGACGACCGGCGCGGCAACCCGATCCCGATGGTCTACCGGCCGTTCCACGAGAACGCGGGCAGCTGGTTCTGGTGGGGCGCGGCCCACGCCTCGGCCGCCGAGTACGTCGAGCTGTTCCGCTACACCGTCGAGTACCTGCGGGACGTGAAGGACGTGCACAACCTCCTGTACGCGTACTCGCCGGGCGGCGGGTTCGGCGGCGTCGACGACGTCTACCTGCGCACCTACCCGGGCGACGGCTACGTGGACGTGCTCGGCGTCGACAGCTACGACGACAGCGGCGGTTCGCGCCAGTGGCTGGACGGCGTCGTCGCCGACCTGGGCATGATCGCCGACCTCGCGGCGGAGCGGGGCAAGGTCTCGGCGTTCACCGAGTACGGGATCAGCGGCGCGCTCAAGCCCAACGGCCAGAACCGGAACCCGAGCTGGTACACCGCCCTGTTCGACGCGATCAAGGCCGACGCGCGGGCGAGCCGCAGCGCGTACATGCTGACCTGGGTCAACTTCGGCACGGAGCAGTTCTTCCTGCCCCACCCGGCGACCGCCGACCAGCCGGAGCACGAGCTGCTGCCCGACCTGCGCCGGCTGCACGACGACCCGTTCTCGGTGTTCAGCGACGACCTGGACCTGAAGGACGTCTACGGCCGCGAGGTCAAGGCGGAGCGGCACGAGCCCTCCATGCACGTGGTGTCCCCTGTGGACGGTGACCGGATCACCGCGCCCGAGGCCGTCATCCGCGTGCGGGTGCTCGACGCCGGGCCCGCGCTGGTCTACTACACCGTCGGCGAGAGCCGGGTGCGGCACGCCCTGCGGTACGACCGCGCTTCGGGCTACTACACCGGCGCCTGGCGCGTCGGCGAGGAGAACCTGACCAACAAGGTCACCCGGTTGAGGGTCACCGCACTGGGCGCGAAGGGCAGGTTGGAGCTCACCAACCGGGTGATCCTCGGCGCGAAGCCACCGCTGTCGCCCGGTGTGGTGGACGATTTCGAGGGGCACGTGGACGACCTGGCGCTCAACTCCGAGTACAGCCCGTACGGCAGCAACAGGATCTCGCTGGCGGCGGCCAACGGCGGCAAGGCGCTGAAGTTCGACTACGACTTCGGTTTCCAGACCTACACGGGCATCGGCAAGCGCGTGACCGGGGACTGGTCGGCGTACGCGGGCCTGTCGCTGTGGCTGCGCGGCGACGGGTCGAACCACAGGCTGGTGCTCCAGCTCAACGCGGGCGGCGTGGCGTACGAGGCGTACCCGTCGATCGCGGGCACGGGGGCGGGGGTGGTGACGATCCCGTTCGCGGACTGGCGCCCCGCGCCGTGGGACACGGGCAACGCGCACCGGCGGATCACACCGGAGGACCTGCGGGACCTGTCGCAGTTCAACGTCTTCGTCAACCAGGTGGAGGGCAACCCCGTGGTGACGGGGAGCCTGTACCTGGACGACATCCGGGCGGCCTGAGGCCTCTCGAACCCCGCCCGCGCGCGCCCTTTGCCCGGGGTGCGCGCGGCCGGGCCCGCGCCGGAGCCGCGCCGCTGCCCGCACGCCCGCGCCACGGCGCTGCGCCCGCGCCACGGCGCCCGCGCCACGGCGCCCGCGCTGCTGCGCTGCCCGCAGCATCGCGCTGCTGCGCGCCTCGCGCCCCGCGCCTCCCGCGCTCTGCGCCACCCACCCCGAGGCTCCGTTCACCTCCGCGCGGCCCCGCCACCCTTGCCGAGATCCCGGCCCGATCCCGGCCCGATCGCAGGTCAATCCCGGCCCGGCTCCGGACCAATCCCGTTCCCATTCAGGCCAGGAACCGCCCGCATTGGTCCGTTCGCCGGTCTTCCGGGCGTCTCACCAGGGGCGAGCGGAGCATTCCGCAGAGGCCCGCCGGCCCAATCCACGTCACGAGGCCTTCACAGCGAGTTTCCTTACCGTTACAGTTCTGGGAGCGCTCCCAGTTCGGTAGGCGGTCAGCGTCGACCGCCTGCCGGACCACCCTCCTGCGCGGGACGACGTGGTCCCGCCCCGAAGGAAGTGATGCGGATGACCAGCTTCTCGTCCCGTCTGGACGCGCGGGCGAACTCCTTGCGGGCGTTGAGCGTTCCCCTGCTCAGGGGCTCGCTCGGCGTGGTGTTCGTCTGGTTCGGCGCGTTGAAGGTGGCCGGCGCGACCCCGGTCGCCGACCTCGTCGCCCAGACCGTCCCGTGGCTCGACCCGGGCGCGTTCGTACTCGTGCTCGGTGTGGTGGAAGTGGTGCTGGGAGTGGCCCTGGTGGTGGGTCGCCGGTTGCGCTGGGTAGCGCTGCTGGTGGTGCTCCACCTGTGCGGGACGTTCCTGATCCTGGTGGTGCAGCCGGCCGTCGCGTTCCGGACGGGCAACCCGCTGCTGTTGACCATGACCGGTGAGTTCGTGGTCAAGAACCTGGTCCTGATCACCGCGGCCCTCGCGGTCATGTCGGCCGACGCACCCGTGCGGCAGCGGGTGGCGCAGGTCCGACAGCGGTGATCCGGCAGCGCCGCGGGGCCCCGACCGGCTCCGCGGCGCTGTCACCCCGGCGCGGTCACTCGAAGCGCCCTCGCCCGCAACACCATCACTCGCAACACCATCACGCCAGGCGGGCCACGTGCGCGGCCACGCCGTCCAGGAAGATGTTCAGGCCGAAGGTGAAGTCGGCCTCCAGGTCCTCCTCCGCGTGCAAATCGTCGAGGTCGAACACGCCCGCCTCGACCACCTTGCTCAACCACGGCAGCCGCCGGGGGTCGACGACCCGCTTGAGCGCGTTCGAGTAGGCCCGGCTGAAGGCCTCCGGGTTGTCCTGGTAGCCGGCGGCCAGGTCCCCGGCCAGGCGGACCTCCCCGTTGACGAAGGTCAGCAGGCCCATCACGACCCCCACCTTCTCGTCCTCCGCCAGCGGCGTGCCGGCCAGCGCGGCCAGGGCCCGGTCGAACCAGGCCAGGTTGTGCGGTCCGGTCGGCGGTCCGCTGATCGGGACCCGGCTGAGCCACGGGTGCTTCCGGTGCACCGCGAGCACCCCGTGCGACCAGGTGGTCAGCCCGGCCCGCCAGTCGCGGCCCGGCGGCAGCTCGGGCGGCTCCTCCATGGCCGCGTCGACCATCAGCGCCAGCAGTTCGTCCTTGCTCCGCACGTGCCGGTAGAGCGCCATCGTGGACTTGTCGAGCTGCTGCGCCACGCGCGCCATGGACACGGCGGCCAACCCCTCGGCGTCGGCGACCCCGATGGCGGCCCGGGTGATGTCGGCGGTGGTGAGGGACGGTTTGCGGCCGCGGCGCGGCGCGTCCCGCAGCCCCCAGAGGAGCGCGACGTCGTCGGGCAGGTCGTTCTCCTCGGTCACGCGGCCAGTCTAGGGGCTTGGCCTTTAATTGCGTATCAGCTACGCTAATTTGCGTATTGCATACGCATAGGGGGTTGTCATGATCGTGGAGGTGTCCGGCCTGAAGAAGGCGTACGGGTCCACCGCGGTGCTGGACGGGGTGGACCTGGAGGTCGTCGAGGGGTCGATCTTCGCGTTGCTCGGTCCCAACGGCGCGGGCAAGACCACGACCGTCCGGATCCTGTCCACGCTGACCAGGCCGGACGCCGGGCGGCTGCGGGTGGCGGGGTTCGACGTGGCGCGCGAGCCGGTGGCGGTGCGCGGGGCGATCAGCCTGACCGGGCAGTACGCGGCCGTGGACGCGGAGCAGACCGGGCGGGAGAACCTGGTGCTGGTCGGCAGGTTGCGGCGGCTGGGCCGGGCGGGGGCGCGGGTCCGCGCGGACGAGCTGCTGGAGCGGTTCGACCTGGTCGCCGCCGCCGACCGGCGGGTCGGGACCTACTCGGGCGGCATGAGGCGGCGGTTGGACCTGGCCATGAGCCTGGTCGCCGCGCCGCGCGTGGTGTTCCTGGACGAGCCGACCACCGGGCTCGACCCGGCCGGCCGCGCGACCGTCTGGGAGGCGATCCGCGACCTCGTGCGCACCGGCACGACGATCTTCCTCACCACCCAGTACCTGGAGGAGGCCGACCGCCTGGCCGACCGGATCATGGTGCTGGACCGGGGCCGGGTGGCCGCGCAGGGCACCGCCGACGAGCTCAAGTCGCGGGTCGGCGGCGAGCGCGTCGACCTGCGCTTCGCCTCGGCGGGCGAGCTGGAGGCCGCGCGGCGGCGGCTGGGCGGGTTCGCCGACGGGGAGCGCCGGGTGCTCAGCGTGCCGTCCGACGGCAGCGCCGCCCACCTGCACGCCGTGCTGGACGACCTGCGCTCGGCGGGCGTCGCGCCCTCCCGCGTGTCCTCGCACCGGCCGACCCTCGACGACGTGTTCCTCGCGCTGACCCGGGAAGGGGCGGCGGCATGAGCCACGCGCTGTCCGACTCGGCGGCGATGGTCGGCCGGAGCATCCGGCTGGCCAGGCGCAACACCGACACGCTGATCATGTCCGTGGTCCTGCCGCTGCTGATGATGACGCTGTTCGTCTACGTCTTCGGCGGCGCGATCAACACCGGCACCGGGTACGTGAACTACGTGGTGCCCGGCATCTTGCTGCTGTGCGTCGGCTACGGCGCCGCGTCCACCGCGATGTCCGTGGCGGACGACATGGCCAAGGGCATGGTCGACCGGTTGCGGTCCATGCCGGTTCGCCCGTTCGTGGTGCTCACCGGTCACGTCGTGGCCAGCGTCGCGCGCAACGCCGTGTCCACCGCCATCGTGCTCGGCGCGGCGGTCGCCATGGGGTTCCGGCCGTCGGCGTCGCCGGTGGAGTGGGCCGCGGCGGTGGGGCTGCTCCTGCTCTACGTGCTCGCGCTGTCGTGGCTCGCGGCGGGGCTGGGCGCGGTGGCCAAGTCGGTCGAGTCGGCCAGCGCGCTCAGCTTCTTCATGCTGTTCCTGCCCTACCTGAGCAGCGCTTTCGTGCCGACCCACACCATGCCCGCGGCGCTGCGGGCGTTCAGCGAGCACCAGCCGATCACCCCCGTCATCGAGACCGTGCGCGGCCTGCTCACCGGCACGCCGGTCGGCGGCGACGGGTGGGTGGCGCTCGCCTGGTCGGTCGGGCTGCTGGGCGCGTCGTTCACCGCGGCGACCCTGCTCTACCGGCGGCGCACCAGGGACTGAACCCACTCCTCGACCAGGTCGCCGAGCGTCGACAGCGGCACGCGCGCCTCCGACAGCACGACCTCGTGGAAGTCCCTGACGTCGAACGCGCCGCCCAGCCGGCGCTCGGCGCCCGCGCGCAGGCGCTGGAGCTCCAGGCGGCCCACCATGTACGCCAGGGCCTGCCCCGGGTCGGCCAGGTAGCGGTCCACCTCGGCCTCGACCAGCTCGGCCGCCATCGGCGTGGTGGTGAGGAGGAACTCCACGGCCCGCGCGCGGCTCCAGCCGAAGGCGTGCAGGCCGGTGTCCACCACCAGCCGCCCGGCGCGCATCGAGTCGAACACCAGCATGCCGAGGCGGGCGCGGGCGTCGGTGTAGAGGCCCATCTCGTCGGCCAGGCGCTCGGCGTACAGGGCCCAGCCCTCGCTGTAGGCGTGCAGGCCGGCGACGCGGCGCAGCAGCGGCAGGTCGGTCCGGCGCAACCGCGCGGAGCCGTCCACGTGGTGGCCGGGCACGGTCTCGTGGAACGTCAGCGCCTCCAGGGCGTGCACCTGGACCGGTTGGCCGGGGTTGACGGAGAACGTGCCGGGGCGGGAGCCGTCGACCGCGCCCATGCGGTACGAGGGCGGCGTGGCGGCCGAGGTGCCGGGCGGGTAGAGCCGGACCTCGCACGGGTGCTCGGGCGGCTGGTGGAACCACCCCGGCGCGGCGGCCTCGGCCCGGCGGACGACGCGCTCCGCGGCGACCCGCACCTCCTCACCGCCGGCGAAGCGGGGCGCGTCGCGCAGCCCGGCGAAGACGGCGGCGAGGTCGGAGGTGCCGAAGACCTCCCGGCCGAGCTCCCGGTACTCGTCCTCCAGGGCCGCCATGACCTCCAGGCCGGTGCGGTGCAGCCGGTCGGGGGTGAGGTCGGTGGTGGTGTGCCTCCTGATCGCGTTGGCGTAGAGCCGGTCGCCGCCGGGGAGGTGGCACACGCCGGCGCGGTCGTCCGGGCGGCCGTGCGGGAGGACGTCCTCGACCAGCGCGGACCGGTACTCGGCGACGCCGGGCAGGTCGGCGTTGCGGTCGAGCAGGGCGATCGCCGCCTCCACCAGGCGGCGGACCGGGAGGCGGCCGTGCGCGACACCGGCGCGGTGCCGGTCGGCCAGCGCGCGGAAATGGGCGGGCAGCCCGGCGCGGCGACCCTCGTCGGGCGCCTCGGCCAGCGCGTAGAGCAGCAGGGGCACGGGGGTGAGCACCAGGTCGGAGATGGTGAACTCGACCCACCGGTCGGCGACCTGCTCCCGGTGGGCGCCGGCCTGCTGGACGATCGTGTCGCGGGTGACGCGCCCGGTGCGGTCCAGCGGCCCCGGGTCGACCGCCTCGGCGCGCCGGACGAGGTCGTCGAGGCGGGCGGTGAAGCGGGCCTCGGCCTCCTCGCCGTGATCGGTCAACCGGCCGTCGTGGCCGGGGATGCCCTGGAGGGTGGCCAGCACGGGGTGGTGGTCGAGGACGGTCCGCAGCAGCTCGTCCGCCGTCCCGTCGAGGTCGTGTGCGCTCGGCATGCGACCGATGGTGCCGGCGTCACCGGACGAGGCGGTGGACCACGAAGATGCCGCCCTGCAACGGCCGGTCGAGGCGCTGGTCGTCGGTCGCCACGTACTCGTCGAGCACGGCCCCGACCCGCCGGCTCAGCTCGTCCACCTCCTCGGTGGACAGGTGCAGCGCGAACCGCGAGAACGTCCGCACCGACTCGGGCCCGGCCTCGGCCAGCTCCTCCTGGAAGGCCTCCAGCGGCGCCATCGGCGCGGGCGGCCCCTCGTCGCCCAGCGGCCCGTCCAGCCACCACGACCGGTTGGTCGACCGGTAGGGCTTCTCCAGGGCGCCGGTCGCACCCGTGCGCACCTCGCCGACCTCCAGGAACCCGGCGGCCACCAGTTGGCGCACGTGGTAGAGCACGGTGCCGGGGTCGCGCCCCAAGCGCTCGGCGAGCTGCTTGTTGGTCAGCTCCTGCCCCGTGCACAGCCGCAGGACGCGCAGGCGCAACGGGTGGGCCAGGGCCTTCGTCTCCTGGACCGTCGCGGGGCGCCGCTGCCGTTGATCCATGCGGGTCAACCTAGTGCCCGGCAAAACGATGGAGAAAACTCCACCGATGTGGGAACCTCCATCAATGCACTTGGGGACGGCGTTCTGGCGCCTCTGGGCCTCGGCCGGTTTCTCGAACCTCGCCGACGGCACGTTCAAGGTGGCCCTGCCGCTCGTGGCGGTGCAGGTCACGCGCGAACCCGCGCTCATCGCCGGCCTGGTGTTCGCCCTGACCCTGCCGTGGCTGGTGTTCACCCTGCCGGTGGGTGCCATCACCGACCGCTTCGACCGGCGCGTCATCATGCTCGCCGCCAACACCACCCGCGCCGCCCTGCTCGCCGCGACCGCCGGCGCGGTCGCGCTCGACGTCGCGACCATCTGGCTGCTGTACGCGATCGCCCTGGGCGCGGGCACCGCCGAAACCCTCTACGACACCTGCTCGCACTCCCTGCTCCCGCAGGTGGTCGACCGGGACCGCCTGCCCCGCGCCAACGCCCGCCTGTTCGCCGTGGAACTGACCGCCAACGAGTTCCTGGGCCCGGCCGCCGCCGGCCTCCTCGTGACCGCGGGCGCGGTGGCCGCCTTCACCGCCCCGGCCGCGCTGTGGCTGGTGGCGGTGGGCGCGCTGGCCACGGTCCGCGGCACGTTCCGGGTGCCCGGGGAACGGCGCACCACCCTGCGCGCCGACATCGCCGAAGGCCTCCGCTTCCTGGTCCGCCACCGCCTGCTGCGAGCCCTGGCCGCCATGGTCGGCGTGTCCAACCTGGCCAACAGCGCGGCGACCGCGGTCTTCGTGCTGTACGCCGTGGGCCCGGACTCGGCCATGGGCCTGACCGGCGAGGTCTTCGGCCTCATGCTCACCGCCCCGGCCATCGGCAGCCTGGCCGGCTCCCTGGTGGCCGAACGAGTCACAGCCCACCTCGGCCGCGCCCGCTCCCTCGGCCTGGGCTTCGGCACGGGCGCCCTGAGCCTCGCGGCCCCGGCCGTCACCACCAACGCGTACGCCGTGGCCGCCGCGTTCGCGGTCGCGGGATTCGGCATCGCGGTACTGAACGTGGTCGCGATCTCGCTGCGCCAACAGGTCACCCCGGACCGCCTGCTGGGCAGGGTGAACAGCGCCTACCGCATGGTGGCGTGGGGCACCATGCCGCTGGGCGCGGCCCTCGGCGGCGCCCTGGCCCACCTGGTAGGCCTCCGCGCCCTGTTCGCCATCACGGCCGCCCTGGCGCTGACCGCCCTCCTGGGGCTGATCACCGTCACCGACCGCCGCATCGACGAAGCGCTCCTCGCCGTGTGACCCGGGAGTGGTCCGGCGGAGCGCGGCGGGGTTCGCCCGGCTCGGGGCGCGGCACGCGGGGCGGCGACCACGTCCGGAGTGGACGGTGACGGCACTCCCGGACCGAACTGCCACCCCGCTCAGCGGAATCCTGCCCCGGACTCCGTCCGGAGCTCCGTCCGCAGCTCTGCCGAAGCTCTTCCGAAGTTCTGCCGAAGCTCTTCCGGGGCCCTGCCTGATTTCCTCGCGAATTTCTTCGAGGTCTTCGGAGTTGTTCGGAGTTTTTAGGGTTTTCCGGAGTTCTTCGTGACCGGGTGGTCAGCGGTGGCGCCTCCCGCTGGTCCTCCGCCCCGCCCCCCTCCCGCCAGCCCCTCTTACTCCCGCCTGCCTGCCCTCCTGTCCCTTCCTGCGTCTTCCTGTCCCTTCCTGCGTCTTCCCACCGACCCTCCTCCTCCCTACTCCCTCCTCCCTCCTCACCGTTCGGCCTCCCCCTCCCCGCCGTTGTGGCGGCGTGAGACCCGGGTGACCAGGCGCTCGACCGCGAACTGCCCCAAACCGATCCCGATCCCCGTGGTCAACGCCGAGAGCAGCGGTAACGCCGGACCGGGCGGCCGGTAGACCGGCGCGGGCCCGGTGGCGGGACCCGAGCGGGGCACCCTGAGCACCTGCCGGGCAGCCGCCTGGAGACGCGTGGACACCTGCTGGTTGGTCCAGGCGATCACGTCGAAGTCGCCGAACTCGGCCAGCGCCGTGAAACTGCGGTCCGCCGAGGCGACGCTGAACGTCCGACAACCCCGACCGTGGACGTAACGGGCGTGGGCGAGCAACGCCTTCTCCGCCGCGTCCGGACCGGGCGTGACCACCCGGCTGGGAACGCTCATCTCGGCGAGCACGCTGCCGATCACGTCCAGTTCAGGTTCGGTCCGGGCATAACAAGCCAGCGCGTGGTGCACCGGCCCGGCCGCGCGCACCAACGCGGTGATCCGCCCGCGCACCAACTCGGGCCGCGGGTTGACCGGGCCGATCATGTTCTCGAGGTCGATGAGCAGAACTCGCTGCGCCGCTTCCACTTCTCGATCTTCGGCATGCGACGTACCACGAGATCACTACCCGAACGGGTGAACGATCGCCCCACTGGTCTCCAACTCCAACAATCCACAGCACCCGGCCAGCTGTTTCCGACAACCCCGCCTACTTGAACCACCAACCCCACCACCTTCCCGGAAGAACTCAAGACGCCCGAACACCCGAACACCCACGACTGCACAGATCGAGCCAGCGAGACCCGTGAGCGCTAAATCCGAGCCGCCGCGGAGTTGCCGCCGGCACGCAAACCCGGTCTGATAGGCGAACGGGAGGTTCATGGCGATCCTGCCGCCGGTGAAGAAAACAGAGAAGAAGACGACACGTACGTGTTACACGGGCAGGGTTCGGGATCAATGTCAACGCCTCGAACGTTGCCGGAAATATGGAGGCGGCGCGACGGACGGGCGACTGGCGGGTGCTGGGTGCTGGGTAGCGGGAAAGGATGGATGGAGTCGGTGCGGGAGCAGAAAGGCGGGAGGTGGCCGGGCACGCGGGGAAGGGAGCGTGAAGGGGCAGAGCGGATAACGGGCAGAGCGGATAACGGGCAGGGAGTGGGTGGGTGAGCGGACAGGGTCGGTGAATGAGTTGGGTTGGTGAGCGAACGGACGGTGGGGCGAGGGCGAGGAGGCGGGACAACCCGGCGAAGGCGGGCAGGTGAAGGCAGGGCGGCGAGGGCAGTCTGGCTAGGGCGGTCTGGCTAGGGCAAGCCGTTGGGGACGGACCGACGAGGACAGGCTGACGAGTGTCGTGGGCGAGCATCGTGGCGTGGCTGGGGGCTTGGGTGGGGAGCGTGGCTGGGGGGCGTCGATGAAGGCGGGGTGAGTTGGCTTCGCCGGTCGCCGGTCGCCGGTCGCTGGTCGCTGGTTGGCGGCGCGGCGCGTTGCCGTCGTTGTTGCCGTCGTCGCCCTTGTTGCTGACATTGCGGCGAACGGTCGATGGTGGGTTGCGAAGAGTATCGCAACATTGTTCGTTTCGCGGGTACTTATACGGGCGCTGCGGGTGTCCAATTGAGATGATTGTGCCGGGTTGCTGCTGGCAGATGCCGGGTGGGAAGCTTCGAAAGATTTCGAAAAATCTCGATAAGCGTTGACCCGGCTATTGCAGGTGAATGACCATCGTGTTCATCGCGTGAGCCTGCACCGGTGCTCGGCTCGGGTCGTCCTTCGGTGCGGGCGTGGTAATTCAACCCTGTGCCCGGAAAGGACCAGACGAGTGCGAAGACTCCTCCCGGCTCTTGCCGCGGTGGCTGCGCCCTTGGTCGTCGCGAGCGTGCTGCTCGCCGCCCAGCCCGCCTCCGCCGCAACGCTCACCCAGATCACCAACTTCGGCACCAACCCGAGCAACCTGCGGATGTACACCTACGTGCCGGACCGGGTGGCGTCGCGGCCGGCGCTGCTGGTGGCCATGCACTACTGCACCGGCACGGCGTCGGCGATCTTCAACGGGTACGCCCGCGACTACGTGACCGCCGCGGACCAGTACGGCTACGTCATCGTGTTCCCGGAGGCCACGCGCAGCGGCCAGTGCTTCGACGTGTCGTCCCAGCAGGCCCTCACGCGCGGCGGGGGCAGTGATCCGGTCGGCATCCTGTCGATGGTGAACTGGGCCAAGCAGCGCTACGGCGTGGACCCGGCGCGGGTTTTCCTGACCGGGTTCTCGTCCGGCGCGATGATGACCAACGTGCTGGCCGCCGAGTACCCGGACGTGTTCTCCGCGGCCTCGTCGTTCATGGGCGTGCCCGCGGGCTGCTTCGCCACCACCGACGGGTCCGGCTGGAACAGCCAGTGCGCCAACGGCCAGCTCACCAAGACCGCCCAGCAGTGGGGTGACCAGGCACGGCAGATGAGCGGCGGGCACACCGGGCGGTTCCCGCGGATGCAGCTGTGGCACGGCACCACCGACGACACGCTGCGCTACCCGAACTTCACCGAGGCGATCAAGCAGTGGACCAACGTCCACGGCGTGAGCCAGACGCCGACCTCCACCGACCGGCCCCAGAGCAGCTGGACCCGCACCCGCTACGGCGGCAGCGGCGCGCAGCCGCCGGTCGAGGGGGTCAGCGTCCAAGGGGTCGGGCACTCGCTGCCGCAGAGCGGCATGGTCCAGTACGCCATCGCCTTCCTCGGGCTCAACAGCACCGGCACGACCGACCCGACCACCACCTCAAGCACGACGACCACCACGGACACCACCACGACGACCACGACCACGACGACGACCACGACGACGACTTCGGGTGGTGGGACGCCGGGCGGCTGCACCGCGTCGGCCTCCATCAACTCCTGGAACGGCGGCTTCGTCGCCACCATCCGCGTCACCGCCGGCTCCTCGGCGATCAGCGGCTGGACCGTGACCACCCCGCTGCCCTCCGGCGCCACCGTCACCAACTCCTGGAACGCCAACCGCACCGGCACCACCGGCACCGTCCAGTGGCGCAACGTCAGCTTCAACGGCAACGTCGGCGCCGGCCAGTCGACCGAGTTCGGCTTCCAGGGCACCGGCTCCGCCGCGGGGCTCACCCCGACCTGCGCCGCCGGCTGATCACGAACGGCTGAACAAGAACAACTGATCACGAACGGCTGAACACCGAAACGGTTCCGGCCCACACCCCCGAGGGTGCGGGCCGGAACCGTCAGGCCGTCAAGCGGCGGGTGTCACGGCGTGCGGCAGGAGACGGTCGGCGCCGCCCACTGGCCGTTGGCCATCACGGTGAAGCCGAACGTCGTGCCTGCCCCGGCGGCCAGGTTGCCGTTGCCGCTGGGCTTCACGGTCATCACGTTGCCGCTGGAGTCCCAGCTCGGCGTGCCGTTCCAGGTGCTCGACACCTTCTGCGGCGCGTTCACGGTGACGGTGGCGGTCCAGCTGCTGATCGCCGACGCGCCGGCCCTGATGGTCACCTCGCCGTTGAACCTGTCGCCCCACTGCTGGGTCATCCGGTACGTCGCGGTGCACGAGCCGCCGCCCGGCTGCTGGGGCGTCGTGGTGGTCGTCGGGCCGCCGCCGGGCGTGTCCGACGGCGCGACGGCCCGGCCGGTCGACGGGGAGATCATGCCGGCGCACAGGCCCCGGCTCGTCAGGTTGGCCGCGATCTGCGGCACGGCGTTGAGCGTCGTCTGGTAGCCGTCGTGCATCAGGATCACGCCGCCGCCCTGGAGGGTGGACGCGGCCTGCACGATCTGGGCGGTGCTCGCGCCGTTCCAGTCCTGCGAGTCGACGTTCCACAGCACCTCGGTCAGGCCGAACTGGGCCTCGACCGCCTTCAGCGTGCTGTTGGTCTCGCCGTACGGCGGGCGGAACAGCTTCGGGGCGACGCCCGTGGCGGACTGGATGGCCTGCTGGGTCTGGGAGATCTCCGAGGTCATCTGCGCCTGGCTGAGCTGCGTCATGTGCGGGTGCGACCAGCTGTGGTTCTCCACCCACATGCCGGCGTCGCGCTGGCTCTTCGCGAGGGCGGGGTTCTGCTGGACCCGGTTGCCCTGGTTGAAGAACGTGGCCCGCAGGCCGGCCGACCGCAGCGCGGTGAGCAGCTGGGGCGTGGTGCTCGCGTTGGGCCCGTCGTCGTAGGTGAGGGCCACGTAGCCGTTGCGGCAGTCCGAGGTGTTCGGCGGGGTCGTCGTGGTGGTGGTCGGGGCCGGCGAGCCGCCGGCGTTCAACGCGGCCAGGACGGAGTTGTAGGCGGCCTTCTTGTTGCCGGAGCCGTCGAAGAGCAGCGGGGTGCCCGAGGCGCGCCAGGAGTCGCTGTCGCGGATGCCCCACACGGTGATGCCGGTGCAGCGGGTGACGGCCAGGCAGGCTTGCACGACGCCCTGGTACTGCTCGGCCTGGGACGAGCCGGAGCCCTCGATGTCCAGCTCGGTGATCTGGACGTCCACACCGAGGTTGGCGAAGTTCTGGAGGGTGGTGTGGTAGTTGGACGGCACGGGGTTGCCGCTGTTGAAGTGGGCCTGGAAGCCGACGCAGTCGATGGGCA